>JBGTBJ010000086.1:0-72068 GCA_041749395.1 Pirellulaceae bacterium
GGCGGAGCCCCGGGGAGGGCATCTCTGAGCGCGCCGGAGATTGCGCAAACCCTCCCCGCGGCTCGTTCCTCGCCGCGACCCTCCCGCAGACGGGAGGGTGGACTGATACACTCTCCCGAGTCGCCGTCTGCGGCGAGCGGGAGGGTCGGGGCGGAGCCCCGGGGAGGGCCTTTCTGTGGGAGACGGAGATTGCGCAAACCCTCCCCGCGGCTCGTGCCTCGCCGCGACCCTCCCGCAGACGGGAGGGTGGATTGACGTTCCCTCCATCGGAAGGTGAATGGTTACGGAGATATGTAGCGAAGGAAATTTCGGAAATATTGCCCCGGTACATAGGCGACCGGTTGTCCGATAATTCCTTGCCCTAACGAGACATTGTTCCTCTCTTGTCCCAGTGTGAACAGAGGTTTGGGGCCGACGCTGCCGGCATAGAGGTTGCCGGCAACTGGACTGCCAGGCATCACCGTCGCAGGCACAATCACTTGTGGCGAATCGTATGGAATTGCGCCCGCAGGTACGACGGGGCCGCACCCCCAAAATTGCGCCCGATAGCCGGAGGGTGGACTGATGAGGGCGCAGTTGTCCACAGTCGACCAATTGGGATTCAGTTGCGGTGTAGGAATCGGCGTCAGGTCGCTGGGTGAATTGGGGTATCCATTACCAGCTGGCAGACCCAAATTGTTCCCGCTTGGAATGCTGTTTGTTCGCGGTACCGGGGCGAGATTAGCGGGGTTATTCGGGATGGGCGGCGCCGTATTCGGTACTGGCTGGGCAGTAAAACCCGGTGCTGGATTCTGCAGGCTGGGTGGTGTTGGTCCTGGCGTCAGGGGCTGCAGAGCTGGCTGATCCAAACTGGAGCTCCCGTTGGTTGGATTAGCGCCGGTGCCCAATCCTGGCATCGAAAAGCCACTCTGCATGTAGGCCGTCTGACGAACCCCCGTAAATTGCCCCGGAAGATGCTCCGCTAGTGTTTTGCTCGGTGGGATCGCTGGTTGCGGGTTCCCCCCGGAAACATATCTGTCGACGGCACTTGCCTGTCCCAGCGACTTGAACTGCGAATCGGGGCTTGGTGGACGCGCTCCATAAGGGAGGAAAGTGCCCCCTTGAGTTGAATGAGGACCTTGTGCGGTGGATGTCGGAATCGACAGCCCATTTACGAGGAATGCACCCAAAAGAAGTAGGTGAGGGCGTGGTTGATCATAGATGCAAGAAAAAAAAAGTTTCACCACCGGACGCTCCTAACGAGACGAGGATAGAGGGACGGGAGGTTACGAAGGGGCGCGGCTAGAAGGCAAGGTCATTTTTCTTTCCACCCGTAAGGGCTGTGTTCGCTTGTCTCGACTGTTGTAGACGGAATAGGAAAGGTGGGGAAAGCTGGTATACGTTTACCTCCGCTTGGAACTTTCTTCCCCGCATAGGAATCCAAACCGCTGCAATTGGACCAAGCTGAGTGATCGATTTGACCGTCACGGGTTGCTGTAAAGACAGTCCTGTGGCTGATTTTCGTTGAACTAAGCGCGGTCCCGATTACAATCCACCCCAAGCGCCACAGGCTTACCTATTCTCGCTGTCTTTTCCATTTTGAAGCAAATGAAATTGCTTTATGGCTCTGCGGAGCGTGGAAATGGGTCCGTGAGTGGTCGCGATATTGTGACTTTAAAACCCTGCATCGTTCGCCAGTATTGGCTCAAAAAGAGGTTGGTTGATGACCATCCGTAATACGGGTTCACGACGTTCAAATTCCCCGGCCACTTCCTCCAGCAGCCGGGACCGTTTGCAGCGGCGCCGACGTGAATTGGTCCGTCGCAGCTTGCTCGAAACGTTAGAGCAACGACAGTTGTTCGCGGTGGGTCCCCAATTGACGGGGATTCAGCCGAATGAGGGAACGTTGTTGTTTGACGGTTCGACCTTGACGGTAGCTCCGCGCGAGTTGGTTTTCCGATTTGATGATTCGACGTCGCTTGATCCAGCGACATTGGACGGCATTCGAATCACCCGCGCGGGCGCCGACGGAACGTTTGAATCGGCCACTGCGACGACTGACTTTGGTACTCGGGGGAGTGCGATCGTCGAGTTTCGTTCGAAGTTGCCTGGTGCTGGGGGCAATGGTCAGCAGATATTGATCACGACGGTGAACCGTACGGGATCAAGTTTGCCGATCATACGCGAATCGGCCGGTGTGATTGAGATTGAGTTGAACAGCAATCCGACTCGCACCAGTCGTGTTCAAGATTTATTGACGGCATTATCGGCGAGTTCTGCGAGCAGCAAGATCGAAGCGATTTTGGTCAGTGGGCCTTCGTTGACTGCGATTGGCACTACGGCCACCAGTGGGTCCAGGTTGACATTGCAGGGAGCCAATGCGGCTCAAGCGTTAACAGAATTGGGAACCACCAACGGGACGCTTATCCGGCTGATTGCCGTGAATCCGGGGCCAGAGGGTCGCGGTATTCAAATCAACGTCACGAAACGCGATTTTGGTGGACCCGCAAATCCAGTTGTCACCGTGCAGGGGATGACGATTGGAGTTCAGATCAATTCATCGGCCGGGAACGTATCGACTGTCAATGATTTTATCACGGCGATCAATTCCAATCCGGACGCGTCGTTGTTGGTCACTGCAGTATTGGAATCAGGTTCCGGTTCGACGAGTCTCTCCACATTGCCGTCGAATTTTGCCCCGTTGTTGCTAGCTGGCGCGGGCGACATTGTCTTGACTCCCGGTTATGTCGGGCTGGGTGATTCGGCGCGAGAAGTCGTTTTCCGATTCAACGAAGCGTTGCCCGATGATTCCTATCGCATCGATATTCTTGGTGCTGGTGCGAATCGTTTGACCAATGTTTTAGGAGAAGCCTTCAATGGTGGAATCGACACGGGAATCCAGTTTGAATTGAATCTGGGTCCGCAGGTCTTGGCGGTAGTCCCTGAGCCGGTGAAGCGAGCGGCCAATGGCCAGTTATCGCAAGCTGCCGGAACGATCGACATTCACTTCAATGATGATGATTTGTTGTTGAGTGCGGCACAGAACGTCAATTACTACCAATTGGTTTTCAAGGGCAGTTTGGGTACCGACGTAGTCATTAAGCCGCAGTCGGTTGTCTACGATCGATTGACCAACATTGCCACGTTACGATTTGGATCGGGTCTTGCTCGTTTGGTAGACCCAACGTCGGCAACGGGTGAATTCCTGAGCGGTGCGTTCCGCTTGCGTGTGGGGACGAGCGAAGCACTTTCTGACGCGCCTGTCTTGGTTAATTCTCCAGCTGATACTGGCGAGACGTTTGGCACAGCCTATGACCTTGGCGCCACGTTAGGATCGCTTGCTGGTGGTACGCGTTCCTTGATCGTCAATGGGTCGATTGTGAACAATGCGGCCTTTGCGTTCGATTTGCCAGGAGGTCAGGGTGCGCCAGGCCGTCGCGAAGTTCGTCCTGAGGATATTTCTCGCTTTGTCGGTCCATTGCCTTTGGACTATTACCGCCTCGATACCAATGGTGACTTAGTAGGTGACGCGGACAGCACACCTGGCATCACCGAATTTGTATATAGCTTCCCTGATAGCTATTTGGGTCCAGATCCTGCGACGGGTGGAGCCACACAGAAAAATTACTTCAATGTGATCACTGAAGAGCAGAAGCAGCGCGTTCGCGAAGCGATGATGATGTTCAGTGAGTACTTGGGCATTCAGTTCATCGAACGCCTCTATGATGGTGATGCATCGACCGATGTGACTCGAATCGTGGTCGGCGATCTTTATAGTGCCAACGGCGATGCGCAGAGCGGTCAAAACCCAACGGGAGATATTGTTGCCGCGTTCCGACCGGATGGGCCTGATGCAAACGTCTTCCCTGATTTGGGCGTATTGGATTTCCAAAACTTTGACGAATCGGATGACGATCGTTTTGGCGGCGAGTTCACACGGGGTGCGTTGTTATTAGTGGGTCAATTGCTGGGTTACGGCTACGGCGACGACTTACCACAGCCGGTAACGCAGAGCAGCACGTTTGTGTTGAATCCTGGTTCGGCGACGGAAGCTACCTATCCCAGCGTAGTCGACATTCTGCATGGTCAGTACTTGTACCGTCCGGAGAGTTCGGACCTTGACCTCTACTCGTTTACCTTAGACCAGCCCGGCAAGATGTCTGCAGAGACATTTGCAGAGCGCGCCGATAGTGTGAGTCTGTTGGATACAGCGCTGCGATTGTATCGTTTGAATCCGTCGACCAATGAATACGACGAAATCGCTAGTAACGACGATTACAGCAGCAATGACTCATTGATCGACTTGCAATTGCCAGCGGGCACCTATGTGTTGGGTGTCAGCGCCAGTGGCAATACGAGCTACGATCCCGTGATCAGCAATACGGGTTTTGGTGGTCGCAGCGAAGGGGATTATCAGCTTCGCTTGACCGTCCGTCCCAATCGTCCTCAAGGCTTGGTCGACAGTACGGGAGTTCCATTGGATGGAGATGCCGATGGCAAGCCAGGCGGAGTCTTTGATTTCTGGTACCAACCTGCAGAGCCATTGAACCCATCGCTGCGATCACTGGAGTTGGCCACGGCCGGTGCCGCTGTCACACCGGCAACGATATTTGTAGATAAGGCGGCCGTTTCGGCTAATGGCACGGGTGCGATAACAGCTCCCCTTCGTGAGATCGATCAGGCGATTGCGATAGCGCGACCTGGTGACATTATTCGAGTTGCGGCCAACGGTGGTGCGGACGGAAGGATCAGTACAGCTGCTGACAATCTCTCCTATCAAATCGGTGTGAATTCATTGGGACAAACTTTGGCTGACGGTCGATCGATCGAAGTGCCCAAGGGAGTCACGATGGTGGTTGATGCGGGTGCGGTACTCAAGTTCCGCAATTCGCATATCACTGTCGGTAGCAATGCAACCACAGTGGATCGAAGCGGTGCGGCACTGCAAATCTTGGGTACCCCTGTGATTGTGGAATCCAACGGTTTGGTTGCCACCGATGCGTTGCGTGAACCGATTGCCGGTTCGGTCTTCCTCACTTCTTACAACGATGCAACCCTTGGTGCGGGCAATTCCCCGAAGAACTTAGCCGTTCAGTCGGGCGATTGGGGTGGGATCGATTTCCGAGGCGACTTGGATGTGGCCGACGAGAGCCGTATCAATCTGGAGGCTCAAGGAGTCTTCTTGAATCAGATCTACGGTGCAGATATTCGGTACGGTGGTGGTCAAGTTTCGGTGGTCGGAGCGCCGCAAGCCATTTCGCC
Organism: Pirellulaceae bacterium; assembly: GCA_041749395.1. Lineage (GTDB taxonomy): Bacteria > Planctomycetota > Planctomycetia > Pirellulales > Pirellulaceae > Laterigemmans. Next base: position 5,242 of record JBGTBJ010000086.1, read on the forward strand.
GATTGAAATCGATATTCTCCGGCCGACGATTGCTTACAGCCGCATCAGCCGAAGTTCGGATTCTGCGATTGAAGCGACTCCCAATTCCTTTATTGAAACCACATTCTTTGATTACGTTGCCGATGGTGAAACAGGCTTTACTCCTGATTTCAGTCGAGTCGGTCCCGACATTCACAACAACACGATTGTCGATAATTCGATCAACGGGATGTTGATTCGCATTCGCACTCGAACGGGCGAGAATGTTACCACGCTGACAGGTCAGGCTCGATTTGACGATACCGATATCGTCCACGTGATCACTGAGAATTTGATCATTGAAGGTACGCCGGGCGGTCCGGTCATCGAGTCCTTGGTACCACCGTCGCTATTGATTCGCACGGCGGCAACGAGCGGTGGATTCTTAGCACCAGCAACCTACGTCTATCGCATTGCGTATGTCGATGCCAACGGCAATGAAACACCGGCTAGTAGCGCCACCGTTCCCGTGACGACGTCCGCCGTTGGCGCGATTGCGCTGACCCAGCTCCCCACGGTTCCCTTGAATTCTGACTTTACCTCGCGTCGTCTCTATCGGGCGACGGTCGGTGCTGGCGGAGTTGTGAGTGATTTCCGGTTGGCAGGTGTGTTGAACGGTGGCAATACCAGTTTTATTGACAATGGTTCGCTAAGTGGTGCATTGCTCATCGATCGACCCGTACAACTGCGGTCACGTCAGGATGGTCGGTTGACCGTTGATCCTGGAATGATTTTGAAGATCGATGGCGCGCGGATTGAAACGACTTTTGGTGGGCAATTTATCGCTGAAGGCAGCGACGGTTTGCCAATTGTTATGACCGGAATGAATGACGGTCGATATGGTGCTGGGGGAAGTTTTAAAACAGATTCGAAGTCAGAAATACTGGAGCTTGCTGTTGGTGATTGGGGCGGTTTGTACTTTGGTTATGCGACCTCTGGGAATCTCGATTACGCGCGGATCTCTGGTGCGGGTGGCGTAACGAGAATCGAGGGTGGTTTTGCATCGTTCAATGCCATCGAAGTCCATCAAGCCGACTTCCGCATGTCCAATTCTCGCTTGGAGATGAACGGTTTAGGGACGGATGTAACGGACCCTGATCGAGCTGGCCGCAGCACCAATTCGCCTGGAACGGTATTCGTGCGTGGTGCATCGCCAACGATTGTCAACAACGTTTTCTTGGATGGCCTTGGGGCTGCGATTACGATCGATGTGAATTCGATGGGTTTCACGTCGCAGAATGATCCAGGTCGCGCGACCGGTTCGCTAGACCGTCTGGATGTCCGTGGGAACTTTGGGCCGATGATTCGTGGCAATCAATTAGATGGCAACGACATCAATGGTTTGCATGTGCGGGGTGGTGAAACAACTACAGAAATCGTTTTCGACGATGTCGACATCGTACATGTGGTTCTCGATACCATTTCTATTCCCAACCAGCACGTTTTCGGCGGCATGCGTTTGCAAAGCAGCCCAGAAGCAAGCTTGGTAGTGAAATTTGAGAGCCGCAATAACAGTGTGGCTGGAATTGTGGCGGGCGGGTCCTTGATTAGCTCCGCTGGCCAATTAGCCGCGACCAGTGATCGCATTGGTGGTTCGTTACAAATCGTTGGCTTCCCCGATTTCCCGGTGGTCTTGACGACTCTAGCGGATGACTCGGTTGGTGCTGGGTTTACTCCTACCGGCGTAGCGCAGGTTGATACCAACAATGATGGATTATTTGGGGCATCACAGGCGACAGTGGAAGGTTTTGCTCAACTCCCCTTTGGTCCAGAAGTGAACAATGGCGTTCGCATCGATAACGATGTGAGCGTCAATATTCCTGGGTACTTTGGTGGGACGCCCATTGCCGGTGGTGATCTGCTGCAGAGTGGTGTGACAGTCAATTCACTGGGCGGCTTGCTGATCGATCAAGACTACGTGTTTGACTTCTTGAACATGATTGATGTGGGTGCCAACGGGACCGGTATTTCTCTTGGCAATACCGTGATCACGCAACAACCTCGCCTGATTGCTGATGACCGTGTCCAGAGCAAGGGTACGTTCAATGGTCAGAACGGTTTGGTGAACTGGACCGTTGAGACCTATTTCTTGGATGGCGTTCCGGTGCTGTTCAATTCAGTGAGTTTTGAGAGTAGCCAGACTCTGGGAAGTCTGCGATTGGTCAATTACCTAGACGAAGATGTTGAAGCAGTAAGCGACGATATTCTGTTCACCGTGGGCACATCGGGACAGGCCGATTACCGAGCTTACACGGTCGACGGCGCGCGACGCATCGGTTTTGCTCAGGGTGGCTATTACACTCAAGATGGTCGTTTCCTAGACAATGCGAACTATGTTGGTTGGGCGGCTGATACTTACGTCAATCTATTGACCGATATTCAGACCACAGGGACTCAGTATCTTCCCAACGGAAACATTGACCTGACCACCCTGCCCCAGCAAGCGGATGCTCAGTTTGGAACGGTTTATGGACCGGGCGATGTGACGACAGCGTTTGCATGGGACGTTAACCCTAGCGCATTCAACGCGACGATTACCAGTTTCTTGGAGTTGGTACCGCGTGATCCAGGTGCAGCCAGTGCACTGGTAGAATCTGGCTTATGGCAAGGAGTGACAATTCGGGAGGGAGCGAGCGATCGCAACGTTGTGGGGGCTCCTGAAAATGAGTCGACCACTCGTGTTGGCAACACGGGCAATGCGATCCCGGGCAATTCGCAGTTCTTAGGGGAATTAGCCGCTGAGTCACGTGGTGGTGACGAGAATCAACGCCTTGGATTTGTGATTGACGGGAATATTGCGACTCGCTCCGACGTGGACGTATATTCGTTTATTGGTCGGGCGGGAAGCGAAGTGTGGTTTGATATCGACCGCACTGCCTTGAGTTTGGATTCGGTGGTTGAGTTGATCGATGCTAACGGCAATGTGCTGGCGTCGTCGGATAACTCGGCTGAAGAAGTGCTGGATCCATCGAAGATCTTCCGCAATCCGACGCTGAATGCCAGTTCGATCAATTCGATGAATTCGATTCCCTTGAGCCAGCAAACTCTGACGGCTGCTCAAGATGAATACAGCATCAACGAGAAAGATGCTGGCCTGCGGATGATTTTGCCTGGAGACGAAGGATCTCGAAATCTTTATCACGTTCGCGTTCGCAGCAGCAATGCTGACGGTGGTGACCGAGTGCCGACGGGCGCGGATAGTCCGTTGGTTCGTGGTGGATTAACAATGGGTTCTTATCGCTTGCAAATTCGCTTACGTGAGGCCGACGAGTTCCCCGGGACTCAGATCCGTATTGGCGATGTGCGTTATGCACAAACCAACTTGCAGATTATTGGACAGCCGTTCCATTCGCCATTGTTGGGTGAAGAACAAGAGACTGCAGCTGCCAACGATGCAAGAGCCAATTCACAGCCGCTAGGTCCTTATTCCTTATCGGTGGATGCAGCCAACCCAGCAGCGGCCAATTTGGCTGCTAGCGATCGCTTGAGTTTGACTGTTGGTGGTGCGATCAGTGCCGCGACCGATGTCGATTGGTATCAGTTTGACATTGCCTATCAACAATTGCCTTCCGGCACCGTATCGCAATACCTCTCCACGGTATTTGATATTGATTACGCTGATGGTTATGCACGGGCCGACATGTCGTTGTATGTGTTCGATGCCAACGGTCGGTTGGTGCTGACTGGCTTGGACAGCAACATTGCCGAGGATCAGCCTCGTCCTGGCATGGGTGCCGACAGCAGCGATTTGAGTCGGGGATCTGCTGGAACCAACGATCCTTACATTGGTATGGCCGAGTTGCCATCGGGACGTTACTTCGTTGCGGTTTCGAACAATCGTCAAACACCGAGTGTGCTGAATCAGTACTTCTCAAACACTGCCGGCGGTGGTGTGGTGATCGATCCGAACTTGCGTTTAGAACCGATTTCTTCAGTTCGACGGATTGCGGAAGATCACATTGGTGCGGATCGATTGGGACAAACAGGCGATATAGCGGGTGCACCGAATTCGCCCACATTGTTGTTCAACAACCAATCGGCGATTCCGCTCACGCTTGACGATCTCGTGATGTACACGCTCTCGTCTGGGATTGCTGGCGACCAACCAGCGCTCAGCATGAGCAATCCCTTCAATGGCACTTATTATGGAGACTTCGGTCGTCTAGGGCCTCAGCCCTATCAGTTGAAAGACATTGCGATTTCATCGAGCGGTGAATTGTTCGGATACCGCTTCGATGGCACTGACCTAGGAACTGTTTATGTCCGCATTAGTTCGGAGACAGGACAGCAAACCGTCATCGGTCCCGCCAACATTTTTACCACGGACACCGGTGTTGGAGTGGGCATCCAAGTTCAGGCTTTGGCGTTATTTGATGACGCGCAGGGCTTGCTAGTGGGGCGACGTGGTACGGGCACGGTTCAGTTAGCAGACGATAGTGCCTATGATCGCAATATCATTTATCGCTACAACGCGTTAACCGGCGAGGCGGACAGTTCACCTGCAATCGATCGCGATCTTACAGCGCTTTTCAATGGTGCCCGCACCGATATTGTCGAGCGTGGTTACATCAATACCAATCGCAATAACCCTGCGTTTAACCGCATCGTGTTGGACGTCAGCCCTGCGACCACAATTGATTCGCTGGGTCGGGCCACCCGTCAAATTATTGATGGTATGACCTTTACGGTTGGTGGAACGGTGTTTGAGTTCAATAGCGGGCCCGACCTGCGTGTGAACTACAACGCTGATGCGGGACGGTTTGTGGAAGACGGTAATTTCTACACCGTTAATGGCGTGCGTTACGAGTTTGAAACGGGCGGATCCATCGAAGTTCAAGGTGGCGCTGCTCTACAAAGTGGGTCGACATTGACACTGGCCGGCGAAGCGAGCGGCCTAACGCGAATTTTCGAATTCACGACCGGTGCAGCGGTTGGGGCGGGACACGTTGCCGTTCCCTATACGGTTGCAATGAGTGCTGGGCAAGTCGCCAATGCGCTGGCAACCGCGATTACTCAGTCTGGCTTGGGTGTGGTTCCCAATGTACTTGGTACCTCGGGCAGCATTGGCCTGACAGGCGATTCAACGACCGTTGCACCCACCACGACTGGTGTAGGTGTGGCCTTCAATGGTGATCATGGTCTGACGATCCCAACCTCGGTCGCAGTCCGGCTGGAAGAAGGCGTTTCGCAGCAAACATTTATTGCGGAAATCGTCGCCGCGTCGAGTGCAGATCCAGATGTCGCGGTGGGAGTTGCGGGCGATCGCATGAACTTCCGTGGCGCGGTTGGTATGAACGATTTTTCGGGTGTGCCCGCTGGGATCTTCATTGTTTCGGCTGCCGATAGCACCGTCGGCGTAAATAGTGCAGCGATCGATTTCTTGGCCTCCGATGATGCCAACACAATCGCCCGACGGGTTGAGAAAGCTGTTGCCGATGCACTGGGTCAGGATGTTGTGACTGGGGTCTCTGGGCGAAGCATCACGTTTACTCGTCAAGTAGTCGCCAATCTTGAGTCGCCAAACGTTTTGCGATTACAGAACACGACATCACAGCAGGGTGGTGACGTCACAGGCTTATCCGTGCTAAATGGGCTGTTATATGGCGTTACGGATCGAGGTCGGCTATACGTTGTATCTAATCCATTGGTCGGAAACTCAGCCGCCGCCCCTAATCAGGCACCCGGTGACATTGGCCGATACGTGGAAACCGCAACTGACCTGCTGGGGATTAACTTCGTCAGCATGGACAATGGTCCGAATTTGAATTACGTCGATACGTGGACCACTCCGGGGACTTCGGTTACTCGGTCGATGGCGGATCTGTTCTTCGCAGCGGATGGCAATGGTCGCATGTACGCGTTCAACACTGCCGGCGTGCTTCAGCCAGTATTTGAGGGAGGTGTCTCGAGCGTCGACACGAACGTGGGGACAACCGATGGCATCGTTATGTCGACACTCGATTCCAACCTCTGGCATGTTTCGCAGCGGGAATCGAGTAATGGTGTTACTACGGGACATGGAGTCAACGCGGATCCCTTTGGCACGCGTGGGCGAGTCGATAGTACGAACAGTCTGTACTTTGGATACGAAGGAGGTGCAACTGCACGACAGGATGGCCAGCCAGTAACCAATACGTTCAACTTCCCTGGCGGTGCGTCAGGGGCGATGGAGACGTTGGAATTTAGCTTGGAAGGATACTCTGCTGCGGACCAACCTTACCTGTATTTCAATTACTTGTTGTCGACCGACGGTGTAGACAGCGATATTGATGACCGCGACGTCTTGAATGTTTATGTGCTCACACAAGACGGCGACTCGGTGCTGGTTGCCAGCAACAACGTTGTCGCTGATCCGGCCGATACTCGACTGTTTGACAACGCAGGTTGGCGACAAGCACGCGTAGCGCTAGCCGATTTTGCGGGCTTGGATTCGCTGAAGTTGCGAATCGAGTTTGCAAGTGCGGGACAGTTTGCCAATGGCACAGTACAGCTGCGAACGGGCCAGGGTGATGTGTACGAAGATGGGCAAACCATCACAGTATCGGGTCGCGTGATCGAGCTTGATTACGGTCCACAGATGGTCCTGTCGAATGGCTTGGCATTTGCCGATTTTTATACGTTGGCTGATGGCGGGGTACCTGGTAGTGCAGCAAGTGCCCGCGTGGTGGTCGATGTTGATGGTACGAAGTTTGTGCTGAGCGATGGCTTGCGAACGATCGCCGCTGGTGAAGTCGAAGTGTTGCTGGAAATCGCCGATGATCCGGCGACACCAGCGAATGAAGCTAAGACGATTAATGAATTAACTGCTGCAGATGTTGCGACGCTATTGCGTGCGGCCATTTTGGCCAACCGACCTGCCGCGACTGTCATTGCTGGAACGACAGATCTAGCCGAAGGGAATGATGAAATTGCCAAGGCGACTCGATTGACTCGAGCCGTCGGTGATTCGGTAATTCGGGCGACGGGTCGAATCGGGTCGGCACTCGGCACAGAATTGAATGACGTCGATATGGCGCGCATTCAAATGTATGCCGGTGAGACTCTCACAGTGAACGTGCAGCGAACCAGTGGTTTTGTTGAGCCAAACATTCGCTTCTTTGATTCAGCAGGTCGAGAACTTGTCTCGACCACCGGCAACGGAACCACTGCGACTCTGAGCTACACCGTCACGGAAGATCGTGAAGTATTTATCGGAATCAGCACACGCACCAGCCGTACTTATAATCCCAATATTGCTGGAACCGTCTTGTCGTCCACGAATGGTGGGACTTATGCAGTCGACGTTACAACGACGACAGCATTCAATGTTCTGCAGAGTGGTAATCGCTTGCAACTTGTTGGTGTGTCGTCGACATCCTCCAGTGATGCAACGCTGGCACGAGTTGATGGTGAATTGGGTGTGACCGATGGCAATATTCGATTGCCGTTGACCATGAACATGTCGGCAAACCAAGTCGCCAGAGCGCTGCAAACGGTACTGATTCGCTATTTCTCTAGCGGTGTGACCGGGGCGTATCCAACCTACGGCAGCGCTATTGAAGTGGGCAATTTGGTCATCAATGATGTTGGTCCGTTCCACTTAATGGGTAATCTTGAAGGGGATCAATTCGGATCCTTGGGACCAAGCCGAGCGATTGCCAACACGGGTGAAGGAGTCTTCCTCGATGACTTTGTGATCGGTTTTGCCGAACGTGGCGAAATGGTGACAGGGGCAACAGCTGGGAACGATACGTTCTCCGCCAGCCTAGCACCGGGCAGTAATTTGAGTATCTCAACCGGCGCGTATCAGTTGGAAATTCGTGATGGTAGTGAGTACGTTCAATACTCTTATCCATCGTCGGGTGCACCGGTACCGAGCTATTTCCGCACGTTTGATACGAACGACCGTAAGGCAGCAGGATCGACGAGTTTAGTTGCACCTTCCGCAGGTGCCCTGGTCGATGGCATGACATTCACGATCAGCGATTCTGTTCGTCAGTTGACCTTCGAATTTGATTTGGAAGGAAGTCTAGGTGGCGTCGTAGCAGGGCACGTTCGTGTACCGTTCGATGGTAGCACCACGTCGTCCCGTTCATCGAATCAAGTGGCTGCCGCAATAGCGACTGCCATCAATTCGCCATCCGTTCAAGCTCTGTTGCAGGTCACTGCATCGGTTGCTGTTGGTGCAGATGGCCTAACAGCGGGATCGACGGTCGAGCTCTTCGGAAGTGTGGTGGTTGAAGATGTCTCCGGCGTGCTGCAAGTTGTCACTGCGACTGGCCGTGGTGATTCCAATCGTGAATTGGACGACCAAGGGACCATCATCATCGAGAGCAGTCGATTCTCGTATGCATCTCAATACGGTATCGATCTAAACCATGGTGGTTCTTCAACCAACGATGGTCAGACCACTGACAATTTGGTCCGCTACCCACGAAATCTGGTTGAATTAAATCAGAACGGTCAGATTCCTGGTGTTGTGGTGCAAAGCAATGTACTGGCATACAACGGTGCAGGTGCGATTCGTATTAGCGGTTTGGCTGATACGAGCGCCTCGTTGAACCCAGTTCCTGTGGACCGAATCATCAACAATACGTTGGTGGGTGGACGGATCAGTGCCGGGGAAACCACACCGGCAGGAGTCTTCCAAGGGTTGTTGTTCCCCAACGGCACCGTCTCGTTTGCCGATTCGGTTGTGGCTTACAATCCAAGTGCGGGTGGTGGACCCGCGCCTGATGCATTGTTCCAGAATTCGGCCAACGCCACGGGTGCGCCCGATGTAATAAACTCGGGTTCTGAGCCCACCACTGGTACCGGCTCTGTTTCGCTCGGTTACGGTGGCAGCTTGACGGTCCAATTTACGGACAATTATTTGACTGGCGATGGCACCTCTGCACCCGATTTGGCAGTGTTCGAAATTGGAGCCATTGAATCGGTCAGCGTGGAAGTAAGCCGCGACGGGGTGATCTTTATCCCTGTAGGCACCGTGGGTGGATTGACCAATCGCATCGATTTGGATGCGTTTGGATTCACCTCGCAGGATCGTCTGTCATTCGTGCGGGTGACTGATTTGCGTCAAGGTGATCGCAATTCGCTGTCCACCGGTGCTGATATCGATGCAATTGGCGCGCTATCAACCGTTCCTGCTGATGTCTACGCGCCAGGAGGTGTCGGTATCGATGTTGTGCAGAATGCTGCACCAACCGTCATGAACAATGTGTTGGCCAACTTTGATTCGGGGCTGCGAGCCGATACCACGAGCAGCCAAACAGTCAGCGGCGGAAATTCGTTCTATCGAAATTCGCTCAATATCGACGGTTCGGCACAACTGGGCCAAGCAACGCAAGTGATTAATCCGGCCTTGAACGTGTTCGTTTCGCCGACGGAAATGGTCTTCGATCCGGCTGCTGGTTCGCCACTCATTGACAGTTCGTTCGATTCGTTGCCCGATCGGCCTTCCATGGCCACCGTGCGTCGGTCGATCAGTCTCGAACCATCGCCGATTTTGGCACCTCGATTGGATGTGAACGGACAACTGCGAGTTGACGATCCCAATGTGGATTCTCCAAGCGGTGTGGGCGAAAACGTCTTCAAGGATCGCGGAGCTTCCGATCGTGCTGATCAAGCGGGTCCGGTTGGACGATTGGTATTGCCAGGTGATAATGACGCGAATGGCCTGGATACTAATCCAGCAACCAATGTCGTCTCGTTCTTCGGTAAGACAACCGATGCGTTTGAGATTCAGTTAATCGATGGACTGGCACCCGCAGATCCAACTCCGGGTGTTGGAATCGCTGATGGATCAGTTTCTTCCTCTTCAATACTGGTGTTCCGAGATAACGAGCCGTTGGTGGAAGGAGTAGATTACCTCTTCTCCTATCAGCCATCGAGCAACGTGATCCGTTTGACACCTTTGGCCGGCGTGTGGAAGCCTGATTCGGTTTACACCATTCGCTTGCTCGACAGCAACGACAGTGTGTTGATTGCTTCCGATGGTGATCAGTACGTTGACGGTGACTCGGTCAGTATTATCGATGAAGCGGGTAATTTGATCGTCTTGGAAGTGGAGACAGGGATTTCCTTGGTCGTTCCTACGCTCAATGGCGTGCCAGTCATTACCGACGGGACATCATTCTCGATCTATGACGGAACACGGACTGTCACTTTCGAAACGGATACCAACAACGCGGTATTGCCCGGTCGTATTCCGGTGGTCTTGCGAACCAACATGCTATTGTCGAGCGTTTCGGCTGCGTTTGCCGCCGCGATCAACAGTGCGAATTTGGGAGTCACCGCCACCGCCAGCGATGGTGCACGTCTGCAGTTGATGGGCTCGAATCCGCTCAGCTCGGTCGATCCGATCGATTCGGGACTCGGTGTTAGTGGGTCAATTGGTGTTGCGACTGGTTATGGATTGCAAATTCCCGTAGCGCCCAACACGACCACTCCAACTGGCTTGGTTGACGGACAAACATTTGCGATTCGACGTGGCCCATTCCAAGTGGTCAACTTCGAAATCAATACGGGAGGTGGTTTAGTCAATCCTGGTTATGTACCAGTCACATACACGGCGGGAGCCTCGCTGGACGTGATCGCAAGTGCCTTGGTGCGTGCGATTGGTGGTGCAGGACTTGGGCTGAGCCCGACCGATGCCGGCTTTGGTCGTGTTTCCTTGAATGGGGATGCTAGCTACTCGATTGAATTAACCAACACGGGTCTGCTGACCATTGGGGCTCCTGGTCAATTGGCCTCGGTACCTTTGCCAATCTCTGTGGCTCCGACCTCCACGGCAACTGCCATCGCTCAACAACTGGCCGATGCAATACTGGCTCAAAACCCAGTGGGTGTTACGCTCTCGGTGATCGGCTCTCGAATCGTCATCAATGGGGCTCAAGGAATTACGGGTGCCGGAGCTTTGAACCTGGTATCCATCCGCGACCGTGTGGGCAACTTGCTGCAAAGCAACCAGGCTGATGGAACCACTCAGTTCACGATCTTCTTAGGCTCTGGATTCGATTACGGCGACGCACCCGATCCCGCGTACGCTTCGAAACAGGCTTCGGGAGGTCCACGGCATAGTGTGACCGGTAATTTGTCTCTGGGATTGACGGTCACACCGGATGCAGATGCGGCCAGCAACGATTCGGATACCGACGATGGCATCGCCTTAAACCAATTGGTTTACACGGGCTTTGACGCGACTTTCCAAGTCAATGTTCAAGCCGCCAGTGGTCCGTTTGTGCTCGATTACTGGATTGACTGGAACCGCGACGGAGTCTTCTCTTCTACAGAGCGAGGAAGTCGTTTGACCAGTGCGGCTGGTTTGACTACCGGCACCAATAACGTTCGTGTAGATGTCCCCGCACTGGGAACCGCAGCGGACGGAACTGCCTCCTATGCAGTTGCCGGGCTAACCTATGGTCGATTCCGATTATCGAGTGCCGGCGTGGCTTCGCCCTTGGGTGATGCACCCGATGGAGAAGTGGAAGACTTTGCGTTCAACGTTTACGTGAACCCCTTCCAAAACGCAGCAGGACGATTTGACGTAAATGCTAGCGGCGACGTTTCGCCGATCGACATTTTGCAGATTGTCAATGCACTGAATCGTGCGAATACCAATTCCATCGACTTGGATCCGTTGAATCCCCCCTCCGCACCTCCTTACTTGGACGTCAATGGAGACGGCAAGATTCAGCCGATCGATGCCTTGGCCGTCTTGAACTACATCGAGCGGAACCTGTTAGGTCGAGGTGGATCTGGCGAAGGGGAAGGTCGCTCGTACCAAGTGGTTGAGGGTGGCATTATGGCCTCCTCAGCAACAGTCTTTGGATCGTTGCAGAATGGGCCGCTGTCTGCCGGACCGCTGGTAGGTAGCGGACTGAAGGCGGAGGGTGAATCGACCCACCAAGACGATTCGGATGCAATCGTTGAGATTACTCCGGCCAAACTACAGACCTCGGTGTTCGATTCGCCCGCGTCGATGTCGCTGGATGAGATTCTCGACTCACTCGCTTCGTCCCCACGAGAGGGAGGTCAAGAAGAGGAGTCTGCTTCCCCCTTCGATGCGATTTTCGATGAATTGGGTCGATAATCCTTGACGCATTTAACGATTAAAGCGACCGAGATGGCAAGCTAGGACATCTCGGTCGTTTTTAGCATTTTTTTCAGTAAGGTGGAATCTTCCTTTCGTGCGACAATCTAAGGAGATGGTTTCGGCTCGTCTTATCGCGTCTCCTTACGGTTAAATTATGTCCAGCAACAAGTCACGTCCGTCGCCCCGACGGAGGTCGAGTCGCTTGACCAGAATGGAAGTTCTGGAGCAGCGTCAAATGCTGACGGGACTCCCTCTGGGGGCCATGCCGTTCGATACCGCCGAGTATATGTTGGGTACTGTCGCGGTTACTCCCGTTCTGTTGGAGAGCAACGGTACTTTAGATCTCAGTACCGAGAACTGGACCAACACTGAAATAGATCAGGTGCTGCAAAACGTGGCGACTGGATTGCAGTGGTGGGTTGATACGCTAGCCACGTTTAATACTTCTCATTCGCTCGAATTTCGCATTGACGATACGTATGCGAGGACCCCGGTCTCGACCCCCTATGAACCAATCAGTCGTCGGTCGGATTCCTACACCGAATATGTAGGGAAGTTCCTTGTTGACCAGGGATATGCGAGCAGCGGCCTCACGCTTGAGGACGCGATGCGGACGTTCAACAATGACCAACGCACCAAATTGGGGACGGATTGGTCTTATACGATATTCATAGTCGATTCATCCGCAGACGCAGACGGGATGTTTGATCTGCAAGGGAGTTTTCGACAAGCCTTTGCTTTCGCAGGTGGTTTGTTTTTTGTAACTCCGTCGGTCCGCCCTGCTTCGACTTACACGCATGAGACTGGGCATATGTTCTGGGCCCGCGACGAGTACGCCGGGGGCTCACGCTGGGATGAAGAACGCGGTTATTACAATTCGCAGAATTCCAATGCTGTGGATGGAGCACCTGTTGGATTTGTCCAACAGCCTAGCATCATGACTGCAGGGTTGTTCTTACAACAGGCATATAACACTAATACATCGGCCGCAGCAACTCTGGCCCAAATTGGTTGGCAAGACAGCGACAACGACGGTATTTTTGACGTGTTGGATGTGCCGCTCGATTTGGATGTTTCGGCGCGGTTTATCAGTGCTACTGAAACGCTGGAGATTAAGGGTACCGCCAGCGCTGTACCCCTGCTGAATCAGAATTCTTCGGGTCTAAAAAATGATATCACGCTCAATCGCGTCAGCCGGATTGAATATCGCATCGACGGTGGGAACTGGATCATTGCATCCAGCCCCGATACGCAAGTCGCATTGCTGGATTTAGAGATTTCCCTGCCTGGTACCTTCTCCAATGTAGAAGTGAGGGCCGTTGACGCAGCGACTGGCATAACGAGCAATGTCGTAACGGTGCCAAGAGATCGACCGACCGCCGGAGGAACTGGCTGGGAGGGTGTGGTGTTCCTCGATGCGAACCAGAACGGCGTTTGGGACGATGACGAAGCATTATTAACGGGAGCCTTGGCAACAATTCGCGAACCCAATGGCGTTTTCAAAGGGAGATTAGAACCCGATGACAATGCAGGAAGTATTTACGAAGAGGTACAAACCGGACTGCGCATCAAGGCAGTCGGGAACCAAGTCGATGGCAAAGTCTCGGCTTTTGCTGGGACCAGTTCCACCGGAGCGAACAACTTTCATTACAGTACGCTGTTCGGTACCTGGAGTGATTCATGGGCCTACATTAAACAGCAACTCCAAATCACGCTCGATCAGCCAACTACCTCCGCGTCCATTGTTGCTATTGGGAAGGGTTCCAATAGTGTGGGGCGATTGGAAGCGTATGACGTCAATGGTGTCTTGGTGGCGCGGGCTACTTCCGATGCTTTGGCTGTAGGGCAATCTCAAACGTTGCAAGTGGACGACCCACAGGGACGTATCAAGAGCATTATGGCTTTTGGGCATGCGGGGACGTCCGTTTCGCTCGATGATTTTCGATACGGTCCGGCAACTTCGGCGACCAGTAACTCGTTTGGTACCGTTGTCATCGAAGGAGTCCCGGATGGACAATATACGGTCGATTTGTTGCCACCGTCATCACAGTTTGAAATTGTATACCCTGACATCAAAGTCAATTTTTCTGGCGGTGCGGCGGAATCAACTCAGATCGCCGCGATACGAGCAACCAGCCGATGGATGAATCCGACCGAGCCGCTGGATGTCAATGATAACAACGTTGTGCAGCCACTCGACGCGCTCATTGTGATCAATGATCTCAATCGCCATGGCCCGCGGTCACTGGCCAATTCCGATGCGGCGCCACCCTACCTCGATGTGAATGGTGACTTGAGCATCACGCCGATTGACGCGCTGCAAATCATCAACTTTCTAAATCGCCAGCCAAGCGCGCCAGGAGGCGAGGGAGAAGCTGGAGGTTTTGCTCCCGGCGGTGCAGCGAACGCTTGGCAGACTGGAAGGAGTGGTGCGGGAGGTTTGCAAGGCGAGGGTGAACTATCAGGGACATTGTTGAACGACTCGCTAGGCTCGCTGCAGGCATTGCAATCACGTGATTCTGTGTTTGCCTCCTTGTCCGAAAACGGTGCCCAATGGCTGACTTCCGGGTGCGCTGCTGAAATAGTGTCTAGTGGGTCGATGGACCCAGGGAACAAAAAGACCAAGTGGCTGGGCGTAGAGCTCGAGCTGGGTCCAGCGCAGTCCGAGGTTACTTTAGGTGATTAGCTTGTACTCCTTTAGGGCTGTTCTTGTTGTGATAAATCTGCCATGCGTGACGGATTTTAGGGAACCAAAGGGAATTGCTTGACTCTAAGAGACGAAATTACGGACTTTTATATTCGAACTGTTCATAGAACTTGATAGTCTGGAGCGTCTAGGTAAGCTAGAGCGGCACTAGGGCTGTTTTTGGCTTTTTGCGCAAAGTGCCGCACTGGAATTTACCTCGTCTGCTTGATGTCGGATACGCGAGCAGCTTTCGACCACCTTCTCAAACGATTGTTGAGCACAGGCGATGAAAAACCTCCGTCGTCGCAACGGCCGCACGGATTCCGTCAACCCATTAAATGGGCGGGCTACGCTCGGACGACTTTTGCGAGCTGAAGCGTTAGAGCAGCGGCAGATGATGGCAGGGGACGTTGACTCGACCCCGCATCATAATTCGTGGTATGGCAAGGACGTGAATAACGACTTGCGCGTTACTCCGATGGATGCCTTGGTTGTGTTGAACGAATTGAATCGTGGCGGAATCCGCGATTTAGCCGGCGAGCAGGTCCAGCCATCGAAATTTGTTGACGTCAATGGCGACAACAAGATTTCAGCGCTGGACGCTTTGCAGGTGATCAACGCTCTGAACCGTGGTTCAGGCGAGGATGTGCCTGTCGTGGAGGTGATGTTAGGGTTGACCGATGACGCGGGTGTGAGCCTGCTGAATTCTGGTACTCGGACAGCCGACTTGAGTGTAGGCGATATCGTCAACCTTGAAGTCCTCTACGATGACAAGCGGTTGTTTGGTGGAGGTCTAGGGCTGTTTACGGTCTACACCGACATATTGACGAGCCAAGCCGATGTACTTGAGCCGTTGATCACGGAGACACAAGTTCTGTCTTTGACGGAAAACTTTGTGGACTCTCGCGCTGGCTCGGTAAAGATTTCGCAGGCGGGAACCACCACTACGGCGACGATTCCCTTTGCGGAAATTGCAGCGAATCCGGCGGGCGCGATCCGCACTGCAATTATCAACAACTTTGGTTACACGTCCGATGAAATTTTCACTTCGTTAGAGACTCGTGAACCGCGGGATGTCGCAAATGGTAAGCCGATTGGGGATCCATTTGACATTTACATTCGCTTCTTGGGTGATCGGTTTATCGACACCGACGTTCCTGATTTTTCCATTGATGCGTCCGGCTTGACGGGTGCCAATGGAGTGCCGTTGGTCAACCCTGTCGTGGGAAGTGCTCGACAGATTGATCCGAAGCTACCTGACGGAACGATCAATCCGGTCGCGGTCGGCTTTAGTTTGGATACCCGTAGTCGCACGGGCGGCGGACAGAACATTTACACCAACGTCCGATCGGGAAGTTTCAATGACGATCCGACGGATAGCGTTCAAGACGGCTTCAGCAACATCGGTGCAACCGGGCAATTGAATGCTGGCGGCTTGCCATCGATTTTGGGATCGACTCCCTTTGTGCTCCCCTTTGAAGCTTTCAGCATTCGTGCTCGAGTGAAAAAGGCCGTGGAGAATTTGCAGGTTAGCATCAATATTCCTTTAGAGAATGCTAACGAAACCGTTTTGGTTATTTACGGCAATCGTCCCGATGGAACTCCCGGGGACGAACGGGGTTTGAGTCCTGCAGAAGTGGTTGTAGATGCGGACGGAACGGTCACGATCAATGTATCGGAGGACGTCACGGCTCGTGCGGACACCCTAGCGATCAATGAAGATACGCCTGGCAATGTCGACGTGTTAGCCAACGACGCTAATAAGGGCACTGCCCCGCTGACACTTGTCTCGGCGACCAACGGTGCCAACGGCACGACCGCCATTGTTTCGGGGCAAGTCCGCTACACACCGGCTGCTAATTTCTTTGGCACCGATCAATTCACCTACACCGTTCGCAACGGCGATAACAAGACGGCGGTTGGCACCGTCGCCGTGACCATTGCCAGCATCAATGATTTGCCTACGGCGCAAGATTTCCAAATCAGCGTTTCCGAAGGTGTTGAACGCGTATTGGCCAGTACTGAATTCACCAGCCGGTCCAATCCTGGTCCAGCGAATGAGAATCAAACAGCAACGTTGTCCAATATTATCACCACCGGAATCCGTGGAACTGCGGTTCTCAACAACGATGGTTCGGTGACTTACACAGCGCCCACGGGTTACAACGGACCCGATTCATTCCAGTATGTGATGACCGACGGCATCGCTACGGTTACAGCGACCGTGTCGATAACGGTGCTCGATAAGAACGATCCGCCCATCGCGAACGGCGATTCGTTGGCGGTCACCGAAGACACGCCGAAGAGCTTCACTTCTGCTGAATTGTTGGCCAACGATACTCCTGGACCAGCCAATGAAGTGGCTGCCGGCCAGACAGTTACCTTGGTAAGCATTGCCCAGACAGGATCTGCCGGAGGTACGATTTCTGGCACGGGTGGTAACTTTGTATACACGCCTCCGGTAAACTTCTTTGGTGCGGCTGCAGACACTTTCACCTACACCATTACTGACGGTGAATTCACTGCCGTTGGCACCGTTACGGTGAATATTGCTGCGGTGAACGATGCACCGATTGCCGTGAATGATCCATCGATCACCGTCGATGAATTGACGCAGAATAACGAGCTCGATGTGCTCGGCAACGATTCGGCGGGACCGCGTGAAGATGCCACACAAACGATTAAGATTGCTCGCATCGTCACGGCTCCGACCGGTGGAACTGCGACGGTCAATGCTGCGGGTACGGCGATTATTTACACGCCCTTCGATACGTTTACTGGAACCGACTCGCTGACGTATGTCATCATGGATTCGGAAAATGCCGAATCCAATGTTGCTACGGCGACGATTGAAGTTGTGCCAGTGATTCGTCCCCGCGCTCGTCGCGATAACTTTACCGTTGCCGAAGACAGCGCTGCGACTACTTTCAATATCACCAGCAATGACTTGCCGAACGACGGTGCCACAGTAACGCTTCAAACCGTTGCAACGATTCCTGTCGCTCAAGGAACGCTAGTAAAACAAGGAAATAGTGTCGTCTTTACGCCAGCCGCCGACTTCAATGGCAACGTAATTTTTACGTACACGATTTCTGATAGTAGCAACCCCGTCATTGACACTCCTGAAGAGATTGCTGCATCAACGGGTACTGTGACCATTTCGGTAACTGCAGTGAACGATCCCCCTGTCTTCACTGCTGACGCAACGGTTGCGGCAACGGAAGACACTTTGCTGACGATCGTCGGATCGACCCTGCTAATCAATGATTTGCCAGGGCCGTCAAACGAATCGACACAGACATTGTCGGTTACTGCGGCGGCGAGTACATCGGCGCAGGGTGGCGCAGTTTCACTAAGTGGTGGAACGCTGAGCTACACGCCTCGTGCCGACTTTAACGGGCTCGATTCGTTTACTTACACGATTACCGATAGTGAGGGTGCGAGCATTGGTGGCACCGTGACGGTCAACGTTGCTGCTGTCAACGATGCTCCCGTGCTCAGTCTCGCCACCAATCTCAGTGTTGCTGAAGACACAACGTTGAACTTGGCACCATCGGCCGTCCTAGGGACTTCGCAACCAGGTCCGGCGACGGCAACTGACGAAAGCACGCAAACTCTTACCATCATCTCTGTTGGAACCAACGGAACGACGACCAAGGGTGGGACAGTTGCTCTCGTCGGTGGTCAAGTCTCGTACCGTCCTGCGGCAGATTTCTTCGGCACTGCAGCGGCAAGTGATTCTTTCACTGTCACCGTGCGTGATAGTGGTGGAGCAACTTCCGTTGGGACCGTTTCGGTAAGCGTGACTCCTGTCAACGATCCGCCGACAGTTGGTTCGCCCGCACTGATCGCCTTCAATAAGAGCGTGGCTACTTTCACACCCAGCCAATTGTTGGTCGGTGCCACCGCAGGCCCTGCCAACGAATCGGAACAGACACTTTCGGTGACGGGAGCTGCTGCTATTGCCGGTAGTACCAAGGGCACTGTGGTATTCAACACCAATGGTTCGGTGACCTACACTCCGTTGGCCGATTTCAAGGGAACCGATAGTTTTCGGATCACCATTAGCGATGGCGCTTTGACAACGACGGGAACCGTGTTCGTCGGAGTGAAAGAGTTCCAGCCGAGCACAATCAAAGGTTCGGTCTTCATTGATTTTATCGAAAGTCTCAGCAATCAGGTTCGCAATGGAAAGCAAGACGCGAACGAACCGGGTGTGCAGGCGGCTAAGGTAACTCTGGTTAGTGCTGCTAGCGAGAACGTTACGGGCGTGGCGATTAATCACACGCTGTTAACGGACATTGATGGCCATTATGAATTTACCAACGTGCCACCAGGCGCCTATCACATCGTCTATTCTGCACCCACCAACATTTATGATGGGGCCGATTCGGCGGGCAACTTTGGCGATTCGGATTCGGTAGAGAATCAATTCACTTTCAATATTGCCCAGCCCGGTGGTTTTGCCGCGGTCGACTATAACTTCACCGCCTATGGTTACTCAGGGCGATCGGACAATGCGACCGATTTGCTGGTCTCCAGCTATATGCGAGGTAACCCTGAGTTAGCCAGAGAAACCAACAATGGTTTAATGGGTGCTAAGGCGTATGTCGATTCAAGCGGTAGCACCAAGTGGTTTGTTGGTGGCGATGGATTCGATGGAGTTCGCTTCGGTGAAATCAACTTGGATTCGGATGCAACTCGCGCCTCGCTGTCAGTTGTGATGGAGGATGGCACGATCCTCACTGGTATAATCCCCGCGAATCGCATGATTAAATTACGCGATGGTGCGGATGGCTATGTAGTGCAGATTTTTGGATCGCTATCTAGCTTTGGATTATTGCCCGATGGTTCGATTGACGATAACGAGTTCGGTCTAATGCGATATCAAGAATCAGTGGACTCATTCTTTGGTCAAGAAGAAGATGTTGTCTAGTTGATATTGTCTCGACAGCGCTACACGAAGTGATTGTGTCACGCAGATGGAATCGAGGAGAATGGACTCCAATACTCATCGAATTCGTCTGCGTGCCGCGTGGCATCGGCAAATCGGCACGTCGTATGATCGGGTCGATTTGCCGGATATTCAGCCCGCTCTTTGCGACTCGCCTCTTCACTATTGGCGGTCTTTCAATTGCCCGACTGGGTTAACGGAGCAATCGCTGGTTGTTCTTCGAGTGGAAGCGTGGTTGGGCTTGCTCAGCATTCGACTCGATGAAACGCTACTGGCTGAGGGTTTATCGCCTCAAACGGCCCCGTGGGAGATGGACATTACCACGTTGATCAAGAGTGCACACCGGTTGCAGCTTGATCTGAAACCTAACTTGCCGATGGGTCTGGACATAGAATCGGCTGAGCAAATGCAGGTTGGACTCGCCGGGATTGTCATCCTTCAAATCGTGGACAGCGCGTCCTAGTGAGTGCCGTTTTTTAGGCAGCCAGGTTTGGTAACGGGCGACCCTTCAATTGGTACACGTACCGAAGCACCTCGGCAACTGCTTTGTATTGCTCCAATGGAACAACACTACCCACGTCGGTCGTTTTATAGAGGATCTGCGCGAGTGGCTTTCGTTCTACGATGGGAACTCCATTTTCGAGAGCTAAACGCCGAATGCGTTGTGCGATGACGCCGGCGCCTTTGGCTACCACAACCGGAGCGGGCATCGTTTGCGGATCAAAGCGAATTGCGATTGCCAGTTCCGTGGGGTTGGTGATCACGGCGTCGGCCTTGGGCACTTCTTTGCCAATTCTGGCCATCGCCATTTTTTGCTGGATCATTTTACGGCGCATGGCCATCTGGGGATCCCCTTGGCTTTCTTTGATCTCATCACGCATTTCTTGATCGCTCATACTCAAGTCTTGCTCGTATTTCCACCACTGGTAGGCGTACTCAAGAATTGCCAGCACGAGCAATGCGCCTCCAATCCAGAGCCCCGTATCAACGCAGCAGCGAAAGAGGGTCGACGCCAATACGGGCAAAGCCAACTCCGAGATGGACAAGACGATTTCATACCACTGTAGCACCGCATAGTACGCCACTGCAGAAACGATTCCGACCTTCATCAATCCAAAAGCGAGCCGCATAAAACTGCTCAGCGAAAACATCCGCTGCACACCAGTGAACGGATTCAAATGGTTGATGTCAGGAACAATTTTTGACGTGACCAGTAGTGGTCCTGTTTGCAAGATGTTCCCTAGGACTGCTGCGCTGAACATCATCAACATGATGGGAACAGCTTGCCATGCGCAATCGCTGGCCATACGCCCCAGCACGTGCGAGGCTTGCTGATTGTTCATGACCTGTGGGCCGTTGCTTTTTATGCTTTGAATAAGAATCTCCGACAAGCTCTCGGCAACCCCTGGTCCACGCCATCGAAGCACGATCAAAGCGATAATTAACAACGCTGCGGAGGCGAGATCCTGACTTTTGACGACTTGACCTTCTTCGCGCGCCTTGCGGCGGCGTTGGTCGCTGGCTGAGTGCTTCTTATCTCCCGAGTCGTCTGCCATGGAATCACCAAAGTCCTTGAAGGCGCTCGAAGGTCAGCAATAATTCGTCTTGGAAAATCCACGCTGTTCCACCAAGGGTCATGCAGGCGACTGCCAACAACGTGAGCGCGTTGACGGGGAGTCCAATCGCCAAAATATTCAATTGCGGCAGCGTGCGACTAACAAGTCCCGTGACGAGATTGGAAAGGAGCAAAGCAGCAACCAATGGGCCGCCGGTTCGAATCCCTGCAATGACTCCGGAACCGAGTTCGAAAACCACCAGTTCCAGCATGCCAATTTCAAATCGTACATTTCCTGCCGGCATTGCGCGAAAGCTATCGAGGAGCGCTTCGATCATCATGCGATGACCTCCGATAGAGATCATTACTGCAGTGACCAGTAGTCCAACCAATCGAGAAAGGGAGGGTACGCTACTGCGAGTGGCGGGATCGAGTGCATCGCCCATTTGCAAGCCACCGCTGCTGCTGGCCAATTCGCCTACCAGTTGAATGCCGGTGACTAGCAAACGCACGACTAGCCCCAGCAGCAAACCGATGCCCGCTTCGCGAACGGCAGCGATCACAAATTCGATCAGGTTTTCTATGGAGAGAGTTGAGGGAACCTCTAGTAGCGGCATCAAAACCATCGTCAGCGCAATAGCGAGTACGCCGCGAACGCGCATCGGCACGCCATCGCCAATGGCTGGCATTGCCATCATCATCACGCCCATGCGAGTCAGCACGAGCACAAACAGAATGAGATTGCCGCCAAGAAGATCAGTAAGTGCAGGCAGAGCGTCCATGAAATCGAGTGCAACCTATTTCTTACCGAGCATTCAATGGACGAGGGCAGCGTTCTCGAATGCCAACCGAGTCATTTCAACCATGCGATCAATGAGCCAGGGCATGCAAACGATCAGGACCAGTCCCATGGCGACAATTTTGGGAACGAACGAGACCGTTTGATCTTGGACTTGCGTAAGCGCTTGTAGCAGCCCGACGACAAGTCCCGCCAGCATGCCCACCAGGAGTACTGGCGCGCCGATAATCATGGAACCGATCAACGCCTCTCGCACTAAGTCTACGGCTGTGCCCGTGTCCATCGTTCTCTCCTAAAGGACTGGAATGGTTCCAAAGCTCGTCAGCAGCATTTCAACGACCAATCGCCAGCCATCTACCAGAACAAATAGCAGTAATTTGAACGGCAATGAGATCGTTCCTGGTGGTAACATCAGCATCCCCATCGAGATCGTCACGCTCGCCACAACTAAATCGACAATCAAAAAGGGGAGATAGATTTGGAAGCCCATCAAAAAAGCAATCTTGAGTTCGCTCAACATGTAGGCGGGCAAGAGAACTCGCAGCGGTACATCTGCAAACGTTTCCGGTAAGGGAGAATCTGGATTGGCGTAACGATAGAAAAGGTAGACATCGTCATGATTCTCGGCCGCTTGAATTTGCCTGGCCATGAACTCACGTATTGGCAAAGTTCCTGCGTCCCAGGCTTCCTCTGCCGACATTTCAATGGTGGGATCAGTGTAGGGTTTGATGGAGTCGTTATAGACTTGATTCCAAACAGGCGTCATCACGAACAGGGTCATAAACAGGGCGATACTGGTCATAACTTGCCCTGGAGGAAGCGACTGCAGACCAATCGCTTGTCGCAACAGGCCTAGCACCACAATGATCCGGACATAGCAGGTGGTCATCAAGAGAACGGCCGGGGCCATGCTCAATACCGTCAGCAAGAGCACGATTTGCAATGACCCACTCAGTCCCTCGGGACTTGTCCAGCGTTCAGGGCCACCCAAGGCAAAGTCGATTGCCGGATCCACTTCGGATTCGGTCTTGTTGGTTGCTCCTGGACTATCAACCGTAATCGCATTTCCCTTGAGAATGCGGGGCAGCAGAGTATCGAGCACATCCTCGTCTGTCAGGCGAGTTCCCAGTGGCGGAACCGATGCACGGCTGGGTGTCGACGTAGATTGAGCCGACACGACAGCGATCGGAAAGATCGTCGTGAAGAGCCAAAGCAGAGCGAACAGCAGCGTTAGACGCATCCGCGAACATCCTTTCCCGCGGTCGAATCGAATGACAACGCTGCGACAATACTCGCCCGAAACTTTAAAAGAAAGCCCGGTTTTTTCTAAGCTCGTAAGAACAGCTTGCTGCGCTGGGTTGAAGAGTCATTGTTATCAATAAAACCAGGGGCAGATGGTTCGCGTTCCAATTCCCGCAAAGTTGTTTTGAAAGAGACGGCGCTCCCGATCCCACGGCATTGAGCGATAAACTGACCCGCTTCATCTGGATCATCGAACTGAGCAACGGTTTGAATACCGGCCGGCGAGATTCCAATGACCAAGGCTTGAACGCCACAACGAACGACCAGCAATTTCTGTCGAGGCCCGATATTGGTCTGACCAATGACCTCCACCCCTTCGCGAGGCAAATTGCGTAGCAGAGCGTTGCCACCTGAGCGACGTGAAATCAACACAAATACAGCGAATACACCCAACGTCACCGCCAAGGCGCCTAGGATGGTTGCCAAGGGCCCTCCCATAAACGACTGCGATTTCGCCGCCGGAGGAGAAGATTCTGAAAGACGAGTCGTAGGAGGTGCAAGTCGTTGGGAGAGCGGATTATCCGTGCTGGGATCCCTACTACTAAGATCCGTTCTGGGAATGGTAATCGCCTGTGGCCGCAAAACTTGCCCCTCACCCGCAATGGATGCAGTGCTGGGTAACGAGATACCAAGCACCAGGAGACAACCAAAGAGCGTCCAGCGCGAATGGACTGAGTCGATGAAATGGAGCTTTTGTGATCGCAGCATGAGGTCAATCCCTTGAGTATTGGGGGGCCCTTGGACATTGGGGGCGTTGGCTTAGTGCATCGATCCAATCAGCTCGGTTACGCGAACACAGAAGTTGTCATTCATCACCAGGACTTCGCCACGGGCCACCAGTCGACCGTTGACATAGATGTCGACAGGGTCACCTGCGAGTTTATCCAGGACGACAACCGCACCGCCCCGCAATTGCAACACATCTTCCAGACGCATCATGGTGCGCCCCAATTCAATGCGAAGATCCAGTTCGACATCGCCGAGCAAATCAAGTGATTGTCCAGGACCGTCGGAATCTTCCGCTTGCAATTCGCCCAGTTCAAAGGGGGCTGGACCAGCCGACTTGGAACTTGAGCTCTTGGCTGACGCGGGCGGCGAATCGAGATTTGCGTCAGGGGCGACACCTGCCGCCTCAGCGATTCCGCTCTGCGCTTGCCGCAGGAGCGCCTCAATATCGTCTTGGCCGAGCGATTGTTCGTCGGCGGCGGAACTGCTGCTTTTTCCCTGGCTGCTCATAGCGGGGCTCTTCCTTGTGCCACCGGATGTTCTACGGTCGCTGCGTTACTCTTGGTAAACCTGGTAATCAGTGAATCCAATGGATAGCAGGATATCGCTTTCCAGCAAATGGTTACATGTCGCCAATATTCGACGTTGAAGCAAGCCCAATTGGTTTTCTTCCAGTTCACCAATCTCGCTATTTCGCACTTTCATTCGAATTGCGTGACGGATTCGCCCCGCTTTGCCGCTAAATTCTTTTTCTAGCAGCGCTTTGTCTTTTGCCTTGACCAAGCCAAATAGTGTGAATTCGATGCGGTATTTTGCTTCCGTATCGATGGGGCTAAAGGTCTCGCCGAACATACCCAGTTCGAATTCTTTGATTTCGTTGTCGTCTTCAGCTTTTTGAGCTTCGGTTTCTTCCCCTTTTTGGACGTTTTGGATGAGTCGAGCTTCCGCCAAGGCGGCGACTTCTTCGGCGCTTGGGACCAGGAAGAAAAAGAGCGCTGTCTCGACCACCATCATTGCCGAAACAAAACCGACCAGAACAATTTTGCCACCCTTCCGCGCCTTCGGGGCAACTTCGGTCGTGTCTGCACTATCGGGAGTAGTTGTTGCATCGGCCATATTGGAGTCCTGTAAAGTTTATTCGACAGGAGTTTCAGGAAGGGTGGAAGTATTAACGTTTGCAGAAGAATCGCCCGTGTTCTCCATATCTCGACTATTCTCATCGAGCAAGAAAACCTCGACACGCGGATTCATTCGCATTTTGTCTGAGTTGCCTGAAGTAAACATAGGTTCGAAATCCCCCGCAGAGGCGAGGCGAAAGCGATTTGGTTCAAGCTTGGAGACTTTTACTAGATAATCCATGACGGCGCGACAGCGGGCGTAACCGAGGTCCATCGAATCGCCATGGTCGGTAGCGCGTGCCGCTACTTCCGGAGCCGAGTGTCCACGAACTTCGATTTTTTGAGGCTTGCCCTGCAATTGCTTGACCAAATTGTCTAGGTCTCGCTTGGCTTGCGGTGTCAATTCGTCGGAAAAGGTGTCGAAGAAAATGACACTCCCTACAGATGTTTGCTTGCCTTGGCGGATAATACGAACACGATTTTCTTCACCCTGCGGTGCTGGATCGGGTACGCCGCCACTGGCTGTGTCCTTGCGTTTCGCACGACCCTCCGTCGCCAAAATTTTGTAGCTGCTTTTGCGAGGCTGTGCGTCTCCAGGCGAGGTTGATGAAACGGACTTGGCCGGACCAAATTGACGGCGCATCGATTCCACCATCGCTTGGAATTGCTCGTCCTTTTTTATCTCGCTCATTGATACGAGCATGATAAAAAAGGTGAGCAACAGCGACATCATGTCACCGAACGTCACAACCCATTCCGGGATGGACATTGGTGCGTCTTCTTCAATTTCCATGATGATGCCTGTTCACAAAATGCCGTTGTTTCAGCTTGCCGCTTTGCGCTGTTTTGGAGGAATGAATGTCTTTAGTTTTTGGTCGATGGCCCGAGGACTTTCTCCCGACTGAATCGCCAGAACTCCGCGAATGGCTATTTCTGCAGAAACAAACTCTTGTTTGCTGAGCAGGTTGAGCTTTTCCGCGAAGGGCTGGAATACGACGTTGGCCATGATGGCGCCATACAGCGTTGTAATCAGAGCCACGGCCATCCCTGCACCGATACCCGAAGGGTCCGACATGTCGCTGAGCATCATGATCAACCCCATCAGCGTCCCAATCATGCCGTACGCAGGGGCGAATCGACCCATCTGATCCATGATCGCCTTGCCCTCTTTATGCCGCATGGACCGCGAGCCCACTTCAGTACGCAATACTTCCTCGACCGCTTCGGGCGTGCTGCCGTCCACCGCCATTTGAATTCCAGCCCGAACCATCGGGTTGGATATGTCTTTGATTTTTCCTTCCAATGCCAACAATCCATCGCGTCGCGCGGTCTCCGCCAGCGATACCAATTGGGCGACCAACTCATTCAAGTCGGTGGCCTTGTTCAGCACACACTTCAACAAGACTTTGGGAGAGCCCAACATCGATTTCAAGGGAAAACACATCATTGCCGCCGCTGCAGCACCACCGATTACCACCAGCGCGGATGGTAAATCCCAATAGCTGGAAAGGGGTGCTTTTCCCATCAACATCGAACCGACGATGAGGAAACAAGCGAGCAGAAACCCAATTGTTGTTGATAGATCCATAATATTATTTAACGACCCCAGCAGGGTTGGGCGAGTATCCCGACATCGGAGGTAACGGGATCATGTGTTTGCGTTGTTGATACTCCACTGCCCGCTCAACGACGACGTCCATGGGCTCGGCGACGACGAATCGCTCACCGGTTGTCAACGTAATGAATGTATCGGGACGCCGTTCGACATACCGAATCAGTTCAGCGTTCAATATGAACGCTTCTCCATCGAGTCGAGATAATTTGATCATCGCAGCAATGGGCCCCCCGGCTCTGGCAAGAATTGACCTGAGGGACGCCTCGTCCCTCAGGAAACCATAGGTTATGAATTGGCAATCCTAAAAATGCTGAGAAGCATTTGCCGGGGGGGCGAGAAAGGATTGCAAGCCGAAAAGATGGATGAATTACTACAAGCGGCAGAATCCCTATTCGTATTCCGCGTTGGTTGCCTGGTCCTTCTCCGTATTGCTACTGGACTTGTCGCTCATCGAAGTCGATACCTCCACCACACGACGCGACAAAAGGTCCTTGGAGCTGCTGAGCACTTTATTGATCCGGAGTACATTATCGAGCACAAAGGGCCTGGGGTTTCCTGGCACATTCATAATGATCCGCCCTGCACCTGCAAGTACGTACTCAAAGACGTCATTGATCTCGGTGTTTAATTTCAGGCCAGCCGTCGAAAATCGTTCGACATCACCCAGTAGTCCGCTGTGGTGAATCAGTTCGTTGTTAGTCAATTCCCAGTAATCAAACCGAGTGATGATCGCCATCCCTAGATACAGCACCACCATCGAGAAGAAGACTGCCAAGTAAAAATCTCTCGAAGCCGTAATTTGGAAACTAGAAAACCAGCGCTGGATTGGTTCCACGATTCCATATTGCTGGTTTAGCAGCACCACTCCCAAGATCACGGTGATGATCGTGACGAAAATTGTTAACGATGTGGAGCGTGGGAAATCAAAAGTGAGAACGGCCAGGTTGAGCGCGAAACAAATCAGAAAGGAATGGCCACATGTTTCGTTCCAAGTTTCTGGAAGAAATTGTGTCGCCAAAGCGGCGAGCAATGCAACCAACGCTGTCGGCCACAAGAAAATCATCTTGGGCCAAGAACGGATAACCAGGATATGTTGGTGGGCAGAGGCTTCTTTCGACATCCGTGGATTCCCTTAACGGCTTTGACAATCAAAAGCCACAATGAAATGGTTACAGTGAGGAATGGTTGATGGTGAGCAGGATAATCTACAGGGCTCAGCGGGACAACGAACCGGGCGCGCCCCACTGCCAGCTAAATTTTTGCCACTTAAATTATGCCCAGCTCTTTTCAGCCACCCAGATTGGAATAGACATCCAGAGAAGCGCGGCCCCAAAGTTGCGCAAAAATTTGTCGTACCTGGCCCAGTCCCGAGGCAAAATCCATCTCTGGGTCGGACTTTCTCCCTAACACAAATAAATAAGCGCGGTCTTCCAGATTGGGGTACCCGGCGGGAGCCAGCGGCACACTGGTTGCCCCGCGCGCGTCAATAAGGGCCTCGAACTGGCGACTGTGAGTTTGGCCATCCAGGGTGCGGAAGTGAACCAGGAAATCGGGTGGAATACCTTCCTCGTCTTCCTCAGTCGCGTCGTCTTCCTCCACTTCCTGCGCTTCCGCAGACTCTTCATCAGCCGCGATAGGATCGTCCGCTTGCAAGGGAGCGTCTTCCCAGTGGGTGACTTCCGTCCATGTATGCAGTCGATCGGCCAATAAATCGCAATCCAACAAGCGGTCGTAATACTCGCCAATCCAGTCGGCAATTGTTGCAATCTGCAAATCTACGGAGGTACCGCCCAAGCCACGCTGAGCGGCGATTGCCGCAATTCCCAGCGGAGTTGTGCAAGGTTGGGGTGCAATATGATCGGCGGCTGCGCGCAGTCCTTGGACCAATTGTCCGGCCTCGAACAGGGTGACGTCATAACCCAGATATCGGCCGTACAGCGCGGCTTCGATTCCCAAGGGGCCACCGCCGATAATCGCAATCGTCCCTGGCGGATCGAGGGTGTCTTCGAGTTTATTTCTATCAGTGGTCAAGTTGTTCGAAATGCCGTTTAACGAGAAATGCGAAAGGGGGAGATGTCCATCGGGGTGGGCTGTTCGGTGATCAAGTCGGCCAGCACAACAGCCGTGCCACAGGAGAGATGCAATCCACTGCGAAAGTGCCCAGTGGCAAGATACAGATTTTTGAGCTCAGGGGAACGACCTATGTATGGAAATCCATCAAACGATCCAGGACGTAAGCCGCTCCAGGTGCGGAGGACAGGAAAGTCTTTGACTGCCGGGACCAAGCTCTCCGCCCACTGCCGCAGTTCTTGAATCGCGGCCGGATTGTCTCCTTCGCTCAACCCCACTTCTTCTTCATTGCTGCCCACATAGAGCAATCCATCATCGCGAGGCACAAAATATCGGTTCCCCTCATTGATCACCGCGCGGAAGAACCCGGGCGGGCCTTGGTATAAGACCACTTGACCTCGGACCGGATAGACATTTTCGATCGCCCCTCGCGGGTCGGCAAACCGGCCTGCCCAGGCGCCACAAGTTAGGACCACATGATCCGCCTTCCAAGTTCGGCCCCCACCGGAAACGCTGACGATACGATTTCCAACCTCTTCGAGTTGGTTGACGACGCAGTCCGTTTGAATTTGAACTCCCGATAATTCACAGGCAATCTTTAGGGCCCGCAAGTGATGGGGTGGTCGGAGCTGAGCTTCATCGGGTGCCCAGAGAGCACAACGGAATTCGTGGGCAGCGGAGACGGCGTGTAAGTTTGGCTCCACTTCGGCTAGGGCTGCAGGACTGAGAAACCTGCACTCGAGCTGGTACTCGGACCAATACTGGGCCAATCCAACTAACAATGCGGCTTCGCCGGCGGATCTCGCCACATACACTCCACCACACTTTCGAAAACCGGTATCCACACCGGTTATTTGTTGCAGTTGGGTGGCCCACTGAGGATGCAATTCGTGACTGAGACCCCGCAGACGGTCGATCGGATCGAGGGCCGTATCGGCGCGTGCTGGTGGCAGGATTCCCGCACCAGCCCAGGAAGAGCTGCGGCCGACTTGTCCCTGATCTAGCAATTGGCAGCGAAGTCCGCGGCGGGAAAGTTCCCAGGCGGTACTCAGGCCGAGTACCCCTCCACCAACGATGACGCAGGTCGAATCATCGGCAATCGATCGATGTTTTGCACTTGTCACTACGAATATTTCCCGCCTAAGTTCGCCAGCGTTTGTCCTGATAAAGACTGGCGTTTTCACTAGTAAGACGCAACGGGTGCGTCAAAAGCGACGGCGGGGAACCGCTTCTCGGGTGACGGTTTTTGTACAGAAGTTCGAACGAAATAGAGTGGAAATGTTTGGAAAATAGCCTTCAATAGCTTAACCTAACAAGAATTGGGTGTTATTCTCCCAGCCCACACTTTGTTGTATGGAAAAGGGTTCGGGATTCCTGACTCGGCAAATTCGAGCAGGGGTGTCGGGACCAATGGCGGTGCCCAGGGCAGGTCTGGACCAGGACGATGAGTGAACTGACCACCGAACGATTCCTCGAAATCGTAACGAAGAGCCGGCTAGCGAATGCCGACGCGGTGGCAAAATCTCTGGACCGATTGCGAATCACCCACGGTGGCGATTTGCCGGCTCCACGCGAAGTTGCGGATCACCTTCGCGACGATTCTTTGCTGACAGAGTGGCAAATCGACAAACTGCTGGGGGGCAAATACAAGGGTTTTTTTCTCGGTCGGTATAAGCTTCTGGGGCATATCGGTACCGGCGGCATGAGCAGTGTGTATTTGGCGGAACACACGAAGATGCACGATCGCCGCGCGGTCAAGGTGCTCCCCCGCCGACGCGTGGATGACGCAACCTATCTCGCCAGATTCCAGCTTGAGGCAAAGGCCATCGCCTCGCTGAATCACCCGAACATCGTGCGAGCTTTTGATATCGATAACGATGGTGATTTGCATTACATCGTAATGGAGTACGTTGATGGGGATGATCTGCAAGCAATGGTCCGGCGCGATGGACCGATGGAGGTTCGGCGGGCTGCCGGTTTCATGCGGCAGGCGGCCGATGGATTGCTGCATTCGCACGGTAGAGGTTTGATTCACCGGGACGTCAAACCGGCTAACTTGTTGGTCGATAGCAAGGGACGAATCAAAATCCTGGATCTTGGTCTGGCACTTTTTACCGTCCAAGATGACGAATCATTGACCGTCGCAAACAACGAAAATGTTTTGGGGACAGCCGATTACTTGGCACCCGAGCAGGCGCTCAATAGTCACAAAGTCGATCACCGCGTCGATATTTATGGGTTGGGTTGCACGCTCTACTTCCTATTGACCGGTCATCCTCCTTTTCCTGATGGAACTCTGGCACAACGGATCGCCAAACACCAAACCGAGATGCCCTCGTCGATCCGCAAAGAACGTCCGGAAGTTCCTGGCGAACTCGAAGGCATTTGCGTCAAAATGATGCAGAAGGATGCACGATATCGCTATCAGTCGATGAGCGATGTGATGGAAGTGCTCGACAAATGGATGCTGGCCTACGACGAAGCGGAAGTTGCTGAAACTCAAATCTCCGTTAATTCTGCTGGCGATCGAGCCTCGAAGAAGGCCACTCAAGAACCGAATGTGAAAGGTGTTGGTTCTACTGGAATTGGGAAAGATCTGCGGCCGAATCGAAAAGTCGACGACGATTCGGGGCTGCAAGACTTTGATACGGTCAATATTCAATCGAGCGACACAGTCAAAGGAAGTCGATCGGCCTTAATTGGACGCGACGGCATGGGGCCTTCAGATAGCGGTCGCTTAGTGCCGGTGGTGCCTCGTCCCAGAGTTGCCGAAGATTCCAAAGGTGGCAGCACAATCGATTTAGAGGTGGAATCTGGTTTCAAGATGCCACGTCGACCGGGCGATAAAAGTAGCAAGGGCAGCAAAGTACGGAAAGCGGCTGCCAGTAGCGGTGCCCTCGTTAAAGGTGCTGCCGGAGCATCCAAGTCCGATGCTGCTGTATCATCAGGCAACGCGGGTGTCGAGGCGATGAAAAAAGCGGCCGCAATTGATAAAGCGCGGCAAACTGGCGCGAAAGAGCCGGTCTCTTCAGTATCGGGTCGTCGATTCCCAACCTGGGTAATCGTCGTACTCGCCATTCTATTTGTTGCGGCTGTGGCCATCGGATTTGTGTTAGCCCGATTGACCAGTTAAGCGGCTCAATCGTCTAAGCAATCATTATCCATGGAATAGGTCAGGCGTGCATGAGCGTTATTGTTGAAAAACCCTATGTGTTTATTCCTCCCAAGCCTGGAGATTTTTGGCCTTCGTTCATTCAGCGTTTTCACATTTATGATTTTTATCTGCGGCATAAGGAAGGAGTGGTCAGTTATGAATGTCGTCACATTGACCGTTTGCGAGATTCAATCAAACGGGGCGATGGGATCCTCTTGGCTCCAAACCATTGTCGCTATGCAGATCCTTTAGTGCTGGGGTGGTTGTCTCGAGAAGCAGGTCGTCACGTCTTTGCTATGGCCAGTTGGCATCTGTTTAACAAGAGCCGGCTTGATCGATTTGCTATTCCTCGCATGGGAGGCTTTAGTATTTTTCGCGAAGGTCTCGATCGACAGTCGCTGGAGACTGCCATTACCGCCTTGACCGAAGCAAAACGACCGCTGGTGGTCTTTCCAGAAGGGACCACAAATCGAATCAACGATGCTCTGCAACCTTTGCTGGATGGCGTGCTTTTTATGGCACGGACCGCCGCCCGACGGCGCGCCAAGCAACCCCAGGGTGGCCAGGTCGTGATTCATCCAGTCGGGATCAAGTACCTATTTCGTGGTGATATTCAGGAGTGGGGCGATCGCGCGCTGCAAATCTTGGAGAAGAGACTCTCCTGGCATGTGCCGACCAGCATGGGATTGCTAGAACGACTTAGCCGCGTCTCCGAAGGCTTATTGGCACTCAAGGAAATTCAGTACCTGGGTCGAAGCCAAGGAGGTGATATCGTAGAGCGGCGCAATTCGCTCATTGAACACCTACTGGCTCCCCTTGAGCAGATCTATTTGGGAACAGTTGCAGTGGAAAAAGAACGCGTATTGAATCGAGTTCGCGCGTGCCGCAGCAAAATATGTGGCTTACTCCTCAATGAATCCACTACGCCGCAGCAACGACAATTACTCAGACAACACGGGCGAGATATCGAACTCGCCCAACAACTCCATTCGTATCCTGCCAATTACTTGGCTGGCGAGAGTGTCACCGATACGCGAGTTCTGGAGACGCTTGAGCGAATGCACGAAGATTTCATGGGAAAAGCAATTCTTCCCAAGCCTTTGCATGCAGTAATCGAAGTGGATGAGTCGCTCCCCGTAACGGATGAGCGAGTACCGCGTGGCGAGAGCGACCCGTTGTTAAATCAGCTAACCATACGTTTAACGGCGATGTTGCAGCGATTGTCGTTGGAGGCCAATCCGCTGGGCAAAATCAACGAGAGGTCTTCATTAACTAAAAGTCTGCAAGCGGATCATTGAGTCGTTCGTCAATCGCTTCGGCTATGGCCAGGGACAGTGCTGAGTCTCGAAGATTGTTGTAGCTGGTTACTAAATCCGTCATGTAGCCATCGGAATCGAGGGAAATCGCTTCACCGGTTTGGCCGGCAGTTAATCGCTCGATTCCTTCCTGTACTTGAATAACTGGTGTAAGGAATCGTTGACTCACTTTCAGCGTATCAAAAACAACTAAGGGTAATAGCAGAAGGATTGCCGGCACCCAGTGAATCATGTCCACAAGATAATCGCGGATGTGATCGATCAATTGTGTTTCAGGATCATACAACCACTGCGTGATGAACAGAACAATTGCAAAGTAGGTAACGCAAGCTAACCAATACATGACAACGCGAGTTGCCAGCGTCGTCTGGATTTGACGATCCAAGATGAGCGGAAGCGTATCTGAATTGTCGCTGTCCGCAACAACGCTACTCGTGCTTTCGCTAACCGCACTATCGGATGCAATGGGTTCGACTTCGTTTCGCACGTCGGAAGTCACGTCGCTGATATCGGCAACGAGTTCATCAACCAGACGCTGGGTAATGTCGGAGTCTTTTTCTACTGGCGTGGTCATGGGGCGCGATCGCAGCAGGGTCAGTACTAGTTCGAGGCTTGAATGATCGCGTCGGCAGAATTATCGAGGTTGCTCCGTAGGGACACGGCGAGCGTATTCACCGTGCCAACGATTGCCACCAAGATGAGGGCCAACATGACCGCATACTCAACAGCCGTTGGACCATCTTCTTCGTGCCACAGTAAGCGGCCAAAGCGACAGATTCGTCTAAGGATGATCATTGTGGGGTACCAGTCGTCAGGTGAACTCAGTTGTTTCTCATTTAGGCTGCAGAAGAGGCGGGTTTTTCTAGCAATTATTCTGCCACGAAGTCCCAACTTCAATTCTTCGCATCCAATTCAACCGTACGTCTGAAATGGGGACTCAGAGGTTAAGAACGAAGCATTCGAGAAGTTTTGAACGCGATTGTCGCACAAGTCGTATCGAATGTAGGGATCTTGGTGCTGAATACTCTTTGAACTACTACGTGGTAGTGGTATTCTGGCCCCTGATCTGTTGCGGCCGGTTGATTTGGATGGCCGTATAGATTTATCCCATTGAATTTGTGGTTCAGTCCTTTCCCCCACTGCAGTATGTTTGGCCCGGTACTTTCTCGAGAAGCGTTCGCAGCCCCCAGACGTCCGCGTCTCTACTTGGGCCGAGCCTTATATTTGCTCAGCCTTTTTTTGTTGCTCTGTACCGGCTACTTAGTGCTTGCCGGGACCGAGCCCCTCAGGACGGCATCCGATTTGGCCCGGTTTGGCGGTTGGATGTTTTTGCTCTTAGCACCGCTGCAGCTATTGGTTTTAACCTTTCAGGCGGCGGTTTCTTCGGCCAGTAGCGTGGCTCAGGAGAAAGATCGACGCACCCTCATTCTGTTGTTGCTCACGCGGATCACCGGATTTGAACTCGTCGTTGGCAAACTGCTTGCCTCGTTGCTGGGGGTCTTTTCCATGATGGCGGCAGCAGTGCCACTCTTTATGGCGCTGACTCTGTTCGGTGGTGTTTCCTTGCGACAACTAGTCGACATGTATGCAGTGACCCTGGCCACCGTCATGGCCGCAGCAAGCGTCGGAACGGTGATGGGATTGTGGCGGGAAAAGAGTTTTCAGACGATTGCCGCGACGCTACTGACGTTAGCCCTCTGGGTTGGGTTTTGGGAGGGTGTTTCCCGAGCGGATATTCCCGGATTTCAATCAGAATGGGCGACGTTATTCAGTCCCGCGAGGGCGCTCTTGGCTGCCGCACAACCGTTGGTGGATGGACTTGTATTTGGCCTACGCCCTGCCCTCGTTTATTCGTTAGCCATGGCCGGATTGACCGTTGGGATTACAGCCATCGGCATCAATCGCGTTCGAGTTTGGAATCCATCGCGCGAAGTCCGAGGATTTTCGCAGGCCAAGGAATCGAGTTTGGAAGCTGTCGGTGATGCGGCAGCATTGAGCGATTCTCCGGCGTCCATTAAGCATGCGGACCCGTCTTGGAAAGTGCGACCCCCTCGCGATGTTTGGGCCAATCCAATTCTCTGGCGCGAAGTGCGAACTCGTGCGTACGGTTCAAAGATCCTAATGATTCGCTTGGCTTATGGGTTGCTCTTCGCTTTTGCAGCGCTGGCGATTTGGAGCATGGTGGAATCGGGTATTGCTATTGAACGACCCGAGATCAGCGGGCGCGTCCTTCCGGCGGCGACGTTACCGATGGCCGCGTTGCTCGTCGTCAGCCTCATTATCGTCAACGCATTGGCAGTCATTTCCATCACTAGTGAACGGGATATCTTAGCGATCGACCTACTGATGGTGACCGATCTGAGTCCTGCTGAATTCATTTTTGGCAAACTTCTTGGTGTTCTCTATGTGACCAAGGAGATGGTGCTGCTTCCCTTGGCACTGACAGGATATCTTGCCTATTCGGGGGTGATCACCGTTGAAAACTTGGTCTTCGCACTCTGTGGCGGGATCGTGTTGTATGTCTTTGTATCGATGCTTGGGATTCACTGCGGTCTTTCCTATGCCGCGGGGCGAACAGCAACCTTGGTTAGTCTGGGAACGGTCTTTTTCTTGTGTGTGGGCATTGCCATCTGCATGGTGATCATGGTGAGCTTTCGCGGGGCATTCCAGCTCCAACTGGCTCCCTTTTTGATCATTATTCTGGGAGGAGGTGCGGCACTGTATGCGGCCATCGGATGGCGCAATCCATCGAGTGCCGTCTTCGCTGCATCCATCAGTCTGCCACTGGTTACCTATTACGCGATTACGCAATTTCTATTGCAACAAGATCATTTGTATGTCGCGGCCACGGTGATGATTGGTTATGGATTTGCTACGGCTGCGATGTTGATTCCGGCGCTGAGCGATTTTGATGTGGCGGACGGCCGATCGCGAATGGGCGAGGAGTCAAGTTGATGATCTGGCAGGCGATCCTGCCTTGGTTGCCGCTGATGGTTTTGTTGATGGGTCTGAGCGCATTTTTCAGCGGTTGCGAGGCAGCCCTCTTCTCCTTGCGATCCAAAGATCGTCGCGCACTGGCGCGAGGGCCCATTGGTGGTCGTGTTGCCGCGCGGCTTTTGGAAGATCCTGAGACGCTCCTATCAGCAGTCCTTTTTTGGAACCTGCTGATCAATATGACCTACTTTGCCATCGCTTCGATCGTGGGGACTCGATTAGAGGCCAGTGGTACCGCGGCAGTTTTCCTCTTCACTGTTTGCAGTTTGGTGCTGCTCATCTTTTTTAGTGAGATGTTGCCCAAAAGTATCGCAGTGCTGAGTCCACGACGTTTCAGCCGCATCGTTGGACCACCATTGGCTCTTTCGGTTCGAGTCATTCAACCAATCCTCCCCTTGGTTCGCGCCGCTAACACGGCGTCCAGACGTTTGCTGTGGCCAGGGTTCGAAGAAGAAAAAGATCTGGAAGTCAATGACATCGAACGGGCAATTGAACTTGGCACGGGTGATGCCGCACTGGCGGCACGAGAGCGGACAGCGTTGCGTCAATTGGTGCAATTGGCTTCCATTCGTGTAGATGAATGGTTAATACCCCGAAGCCATTTGAAATTAGATCGAGCGCCCATCTCTTTGAATTCGTTTTCCGATGGCCTGCCCGACAACGGCTATGTTCTAATTGCAGAACCTGAGAGCGAAGAAATTATTTCTTATATTGGCATTCGGTCGCTTCGTCCTAGCCAGATGGATGATCTGTCAGCGGCGACGGAACCCGTGGTCTTTATTCCCTGGTCAGCAACTGTGGCGGATGCCTTTGAATCACTTCAGGCGGCCGATCGTAACGTGGCCGCGATTGTGAATGAATATGGCGAAACCATTGGTGTACTCACGATCGATTTGATTCTCGAAGGGATACTCAAATTGCACGCTGGACGCCCCAACGATGTGGGTGGTGATGCCCACTTCGAAGTCATCGAGCCGGGTGTCTGGCGAGTCAGTGGGATGATGAGCGTGCGCCGCTTGGCAGAACATTTGGGAGCAACGGCACCCGAGAGCCGCAATGTCACAGTCGCCGGATTGATGCAAGAAGAAAATGAGCGTCTGCCCCGCATCAATGATATCTGTCGATGGGATCGGTTTTCCCTGCAAGTGGTTGAGGCCACGGGACGTGGCATGGTGCGAATTGAAATTCGCGAAGCCTCTGCCGATGAGAGCACTTGATGAGCACCGCAATTCTGCTTTTCTTTGTCGGCTTGATCCTGAGCGCATTCTTTAGTGGTAGCGAGACCGGTATGTACCGTGTCTCTCGTATTCGTTTAGTGTTGGATGGATTGTCGGGTGGACGAGTCGCCCGAGGATTGGTGTTGCTGCTTAATAATCCAGCCCTGTTTGTGGCCACAACGTTGGTCGGAAACAACATTGCAAACTATGTAGTGAGCTTGGGGATTGTGATGGCGAGCGCCCATCTCTGGCCTGGTGAAGGGGCGGCAGCGGAACTGCTCGGACCGATGTTGCTCACGCCCGTTGTTTTTGTACTGGGTGAATTGTTGCCTAAGTACCTTTTCTACCATGCGCCCTATCGTTTGATTCGCTTGAGTGGTGCACCTTTCCTGTTGATCACAGTTGTTCTGTTGCCCTTGACGATTCTGTTAGGGCTGCTCGGACGATTGCTCAGCCTATTGACAGGTGAGACGCCCTTCCGCGTGCGGTTGACTATGGCCAGAAGCGAACTTGAGCAAGTTCTCCGCGAGGGGCAAGAAGCGGGAATTCTCAGTAGCTCGCAACGAGTATTGGCTCAGAACGTTTTCCATGTCGGCAACCAACCAGCAATTCGCTACGGTGTCAATCCAGATCGATTTGCAGTTGTGGATGTGCAGTCCACGACGACCGAAGCGTTGCGTGCGGCACGCCGCCAAGGCCACCCCATAGTGCTCGTAAAAGAAAACGCTCAAATTGTCGGCTACTATTGGTACGCCGATCTGGCCGCCGCCAGCGATCTGACACGTCCCGAATGGAAGCGGGTGATCACCGGACTACAATCTCAAAAACACTTTTCAGTGCTCTTGGAGTTGTGCGAGACAGGTTCCGATGTGGCATTGCTACTGAACCAAGAAGGTTCGCTCAAATCGGTTGTCACTCGGCGACAGTTATTACAACCACTTCTGACACCGATGGCGACCTAGCCCGATTGTCACAGCGTAGAATCGATTACTTGTGGTAACCGAGTTCCTGAATCACCTGCAACATTTCTTCAAAGGTGATGTAGCGGCGTCGGTGAGCCAGTTTGTAGCCATCGATAGCCAACGCCAATTCGCGTGCCTCGGAGGAAAGTCCCCGATGGCTACTGGCAAATTGTCGTCGCTCAGAACCCGCCTGTACTACAGGAGTTTCACGACGGTCAACGAAGTTGCCCGCATTGGGTTCGGTAAGTGATGAAATAGGAGTGGTGTGCAACATAGTGAATTAGCTCGGAGTCGCAAATCAGATAAGCATTCAGCGCCGTGGTCACCATTACCACATCAACGCTCGACAGCCCCCGCTGCATTACGTTCCTCGTCAAGGCAAACCTAGCTCTTAAAACGGACCCGAGCAAATGAAAAACTCGCGAAGAGCCCAGTTCTATCTCTTGATGAGTGAATCGTCCTGTTTATTGAACCGAGCTACCAATTCCAACGCTGCGGCGCTCTCCTGGTCCAATTGCAACGCGCGACCAACTGCTTGGCGGGCAGCCGCTAGGTCACCTGCTTCGAATTCCGCTTCTGCAAGTCGTAGGAGTACTTCCGCATCGTCCGGTTTGCGCGATGCGCACGCCAGGAAGCATTCTGCTGCCTCTCGCGGTCGTCCCAGCGCCTGCATCGCCAGTCCCCTGAGCATTTGAATTTTTATCGGACAGGCGTTCACGTCCACATTGTCTTGCAAGCGGTCCAGCGTTGCCAATAACCGGTCGTAGCGACCATGACGATAATAGACATCGGCAATGGCAGCTTGAACTTCCGGGTAATCGGGCTGCAAAACGAGGGCACGGTGGTAAGCCGCCAAAGCCGCATCATCGGCACTGCGAGCGGCCAAGCAATCACCTTGTAACGCCCAGGCTTGCGGCAGCATCCGTCCAGAAACGAGGCTCTCATCAGCTTGCTTCTGGGCGTCATCCACTCGGCCAACTTCAAAATACATGCGTCCCATCCGCACCACCAATTGCGGGTCCGCACCGCTGAGCCTGACCGCTTGCTCCATGTGCTCAATGGCCGATTCTCTTTCATGGCGTTGCCAAAGCGTCTCGGCCATCCCCCAATGCGCTCGATCATCTGCTTTGTTCAGCTCCAGCGCCTCCACAAATCGATCTTCAGCCGTATCCCAGTGCCCCTCGTGCACCGCTTCCAAACCCTCGCGCGACAATTTTCGACCGGCGATCCCCTGGCGACTATCCACATGTTGCCTAATCGAACGGCATCCCCCGGAAGCAGTGCAAAGAACAAGTCCCAGCAGCATCGTAGGAAAGCAAATCGAAAAGAGTTGAGAGCGCACCATAAAACAGCTTTACCAAATTTTCTTGGTTTTCTTCAAGTTCGTCCGGCTCGGTTTGAGAGATTACTTGCCCTATACTTTTCTCGGTTCGAGGGACGAGGTTCCTCGTGTAAAACTCAAAACTCCCTCGCTTACCAAAATTGCCATGCCGGGATCGTTTAATGGTTGTGGTGTCCAATTTCTTTACCCCGACAATTGGACGGTTACTGAGCAGGTCGAAGAGGATGGGGGACCGCCATGTGGAGTGACGGTAGAATCACCCCTGGGGGCGTTTTTTTCCGTCAATCGTTATCCGCATGTCACAGTACCAAAGAGTGTGATCGACCAAGCGACCCAGGCGATGAGGGGTGAGTACGATCCAGTCGAGGTCGTGCCCTATGAGGCTGAGGATGGTTTTGTTCAGGAGGTGGCAACCGAGCTGAGCTTTTACTATCTCGATTTGCTGATCGTGTGTCGCATGGTTGCCATCCTGGATCGGGGCGACGTCGTGCTGGTGCAGATGCAGGGGGAGAATCGGGACTTTGATTCGCTCGAACCCGTGTTCCTGGCGATGCTCAAGTCGCTGCGCGACTCCATTCGATGATCCGTGCGGCAATGGACTCGGGCGAATCATCTTCCACAATGTCAACGAAGCGAACCTCCTTCATGCTCCGCAGCCATGTCATTTGGCGTTTTGCCATTTGGCGGGTGTGGAGCTGGACCGCTGCGATCGCTTCATCCAGACGGATCGCGTCCGCTAAGAATTCTAATACTTCGCGATAGCCCACGGCTTGGGAAGCAGTGCGACCGAGGGGACCCAGGCCGCGCGTTTCATTGACGAGGCCATCGGCAAACATTTTTTCACAGCGGCTATCAATTCGAGCATTCAAGATCTCGCGAGGAACATTCAAGGCGAATACGCGGCACTGATGAGCTGCGCGACATTCGTCAAATTGAATTTGTTGGTGGCTAAGGGGTTGGCCCGTTGCAAAGGCCACTTCTAATGCACGCGTCATGCGGCGAATGTCGCTGGGGTGCAAGCGATGAGCCGTCAGTGGATCCACTTGGGCCAAGCGACGATGTAGCGCCTCGTTGCCAAAAGTTCGGACATCCTGCTCCACTTGGGCCCGAAATTCCCAATTGGCCGGTGGTCCAACAAAAAAACCTCGCAACAATCCCTTCATGTACAGAGGAGTGCCACCCACAAAAATAGGTACTTTTCCGCGGGAAAGAATGTCCTGAACCGCTTGATGCGCATGTTGCAAATAACGGGAGACACTGAATTCTTCTGACGGATCCGCCAGATCCAAAAGATGATGCGGAATGAGCAATCGATCCGCGCGGGTAGGCTTGGCGGTGCCAATATCCATACCCCGGTATACCGCAATAGAGTCGAGGGAGAGGATCTCACCCCCTAGTTGTTCGGCTAAGCGTATCGATACAGCCGATTTGCCACTGGCGGTGGGGCCAGCAATAAACCAACAATGATCAATCAACGGGGGATAGGAACGGTCCAAGGGCATCAGGCAAACGGCACAGGCTTTACATTCGTCGAACAGGATTACTCAAAAGCGTAGGGAGTTACCTCACTTTCGACCAGTTCCCCACTTCCAAGTGGTAAATTGTAGAACTGGAATACCTCCACTGCGTAAGATGAATCTCCAGGAGAACGGACAATTGTCGGACTTCTTAAGAATCGCAAGTTGCATCGAAAGTTTGAGCCCTTCCATGCCTCTCACGTACTTCAAACGCTACCGCATGGAACTCGACCTCGAACGAGCTCCATTAGCCCATTCGCCCCTTCCCTCTGACTATCAAATTGTTCCTTGGGACGAGGGTTTGCTTCGGGAACACGCGGCCGCCAAATTTGCCAGTTTTCATTGGGAAATGGATGCCAACGTGTTTCCTTGTTTGGGACGTCGCGATGGTTGCCTGAGGCTAATGCGTGAGATTACCCGCCGCGCTAATTTTGTGCCTGAATCGACTTGGTTGATGCGTTATTGCCCCTCCGGAATGCGGCCCGAACCGGTGGGTACGGTGCAGGGGCTAGAATTGGAGGGCTGGGGTGCGATTCAAAATCTAGGTGTATCGCGAGAGCATCGCAGCCTAGGCTTGGGGACCGTGTTGCTGGCGCACGCAGCGCGAGGGTTTCGTTCTCTAGGGTTGACCCGTATGCACCTCGAGGTGACCAGCGACAATACGGCCGCGGTCCGCTTGTACACGCGATTAGGTTTTCAAAATGCCCGCACTGTTTTCAAGGCGTCTGAAGTAGTCGGCGCATAAACAGAGGCTCGATTTTCAAGAACTTGTCGATACTTGGCGGTACATCGCCGAACGTCTGCTGGTCCTTGGCATTCATCATTGGCTAAGATACGCAACCATTAGCAGCCATGTTTCGCCTCCAGTTACCCACTCTCATCTCCCCCAAAGAACAGTGCATCATCAACTCTCGTGCGGCCTGACTTTGCTGGGCCAAACCATGCCATGGCTTCGCTCTGCCTCGTTTGCCTTTGTTTTGCCTGGCGGATGTCAGTTTGAACCTAGGGATCGCTACGGAGTCGCCGGACTAGCATGCGAGATGGTTCAGCGTGGTGCAGGACCCTACAGCAGTCGACAGATTGTGGCCCTCAGCGACAATCTGGGGCTGGATAGAACGGCATCGGTGACCACTGCCCACACATTGTTTGGCGGTGCAATGCCAGCGGAGTCCTTGCCTGCTGCTTTGTCGCTGTACTCGCAAATCCTCCGTTATCCCCATTTCCCTGCAGACCAATTGGATGATGCACGCAGTTCGTCCATTCAAGAGTTGCGGGCGAATGAAGATGAACCGGTTCAGCGCGTCATGATTCGCTTGAAGGAACAGCATTATGGCGCTGCGCTAGGACACAGCCCGCTAGGTGACTTGTCGGGAATCACTGCCACCACCATGGACGACATTCGCGAATTCTTTCAACGCTATTATCAACCGTATGGAGCCATGTTGACGATCGCCGGCAACTTTGATTGGGATGCGACCATCGAATTGCTCGAAACATTACTAGAAGGCTGGCAGGGACAAACTCCTCCTGATCAGCCGCCAGCCGACGGCAGTATTGGCTACGTGCATATCGAACATCCATCGCAGCAGACCCATATTGGATTTTCCTTCCCCTCGCTCTCCTATGACCATCCCGATTACTTTACGCAGCGCGCGGCTATTGGCGTGCTGAGCGACGGGATGAGCAGTCGATTGTTCGATCGAGTGCGGGAACAACGGGGCCTCTGCTACTCGGTTTCTGCAAGCACGCAATCGATGCGCGGAATGGGGGGCGTCTTCGGTTATGCAGGAACAACGCCCGAACGTGCCCAAGAAACGTTAGACGTTACCCTAGCGGAAATTAGCTTGCTGGGATCAACGGTCGAAGAAGACGAGTTAGAGCGATTCAAGGTTCGCATTCAAAGCAATTTGGTAATGCAACAAGAGTCCAGCTCGTCTCGCGCCTCTTCAATGGCGACCGATTGGTATTTCTTGGGACGCACGATGAGCCCCGATGAAATCGAAGCAAGGGTTGATGCCGTTACACCCGAGATGATCGCTGATCTTTGGACCCGTTTACCGATGGATCAATTGCGCGTGGTTACGCTAGGTCCCCATCCTTTAAAGGTTTCTCATCCTCATGAGTGATTCGGTCAAGTTTTGCCAGACGACTTTGGACAATGGATTACAAGTCATCGCCGAAGTGAATCCCGCTGGATACACGGCATCTTTTGGTTACTTTGTGCGAACTGGCGCAAGAGACGAACAAGATGAAATTGCCGGCGTCAGCCATTTCTTGGAACACATGATGTTTAAGGGAACCCCGACCCGCTCGGCTGCTGATGTGAATCGTGAACTGGATGAACTGGGTGGTCAATCCAATGCTTATACCAGCGAAGAGCAAACGGTCTACTATGCTTCGGTGATTCCAAAGTATAAGGATCGCATGATTCACCTGTTGACCGATCTCATGCGCCCAACTTTGCGGACGGAGGATTTCGAAACGGAACGACAAGTGATTCTGGAAGAGATCGCCAAGTATGACGATCAGCCACCCTTCGGTGCCTTCGAACGCAGCATGGAAAACTATTTTGGTTCGCACGGATTGGGGAGACGCGTGCTGGGAACGGTCGACACGGTCTCGGCAATTTCTGCAGACCAAATGCGAGATTACTTCGACACGAACTATAGTCCCACTTCGATGGTCTTTGCAGCGGCGGGAAAGGTGGATTTCGATTCGCTCGTTCGCGATCTGACTCGCTACACGGCAAATTGGAAAGTAACGTCAACACGCCCGCCACGGCAGCCCCCCGCAGAGGCGCTTCCTTCTCGCGAAGTCTTACGTGCAGCAGATGTTGGTCAGGCATACTCGATTCGCTTAGGTGCCGCTCCAGGGGCT
Source organism: Pirellulaceae bacterium (assembly GCA_041749395.1). Classification (GTDB taxonomy): domain Bacteria; phylum Planctomycetota; class Planctomycetia; order Pirellulales; family Pirellulaceae; genus Laterigemmans. The sequence continues at coordinate 49,537 of JBGTBJ010000086.1, forward strand.
TCTGATATCGACCGCTATGCAATGCGATTGTTGGCCACTGTGCTCGGGGATGAAACAGGGAGCCGACTCTTTTGGGAGTTGATCGATACAGGCAAGGCCGAGGCGGCTGCGACTTGGACGCAGGAATTTGATGAGGTCGGTTTGCTCTTCCATTATCTCATTTGCGATCCCAATGACTTAACAGAGAACTCTCAAATCATTGATCAAGTGATTCGGCAATTGCAAATGGATGGAGTGGATGCCGATGAATTGACTCAAGCCATCAATAAGACGACTGCAGGGTTGATTCTTCAAAGTGAACGTCCTTCAAATCGAATGTTCTCTATTGGTAATAACTGGCTCACTCGTGGCGTCTATGATCCACTGGACGAACAACTGCAACGTTATCGACGCGTAACGCCGGACACGATTCGCGATGTCTTGCAAAAATACTCGCTGCAGCCCATTGCCGATTGTGTTGCACTTCCCGACGAGGATGCTGAAGCTGGAAATACCAGAGGTGAAGAAATCGTCGTCGAAGATTGGGACGAATAAGAGCCAAAAAACAAAGTAGCAGGCACGACGTAGCGTGCCTGCTACTTTGGCGACGAATGATTGCGGTGCAGCGATTGTTCGACCGCTTGTGACATGCGTGCGGCTTGAGGTAGCCTTTCTTCGCCAAAGAATTCGACAATCCGGCCGATCGTTGCCGATGGTTCGGCGACGAGCTGTGCGTAGTCGATCTCGCACACCTCCAGATATTCCGCTTGGCGATACCATTGCTGCAATTCGTCTAAGTGCCGCTGCAGCGCGCGTTGGGTCGAATCTTGGTCCATCACAAGGGACTCAGGACGAATTCTCGCCAACATCTTTTCTTGCGACTTGGCGACCTGTTCAAGAGGACGCATCATAAAGAGAATCTTGTAGTGATGCTCAGGGGGTAAATGCCGCAGCAACGGTGAAACAATCTTAATAACGTGAGACTCAAGTCCTGGCTCCTCGAGCAACTGTGGATGATGGATCAGCGACTTGATTGCTTCCCACTCGTAGTAGCCGCGTGGATTATCTCGGTCGGCCGCTCGTTGGCCATCGGTCTTGATCTGCATTCCTCCCATTGCCAACATCTGCATCATCAACGATGTGCCTGAGCGAGGGATTCCAGAAACCAAATAAAAGGTCTTGCCTGACTTGGACTTGGGAGCCTTGGCATCGGGACGAGCGTTGACCAAATGTTCTATTCGCTCTGCTTCCGAAGGAATCATGGGAAGGGGCGATAGAGTGTTTTCCGCAGCGCGCAGCAGCATGGGCCGCTGGGCCTCGCGTTGCAAAAGTGTGTGAACTTGATGAGTATGAAATTCTGACTTGGCAACGTTCGTGGAATGTTGCCAATAAAGGACTGCTAGCCAACGATGGGCCGCTTTGGAATGCGGAGCAAATTTGAGCAGCGTTTCAAAGACCTGAATGGACTTTTCTTGCTCGCCATTACGAGCGAGGGCTACTCCCAAATTGTAATGAGCGCGTGGTATGCGATACACCAATTCGATGCAATGCAGTGCCGTGCTGATAGTTTCTTGCAAGCGATGCAGCCGCAAATAGGCGGTCGAGAGTCCAACATGAGCTTCCACGAAATCGGCATCCCGGGCGATCGCGCGTTGATATTCTGCAATGGCCTCTTCCGTCCGGCGCTGTCGCAACAGTGCGTCGCCCAGATGGGTATGAATTGCGGGTCCGTTTGGCTCCAGCGTCAGGGCGCGATTCAAGAAAGCAGTCGTCCCCGCATCGTCGTGTTGATGTGACTTGATACGCGACCATAGTAGCAAGGCGCCAATGTTGCGCGTGGTTTCCGCAAAGGCCGCACGCAGCAACTCCTCGGCTCGCCCCAAAAAGCCCTCGCGCATGTAGGAATCAACGAGATGCAGAATAAAGCGATTTTCCCAAGGAGTTTCATTCAATAAGGATTCTAGAATCTGTCTCGCTGGAGTGTTTTTTCCAGTCCATTTGTAGGAACGCGCGAGGTTAAATTGAGCTTCGATTCGTGCTAACTTGGCGATCTCGTCATCGCTAGCTGCGCGGTCTTCGACATATCCCAGTGCGGCGAACTGGTCCATCAGAGCAGCCCCTGCGCGTCGTGCGGGACGCGTATTGGGATCGAGTTCCGCAAAATCGCCAGGGACCGAATCCCAGCTCGGAATGGTGGAGGGAATGTCAGTGAACGTCAACGCTTCCAGCAAGGGTCGTCCATCCATGTCTTCGCCGATCGGCAATCCAAAGAGATGCAAAATCGTGGGAGTGATATCGAGCAAACTTGCACCGTATAAACACTCTCCCGCTCGAATACCCGGGCCCGCCATCACGAGAATGCCGTAGGGCCGATGCCATGCGGCTGGACCCGTTGGGTCTCGAGGAATTCCCCTGGGTCGATGTTCCTTCGATTGGAAGCCATGATCCGAACAAAGAATGATCGTGGTTTCTGGACCGGCCAAGTGCAACAGACGCTCTAGCATCATGTCGTGGAAGCGGTAGGCCCCCTGCATTACTCCTTGATACATACGGAAATCAGCATCCGAAATATGGCTGCGTTGGGGAGGGTCGTAATCCATGAACCCGTGTGCGAAGTGATCAATGGCCGTATTGTAAGTAGCAACAAAGTCCCAGGGCTCCGCTTCCATCATGGCTGTGGTAATCGATTGCGTCGTTGCACAATCGGCCAACAGCACGCGAAGATCTTTCAGTCGACGATCAGAATTCTGGTCAATCTCGGCAGCGTATGGCACCAACGGCAAAATGTGGGGCGCCGTTATCTCGTGGGGAAAGACTTTGCAATTTGCCAAATGCTCGGCTAACGCTTCGGGATGAAACGTCCCTGGGGGTATTTGTAGTTCTCCATTTACATCCAACGAAATGTCTGAGACTAAATTGCTTGAAATGCAGCCGCGAATGGGCTCAGCCGGATAGCTGGCCCACCAATTCACAACGTGACTTGTATGGCCTTCATGATGAAGAATGTTCCAGATGGCTCGACATTGCCTTGATAGGCTGGAATAGGGACGAATGCCTCCATACAGCGGATCGGGCTCAACGAATCCGTGAATTCCATGTTTAGCGGGGAGCTTGCCGGTCGAGACCGAGTTCCACAGCATGGGGGACAGTATGGGTTGCAATGTCGCCAAATTTCCATGCACTCCGCGCTGCATGAGCGATGCCAATGTCGGCATCAGGCCGTCCTGCAGCAGAGGCTTCAAATGATCCCAATCCGCCGCGTCCCAACCAATCAGTAAGACTCGACGCTTCATGGAACCAATCCTATTCCCAACTGCAGTACCCAAACTCGCCTCACCCATTCAATAGAACTACTGTACCAGTCGTCATCTCCGTAATGGGTAGCCACAAAATTCTAGCGAAAAAAACAATTGATTTGCCATCGTAGTTTATTTCAGTTACTCTCAATGGCTGTACCTATATTGGATGGGGTAGATTCGTTTCTGATTAGGGATAAGAGTCAGGCGTGGGCGGGGCGATAATGAAGGCGACCAAAATGCGTAAAGACCTAGTGAGTATTCCTTCCAAGCGTTGGCTGGCTTATGTGGCTGCTGGTGCTTCTTTTACTTCCATCATGGAGTCTTCAGCGGATGCTGCACTCGTGCACGTCGTTCCCAATGCTCACGTGAGCTCCTTTGGTGGCGGTTCAGGTGCTTATGATGGAAACGTCGAGGCACCCGGTGTGCTCCAATTCCGACATTTTGATTTCGGCGGCGACGATGGCGAAGCAACTTTTTCACTAGTGGATGCCACATCGGCTAGTGTTGCAGGATTTATTTCCGCAGGTCGGCTTTACGTTCAAAACCTTGCAGAAGGTGCGCTTCTCTCTGAGCTCACGTCTTTTGTGGGTTTCACTGGCGTTGCAGGCGATTTGGCATACGGAGACCTTGGCGGCCAGTTTCAAGCGGCTGACACTGGCCTGATTGGCTTTCGCTTCGATGTCGGATTAGGGACTCAGTATGGCTGGGCCCGAGTCGATATGGATGGCGCACCAGGCAACTCTTTCACCGTTCTTGAGTATGCGTATATCGGGCCCAGTGATAGCGGCTTAGGTGCTGGGGGTTTGACCGCAGTTCCAGAACCCGCATCTCTTGGTTTGTTAGCTTTGGGCGCCGTAGGCGTCGCAGCAAGCCGACGTCGCAAAGCCGCCAAGGCCTAGTCGCAATCAGCCCTCCCGCTCGCAGAAGGGAATATTGCAATCCACCCTCCCGTCTTCGGGAGGGTCGAGCGAAGCGAGGGGAGGGATAGCGCAATCTCTGGACCTCACGCGAACAAAAAGGCCCTCCCCGGGGCTGCGCCCCGACCCTCCCGCTCGCCGCAGACGGCGACTCGGGAGGGTGTATTGCAATTCACCCTCCCGTCTTCGGGAGGGTCGAGCGAAGCGAGGGGAGGGATAGCGCAATCCCCCAAAACACCATTACAGATTAAAGTGCTGAGTCACCATCGTCTGACGAATGTTCTGCGTAACGGGATCAAGAATCCGGACTCGAACTTGGATTCCTGGAAGCGGGTTTGGAAACGGAGGTGGAGATTCCTTCTCGGTGATATCGTCCACACCTGGACCTGAGCCCACTTCGTCAACCCCGTTCAGGCCTTCATCAATTTGATTGGGCCATGTACCGTTGGTGCGCGGGTCGAACGTGTCGGCTTGAGCCCCGAAGACCCACATCGTACCCAAGGAATTGTAGGTCCCACGTATGGTGCCTTGATTCTGGCGGTCCGTTTCGTAATCGTTTGCCCATGTATCAAAAGTGACTTGATTCAATAACGCACTACGAACACCCGATCCGTTCGGCCGTCCTAGCACTACCTTGCCAGAACGCCAAAAGTTTTCAGGAATGAGCCAGCCGCTATTGGCAGCGCCGCTCGACGTGAAACCACTCAGTGGGCCTTCGCAATAAGAGACGAGATTGTTGCGGAGCAGCAGTGGTGCGCCAGATAAACCGCTGGCATCTAAGCCCAACGGAGCAATGACATTTCCGGCTGCTTTATAAACGTAACCCAAATCGACAAAAGCACCCGTTCCCACTAGCGCGGCACTGGAAGAAACACCGACTGAGTTTCGTATCACGTCGTAAAACCCTGGATCGTTGGGATCCAGAATGACATCATCGGAGCCTAGGTATCCAAACTCGCTACCGTCAACATCCGCGGAATCTGCTTGACCATCGCCATCATCGTCGCCAACCGACCCGGGAACACCGTCTGGTCCCACGTGAATAAAAACGGGTGCGGCCAAGTCGTAACCCCGGACGTCGAAGCCCAGCACATTGGCCAGCACAATATCTTCGCCGGTGCGCGTGCCGCCCAATTCATAGGAAGGATTTAGAAAACCCGACAAAGCACGGTTCGTCGCATCGGTGTTCGTTTGAATCGGCGCCAGCGACAATAATCCTTCCACAGGGAGAACATCAAGGACTGGCATTGAAGTGAAATCGATCGTGCCTGATCCATTGAAGTCGGTTGAAAAAGGAGCAGTCTGTTCTGGCACTCGGATATGAGCAAAGCGGTTTTCTGGCAAGGTTAAATCAGCGATTGAATTTGCAATGACCTCAATACCGGTTGACGAATTTGTCGCGGGTGCGGGAACACCCAAGGCGCTCCTAGGCCGGCGAACCGACAGATCACAGCTCTGATGAACAGAAAGAACTCCCACATTCGGTGACGTTGCTAAAGGTCGTAACCCCGACTGAATCGTCAAGTGAGTCACACCATTGGAATCTGTGAACGAGGGGAGTTCACCAAAGAACGGAGCCGTTGTTGAATTGAGATCGGGGCGAATCAGCAGAGTGCGACGACGCAGATGCAATGTATCGGGCATCGAATCGCCATCACTATCAACAATCGTGCCACTGCCATCGCGAACCGGTGACATCCAATAGGCAATCTCAGCATACTTGGACTGAATCACCATCGGTGCTAGCGCGACTGCATCCGTCAGCGGCGGCGGATAAGGTAAGCTCGTATTAACATTAGCGAGTGACTCACCGGTGCGGAGGGCTTCCGCTCGGGCCAATTCACGTTCTTTATAGGCCACAACGAACGCTGGCACGATACCTCGAAAATGTGCATTCTCTTCCGCTGCAGCCGTGAATGCTAAGTAATCGTCCAAGTCGCCAAAGCGGCTCAAGGGGAAATAGGCATCTAACTTTGTTTGCGCATCATCTCGCGAAATTCCCGCAATACCGCCCCCAGCGATTGTCCCTACCACGGCTGCTTGCAACGTCGTGGAGTCCGTCATTGGTCCATCCAGATAGACCAGGTAGCCTTCACCATTGCCTGACGACCGGGGTGGAGCCAACTTTGTCGTGCATCGTCCTAATTCATCATTCAAGCGAAACGAAATGGTTCGTAAGCGAGAGCTGAGTTCGACATTCGCGCGACTGGACTTCAACGTATCGCCAATCAGTTTAAACGCGCGGCCCAAGGCTGCCATCATTAGCAATGTCACGGCCATCGCGATCAACATTTCCAGGATAGTGAATCCGGAACGATGAAGTCGTCGTTGGCGGGTGTAGCGGCGGTTTAAAACTAACATGGTATATCACTTCATCGCTAGCGATGCGTATGGATTCAACGTTGATAGAGCGTAGTAGTACAACGACGAATAAGGGGTCGTCTAATTCAGGCGTCGCTCTAGTACGATTGTCTTGCGGCTGTCGGACTCTTCTCCAGGAATGAAGTTCACAGGTACTGAGCGATCGAGAATATAGAAAGATCTGAAACGCTGGTTGGTTCCTTGATCGATACCGTATTCTTGACCAATGACGAGTGAGCTGGGATCCACTTCAAACAATCCAACCGTCAACCAAACAGCAAACGTGTTGGAATTATCCGAGACCAAATTCGGCATCCGCATGAGAGTTTGATAACGGAAGAATGGATTTCTACGTACGTCACGTTCCGAGCCCGTGTTGGACGGTCGCGTGAACGCAGTCTTTTGCGAACCGTCTATTGCAGTCACTTTACGAAGCAGACCCGATTGCACACCAGCGCGTCGTAAGGTCAGCGATGCATTGCGAACATCTGGAGCAATCCAACCCGCATCGGTCGCTTGCAATGCTCCGCGGAACTGCGTGGGGACATCACGATTGAGTGCGGGGCTGGTTGCGGCCATGGTGCCATAGCCGCGACGGCTGAGCATCCATTCCTGCCAGAAGGCGCCGGGCTCATTAGCCCCTCGCTCCGTCGTTGTTCCATGCAAGTACATGAGCGAACGCCAAACCAAGGGATTGTTAACCGTATTCAAGTTAATCCGACCCGCACGCATTTCTGTCGTTACGAAATTGAGTGGCGGGAAGTAGTTCGCCATGGCGTCCAATTCGCGTGCTGTCTCCGGATTTCTCAAGCGTACCGGATCCAGCAATTCTTTTGATTCGATAAACGTATCGGGCGTTTCAATGAAATCAAAAACGCGATACAGGTTCGGTGCCAGCTCCACATCAGGCGAGGTCGAGAAGAAATTCAAGAGGTGCGAAAACTCTCGCTTGACCATAAAGTCGGGTGTTCCCACGCCCGGTTTAGCGCCATAGGGATCGGGTGCAGCAGCGCCAGGAATTGAGAATTCCAGCATCAATCGATCAGGACTGCTTGCCGGAACCATCATCACTTCTAGCGGTGATGCATAGTCGCGATTCAAGAAACCGAGCCACGGGAATGGAGTATTAAGCGGCGCTCCCACCCACATTTCTGTCGTTCCATCAACGACCCCAGGGACGAACCGTTCACCGAAGGAATGGTTCAGATAGCCCATCGTGAAGCTATTGTCTGTGGGACTTGCAGCACCTGAACCGGTGAAGAAACCGTTCCAGTCGTCACGATGGACAACAACCATAGGATAGTTGGGCGTGTAAATTCCAGGGATCTGGAATTGGCTACTATCGGTTGGTGGTTGGGTGCCATAGCTCCAGACGATATGGTCGGTTTCAGCAAAACGTTGGTTACCTTGTGGGTCAATACCGATGCCATTTCGTGAACGCGATGCAAATTGATTCTTGCCTGCGTCAAATGGATCTTGGTCTCGCTTGTCGACCCATTCGTCCGGAACGCTGCCGTCACCTGGTCCAACTTGACGATCGTTATCGTCTTCTCCATTGAACACGGTGAGGTCCATTGTCAGCCAATCCACTGTGATATAGGGATTTAATTCTGGGTGGTACGAGCTGGTTGGATCAGCCAATCGTTGTAGATAAGCAGTACGGAAATCATCAATGGTTCCCGTACCATTCATGAATGCCAGTGGCGGAATATTGTGATCCTGAGCCATCGTGGGAACGGCAGTACCATTATCTTGGAAAGCGTTATCGAAAGGCGTATCGGGCAACGTATTTGGACCAGCCAAATTGGCGTAATCGAAATAGCTATCCTTGGCAAAGCCAAGCAAGTTGAGATTGTCTGTAACATCATTTGACTTGAGATAGCGAGTCGGCTCTTGATAGTAACGGGCCGTTCCTAATGCCAATGGCAATGGTTCGGAGATGCTAATACCAATGCCATTGGGTGCCGTATTGATCGTATCGGCCCAATTCCGAGGAGGTTCCGCAGCGGCGAGAATAGGAACGATTTGACGCGCTGATGTGGTCGGGGTCGGAGTAATCAGCTTGGTCTCCAAGGCACCGCCATTATTGTTTGGCATATAGGCTTGGAAACCGGGTGCATAGTCCGTTTGATTGAACGGATGCAAGTCAAAGAATTGACGCGCGTAAAAGGCGTCGAACGACAATGGACCATTCACGGGCGAATACTTCTGCGCTCCGGCATAGGTGCGACGACGTGGACCTACCATCGCATATTGACCACCTTGCAAACCAGCAACGATGCCTGCGGGGTAATCAACACTTCCAAAGCGATTGTAGTAAACACGATAGATATCCGTGTTCGTTGTTGGTTCGCCCCACTTCGTTGAAGAGAGTCGCGTATCGGTAGGCAAGTTCTGTCCCACGGTCACAGGGGACTGATTGGCCAACCAAATAATCCGACCAAAGGGTCGAATCTGATGCCATTGTGGATCCAGAGGATCTGTTGGTAGTGGATTGCCAGGGAGGATGCCCGCTTGCTGATAGCTCAACAATCGCTCTGGTTTAAACGTGAGATCGTCCCAGGTCGCTTCGTCCATGGTGGCGAGCTTACGATCGGGTGTCAGATTGGGATCGGAAGGACGATTGGAAATTCCAATACGCCAAACCGGATTTCCGTCTGGAGCAAGGCGACCTAAGTGCAGGACTGGCACGACATCGGGAGCATTTATATTGTCATTCGACGGATTGTCATCTAACAACACGCGAGGCACGCTGTGATACAACTCGGGCGGCGGAGCCAAGTGCATATCGGAATCATTTCCATACGCCTTGGGACCTCTTACGGAATACAACTCAAGGTACGTGGATCCTTGAGGAATGCGCGCTTGATCCAAGTCTTCATCCACAAAATTGCTGCCGTCATAACGCGTCTCCCCGTCACCGTTATCGCGATCGGAATCGATGCTGCGGCGATTATGGAAATTGAAGGATTCGGTTAACAGAACTTCAGGATTTTCAAAGCCAAAAACGACATCCATTTCCAACGGATCATTGCCCCAACCATTGTATGGATTCACATCGTACTGGAACCGCGTCATGATCGCGTCACGGTCGCGGAAGTCGACTACGTTGACAGCCCATTGGGCAATGCGACGCGCCCGCGTTCTTTCTTCACTACCACCCGTCATATCCGCACGGAAGTCATAGGCGTCGTAGGTAATGCCCGCTCCGCGTTTGGCGATCAACAGCATGGTCATCGCATACAGATGGCGAGCCAATTCAGCGCGACTCTGATCGTTTTGCATTTTCTGTGCGACTGCCGTGGCTGGCCATGAGGCGCTTGGTGCCAAGGCATCGGGATCGAGGGCTGCCGTCGAGCCATAGGGAAGACGTCCAGTCTGTGGTGCAAAATCTCCCAAGGTACGATTGGGATTGTTCACCGGTGGGCTGAACAATGCATCGGTCGCCGCAGCTAATTCCAATGGATCATCGACCGTGAAATTCCCGAAGGGCGGAGTCCTCTGAGCAACGCTTAAAGAAGTATCCTCTTCGTTCAGACCATTTCCTAATGGACGGTTGAGGTTCAGCCGTTCGCCCCGTCGAAACTCTGGCGCAATCAGCGCTTCAAATTGTGGATCGCTTGGCCGCTCACCACCTAAAGTGTCGATCAACAGATTCAATGCCAAGCGAGTGGCTGGATCGAACTGTTGTGTCGATGCGGCCGCTACCGTGGAGAATTCTTGCGGTAGCGACATGCTGGGCGATGCATCGGTCGCAGAAATGGTTGTGACCGCATGAGTCAATGTCGCGCGACTGATGTAAGCGTCATCGGCAGTACGCGAAACTGTAGGCAATGGTGTGGACGATGATTCATCCACCGCCAACTCTTCTTCCACCAATTGTCGCAATCTTCCTGGTTGTTCATTTCGATCCCAGTCGCGATAGCGAAGCACTGGCTCCAGTTCGCTCGTGCTGTGGGCAAAGTCCACACCGCTGACGTTCTTGTAGAGCATTTCCCCTGGATGATTGGAGACGTCCGTCGCCAACTCACCGCTGATCGGCAAGGGAACACCATTCGACATGAATGTAGGCATAATCATTTGGCCGTACGGATCGAGCCCTACGAGCGAGCGACCATGCAAATCCATGGGAACTCCGAAGGTGGAGTTCGGATAAGGTTGTCTACCAAGGCTTGCTCCTGTGCCATCCAGTAGATCCGTGAGTGCCACGTTATGAACGGGAGTTCGTCCCATCGCACCCCAAACGCTGAGCGTATCGTTTCCTGCCGAGAAGGGATAAGGGAATACCGCTTGGCTTGGCGTTGAGCTATTGACACCAGGACTGTAGTCGGATCCATAACGCGAGGTAATCACACGCGCTGCACGATCTTGACGGAAGACACCTTGCAGAACGATTTCTGCGGGGCTCGCACCAAAACCCGAAAAGAGGTTGCTGGCTAAACCACCCATGCCCAGGCCGGCGAATACACTCGAAAATTGGTTCGAGCGACTCAAGTTCGTTACACCACTTCCTGTTGTGGCAACCGACGCAGCCGAATCCACAACATTGACATCTAAGCGATTGTCCAAGTCTTCGATGCGCACGGCGACCATCGGGCGAACCAGAGTACCGTCCGGCATGGTGAGCATGCCCATGCCAGCATCCACCCAAACACTATCACCTATTCCATCGCCATCGTTATCAACATCCCATGCCCAGAACGTGTCTGCCGTACCGTCGCCGTTGAGATCTGCGCCCGTAGGACCAAAGATCAATGCCAAAAATATGCGATAGAGGTGCCGCGCTTCGTTAACACCCGTGGCGTTATTTAACTGCAACACGGAAACATCGATGGGTCGGCGAAGATCGTCTTCAGGGCTGGTGTTGCTGCCTGTAAAGTTCGCATATTGACCGCTGCTAATATCCAGCACGCCACCGTTGACGACTGGGATGGGACGCAGAGAGGCACGTTGCAATATCCTCAACATGCTCAATCGCTGCGGTACAGTCCAAGATGCTGGATTGACATTGCCGCTGGTTGTGAAGGTATGCAGCAAGTAGTTCAGCATTGCTGGACGAATTCCAGATGGACAGGTCAGTCCAACCATCGGTGCAGATGACTCGGGTGGATAGTATCCCAGCAGGTAGTCGTGATAGTCGGCCAGATCGAGCGGTTCATCCGAATCGCCCTGCGGCAGCGGGTTGGTAGGATGATTGTAGAAGCGATGATTCCCTTGATAGGTCACCGGGATAGCCGAACCAGCAAAGGAGCCGTTGGTAGCACCGCCCACTTGCAACGTGTCGGGTGAAAACGTTTCATTCAAGTTGAATGTGCCACCTACTGAAGCCCAGCCGTAACCCCGGCCGTTGCGCGGACGCCCAGTGATGCGAAACTGACGTCCAACTGTTGGCGCATTCTGGTCATAAAGCATGATCAAGCTACTGCCGGTGAGACTTGGTGCCGCTGCTAGATTGGTGGGCAACCAATTCTTCAGCGGATCGCTGACCAATCCGATCGTAATGCTCTTCTCCAAATGCGGTCCCAGGTCAATCACAACCGAGTTCCGATTGGCAATCGCATCGTCTCCCAAAGGAAGATCGCCATAGGATCGCATGATCTCGAATGGCAAACCCGATAACGGGCCGGTGGAGAAAACTAAGTAGCGACCCAGCAGGGAATCTTCGATGTTATAAGGAGCAGGAAAGGCATCGTTAGGATTGGTACCAATCGATCCAACTTGAACAGGAACTTTCAAGAACTGAGCGGTTCGCACGGAACCGCCTCGGCCAAACATGACCTCGGGGCCAAAGCGTGCGTTCGGGATATAAGGATAAGCGCTATTGGTCGGTGGTACGCCATTCGGATCCTGCGAATTCGTATCCAACACCTTGCCAATGATCGAATCGGTCCCGTAGAAATCCTCAAGTAAGCTGTGGCCACGAAGGGACGAGTCAGTATTTGTCGTACCGCGTAACACTTGACCGAACCCTTGATCGATCAAGACTTGGCCATCGATATCGCGCGTTTCGCGCCGACCAATATCAGCCGACGCCTGTCTAGCGCGAGACGTAAACACAATGTACGTCGCAGTCAGCAGGCTAAAGAGGGCCAGCATCCCCAGCACAACCAATAAAATAATGGCGCGCCGTGGTCGATGCGGTCGGTAACGTCGAGCGGTACTTACTAGATTAGATTTCATTTGCTTTTTCCTTGGAACCAAGGGTTCCTGGGGCCATACAAGGTACGTCTTGTGCAACCCATCACCGACAAACGGACGACAAGGTCACCGAATCGTTCGGTGTCGATAAGTTTCTTCTAGCTTCAAACTGAATATGAAAAACTACATTCACCTATTGCATGCGAATGTCACTCTCAATCACTGCTATCGCGCCTTCAACGATCGTCATAAATGTGTCGTTTAACAGCGATGAGTCACCGAATCCGAAGACCCAAGTGGGACCATCCAACACGACTCTTCGTTTCCAGCCATTGATTGTGCCTGCGGGTGCAACAGAAAACTCACCATGTTCTGCTGGTCCCACCTGCACGACTCGAAACCAGCGATGGATCGCTGGAGCATTGGCAACGGGCGCAAAGGTACCGCTGGAGTTGTAAGCTTGAGCGGAAAGCATCACCCATTGATTGGCCACAATTTTGTCGGAGACCAGTTCGTTCGCATAAATCTCGACTTCCGTGACGGAGCCGAGCGAAATGGCATCCGCTACCCATGCGATCCGCTCGCCTTGAAAATTTTCGCGATCGTTTCGAGCCGTGTATGCATTGCAATCACCGCGCTGAGGGGAATCCAAGAACGAACGGCGTTCGACGACAACCGTTGACATTTTGTAGATGTCGCTGGCGTCCGGTGGTGGTGACAATGTTGCAAACCAACTGAATCGATTTTCTGTTTGGCGAGAGGCAATACTGACCACCGGAGAGGTACGGTCGGTGGGATCCAAGCGTTGTTGTATGTTCACAATTTGGCCAACCGGATCCAATCGATCGTCGGCGCGTGACAAAGACAATTCGCTGTCGCTGGAAGTTAGCCAGCCGGCGAGCGCCGGAGGAATGAAGCCGGCGCCCGAGGTAGCCGCATAGGAAATTCGCCACATCCGAGGCAGTGGAAAACCACTCCCCACTCCACCCAATGCCAAATTGGGCTCGGTGAGACCCGTGTAAAATTCGTTGTAGTAGGGAAAGCGATTCCGTTGGTAACCGTTACGTGTACCATCGAGCATGGCCGCCGAGCCCGATGTTTCACCGCCGCGCTGATGCTGGGCCAGCATTAAGGGGTCGATACAATAGGAGGCTAGATTTCCTCCTCGAGGCACTCCGGCAGCAACCGTTGCCACACGCATGGATGGACTGTCATTGGGGGTGCCAACGCTTACAGGCTGGAATACGGGATTGGTGTTCGCACCCAAGCCATCATCATTGCGCGGGTCGACATCCAATCGGACCACATTGCGCAGGGCTCCCACATTACGGGAACGAAGGTCGGCCGTAATGCTAGAACCGTAACGAACGGCGGCGTCCGTACGGATCGATGCACTTGCATCTTCGGCCGCGATGGGGATCAGCGCCGAGATACCAACCAATCCAACCAGGATCACGCCGATGGCAATCATCACTTCCATGATGGTCAGACCATGACGGTAGGAAACTCGCGCGGTGAGTTGACTTTGGTAAGGGTTCATTCTGAACCTCCGATGTAATATTTCGCGGCCGAATCCTGCGAAGCAAGAATCGCATTGCTCAATTTTTGAAGAGGTGTTGCACCGGGCACTGCTAATGTTCCATCCGCAGCTCGCGGTAGCTCGTCAGCTCGGGCTGTGTAAATTTCACCCGACTGACGATTGATCACAATCCACACTGCTTCGAGATCCAAGATGTTGGCGATACCGCTGTTATCTTGGCCGAGTGGACCGCTGATCCCGGTGATACCATTAATGTTGTCACCCGGTCTCACATTACCCGTTCGTCCTACCAGTAAGAAAACATTGGAAGTGATGTCGAGTGCCACAATAGAACCGTCGGCGGCCGACGTTCCCATGCGAACTTGCGACACTGCACCTGATGGATCGAACATGATGGTGACCGAACCATAATTCCGATCCGCTGCAAAGAAAGCAGGCGAAGTACTCGACGCATCATTTTCAATCACGACGGGAGAAAAAAGAGCATTGCCCAAACCAACTCCCGAATAGTTCAAATCGATGACTGTTCCCTCGGTCATTTCCAAAGGAGGCAAGATCGATGCACGAGGCCGACGAGTGACAGAGAACGGTGTTAAGGTTCCCGGATTCAGCACGCGAACAATTCGGTCTGCCGGGCTATAAGCGGCTCCGTTGTCCAAAACGACTACTGGCCAGCCCTGTATTTGAGCAGTGGTCGGCATTGCCAAAGGCCAATTATTAGGCACAAAACCGGGCGACTGCATCAGGTTTCGATAGGCAGGGTCAAACGCAAAGTCTGCAGCTGTGGCAAAGCGAATATCCATGATCGGCAGCGTTACGCCCACCGAACCAATCGTGATCAAATCGCCCGCCCGCACGACGGGTTCTGAGTTGCCCGCAACACGTTGTTGGGCGGCGGCCACTAAGGTCGCAGCATGCATCGGTGAAAACGCTAAATTTCCACTCGGTAGAACGATGGCCGCCGACTCGGGAACGTCTCCATTGTAAGCGGGTGGAGAATAAGCGTAACGCAATAAGGTTGATTGCGAACGATCGACGGCATTGGAGGTTGCCAGACGTTCGATGATGATGCCGTAGGGCTGTCCAGTGCTGATGGCCTTCGCTCGCGCACCATCAATATAAGCTTGCACCGACGCCGACGAGCGACTCAAACGTTGTTGCTTGATCATCGTGCGAATGTTCGGCAAGGCAATCGCGGCTAGCACCGACAGCACGCCCATCACGACGAGCAATTCGACTAACGTCAAACCCTTGTTTCGCAGTCGCGAGATCGGCAGTTGTCTTTTTAGTTGGTTCATCATTATTGAGCGCTCACACTAAAGACATTGTCCGTGGAGTCGTCATCGCCATTGTCGTTTGCATCGTAATAGGCGCCAGGCAAACCTGCCGAGTTACCATAGGCAAAGGGAGTCGTAGCGGTGGGATAATCGACAGAGTGATACCGCGCGGCGTAGGGATCGATAAAAAAGTAAGGACGTTGATAGGGGATATCCACTGTCGGAATCACACCGTAGGTGCTGACGGTTTCCGTCCCTGAACCATAACCCCATTGCATGTCACCGTAGCTGATGGGATCTCCGTAATACCAATCGGCCGAGCTGCTATCGCTGCTTCGCAGCATCATGTCAAATTCGCCATCCGCACCGGCAGAGATCACCAGCGGTTGAATGTTGAAAGTGTCGTTTCCGGGAAGGGAATCGATGTTCCGCCAATCGGTTTCTAGGATATCGAATTGGTCGCTGCCCATACGATCCATATTGGTCTGCATCATGGTGCGGATGGCGGTCTCACGATCTGTCGCATTCAGTCCCGCGCGAACCAGCGCGGGCCAATCACCACGATTGGCATAGGTAAGCCAATAGCCGACTGGCCAACGCACCCAAACCATCGGACGACCCCAAGTATCCAGCACCTCAGGCACACCATCGAGGTCGGTGTCCCGAATCTGGTCATTGGGGATCATCTGCAAAGCGCTACGACCGCCTATCTGGCTTGTTGCCATAATCAGGTACAAGGTTTCGCTCCCTTCGTACTGTTCGGTCCAGGAAGCAAAACTGGCTGCGACACTGGAGCCTTTCACCAAGCTATGGATCAAATTGGTGTATTTGGTGTAGGCCGGCGGTGGGCTAAGGCTAAAGGGTGACTGTAGTACCGGATCGGGCGGTGGATTGCTGGTGATATCCGAAGAATGCCATGCTCGTTGAAAAGTAACCGCCGGTACCAGCAAGTCGGACTTACGATCGGGCAATTCGAAACGCATGGCCTGTCGCAGCAGAATCAGCCGTGTGCGATTGGCTTCAGGACTTTGCAACTGAAAGCCACTAATTGCCGGGGCACTCGTCCCAGGATCAGGCATGCGTCGCGTCACATATTCTTCCATCTTGCTGGCCAATAATTGATGGATGGCCAGCGTTTGGATTTTTGCACGACTCAAACGGGCTGATCCCGCTGCCGCCGATAATGCGGCGGTCACCATGGCAGCCAAGATGGAAACCACGACCAGAGCGGCCATGAGTTCAACCAAGGTAAAAGCGTTAGGTGTGCGGCGTTTCATGATAAGACCGTAATGCATTTTCAAGCGATAAGAAAACTCAAGCAATAATGCTGACTATCAAGCTCCCTCAACCAAATCGTTATCGAGGCGACCACTGGAGAAATTCGTAATGTTGTCCAATTGACCGTTCTCATTAATCTCGGCCGAGAAGTCTCCATCTTGGAAACCATTGACCGTACCAAAATGGGTCTGTACAGGATTCTCGGCCATCGTGTTGGGATACATCGCAATGCCCCACTCAGCAACGAAATAAATGGGTAGCCCCGTCAAATCACCAGGCGTCGATGCCTGTGTGTCTGCAACCAACGTTCCATAAACATCATCCAGTCCTGCGGAAATAATTTGGAACGTATCGGGGTTCTTGAACTTATAAGCACCCAATGCTAATGGCAGTGTTCCATAAGGTGTGGAACTACCAAGCGGCTTGGGGAATTCTGGATCCACCGCAGTCTTGTACGGTCGCACGCCACCATGCGCACCATCAACCCAAAAGCCGTTCGCAACGCTGCCACCGCCGGGAAGCGGTACGAATCCATAAGTGCGCGAATCGAAGTAAATGATTGGTTGTGTTTTCCCAGGTGGCACGAGCACTGGTAGGGGATCAGGAATACCAGCGCCATCGTCTATGGACATGGTCACACCAGCGGTGTTTGTCAGTGTCAAACGATTAATGTCGAAATCGAACATGCGGTTATCGCGGTCGCTGTTGTAGTGCACGTTGCCGCGCACTAGCGGCTGAGCCGAGTTCAATACTTCCAAAGGCCCGCCCTGCCCTGAGAAGGGGCGACGCTTGTCCGAGCTGTAGCCACCTAAAGTGAACACCAACGCTTCGGCTCGATTGATCGCGGTTGGGTCAAACGTGACATTGTCGGCTTGCATGCAAAGGCTGGCCAATAATGTCATTTCCTCTGTGGCAATTTGTGGAAAGACCCGTCGGTAGTGGCGCTGAACAACGGACCAATCACTAAAGTCGGGCGGGTAATCGCCGTACTTGTTGTAATACTGTTCCACCGCTTGACTGAGTCCCTCGATTTCCATTTTCAGCGCGGTCTCTTTGCCTTTAGTGACAAAACCAGAGATCGCGGGAATCAACAGGGCAGCCAAAATACCAATGATGGTAATGACCGTCAGGACTTCGACCAGCGTGAAACCAGACCGCTGGATTGTCCTCCGTTGCGCGAATTGTCCTGACATATCTAATCCCCTCGTTGCCAATTTACGGTTGTCTTGAAAAGGTATTTGTTTTGATGAGGTCCAACGTTTGATGACGATGATCAACCACCACCACCCAAGCTGCTGATCAGTGAGACAAGTGGCATGAACAAACTGATCACGATAAAGCCCACCGCTGTCCCCAGGAACACAATCATCAATGGCTCCATCAGGGCCATCAAACCATCGGTTAGCACGCGAACTTCTTCGTCGTAGGTGTCGGCCACTTTGTAGAGCATCGTGTCGAGCTCGCCCGTTTCTTCGCCCACGTCGACCATGTTGACCACAAGGTCATCGACCACGCGCGATTTGATCTTCGTCATGTACAACAGACAGGCAAACGCCGCGCCACCAGCGCTAGCTCCCCCTGCGATGGTCCAGAGGGTGCTGATCATCGCAGGATCCTCACCCAGCTTGGTATTCTTCGCTGTCGCTGCAACGCTGACCAACAACATGCCTGGGAATGCACCCATGATGGCCCAGAAGAACAGAGCCATCGGATGGAAACCCGGGACGCTGTGTTCGCGAAGAGGCTTGCTGATCACTTCCCCTTCTCGAATCGAATCGGTGACTTTGAGGAACAATCTCTCAAACATCGCATTACCGGCCGTTTCGCGGGTAATACCCAAGGCTTCCAGAATCGGCACCCCCGAGGAAACCAAAGTTCCTAGGGTCCGAGTGGTTCTCGCCAAAATGTTCTTCTCGATCAAGCTACCGAAGATTGGCACTTTGATGATGAACATATCAAAGCCCATGCGACCGTGACGAAACTTCCGTGTCAACTTGATTGAGATGAAAAAGCAAATAGGCAATAAAATTAATAAGAACCCGTACTGAACCATATAGTTCGACAGCGCGATCAACAGCATCGTTGCCGCAGGTAACTTCAGCTCAAACTCTTCGAACATCTCTTCGAAGGTTGGCACGATGGCGATCATAATGAACGCCAAAATCAAAATCGCTACCGTGACTACTACGCACGGATAGATCAGTGCTCCCTTGACTTTACGTTTGAGCGATTCTGCACGCTCCATGAAGTCGGCCAAACGCTGAAGAATGGTTTCCAGCGCACCACCCGCTTCACCGGCCTTGATCATGTTGACGTAGAGACGCGTGAAAATCTTCGGCGATTTGCTCATCGCTTCTGACAGCGTTGATCCGCTTTCGATCTCGTCGCAAACATCCATCAGCGCATTTTTCAACTTGCCTGGCTTCGCATTGTTCTCCAAAATCTTCAGGCTGCGCAAAATAGGCAGACCCGCGTCTTGCAGAATGGACAATTGTCGTGTGAAAGCGCAAACGTGTTTGGGCTTACCACCGCCGATTGCGAAGGGGCGTTTTTTCTTGCCGCTAGAGGTCGTCTTTGCTGCCGATTTCTTGATAGAAATCTTGGTAACAAAGTAGCCCATCTGGCGAATGGTAGTTTGCGCTTCTTCTTCGCTTGGCGCATCAATCTCATCACGGATCTCCTGACCCGTCGCGTCCATCGCTTCGAATTGAAAAGTTGGCATGATTAATTCACGTGGTCAGAGTTCAATATTCAGCGTGAGGTGTTTAGTATTTTTACAATCTTGAATCGCATGAGCCCGAAGTCTCAGCGAGCGTTGGTTATAAGCGGAGCTTCTAAGCTTCTTGAATCGTCTCTCGTACGACTTCATCGAGCGTGGTAATTCCCTGTTCGACGAGGCGCAAACCAAACGTGCGAAGTGGAATCATGCCATGCTTTACTGCCATGTCGCGAACATCATCGGTTGATGAATTCGTCATAATCAGATCACGCAGTTCGTCATTCAGGACCATCAGTTCAAATAGTCCGACGCGACCTTTATATCCAGTGTTATTGCAGTTGTCGCAACCAGCGCCACGATAGAAGAGCATTTTCGCAGCATCTTCACGACGCAGGCCCATGTCGAATATCAGGTCGGCACTCGGTTTGGTTTCTTCGCGGCACTTGGTGCAAATACGTCGCACCAGTCGCTGTGCCAAAATCGCTTCGACGGTCGCAGTGAGCAAGAACGTCGGCACACCCATGTCTTTCATCCGAGTCACTGTGCTGGGTGCGTCGTTGGTATGCAGGGTGCTAAACACCAAGTGGCCCGTCAGCGCGGCTTGAACGGCAATTTCAGCGGTCTCAATATCGCGAATCTCACCCACCAGAATCTTGTCTGGATCTTGTCGCAAAATGGCTCGCAAGCAACTTGCAAACGTAACGCCTAACGCATTATCAATTGGAATTTGAATGATCCCATCGATGTCATACTCCACAGGGTCTTCTGTGGTGATGATTTTGTCTTCAATATGGTTGAGTTCGGTAAGGGCCGAATACAAGGTTGTCGTCTTGCCACTTCCTGTGGGTCCGGTGACCAAAATAATTCCATTGGGACGTTCGATGATCTTGCGGAAGCCGGCCATGGTGTACTCGTCCATGCCCACATTCTCAAGGCTCAGATCGACCACCGAACGATCGAGGACCCGCATAACCACGCTTTCCCCAAACATCGTTGGCAATACGCTGACACGCAAGTCGACCGGGTGACCACCCACCATCAACTCGATTCGACCGTCCTGAGGTAAGCGACGTTCGGCAATGTCCAGGTTCGCCATCACCTTGACGCGAGTCGTGATCGCAAATGCCAAGTGACGTGGCGGAGGAACCATTTCATACAGCACGCCTTCCGCCTTGATGCGAATGCGGAATTCATCTTCAAAGGGCTCGAAGTGGATATCGCTTGCGTGATCCTTAATGGCTAACAACAACACCATGTTCAACAGCTTCCGCACGGGTGCTGAGTCGGCCAACGCCTCCATGTCCGACAAGTTGAATTTCTCGCTCTGCAGCGCCTCGATGGCTTTCTTCAGATCGTCATCTTCATTGAGCTCTTGAACCAGCTTTTCAACGCTCTCTGCATCGCTGTCGTAATATCGCGTGATCGACGCGACCAATTCACGCTCCGTTGCAACCGCCATGTCGATTTCATAGCCGAGAAACGTTCGCAGTTCGTCCTGGACCGTCAAGTTCTGAGGATCGCAGGTCGCGACGGTCAGCCGATTTCCCTCGAACTTCACTGGGACAACTCGATAGAGCTGTGCCATGGTTTCGGTTAGTTTGCTGAGTAACTCAGGGGCAATTTCCATTTCTGAAAGAGAAACGGTTTTCATACCCATTTGCTCAGCCAGACCCTGCGCGAGCTGTTCGTCGGTGATCAGCCCCATATCTTCAGCGATCTTGCCGAGCAGTGCGCCAGGTTGCTGGTGTTGTTCTTCGAGTACAACCTCCAGTTGCTCGTCGGTCAAAAAACCGAGATCGACGAGAATCTGTCCTATGCGACGAACGGCCATAGTGATGAGATCGCTTGAAGAGACAATGAGGAATAAAGAAAAGGAGTCACAGTTTTGCGAGTGCTATGCGGCGACCAGTGATCACTCGTCGCCAACAGGTGCCATGTCGGTGCTTTCGCCACGGCGTGCTTGTACGATTCGCTTTGCCAAATCATCGGGGCGATGGGCTTTGGTCAAGACATCTTCTACCGTTACTTTTTGCTCAAACCAGGCTTTGAACAAAGCATCATCCATCAATTGCATGCCAAACTTGGCACCCGTTTGAATCGCACTATTAATACGGAAGGTTTTGTTTTCGCGAATCAAGTTGCCAATCGCCGAAGTCACAATCAGCACTTCGTAGGCGGCGAGGCGTCCTCCACCAATCCGTGGCAACAATGTCTGAGCCACGACGCCGATTAGCGAGCTGGCCAATTGAGTCCGAATCTGATCCTGAAGGTTTCCTGGAAATGCGTCAATGATTCGGTTCACAGTTCCTTGTGCACTGTTGGTATGCAACGTGCCAAAAACAATGTGACCCGTCTCCGCAGCACTAATGGCCGCTTCGATTGTTTCCAAGTCACGCAATTCCCCCACAAGGATCACATCGGGATCCTGTCGCAAGGCACGGCGAATGGCTTCCGAGAAGCTAGGGACGTCCACCCCTACCTCGCGTTGATTAATCGTGCTCTTGATGTGTTCGTGATAAAATTCGATCGGATCTTCGATCGTGATAATGTGGTGATCATGTGTCTCATTTAAGAAATTCACCAAGCTGGCCAGCGTCGTACTCTTGCCGCTACCCGTCGGACCTGTCACCAAAAATAATCCGCGCGGACGGGTGACCAATTTGACAACCGATTCGGGTAATCCCAATTGCTCTGGCGTAAGCTTGTCATTGGGGATCTGGCGAAGCACCATCGAGATGCAACTTCGCTGCTTGAAGATGGAAACTCGAAAACGAGCCAGATCACCAAAAGCAAAACCAAAGTCGGCGCTACCACTCTCTTGCAATTCGCGTTGGCATCGCTCCGGGGCAATGCTCTTCATCAAGGAAACAGTGTCCTCCGGTTCCAAGACCTTGGTCTCCAGCTTCCGCATTCGGCCATGCAGGCGAAAAACAGGCGGTTGGCCCACGACGATATGAATATCGCTGGCCCCCTGCTTCACAGCAGCTTGGAGAAGCTTGTCGATCAGAACCGTCGCCACATCGA
>JBGTBJ010000087.1:0-9568 GCA_041749395.1 Pirellulaceae bacterium
GTGCGTCATAAGTCTCCTCCGTGAAGCTGGAAAACTGGATCCTGAAGGCCCATTTTCGCAGTTTTCTGCAGAGCAAGCAACTCAACGCCCCAGCTGGATTGACAGCAAAGCAATTCGCGAAGTAATACAATCGATGTCCCCTGCGAAAGTAGCGTAGTTCTCAGCGCTACTTTCGCGGATAGGCTGTGAATTTATTAATCGAAGGCAATAATAGTCGCCTTTCGCTCCGCGAAAGTTCTGAAAAAGCAGCGAATACCAACGCTACTTTCGCGGAGCGAAAGGCGACTATCATAAATTCACAGCCTAGGAGCGATAGGTGACTATCGCTGTGCCGTTTCGCTTATTCTCCCCTTGCGGCAATAAGTTTATTGATCTCTTCGTCCGCCGGACGGATTTCGAACGGCCCCATTTTCACTCCCGGATGATGTGACATTAAGGCGATCGCATGATTCAGATCGCGCGCTTCCAACAGCAAGATTCCACCGAGCAGTTCTTTCGTTTCGGCGTAGGGGCCATCGGTTACGCTGATCGAGCCATTCTTAACGCGCAGGGTGACTGCGTTTCTCGCCGATTGCAGGGCTTCACCGCCGATAAAGTGTCCTCCCCGGCGAAGCTCGTCATCGTACGCCATACACTCGTCCATAATTTGCTGAATTTCCACTTCCGAAAGCGAAGTCCATTTCGATTCGTCCATATAACCTAGGCAAATAAATTTCATGGTTTTACTCTCTACTTTATTCGGTACATCGATAGTGTTGACCACGCATAAACTGCACCCACTCACCTGAGTCGGTTTGGACTTCGCTATTGAATAACCAATGGTCGGCGTTGACGATCTCGATGGTGTCGCGGTATTTGCCGATTCCAGAACCGTCGAATTTGGGACCTACTGATTCAAGCGGCAGTCGTTTACCTGTGGCGTCGAGAACACCTTGGTAGGGCCACAGGTTCGCCATCATCGAACCGATGAATGTTCCGACATATTGATTTTGCGCTGGGTCGAAACCAAGCGTGATGATCGATGACCAATCGTCCCCTTCGGTAGAGACTCCTTTACTCTCGCCGATCAGCCATAACCCGCCGAGCGAACGACAAGTCATTCGGCCTTTTGTGGTCGACTCGCCTCCATCTGGTGTTTGACAACAGTGCTCCAACGTCCATGCGCCGATGAGCTGATCAAGCCATTTGTGTTCTGCTTGGGGTTTTGCAAACATGCTTTTTATTCTCCCGTTTCACCTTGCCAAGAGTTAATTGCAAGAAAGTCTCGATGAATTCCTACCATAGACGAATGGGAACAAGCCAAATCGACAGCCTGGCATTTTTTTCGCCGCTTCGAGGCATGCTGCAGCGAAACGCGATAACGCAGGGTCAGGCACGCACACTTAGTCAGCAATTTCTCGAATCGCAGCGATCAATGCATCGAGCGAAGCTTGGGGCGTGCTAGCTGCAAAGCTAACGCGTAATGTACCAGAGGGAGCGGTACCTAAAGCTTGATGAATGAGTGGTGCACAGTGCAATCCGGCCCGCGTCTCGATGGCAAATTCGCTATCTAAAATGTTAGCCAATTCGTGAGGCGACAGGTTGGACATGGTAAGAGACAAAATGGGAAGATCGCCCGCGCAATACACTTTGACGTCAGCGTTTGTGCTCAATTGGTCCGCCAGTTCTTGAACGCGGCGGGAGTTTCGCGCCGCCAGTTCGCTTAGATCGCTTGTAGAAATTGCTTCGATTCCCGCCGCCAATCCGGCGATCGCAGGAACGTTGAGATTGCCCACCTCCAAACGCTCAGGTAATTGCAGTGGCATATCCAGTTGATCCGATTGTGAACCAGTACCTCCTTGGTAAGTGGGCTGCAAGTGAGACGCCACTTTTGCAGCGACGAACAGCAAGCCGGTACCTAGGGGGCCACCGAGACTTTTGTGTCCTGGCATGGCGAGTAAATCGACGGAGAGGGAACGCAAGTCGATTGGCCATTGCCCAGCGGTCTGTGCAGCATCCACAAGATAGTAAGGTGCCGCATCGCCTCGTTTTCGCAGTCCGTCGCCAATGGCCGCGATTGGATTTACTGCGCCGGTGACGTTGTTGCCATGATTAACGATCACCAACTTGGTGTGGGGCTGAATGGCTTGGAGTACATCGTCGGCCGCGACACGACCAGAGGGATCGATTGGTACAATCTGAAACGCCACATTTTGAATTTGATTTAGCCAATGTAACGGGCGCAACACGCTGTTATGTTCACTTGCCGTTGTGACGACATGATCGCCTGGGCGAAGGATTCCGTGAATGGCCATATTCAGAGCGGCAGAGCCATTGGCCGTGATAATCCAGTCACCCTGTCTCTCAGAGTGAAAGAGTCGACTGGCCAAATGGCGGCACTGGGCGACTACCCGACCGCTCGCCACTGCCGAGCTGTAACCGCCTCGTCCAGCGGCGGACCCCACAGAGCGAGCCTGTTGATCCATGGCCTGATAGACGGCTTCCGATTTAGGCCAATGGGTAGCCGCATGATCGAAATAGTGTCGCGGTGGGGTCACTGGTGAATCCATTCGGTCGAGCCATCATAAAATTGCTCCTGTTTCCAGATGGGGACTTGTGACTTGAGACTATCCAAAAGCCAAGGTAATGCTTCCATCACGGGAGCCCGATGAGGGCTGGAGGCTGCGACCGCCACGCTGGCTTCACCTGCTGCGACAACTCCTAAGCGGTGATGAACAGTAAGAAAATAAAGGGGCCAACGAGCGGCAGCCGTGGCGGCAATTTCCTGAAGCACTTCCGTCGCCATGGCTTCGTACGCTTCGTAGGTCAGCAACGTTGTGAGTCTATCGCCAGTGGTCTCACGTGTGCAGCCGAGAAACAACATCTGGGCACCACAGCGTGCATCGTGGACCGATGCTAAGACTGCCCCCGCATCGATGGAATCTCGCAATAATCGAATTTGAATTTCGCACATCGTATTACTTGCTCAGCCACCGCTGACCGGTGGGATAAGTGCTAACTCTGCATTCCCATCCACGATGGTTTGCGACGTGACATAGCGACCATTAACGGCCAAGCGACTATGGCTTGCCAGGCCGCGCAATTCAGGCATGGAGTCGGCAATTTTCTCCAACACCTCACCTGCTGTAATGGGCTCGTGGACATCGATAAGGATTTGGTCGGCATTGGCAATTTGCTTCGCACCGGCAAACAACAGGATGGGCAACTGCATAAGCGTAGGATGGAAAGTGGATCGGGGGATTAGCTGCGCGAGCCTAATGCGGCACCCAGCTCGGGCAGTTTGCCATAGGCGTAAGCGATCAATTTAACAGGATGGAGTGTAGTCAACTGGCTGCCATGTTCGATTTGCATTTTGCAAGCGCTGCACTCCGTGGAAGCAGTGCGCATACCTGATTTTCGAAGTGTGGAAAGAAGGGGCCAGCCGATGCGCAAGCTATTGCGATAGTTTTTCTTCTGCAATCCCCAAGTCCCCGCCATTCCAGAGCAGCCTTCGTCGACTTCTTCGACATTGAGCCGAGGAAGCAGTCGCATGAGTTGTGGTCCAGGCTGTTGGTCGTCAATGGCGCGAACGTGGCACGGTTCATGATAGGCAATGCGAGCAGGTACCGGGTTGAAATCGAGTGCCAACATATTGCGGCAATGCAAGTCCCAAAGATAACGACAGGCATCAAACGAATTTTGAGCCACGATGTGTGCGTCTTCGCTGTCAACCAACTTTAGGTACTCGTGTCGCAAACACAGTGCGGCAGTCGGTTCTGTTGTAACGACTTTATAGCCAGCGCGAACGGCCTCCGCCAAAATACGAAGATTGTGTTTGGCTCTTTTCCTCGCCCCCTTCAAATCGCCTGCTGAGATATGGGTCATGCCGCAGGGAAGTTGTTTGGGTGGAACGTAGACGCTGATTCGATTGTGTCGCAAGATTTCTACAAATGCTCGCCCCAGTTCAGGGTCGTACCAATTGGCGTAGTGATCGACAAAGTAAACGACCTTTTCACCATCGTTCCGATTCAGTCGCGTCAGTTTATGGCGCGTTGCGTAACGGATGAAATTTTGAGTCGCAAATTTAGGCAACTTCCGCGCACGCGACAGTCCTAAGAAGTATTCCAGTAACCAGCGAATGGTATTGTTGGAAACGAGCCAATTAGCAAGTCGCGGTGTACGACCCGCGATCTGCGCAATATTGTCCAGTCTGCAGAGCAGCAAGTCGGACAAGGGCAAGCCGTTGGTGGCGACGTAATTGCCTTTGATCTCGCCTACAATCTTGGGGATGTCCACTGTGGCTGGACATTCCAGTCGACATTGATGGCAATGAAAACAAAGGTCGGCAACCCGTTTCATTTCATCGCCGACAAGTGTTTCCGGTGGCAATTGTCCGGTCAGCACACCGCGGAGGAGATTCGCCTTCGCGCGGGGTGACGCTTCTTCACCTGGTATGGCGCGAAAGACGGGACACATCCGTTCGCGCGGTGCCGTGGATCGACAGCGCCCACAACCGTTGCACTGCCGCGCCGCGCGGTCCGGCCCTTCATCGGCAGGCCAGATCTGTAATAGGGGAAGAACAACGTCATCGCCAACCACCGGCGTTTTCAGCAAATTGGCTGCACTTTGGTCTTTTTTCCTTGGCGAGGGAGTCCCATTTCCATCGCTCGTATCCAATGGCTTCAGAATGACTGTTGGCAACACGACTCGCAAGTTTTCATCGGGGCGCGGCAGACGACTGGCAACCACCTTGCCCGGATTCAAGACGCTCTGCGGATCAAAAGCGCGTTTAATGTCCACCATTGCTGGCCACAGGGGGCCCAATTGGCGACGCAGTAAAGCCGTCCGGCTGAGCCCTGCTCCATGTTCGGCGCAAACGACACCACCAAACTTCATCACACAAGCAAATAAGTCATCCGCCAAGGGTGCAATTTTTCGTTGATCATCAGGGCTAGAAAGATCCAGGAAGGGGCGGAGATGCAGTTGACCATGTCCCGCATGTGCAAAGATGGTGGCTGTCACCTGTTGTCGCTTGAGAGTCTCTTGGACCTCCAGTAAAAACTCGGGCAATTTCTCCGGTGAGACCGCCATATCTTCGACAAATGGCAGTGGTCGCGAAGATCCTTTCAAGCGATAGAGTCGTGGAATAACACGGCGGCATAGTCGCCAGTAGAAATCACGTTCTTCTCTTTCTGTAGTCATGCGAACAGCAAAGGCCAAGTCCTGTCGCTCGCAAACATCGGACACTAGAGCGCGCAGACGATCCCGCAGTTCAGGCAAGCCTTCGCCCTGCAATTCCGCCAGAATCATCGCTTCGGCTTCGCGCGGAATAAGTCGATCGTAGCGTGGGTCGGTTTCACGAGCGATTTCAAGCAGGCGGCGATCGAGTAAATCGCAAGCGACCACCCCCTGCCCCACTGCCACTAACGCGCCTCTCGCAGCAGCCTCCAGGCGACGAAAAAACAACATCACGACGCCGCGATGCTTAGGGGGCGTTTCGGTTCTTAGCGTCGCTTCTGTGACAAGAGCCAGCGTCCCTTCGGAACCAGCGATCAACTTGGCCAAGTCGACTCGTTGCACTGGGGGTTCGCCACCATGGCCGGGTGAGTTTTGTACGACGCGGTGCAAGCGGTATCCGCCACGTCCCAACGGGGGAACCATGTCCGGAGCCGCCAAGTGTTCGGCATAGCGGTGCGTCAATCGTAGGATCTCGGCGGCCAGTGTGCCGGTCGTTCCCGGTTCGTTGGCTTCGTGTTGAGAGAGTTCCAGGATTTCTCCTGTACCGGTAACCACTTGCAGGCTCTCGATGGTATCAGCCGCAGAACCATAACGAAGATAGTGGCTGCCTGACGCATCCTGAGCGATGACGCTGCCCATTGTCGTCACACTTCGCGTGGCCGGGTCGGGTCCGTAAAGGCGACCGACGCTATTCAATTCTCGGTTGAGTGCAGCGAGCACCACGCCGGGCTGAACGCGAACGCGGCCATCTGCGAGCAATTTTGAGCGACGCATGTGGCGCGAGCAATCGAGAATAATGCCACGTCCTAGCGACTCTCCCGCTAAACCACTTCCAGCTCCGCGAGGATGAACGGAGAGTTGATTTTCCTGAGCATATCGAACCACCGCAGCACAATCTTCGACGCTCCGTGGCCGAACCACTCCCAGCGGTCGAAGCTGATAAATGCTTGCATCCGTCGCATACATCTGGGTGTACAAATCACCAAAGACGACATCGCCGGCGATGACTCCTCGCAAATCGTCTTGAACGCGTATCTGTTCCAGATCCATGCAATTTTAATAGCTAAAAGTTGGTTAGCGAAGACTCTCCGCTGTGGACAGAATGATGGGAACTAAGACCAGTGCCAACACGGACATTGTGCCAGCCAGTAACAATCCCGTTCGGTGTTTCCAGTCGAATCGTTTCGTCGCCTCCTTTGGCGATAGCCATTCCTGTACAACCCGCCAGCTCACTGCGGCCGCCAGGATTTCCGAGATTGCAGCCCACCAACCTAACCAAGCAGGCATCTCGAATATCCTTTCTTCACGATACATAGCCAAAGCTAGTACAGCACAGAGGATCCCGAACATGCAACCACAGCGCCGAGCCAATCGGACCGGTGATAACGATTCTGACGTTGGCAGGCCCCAGGTGGCGCGGCAGGTAATCGCCACACAAACTCCGGCGAGGTCGACCAACGCAATATGATGCAGCAGGCCAGGCACTCCTACGGGACACCGCGCTAGCCCAGCCAGCGCAGTGGCAATTCCCAGCAAGGTGATGATAGAAGTAGTATACGCGGTGGAACCCAAAGAGGCGACAATCACCGCCACGCCACATCCGGCCAGAACCCACAAATCTCGTTCAAGCTGCAGTGGGACAAACAAATCGCTGATCGCAATCAGCGCGGCGGCGGCGGCAATCAAACCGCAGCGTACCCAACGGCCAACGCCATTGCGAATAGCAGCACCATCGCGTGCAGTAGTGCCACAACACGCCAGCGTACCAGCGGCAGAGACCGCCATCGCAAAAATCATCCAGACTGCATCAATCGCCCAAATCACTGTAACGACTCCTCCGGGGAACACTTCTCCCGGAACAATTATTCCAGCGTAGGCAGAAGGCTCAAGCTCCGCGATTGATCAAATTCAAAACTTCTGCCCGCGATGATGCGTCGTCGCGGAAAACACCACGCATTGCACTGGTCAGACATAGACTACCCGGTTTTCGAACACCACGCATCGTCATGCAGCTATGGGTAGCTTGGCAAACCACCGCGACGCCCCTTGCTTCTAACCGCTCTTCCACCAAATCGGCAATCGACTCGGTCATTCTCTCCTGAACTTGCGGACGCCGGGCCACCTCTTCAACCACCCGAGCCAGCTTGCTCAAGCCAACCACTTTACCGCTAGGCAAGTAGCCGATGTGAGCGGTGCCCGTAAAGGGAAGCAAATGATGCTCGCACATGCTGCAAAAGCTGATGTCACGCACCAGTACTATTTCGTCGTACTTCTCCGTAAAGACCTTCGCTAGATGTCTGCCTGGGTCGTGTTTTAGGCCAGCAAACATTTCGGCGTACATGCGGGCAACGCGAGCAGGCGTTTCCAACAGGCCTTCGCGATCGGGGTCTTCCCCCACTGCCACTAGGATTTCTCGAACGGCTGCTTCGATGCGTTTGAAGTCCACACCGTCATTTCGGGGTTCGTTGGGATCGACGTGCAAGGTTCTGAATCTGGAAAGAGGAAAGCTTGTAGTAGCGGCAATGAGTCGAGGGGCACTCCGCAGCAGGGCGACTGATTCGACCGACCGAATATCGTAGCGGCGAGTCTAGATGTTGCCGACCCGAAAAGCCGGGCGCCTGCACTGGACTGCCAAACGGGGCTCAGTTGTCGCTGAATGGAGGGGGGAACGGCAACTGAGGCAGCGGCGCGTCAAGCGGGCCAGAACCTGCTTCCAACTTCGCGCGACGGATCAGCGTTTCCAGTAACAACTGAGCTCGCCGATCGACATTGCCTTCACCGAGCAGATCAAGTTTCAGCGATTCCTCGAACTGCATGGTAAAGCCGATAATATCGGTCACTGCGCCCAATTGCATGTGGCTAGCCATTAAGTCGTGTAAGTTTTTTTGTACCTCGGCGACATCGGGAATGAGTTGTCGGAAGGCGTGAAGGAGTTCCTTTTTCAAACTCGCGCGATCGCTGGTGCCGCTAGGTGGGTAAATATCGTCGATCAATTCCACTCGCGCACTTCGAAAGGGACGACCGGTGTCCTGCTCTTCTTCGATCATGCGGGCTCGCCGCAGTCCAACAAGTAGAATGTTGTGGCGATCTTCGTCGGTTGTCGAATGGGAAATAATTCGACAAATGCATATTTGTGGACTGATTGCGGGCTGGCCAAAAGTGGGTTGTTGCCAACCGGGAGCAAGTGTTGCCAGGGCAATCAGCTGGTCTGTGGCAAGCGCCTCGTGCAACAGTTCGCAATATCGGGGCTCAAAAATATGGAGTGGTTGCATCGCGTTGGGGAAAACGACCAGTTCCGGCAGCGGGAAGAGGCGGACACGACCGTCGAATTCCGGAGGCAAATCCGAATAGGGTTCTGGGGTGGGCACGATGAGGGCGTCCTTATTCGCAAAGGATGCGTGAGGATGGGGAAGGCTTTACGCAGCACTTATCGGATCGGGCAAAACAAAATTCCTTCATCCAATACTTAACGCAATGAACCATGATAACCCTTTGTTCCTGCAAACGTAGATATATTCTCTTTGTCAAAATGGATCGGGTCGCCCGGCTTCGTCCGTTGACAGCAGTATTGAGTGGAGGTGACAATTTAGGGACGGCGGCGATCTGCTCAGCAAAACGATCCAACCACGACAGGCGCGCACGATGATTCTGACCGGCGACGAAATACGCAGGCAAATCGGGACGGACATCGTTTTGGAACCGTTTTTTCCGGAGCGACTAAACCCGAATAGCTACAATTTGTCCTTGCACCACGAATTATTGGTGTACGAAGAAGTGGTGCTTGATTTGAGAGCCGCCAATCGCTTTCGCCGTCTAGAAATTCCGTCGGAGGGGCTCGTTCTGAAGCCCGGTTTG
Organism: Pirellulaceae bacterium; assembly: GCA_041749395.1. Lineage (GTDB taxonomy): Bacteria > Planctomycetota > Planctomycetia > Pirellulales > Pirellulaceae > Laterigemmans. The sequence goes on from JBGTBJ010000087.1 coordinate 9,073, forward strand.
ATCTATTTGGGACGAACGGTAGAGCGGACGGAAACTCGCAATCTCGCCCCCCGCATTGAAGCTCGTTCTTCGATTCGGCGTCTGGGGATTCACGTTTGTGCCGGATTCGGAGACGTTGGCTACTGCGGTTACTGGACGCTGGAAATGCACACGGTTCAACCGGTGCGAATCTACGCAGGGGTACCGATCTGCCAAATCTACTACTTTCAGCTCGTCGGCAATGTCGTCGATTATTGCAGCGACAAATACCAACATAACTGCGACGTGCAGCCGAGCTTGTTGTACCGCGAGTTGGGTGGCAACGAATCGGATGGACAATTGGAGTTGGACTTTGAATCGCTCGTTGGCGTTGCGCCCAAATAGCGGTGTGCCCAAATAGCGGTGTGCCCAAATAGCGGTGTGCCCAAATAGCGGTGTGCCCAAATAGCGGTGTGCCCAAATAGCGGTGTGCCCAAATAGCGGTGTGCCCAAATAGCGGTGTGCCCAAATAGCGGTG
>JBGTBJ010000088.1:0-3025 GCA_041749395.1 Pirellulaceae bacterium
CGCGAAATCAAACGCCGCCCCAAGCCATACAAATTCATGAATCGACCCAGGCACGCCGCCCGAAAGTCAGCAGCGTAAACAACTTACGGACTAATGACGCGGCATTCGGGTCAGGCCTCTTTGGTGTGCGAAACTGCAGAAATAAGCCTGACCCCTTTGATGCGTTTCATGTATGACCGCTTGGCAATCAATCGATTCGGGGGATTCAATAAATACAGACCGATTTGCAAAGAAATCTGCGTACGGTAGGAGCAAAGCAAACAACCGCTCGGGCGCGATTGTTGCGAAAACGCCAGGGCGTGGAAGCCGAACAGCGGTCATGATGCAAACCTTGGAAATCAGTATTCCATAACAATCCTTCAATGAACGAAACGTCAAGCGATCCTAACGACTGACGTACAAATGGCGGCTGGTAGTGACCGGTCATCGGTCTCCACCGAATAATTCCTAACGCAGGCATCCAATCCACCCGTCCGTGGCCTAAATCCCAAGAAAGTCCTTCCTGACTCAGCCACTACCAACCGCCTTTTGCTATCATTACCAGTGCTTTGACAAGTTAGGTCAAAAGCGACCGGAAAAATAAAAAAAGCATTACAACCAGCAGGATCGTCTTAGCTCCACTCCCTCAAACATCATGTGTCGCATTTCCTGGTGCTCTCAAATACTCTTTTACCGTCACATTTTTTTTTCGAGTCATGTAACGCACTCCCGCTTCTCGTGCGCAGCAGGCAGGCTCTGCAACAAACCAATTTGTGACTAAAATGCGATTGGCAGTGGCCAGCCTTCGGCTTCCACCGTGCTAATTCCTAGCGTGGGCATCCCAACCTCTGGGCGACCGAGACGATGAACAACGCCGCGTAACCGCTTGAACTCCTCCTCCGTGTCATCACCGTCAGCCTCGATACTATGAAAATAGTAAACAACCTCCCTAGCCTTGTGATTGGCTAGTGTGTGACCATATGCCGATAAGTCTCCCTTGGCATGCGTCAAGCAACTGGCAACCGACGGAAGTCACCCAGTTCATCAACCACGTGAATAGTGGCGCGGGAACTCTTATTGTTCGAACGGATGCTGGCTTGGCGTACCTCAAGGCGCTTGGAAATCCAGACGGTCCGCATGCCTTGGCGAAGGATCTGCTTGGCACTCATTTTGCTGCAATGCTTGGCTTGTCGACTTTCGATTATGCCATGATCGAAATCACAGAACTTGATGAGCTGCCATTTTTCAAAGGCGGAAATGCAGAACCGGGGCCTGCATTTGTGACTCGCGGCGAAGAGGGTTCGGTTTGGGATGGAAGCAAACGTTTGCTGGACAAAATTGATAATCCCGATGCCATTTCAGGCTTGGTGGTTTTGGACACATGGTTACGCAATACCGACCGCTACTGTCTACCCAAGACCCGAGTAAACTGGGATAATGTATTTTTCAGCAAGGAAAATACCGAAGGCGGAAAGCTGTCCTTGCGAGTCATGGATTTCAGCCATGCGATCCAATTCGGCGGCGAATTGACCACAGGTGTCAGTTCAATCGCCAACATCAGGGACGAAGACGTTTTCGGGCTGTTTCCCGAGTTTCGGAAGAAATTATCCCGAGAAGCAATCCGGCACTACGCTAGCATACTCGGCGGTGTGTCGCGGTCACAGATTGAGGATGCTGTGGGACTTGTCCCGCATGAGTGGCATTTGGATTCGCCCGTTCGGTCGGCCCTTGCTAGCTATTTGTTCCAACGAGCGAGCTTTGTGGCCGAAACGATTGAATCCAGATTGTTTGATCCGCCCCAACCTACTATAGACCTCTCTGATGGAGGTAAATCATGAATCCAGTTAAAGGCCATTACAGCATCGTGCAGTATTGCCCCGACCTCGCTCGGCGGGAGACGGTCAACATTGGCGTTGTTTTGCTCGTACCTGAACGCGCGTTTCTGCAAACTCGTATGGTTGCGGACAACGAACGTGTTCGCCATTTCTTCGGAACCACAGGTGATGATGCAAAACTGTTGAGCGATTTCAAAAAGAGCTTTTGCGCTCGGATCGAAGCCGAACATGTTCGAGTAACAACGCTCGAAAAGTTTCAGAAGTTTATTGACACTCGTGGCAACCAGATTCAGCTAACGGAACCAGCGTTTGTAAAAGTTCGAGAATGCCAAGAGACCATCGACCAGTTGTTTGAACAATTGGTCGGTGGTAAGGCTAAGCCTCATAAACGCGAGTCCTTTACTAAGTCTTTGCAGACGCGATTCGAAGCTGGCAACGTTGCAGATCTTATTGAAACCAATGTTCCGATATCGGTACCAATTCTCGAACGCGAGACAAAGGTCCCTTTCGCCTTCCAAAACGGTGCATTCCATTTGCTGCAGCCAGTAACCTTTGCATCGGATAAGGAAGAAGTAAATTTCAATCGCGCACTGAAGTACTCTATGGAGGGTAAGATTCTGCAAGATAACCCAGACGACGAATATGGACAATTGAAGTTTAATGTCATTGGCCGTTTCGCAAGCATGTCCGATCCCTCAATACCAATAGTTCGCAAGGTGCTTGAGGAATCCAATGTTCGACTGCATCTGGATCACGACCTTTCAGGATTGGTTGACGAGATACGGCGAACGGGCAAATTAAGAGCTAGACGTGCCTAATAGAAAAGCCGCCGGGTGTGCGACGCCCAGCGGCTCAATGAATGAGTCAACCAAATTGTCTAAGATCAGATTGTGGCGATCACGCGGCGCAACCACTGTTCAAACAATTCAAGCTCAAGCTGGTTCAGTGGCGTACGCACTTGACATTTGCGTGTAGGAGAGGGCAAAGGGGTCAGGCCTGAATGCCGCGTCATTAGTCCGTAAGTTGTTTACGCTGCTGACTTTCGGGCGGCGTGCCTGGGTCGATTCATGAATTTGTATGGCTTGGGGCGGCGTTTGATTTCGCGAGGGTGAACTCTTGGTTTTCGGTCGCCGACCGGATGCTCGCTGATGGACTCCAGTAGCGCCGTTTCGAGTTGCTCGATTCGGTCACTATCGGCTTGTAATTTTTCC
>JBGTBJ010000089.1:0-29118 GCA_041749395.1 Pirellulaceae bacterium
GCGAAAGTAGCGTTTGTATGTGCTAATGGTTTTTCGCTACTTTCGCGGAGCGAAAGTTCTGAAAAAACAGCGAATACCAACGCTACTTTCGCGGAGCGAAAGTTCTGAAAAAACAGCGAATACCAACGCTACTTTCGCGGAGCGAAAGGCGACTATCTGCCGGCTCCTTAGGGTATTGATGCAATTAATGCTTTGCATCATTGGAGTCATTGCGTGTACACTACAGGCAATGACTCACGGTCTGCGTCATTCCCGCCTTCGACTTCCCACCTCCAACTTCAGGCACTCCGACCATGCAATCATGGTTGTTCCCCTGCCCCCGCCGACCTCGCTTCTTGGCAATGGCCTGTACGATCTGGGCGATGATCCCAGCGATTATCCCAACGATTGGCAGTGCCCAGGAATCGCCAATTCCTCATTTTGAAACTGAGATTCGGCCTATCCTGCGCGAGTATTGCCTGGATTGTCACGGAGCCACCGACAATCCCGAAGCGGCACTCGACCTACGTTTGGTTCGCTTCATGGTGTCGGGAGGAGAATCCGGACCGGCACTTGATACCGAATCGCCGGAGAATAGTCTGCTGTTGGAACGAGTGGTTAGCGGCGATATGCCGCCCGGTGAAACGAAAGTTGCTGCAGAGAAAATCGCTTTGCTGGAAACGTGGATTCGCGCAGGTGCCCCCACCCTTCGCCCCGAGCCTGAAGCGATCGAACCGGGCATTCCCATCACTGAGGAGGACCGCGCGTATTGGGCCTATCAATCTATTGCGCGGCCGCAAGCGACACCCGACCCAACGCGCGGCCTGATCCGAACGCCGATCGATGCCTTGATCGCACAAGCGATGCCTGCCGGGTTGACCTTTTCTGAAGATGCAACGCGAGCGACACTCGTTCAGCGCGTCTATTACGACCTACTTGGCTTGCCTGCGACGGCTGCGGAACTGCAGCGATGGAATCAGTATGTTGGAGACGATTGGTACGAAATGATGGTCGACGAACTGCTGCGTTCGCCTCATTATGGCGAACGTTGGGGTCGACACTGGCTTGATGCGGCTGGTTACGCCGACAGCGACGGGTCTACGCTTGCCGATACGGAACGAGCCTGGGCGTGGCGCTATCGAGACTACGTCATTCAGTCATTGAATGATGACAAGCCCTTCAATCAATTCATTACTGAACAGTTGGCTGGCGATGAACTCGCTGGTCCCGCGCAGGGCGACTGGACGCCGCAACAAATTGAATGGCTCACGGCAACAGGATTTTTGCGAATGGCGGCTGATGGAACGGGTAGTGGTGACAACAGCCCAGAAGCCCGCAACAAAACAATTGCTGACACACTACAAATTGTTGGCAGTACGTTGCTCAGTTCGAGCCTTCACTGCGCACAATGCCACGACCATCGCTATGACCCTATCTCTCATCGCGACTATTTTGCCATCCGTTCCGTCTTTGAACCGGCACTCGATTGGCAACATTGGAAGACTCCTGGCGAACGACTTGTCTCGTTATCGACGGCCGCCGATCGACAACTTGCTGCGGAAGTCGAAGCCGAAGCACAAAAGATTGCGGCGGAACGGGAAGCCAAACAAAACGAATATATGAAGCAGGCTCTGGATCAAGAGCTAGCCAAGTTCGAAGAACCATTGCGGGGCGAATTGCGAGTCGCTTATGAAACACCAGCGGCTGAACGCACTCCTGAGCAAACCGATTTGTTGGGTAAGAATCCCAGCGTCAATCTATCGCCAGGTGTTTTGTATCAATACCTACCCAAGGCAGCGGAGGACTTAAAAACCTATGATACGAGGATTAGCGAAGTTCGCAGCCGCAAACCCGCAGAGACTTATATCCAAGCACTAGTGGAACCTACGGATCATTCCACAACCACGCATCTCTTTCATCGCGGCGATCACAATCAACCAACTGTTGAAATCACACCGGCAGGACTCACTGTGATCTCACCGGAAGGAGCCCGACCACAATTTCCCAGCGATGATCCCAGCTTGCCCACGACTGGCCGTCGGCTCGCCTTCGCCCATTGGTTAACCGATCCATCCAATCCGTTGATGTCCCGAGCGATAGTCAATCGTGTTTGGTTGCATCACTTTGGTCGCGGAATTGTCGCGACCCCGGGGGACTTTGGCCACCTAGGAAGCCAACCTACACATCCGCAAGTGCTCGATTGGTTAGCCTCGGAATGGGTTGCTCAGGGTTGGAGCCTAAAGAAATTACATCGGTTAATACTAACTTCGACCGTATATCGCCAATCGTCTCATCGAGATCCCGTTCGCGAAGCCATTGACCCCGAGAATCAATTCTATTGGCGAAAATCGTTGCAACGCTTGGATGCGGAAGTATTGCGTGACTCGATACTTGCCGTATCGGGCGAATTGAACACACAGCCCTTTGGTCCACCGATTCCCATTATTGAAGACGAGACGGGGCAAGTTCGCGTGGATCCAGCACAACCTCGCCGCAGCATTTATGTTCGTTGGCGTCGCACACAGCCGGTCGCCATGCTACAGACTTTTGACGCGCCTGTCATGAATATCAATTGTGACGTCCGACCTGTTTCTACCGTGGCGACTCAATCACTCATGATGCTCAATGGTGAGTTTGCTATAGAGCAGGCAGCAAAGATTGCGAAACTGGCTATAGTAAACGCGTCTGAATTAACGGCCGATGATGCGGGGCTCGACTCACCATCGGTAGTCGCCGCAATCCCTGCCCCCCCTGCTCCGCTTTGGCAATATGGAACGGGAACATTTGACGAAGTGTCGGGAATCGTCAGTGACTTCCGGCCACTTTCTCACTTCAATGGGTCGCAGTGGCAGGGTGGCGAGATCGTGCCGGACGCCAATATCGGCTGGGTACTATTGCATGCGAACGGGGGACATCCTGGCAACTCCCAATATCCTGCAATTCGCCGTTGGATTGCACCTCAAGATGGTGAATTAACTGTCACAGGTTCACTGGGCCATCACAGCGAACACGGGGATGGCGTTCGCGCTCGCATCATCACTCCGTTTGGCCTTCGTGGTCAATGGCAAGCCAAGCACACCACGCTGGCAACAGAGGCTGAAACGTTTGTAGTATCCAAGGGTCAGCCGATCGATTTCCTAGTCGATTGTCTAGAGCATGAATCGTCCGACTCCTTTACTTGGGAGGTCAAGCTAAGCCTCAAGGTGAAAGACGGTTCGCGAAAAGTCTATGAGTCGTCAACTGGTTTCCGTGGCCCGCAAGAGGAGTACAGCCAGCTGCCATCGCAAGTGGTCGCTGCGTGGAATCAAGTACTGTTGCGAGCTCCTTCCGAACAAGAATTGCTAAGCACCATCCATTTCGCAGGTGGGCAATTGGAACTGATGCATGATGATCCAAGCCTCATTTCCGCAGGCAGTTCGGCGGGCCTTCAAGTACTGACCAACATCTGTCAGATGTTGATCAATTCGAATGAGTTTCTTTACATCGATTAAACACCGGCAAAAACCATCATGTCACCAATCACTCGACGCCAAGCGCTGATGCACACGGGCATGGGAGTTGGCGCATTGGCACTGCAATGGATGCTTGCTAGCGATCCATTGCATGCGGCGCCGCCGATCCTGAAGCTCAAGCCCCACAATGATCTGCTGCCGCGAAAGCCTCACTTTGCTCCGCAAGCCAAAGCGATGATTTCGTTGTTTCAACACGGTGGTCCGTCCCACATGGATCTTACCGATCCAAAGCCGGAGTTGACCAAATTCGATGGGACTGATTACACGGGAGATATTCAATTTTCGTTTGTTAATCAGGCCAGTAAGAAACTGCTGGGCAGCCCGTTTCAATTCCAAGCGCATGGTGAGTGTGGTACGGAGCTTTCTGAATTGTTGCCCCACACTGCAAAGATTGTGGACGACATTTGCCTGATCCGCAGTATGCATACTGGTGCCAACGGCCATGAGGTATCCATTCGTTATTTCCATGGCGGGATACCTGGCATTTTGGGGCGTCCTACGCTGGGCTCGTGGCTGACCTACGCTCTGGGCTCAGAGACTCAGGACTTGCCTGCATTCATGGTGCTCTCAGACCCTGGTGGGCATCCGGTGGATGGCGCAACCAATTGGTCCAACGGCTTCATGCCAGCGATGTTTCAGGGAACCGTGCTGCGACCACGCGAGCCTCGTATTCTCAATTTACAGCCTCCCGTTCACCTCACCGGTAGGTTACAGCGACAGAACTTAGACCTGCTGCAATCGCTCAATCAACAGTACTTGGAAACACATCCTGGTGAAGCCGAATTAGAAGCGAGAATTGCTAGCTACGAACTGGCCGCCAGGATGCAAACAGCCGCTTCGGATGCGTTGGATATCTCGCAAGAGACAGCCGCAACTCATTCGATGTACGGCTTGGATAATCCTGAAACGCGAGAATACGGTACTCGCTGTTTGTTAGCTCGGCGACTGGTTGAACGTGGTGTTCGCTTTGTCCAACTCTTTCACAGCGGCCAACCTTGGGACAATCACAGCGATCTCAAATCGGGCCTTGGTTCCATTTGTAGAAAAACGGATCAGCCTTCCGCCGCTCTGGTAGCCGATTTGCGGCAACGGGGACTACTCGAAACCACGCTTGTTCATTGGGGAGGGGAGATTGGTCGACTTCCTGTCACACAGAACCAAGGCGCGCCGGAGAATGCTGGCCGCGATCATAACGGACAAGGCTTTAGCATTTGGCTCGCCGGGGGTGGAATTCAAGGTGGTATGGCCTTTGGCAAGACCGATGAATTTGGGCACCGCGCCGTCGAGAACATTGTGACCCCCAATGATTTCCAGGCGACGCTGATGCATCTCTTTGGTCTCGACTGGGAGAAAGTTGTTTACCCGCATAACAACCAGCAACAGATTGTGACTGCCAATCGCCCAGCACGCGTGGTACAAGAGATACTCGCTTAGTTTTGCATGAGTCAATCGCTATCTCGCTGCATCGCGAAAAGCCTGAATCGCCAAGCGTGCCGCACCATGCGATGGATGTTCCACTTTTGCATATCGAGTCACGCAAATCTGTTTGCCTGAAATATTCTGCAGTAGTTGTTCAAGAAGTAATTCACAGCCGCAGATAAGCCCACCCGCTAACGCCAACTCAATCTCTCGCGATGGAAATAGTTGATCGACAAGGACTTCGACCTGGCGTGCCAAGTGATGCGCTGCTTCCTGCAAAATTTGCTGGGCTACTGCATCGCCTTGCATCGCAATTTCTGCAACGACTGTCGAACCGGCTGCGACGCTGTCCCTTGGTAAACTGCTAAGGTGCAAGGGCCAATCGGTTGCTGAAACGCCACCCAACCATTGCTCCATCGCGGGCAACAAACGTGTCTCATGACCGCGACCATCTAGGCTGTGCAAGCAGCGAATTAGCGCCTGAATGACCAACCAATAAGCGCTTCCTTCGTCGCCAAGCAATCCACCCCATCCTCCACAACGAACTTCCCGTCCATCCTCAGTACGAGCGTACGCGAACGAACCTGTGCCGGCAATGATCGCCACTCCAACATCGTGCATCGTACCTGCGGAAACTAACGGTCGCGCATCATGCGTGATGGTTGGACAGCGACCCCATGATTTTGTGCTTAGCCATCGTCTAAAGGCCTGCGTTCGCTCTTTGTTTCCAGTGCCCGCCATCGAGAAGCAAGCGGCAACCACTTGATGCTGAACACTAGGTATCGCGTCAAACAGTCCCTGCACCGCCTTCTCTACTTCGCTGTAGGCCGCATCGGCAGGAAGTCGCTGCAAATTCCCCGGCCCGGAGACGCAAGATGCTAGAATAACCGGAAATGGATGCCCTACTTGTGACACAGCAAGAACCGCTTCGGTTTTTGTACCGCCACCATCCACGCCAATAAACAATTGTTCTTCCACTCAACCGTACTCCGGCTAACACCCATAACATCATTGAAATCCGTTGCCGAAACCATGCGAAACATAATCATTGCGTTCATTTGTCTTTTGTGCCACTGGGGCGAGGCGTCTGAACCACTATTGACGAAAGTGGATGTCTTTCCCGCTGGTATGGACAACGTCCGGCTCTATCGCATTCCAGGAATTGTGTTGACCAGCGAAGGGACGCTATTGGCCTATTGCGAAGCGAGGCGCAATAGCGCATCCGATTGGGGAGAGATTGAGGTTCACTTGCGGCGATCACTCGATGGCGGCATCACCTGGGAACCTGCTGAGCGAATTGCCCATCGTGGCGAACGCATGGAAGGCAATCCCACTCGCACCACGGGCGGGGAACATGAACAGACCGTTAATAATCCGGTAGCAATCATTGATCGGGACACAGGTGCGATTGAGTTTCTCTATTGCGTCAATTATGCAAAATGCTATTCCATGCGAAGTCTAGATGACGGCCTCACCTGGAGCCCACCCATTGAAATCACTGCGACATTTGAACCCTTTCGATCTCGTTACGATTGGAAGGTCATTGCTACCGGGCCAGGTCATGGCGTGCAATTGAAAAATGGAAGACTCGTTGTTCCCATTTGGCTTGCCTATGGAAAAGCGGGTGCCCATAGCCCTTCGGCATCGGCAACCATCTACAGTGACGATCACGGTGCCACTTGGCTCGCAGGTGACATCGCCGTCCCCGACGAGGGCGAATTTGGCGATCCAAATGAAACGATGATCACGACCCTGTCCGATGATACGGTGATGTTAGTGACTCGCAGTGTTTCCCAACCCAATCGTAAACTCATCACGTACAGCAAAGATGGAGCAACCAATTGGAGCACGCCCAAGTTCCATGATCAGTTGTGGGAACCCATTTGTATGGCCAGTATCATTTCGCATCCTTCTCGTCCTGGAATGCTTCTCTTTTCAAATCCACACAGTCTGCGCAGAGATAGCGAGGGAAAGGAAGTTCCAGCGGGCAGAGGAACTCGTGAAAATCTCTCGATTAAACTCAGCTATGACGACGGCCAAAGCTGGCCAATCCAAAAGACGCTGGAACGTGGCCCGAGTGCCTATTCCGATCTGGCAGTGCTGCCGGACGGCACTGTGGTGTGTTTGTATGAAGGAGATCAAACCATCGCTGCGGCAAGATTCAATATCGATTGGTTATTAGCGGAAAGCGAAGACAGCAAAGTCGATTCGCGATAGCGTTTGAATTTTTTAATATGCCTCGATCCCCAGCTCAACGCGTTTGAGTCGAACAACGGTCGTCGTCACCCCCAATTGATCCGCAATGTGACGATCCGAGTATTTCCCCAGCATGGCCAGAATCTCTTTGGTCCACTCAGCTTTGGAGCGTCGATAACTGGGGATGCCATGCTGACGTCTGATTTTGGCCACGTATTGATAAGATAGTCCCAACTCGACTGCGATCTCGGCGTCGGGAACGGTACCAAGTCGACTTATTTGCTCCCTAGTCCACTCCCTAGCGCCGGCGGGCTTTGACGGCGCGATATTCAACTCGGCTCGCTTGTTCAATACAATCGCATGGGATGTCCCAAGCAACTTGGCCAATTCTTTGTCATGCATAGTCCCTAACAGCGAAATTTCTTCAGCGGTCCATGGTCGCGCTTTGTCGGCACAGGCGGGAATACCTAGTTCATTTCGTTTCGCGATAACAAAATGCAAGCCAACATTCCAACGCTGTGCGAGCAAGTGATCGGGCTCTTGTCCTAGCTGCGCGATCAGTTCTTCTGTCCATACCACCGCAGTTCGTCGGAAGGCTGGAATCCCCAATTTCTTCCGCCGATCAAGTACTGTCCGCGTAGAAATTTGCAGTAGGCGTCCCAACATTCCGTCGGACATGGTACCCAACTGAGCATCGTGCTCGCTCTTCCAATGAAAATCGGGAGTGGGCACGTATTCGGCGGCGGGAATACGATGTATTGCACGATAGTAGCGGATATGGACTCGAGATACCTTGTAGAGATCCGCTAGCTGTTTATCAGGCTTCTTTCCAATCAATTCAATAACATCGAGTGGTAATTCAGGGGGAGGCTCTACCATTGTCTTTCCGACTGGAGGGATACCCAACTCCAGGCGTTTAACTTTCACTGTAATGGGACTGATTCCATACTCGCGGCCGATGAAGTTATCAGAGACCTCGCCAAGTAACCCGAGCATCTGGGTCGTCCACTCACAGGCATCCATTTCAATTGAGGGTGCAATCCCTAACTTTTTTCGCTTGAACGTTACTGAGGTGGGGAGCACCCCTAGCAACTTGGCAATCTCCGGGTCCGACTTTGTTCCGAGCAGAGCAATTTCTTCCTCTGTCCAAACGATGTTGGAACGACGTTCTCTCAATGCCGCCACTTCGGGCATTTGGTAGGGCTCAATCCCCAACTCATGCCTCTTTTTCCGGACCAAAAACGGCGAAGTGCCCAATTGCTTGGCCAAGTCGATATCCGTCATTGTGCCCAAGAGTTGTTCGGCATCTGGTGTCCATACAATCGGCTTGCTTCTCTTGGTAAATCGTTTTGAAACGATTCCTAGCAAACGACGTCGGCGACCAATGGCGCCAGGTGAAATACCAAAGCGAAGCCCTATCGCCTGATCGGATTGCTGATCCAAACAAGCTTCGATCTCTTCAGTCCACACAACATCGTTGTAAGACTTGAGACGACCGGCACTCCCTAGTTTCTTTTCTGCTGACATCGCAACAACGACTCCATTATCCTATCACTTGACTATCCTATCACTTGACGAAGTTGTCCCGCTGCTGCAAGCAGCATGCTGCGGGCCGCATGCACATCCACACTGCGACGGCGAACGACAATCGCTGTTTTCACTTCGCCATCACAATCCTTGAGCAATCGTTCTGCAGCAGCTTCATCTAAGTCCGTCAATGCGGCAACAATTCGACGTGAGCGAGCAACTAACTTCTCATTCGATGCACGCAGATCAACCATGTAATGACCATAGGTCTTGCCAAGCTGTACCATCGCCCCGGTCGTTAGCATATTGAGCACCATTTTCGTTGCAGTGCCAGCTTTCATACGGGTTGAACCGCTGATCACTTCCGGGCCAACGACAGGAGCGATCATCACATCGACACTCGCCGCCAACTCCGATCCAGCATTGCAAGCCAGACCGATGGTTTTAGCACCCAATGACCGCGCCGCGCGAACTCCACCCAGCACGTAGGGCGTACGTCCGCTGGTCGCTATGCCTACCAGACAATCCGCAGCACAAAAATGAATTCCCTGGAGATCCTGTTCCGCTGCCGAAAAAGAATCCTCCGCGCCTTCGATCGCTCGAGTCAACGCCTCACGGCCGCCTGCGATCAGGCCGACGACTAGATTTGGGTCGGTGTTGAACGTTGGTGGACATTCACTCGCATCCAATACCCCCAAGCGGCCGCTGGTCCCGGCTCCGATGTAAACCAATCGCCCTCCCCTTCGCAGCGACTCGGTAATCAAAGTAATGGCGTCTGCGATTGATGCTGATTCGCAGCCCACTGCAGATGCGATCTTGGCATCTTCTGCATTGATCAATCTGACGATCTCTGCAGGCGAAAGCGAGTCAATATTGGCCGACACAGGGTTTGCACCCTCCGTCATGAAACCGTGAAGCATGATCCTATGGAAACCTTCGATTACGTGGCCGACACTCGTTAGAACTAAAGCAGGAAACTAGAACTAAAGCATGAAGCTTTTTGGTCATCCGTCAATTCGCCTACCCCACTAGGTGCCGTATGTATGGCCTCCATGATAGGATGGCATCGAGCGATTACGATGCTGGGGATCGACAACGCTGGAAAAGCGAGCCAGTCGGTCGTTGAGCCACTCGTTTCAGCAGTACACCATTCACTTCAATCCTAACCCTAAACGAACCCCAACGACAGCCGATTTCCCCGCTGCGCCCCATGCGATGAAGCCACCATGCTGAATATTTCCGCGGCCGACGCGACTATCGTTTTTGTTTACGTCTTGGCGACACTGGTATTTGGCCTAGTGATTGGGCGGGGCCCTCAATCACTGAGCAGCTATTTAATTGGCCAACGCAGTTTGCCTTGGTTTGCCGTCCTGGGCTCGATTATCGCAACTGAAACGAGTGCCGTCACCTTCCTCAGCATTCCTGGTACTTCGTTTGCCTCTCAAGGCGATTTTACCTTTTTGCAATTAGCCCTGGGATTCGTTGTGGGACGTTGGGTCGCTATCGTCTGGCTGCTTCCCTTATTCTTTCAAAGAAAAATATTCACTGCCTACGATGTGCTGCGACAACGATTCGGTGCACTCACCCAAAGAACATCGTCGCTTATTTTCTTAGTGACCAGGACATTGGCTGACGGTCTACGACTCTACTTGACGGGCCTCGTTCTCGAAAAGATGACTGGCCTCCATTTAACGAGCTGCATCACCATCTTGGGCCTCATCACGATCATTTACTGCAGCGCTGGCGGAATTAAGAGTGTCGTTTGGAACGATTGTATTCAACTCGTTGTCTACTTGATTGGCGCACTGGTGACTGTCTGGGTGATCGGGCAGAGTCTACCCAATGGCATTCGAGACATCGTCGATCTTGGCATTGAGGAAAAAAAGTTTCACTTGGTGCAGTGGCAATTTTCTTTTTATCAGCCCAATCTCTGGGCAGGTATTATCGGGGGCACCTTCATTTCGCTAGCGACTCACGGAGTCGATCAAATGATGGTCCAGCGATATCTGTGTGCTCGATCGCATCGAAGTGCTGCCGTCGCGCTCGGTCTGAGTGGTCCACTTGTCTTTGCACAATTCGCCTTGTTTCTTTTTGTGGGAGTTGCTCTGGCCGCTTTTTATCAACTCGATGGTCACCTTGCACCACTGGAGAAAGATGGAGTCCTGGCTACCTTCATTGTTCACGAAATGCCTGTTGGATTTTGCGGGCTCATTCTGGCGGCCGTCTTCAGTGTTGCCATGTCGACATTATCGAGTTCCCTCAGCAGCAGTGCGTCGGCAGTGATCAACGATTTCATCAAACCGCGACTGCTGCGGCAACAACCAGTCGTAGTAGAAACGTTGGAATCTGGCTCGAAGTTTACTGGCGCCGAGGGACCAGAATTATCCCCCGATATGGACCGCCGTTTAACTCGCTCTAGTCGCCTCTGGACGATCGTTTTTGGTTGCCTACAGATATTGGTTGGCGTCGTTGTTGCCAGCACTTCGGCCCTCTCTACGCCATCCGCAATTAATCAAGTCATCACGATTGCAGGACTTACCTCAGGCTTGATCTTAGGAGTTTTCGCTCTTGGTCTATCCACACGTGCGTATCACGAAAAGTCCTTATTGATCGGCATGCTAACAGGCTTCGGCGCCAGCGTCCTACCGATTATAGCGCCCGCGGACTCGATGTTAAAAATTCATGGCTGGTGGACAGCAGTGATCGCCTGCTCGGTCACTTTTTGTAGTGCTTGGCTGTTTGATTGCTTGTTCCATCGCTTGTTCCATTCGCATGACTTATGATGTTCTCCTTCCTCCTGCTACAACACCTGCTACCTAAACCATCCTACTGATATGTGCTATCGCATTTTCTCTCTGCTCGCGTTACTGGCGATTCTTCTCGTCGGTAGCCCATCGAATTCATTCGCTCAAAATGGCGAGGATCGTCCGGTTGGCTTACCCACGGCTTCGCCGGAATCGATGTCTTTGCCTCCACAATCATTGGATGCCATTGATGGCTTGGTCGATCAAGCCATTGCGGACAAAAAAACGCCTGGCGCCGTCGTGCTGATTGGATTTCGAGGGGCCATCGTCTTTCATCGCGCCTATGGAAACAAACAGATTGAACCTCACGCTGTAGAGATGGAACGCGAAACACTTTTTGATCTTGCTTCGCTGACGAAACCCATTGCGACGGCCACTAGCATAATGATGCTAGTGGACCGAGGGCTCATTGAGCTCAGCGATCCCGTCGGCAAACATTTGCCCGCCTTTAACAATCACGGCAAGGAGGGCATCACCATCGAACAACTTCTGCTGCACACCAGCGGTCTGACTCCCGACAATTCAATGAACGACTACAAGGAGTCGGTCAACCAATCGATTGAAAACATTATGGAGCTGTCGCTGGTCTATGAACCAGGCACTGAGTTTCGTTATTCCGATGTCGGGTTTCTTGTGTTGGGAGAACTGGTTCGTCAAAAAACCGGCATGAGTATTCATCAGTTTTCGCAAGAGAACTTGTTTCAACCGCTCGACATGAAAGCGACTGGTTATCTACCATCGGAAGCATTACGTGCACGGGCGGCGGTAACAGAACAACGAGACGGCCGCTGGATACAAGGTGAGGTCCACGACCCTCGCGCCTTTGCACTGGAAGGAATTGCCGGACATGCGGGCCTGTTTAGCACAGCAACGGACCTTGCGATCTATGCACAAATGATGGCGCAAGGGGGCCGCTATAATGGCAAGGAGTATTTGTCACCCGACAGTTTTGAACAAATGACCGCTGCTCACCAAGTTCCCAAGGGTCTGCGCGGGCTTGGCTGGGACAAGCGGTCGGGATACTCGTCCAATCGAGGTGCGACCATGACGGACGCTGCCTTTGGGCATGGTGGATTCACGGGTACCGCTATGTGGATCGACCCTAGCTTGGAGCTGTTCGTAATCTTTCTCAGCAACCGCGTTCATCCTCACGGCAAAGGGAGCGTTAACGGATTAGCGGGTGAGATCGGGACCATTGCCGCAAATGCGGTGATCGATAGCAAGCGTCGCATACCTAGCACAACTCCAGCCAATCCACCTTCGCCTGCCACACTTCAGGTTCTCTGCGGAATTGACGTCTTACATGAACGCGGGATGGCTTCGTTGCGTGGCACACATATTGGCCTCATTACCAATCAGACTGGAGTTTGCCAGAACGGGCAAAGCACCGCGGCGGTGTTCGACCTTGATCCCAACGTCGAACTGGTTGCAATCTTCAGTCCCGAACATGGCTTCGCAGGCAACCTCGACCAAGCTGAGATCCCCAATTGGGCGGACCCCGAAACGGGGAAAAAAATATTCAGCCTCTACGGCAAAGATCGCAAGCCGCCCATCGAATCTCTCGCGGGTATCGATACCCTGGTTTTTGATATTCAGGATATTGGCACACGATTTTACACATATATCTCCACCATGGGTAACGCAATGGAAGTGGCCGCAGCACAGAACTTGCGTTTTGTCGTGCTCGACCGTCCCAATCCTATTGGTGGAACTTTAATCGCGGGCCCAATGCGTGACTCGGCAAGCGAGTCCTTTGTGGCCTACCATAACCTACCGGTACAGCACGGCATGACGGTTGGTGAATTGGCAAAGCTGTTTCAGGCGGAACGTTTCCCCAACCTGCAGCTTGAGGTGATTCCATGCGAGGGTTGGAAGCGCAGCGAGTACTTTGACGAAACGGGACTGATGTGGATCAACCCGTCGCCGAACATGAGAAATTTGAATCAGGCCATCTTGTATCCCGGTATTGGATTGCTGGAATACACTAACCTCTCGGTCGGTCGTGGTACCGATACCCCTTTTGAACATATCGGCGCTCCTTGGATCGATGCGACTCGATTGGCTCATGAGCTCCAACAAATGAACTTAGGAGGAGTTCGATTTGTACCCAAACGATTTACGCCCACAGCCAGTAAATTCGAAGGTCAAGCGTGCAACGGCGTGCATTTACTGATCTT
This sequence comes from Pirellulaceae bacterium, assembly GCA_041749395.1. Taxonomy (GTDB): domain Bacteria; phylum Planctomycetota; class Planctomycetia; order Pirellulales; family Pirellulaceae; genus Laterigemmans. Next base: position 13,615 of record JBGTBJ010000089.1, read on the forward strand.
TGATCGCGAGCAAGTAGAGAGCGTTCGAATCGGGCTGGCCATTGCCGTAACTTTGAGAAAAATCCATCCAACCGATTGGGAGATGGGGCCCTTGCAGCGTCTACTGGTTTCGGCTCAAACGTATTCCGCAATCGAACAGGGTGCATCTCTTGACGCCGTTTGGAACATTGCCCAAGCGGGACTTGAGTCCTTCGAGCAGCGCCGGCAATCGCACTTGATCTATCCTAATACTCCCTAAAATCATTTCTCGATTACTACGCTAACATTCTAGATTCCCACTCTAACTCGATTGTATTGAACCAACATGTCCGAAGCGGATGCAGTCCTGCTCGAGAATGTTTCTCGCAGTTTTGGGACACAGCGAGTCGTAGATCGCTTGAGCTTTCGAGTACCAACAGGTTCTCTGTTTGGCTTGATCGGCCCGAACGGGTCGGGAAAAACGACCACCATGCGCATGATCCTGCGTATATACCAGCCTCAAGAAGGTCGCGTGGTGGTGCTGGGACAATCTCAAGGTCGCACTGCCGACACACGCGTTGGTTATTTGCCCGAAGAGCGAGGACTCTATCCTCGCATGACTGTGCGTCGCATCCTGCGCTATTTTGCCAATCTAAAACAAATCCCCAAACCGGATGAAGCGATCGATCGCTGGCTTACCGCACTGAGCATGAACTCTTGGGCCAATAAACGTGTCGAGCAATTGAGTAAGGGGATGGCTCAAAAAGTCCAGTTCATCACCTCGGTGATTGGCAGTCCCAAATTGGCAATACTCGACGAACCTTTCAGCGGCCTGGATCCGGTTAATCTGGATCTGCTGAAGAACTCCATTCGACAGCTGCGCGATGAAGGAACAACCGTTATTCTTTCCACTCACGATATGGATGTCGCCCAATCGATGTGCGATCGGGTACTCATGATCTACCGCGGCCAGAATGTCTTGGATGGAACGCTGAATGAAATCCGTACGCAGAAAGGTCAGCCCCGGTTGCGAGTACGGATGGCGGATGGGTCCATTCCTCAACAGTATTTGCCGGGTGTCGAATCGTGTATAGCAAATGGCGATTTCTATGACTTAGTTCTGCAGAATCAGGATGCTCGCCCCGAAGTAATGCGAGCATTGGCCGATGCGGGAGATATCGAACACTTTGAAACGGTGAGACCCAGTTTGCATGACATCTTTGTAGCGATTGCAGGGCCTGAGGCCAGCAGCAATCCTAGCGTTCCCTCGAATTCCAACACTGCTATTTAAGTCCTAGTCCTATGCGCACGATATTCACGATAGCCCACCGCGAGTACGTTGCCATGATTGGCACCAAGGCGTTCTTGCTGACCCTTGTATTGATGCCCGTCATGATGATGGGTGGCTTATTGGCGATGCCTTTGATAAGCAGTATCGAAGGCCCCCAAGAGCGCCGTATCGTCGTTGCGGACGGTTCAGGAAATCTTCTGGATGCTCTGCAACAGGCAGCTGCCGCACGTGCCGCCATTGTCTCCCAGTCCTCTGATCCGAAAGACGAAAAACGTGATAGTGGTCGGGACAATCCTCTGGGTGGTGCAAATGATCTTTATAAGATCGAGGCGGCGCCGTCGGGATCCTTGACCAGCGAGCAGCAAATCGCTTATGGCGATGAGATCCGCGCTGGCACCCTGTATGCACTCGTAGAGATCCCTGTAGAAATCAATGACGTCAGTTCCCCAGCGGCAGCCAAACGCGTTCGCTTTGTCAGTAGCTCTGGGACGCTTTCTGACGTTCGTGGCTGGGTTGCCGGGGTACTCTCGAGGTCGTTGAAAAATCGACGACTGCTGGAGGCGGGCATCGATCCCAGTCTCGTTGCCGCTGCGGATACCGGAGTGGATGTGGCTGCTATTCGACCCTACGAACGGGTCAAACCGGGCGATGATCAAGCGGAGGGCAAAGGGGAAGAAGAATCGATGGCCAGTGTCTTTGCACCATTCTTGATGATGATGCTGATGTTTCTAGTGATCTTCTTAGCCGCACAACCGATGCTGGAAAGTGCTATGGAAGAAAAGACGCACCGCATCAGCGAAGTCCTCCTGGGCTCCGTTACATCGACACAATTGATGGCGGGTAAATTGCTCGGAAATGTCGCTGGCTCAATGGTGATCTTCGTTGTTTACGGAGTGGGAGGGGTATTTCTGCTAAACCGCTTCGAAATGCTACACCTGTTGCCGCTCCATCTGGTCGGTTGGTTCTTAGTGTTTCAAGTCGGCGCGGTTCTCCTCTACAGCTCCATCTTTATGTCCGTCGGAGCAGCCGTCAGTCAACTCAAAGAAGCGCAGAGCCTGCTCCTGCCCGTGTGGTTAATCCTAGCCACACCGATGATGATTTGGTTCGTAGCCCTGCGGGACCCTAATGGCATGATTGCCACGACGATGAGTTTTTTCCCACCGTCGGCACCACTCATGATGATCCTTCGACTAGGGACCGGCGCGGCCGTCCCTGCCTGGCAACCACCACTTGCGGCAATCTTGCTGTTCTTGTCTGCGGCCTTTGTGGTGGTGGTCGCAGGACGGATCTATCGGGTGAGCTTGCTGCGAGCCGATGGCGCCAAGTCACTGTTGCAGTTACTTCGTCGCGCCACCTAACAGTGCGCCACTTAGAAAGTGCGCCGGAACTAGAGCCAATAATATTAGTCCCGAACTTCTTTCCAGTCTCTCCACAACCAGCGGAGACTGTCGGGTAAAATCGCGCCGCCATGCTGGCCGCTGTGTTGCCCGGTTCCCATGACAAATTGATAGTCGTAACCCTTAAACTCGAGCGACTTAGCCATCTGCTGATTCGCTAGTGGCCAGTTGCCATGTTCGTTGTCCAAATCATTCTCGCCATCTTGGAGAAAGACACGAATCGGCTTCTTCTCTGTCTTGCGAATCATGGCTTCATAATTGTGACCACCACGAATGTTCACAAAGCTGCCAACATGCGAGAGCACTTTGCGGAACGAGTCAGACCGCTCCCAGGCGACAGTCCATGCACAAATACCACCAGAGCTAATACCACAAATCGCGCGGAGCTCAGGATTGGTGCTGAGCTTTACGTTTTTCTCCACTTCGGGCAGAATTTCATCCAGCAAAAATTTTGAGTAGTCAGCGGAGAGCGTGTCATATTCCCGCGAGCGATTGCGAGGCGATGGTTGCCATCCGGGTTTATCAGGTAGCGAACCCACATGACCGGGATCCACAAAAACTCCGATCGTGATCGGCATGGCACCCTCAGCGATGAGATTGTCCATAACTACGGTGGCTCGAAATTGGCCCTCAGGATTTACATAGGCATGGCCATCTTGAAAGACCATCAGCGCAGCCGGTGTGGAACCGTCGTATTGCTTGGGAACGTAAACGTAGTAGCGACGTTTGGTTTCGGGAAAGACTTCGCTGCTTTCCCAAACGTACTCGGTCACTTGCCCTTGCGGCACATCCGGCTTGGGTTGCGAATCGGGGCCCAGCATGTAATCTGCATCGGACGCCAGCGCGTGGGTCGCGCTGAATTCGGATGGGACCACCGCAGATGCTGCTGACAAGGCAGCACCAACGATTGCTGCCAGGAAGACAGGAGAACTTTTGCGACGCGCCTTATCAAACATGTTGCTTTCTCTGGAAGGGGTCATTGCGAGATTCCTTGGGTCGTTTCATAACGGCAAGTGTCGCTATTGTAATGTAACTTTCCCCACGATCCCAGCATCGGAGAGAACTCATGGAACGCCGTCGACTTGGCCAAAGTGGCATTGTTGTATCTGCCGTTTGCATGGGAACCATGACTTTTGGTTCTCAATGCGATGAGCAAGAATCCCATGCAATTTGTGATTATGCTTGGGATGCGGGTATCGATTTTTTCGACACGGCCGAAGTCTATCCGGTTCCTCCTAAAGCGGAATCGGTGGGAGTGACTGAAGAAATATTCGGGCAGTGGATGAAATCGAAATATCGCGATGCCATACTTGTCGCCACCAAAATAACTGGCCCGGCACACGGCTGGTTTGCAGCGCCCGTTCGCAATTCTCATTGCACTCTTGACCGACATCAAATTCGCTTGGCATGCGAAGGATCCTTGCGGAGATTACAAACTGATTACATCGATCTCTACCAAATTCATTGGCCCGACCATGGCATGCGAATGGAAGAGACGTTGGGCGCGCTGACTGAACTCCAACGGGAAGGCAAAGTACGCGCGATTGGTTGCAGCAATGAAACCTGCTGGGGATTGATGAAAAGCCTTTGGACTGCAGAAAAACACTCCACCTCGCGATTCGACACTGTGCAAAATAACTTTAGCTTGATCAATCGACGTTGTGAAAGCGAGCTCGCCCAAGTCTGCCGTCGCGAGGGGGTGAGTCTGTTGCCCTATTCTCCCTTGGGTGGCGGTGTACTGACGGGCAAATACAACCAATCCAATCCACCCGGCGGGCGCTTCACCGCCTATCTCGAGGGAACGGCCGAACGTCAAAAAGCAATGGCTCAGCGATTCGTCAACGCACGAACCCTTGAAACAGCACGACGCGCAGAACTCGTCGCCGAAGAACTGGGGATACCACTTTGCGCTTTAGCACTAGCCTGGAGCAAGCAACATGACTTTGTCGCATCCACGATTGTGGGAGCCACTTCCGTCGCACAGTTAAAACAATCGCTCATTGCCGCCGACCTGAAGTTGGACTCTGCCGCCATGGCACAATTGAACGAGATCGAACGTGAAATTCCTAACGCCATGACGGAAGATGGTCTCCGTTGTCTATGACCTCTTCAAGTCAGTGAAGATATTGGAACCGATCCCACTTTTCTTCTGAAGAGTTAGATCGGGATCACCCGATTCTCTTGCTGACGAACGATTTCCATTTCTATATGCTTAGGAAACGGCATGAAGACTTCCAAAACATTTCGGGCAGTTGTTGTTGCCCTGACCTGCTTGGGGGTCTTTTTCCCCCATTCATCATTTGCCACTGAGATGGTTGTAAATGATGGATTTCAGGTCAACAAAGACATACAAGACCTCAGCCTTCAGGATGGCGTGCTAATCGGTGGCTTGGTTGATTCGAACGGCAGAGGCGTTGAAGATGCCCCAGTCGTGATCGGCCAGAACGGCAAAGCGATTGTTGAGCTGCGAACCGATGCTGAAGGACGCTTTGCTGTCAAAGGCCTGAAACCAGGCGTATACCAAGTTGTCTCGCACGGTGGTTTAGACAGCTACCGCGTGTGGGAAGCTGACCAAGCTCCAGCGAATGCCAAGAAAGGCGTGATCCAAGTCGTGGATCCTAACGTCGCTCGTGGTGCAACCAGCGGTTCTGCTTTCGATCTTGCAAATATTTTGATTGCTGGCTTAGTCATTATACCAGCCGTCGCGATTCCACTCGCTCTTGATGACGACGACGCTTCCTGAGCTAGAACCCCCAACTCAAGTTCCTAAAGAATAAACGAAAGCCGTTGGACTAGTCTCCAGCGGCTTTTTTTCGTAGGAAGTTTATTGGAGCAGATCCTCATTTTCTTCTCAAGAATTGGAGGGGACTCACCCGATACTGATGCTGACGGACGATTTCCATTCTATATGCGTAGGAAACGGCATGAAGACTTCCAAAACACTTCGGGCAGTTATTGTTGCCCTGACCTGCTTGGGGGTCTGTTTCCCCCATCCATTACTTGCAACTGAAATGGTTGTAGTTGATGGAATCCAGGTCAACAAAGAGATACAAGACCTCAGCATTCAAGATGGCGTGTTAATCGGTGGCTTGGTTGATTCGAATGGCAAAGGCGTTGAAGACGCCCCAGTCGTAATCGGCCAGAACGGCAAAGCGGTTGCAGAACTGCGAACCGACGCCGAAGGCCGATTTGCTGCCAAAGGCCTGAAACCAGGCGTATATCAAGTTGTCTCGCACGGTGGTTTAGACAACTACCGTGTATGGGAAGCGGACCAAGCTCCCGTTAATGCCAAGAAAGGCGTGATCCAGACCGTGGATCGTAACGTCGCTCGTGGTGCTAGCAGCGGTGGTTTGCTCGGAATCCTGGCCAATCCTTTGGTATTGGTCCTGATTATCGCTGCCGCCATCGCGATTCCGGTCGCACTCGATGACGACGACGCTTCCTGATCTGAATTGCTCAGCTTCTTCTAGAATTCATGAAAGCCGTTGGAGTAGCCTCCAGCGGCTTTTTTCGTTGCATTATTCAGACGATTGCGTGAGCATCTCCAATCCTCTTGTGAGGAATAACATTGCTTGTTTATCGTCGCAAGCTTAGATTGAAGTGTCATGCGGGAAGGTTCCGCTCTTTTCTGTTGCGACAAACTGCAGCCGACCGCGTGACTTGCGATGCCGCTATTCTATCCGTGACGAATCTTTTCTTCGGAGGACGTTTCTTATGCTCCGCAATCGACGTGGTTTTACTCTAGTCGAGCTGTTGGTGGTTATTGCCATCATTGGCATACTTGTCGGTTTGCTGCTCCCGGCCGTGCAAGCCGCTCGTGAAGCTGCGCGACGGATGCAGTGCTCAAACAATTTAAAGCAATTGGGCCTCGCTTTTCACAACTATGAATCGGGGATGGGAACTTTCCCTCCCGCCTATTTTGTTGATTCGAAGCTGAATGCACAAATGTGGGGGACAATGATTTTGCCCTTCATTGAGCAGACCGCATTGGCCAATGTCTATGATTCGCGAGTACCATCTTTCAATGAAGCGACCGCGATTGGCTACCCAGCCGCAGCCGTTCAATCAAATTTAACGGTCATCGCGACCCCGCTAGCTGGCTTCGTCTGTCCTTCTGCACCCGGCGATTCAGTCTCACGTACCTATCAAGGGACCCTGCCAGCAAACGCTGGTGGTGCTGGGGTTCCGCCGCTAGCCCTCACATGGCGTGCAGCACCATCGGATTATTGCGTTCCCACGGGTGTTCGCGGTGACTTCGCAAACATTGCGTACGGTGGCAATCCAGGTGGCAGCCGCCATGGCGCTTTGCAACCTGGTGGTCTCTTTGGAAATGCTGGCAGCAAGATGGCGTACATCACTGATGGAACAAGCAACACATTTTTGCTGGGCGAACGACTCGGCGGTGGCGAGATTTATCGCAGAGGGGTCATTCAACCTGCCTTGGCACCCTATGGCGCACTCAATGGCGGTGGCTGGGCTGACTTTTTGAATGGCGAACATTGGGTGAGCGGTTCTCTGTTCGATGGTTCTCCCGGTCCTGACGGAGGTCCTTGCGTTATCAATTGCACCAACCTTCGCGGCTCTGGTTTCTATGCCTTTCATCCAGGCGGTTGCCAGTTTGTGTTATGCGATGGCTCTGTACAATTTGTATCGGCAACAGCCGAAGCATTCTCGGTGGCTGGACGAATCACGCGTCAAAAAGCTGAAGTTCTCCCTCCGTTGTAATTCCTCAAGTGCCCCTTTTCCTGAAAACTCATCAACATGATTTCCGGTTTTTCGCTTGCTCGTCGTTGGATCCTTTGCGCAATTGCTTGCGGGTGCTTTTCAGCAGCTGTCGGCTGCTCCCCGCCAGATAATCGCAAGGAGACTTACAAGGTTACCGGCGAAGTTTATGTTGATGGTCAGCCAGCAAATTTTCTCGCCGTCCGCGCAGTTGCGACTTCGGGAGTCGATAAAAACGCCCCAACGTACTCGGCGTGTTTTACCAACGCTGAGGGTAAGTTCACCCTCAGCACCTACGAAGAAGGTGATGGTATTCCAGCGGGCCAATACACGCTCACCTTTACTTGGGGCGAAATGAATATGCTGACCATGGCGTACGGCGGCGCAGACAAGCTGAAAGGAAAGTACTCCGACGCGGCCAAGTCCGAATTCAAGGTGGAAGTCGGTCCCGACAAACCGCTCGACCTGGGGCGTATCGAATTGAAAACGAAGTAGTGATGGAACGTTATCCGTTTGTGCCGTGCGTGATAGTCGCCTTTCGCTCCGCGCAAGTAGCGTTTGTATTCGCTGCTTTTTCAGAACTTTCGCAAGTTCTGTAGACGGCGACTCGGGAGGGTATAGCAATCCACCCTCCCGTCTGCGGGGAGGGTCGGGGCGAGGAACGAGCCGCGGGGAGGGCTAGCGCAATCCCCCCAGCACTTCCAACCACTTCCCCAACTGCACCTCTCGCGAAAATTCTCGCGCATAAACCTCCACGCAACGCTGCTGCATTGCTGCCACAGCCCCCGGATCCCGGACATACTGCCTGAGCGATTCCGCAATCTCACCAGAATTCGTCCCAGCCAGAACCCAACCAAGCTGAAACTCACGTATCCAGCAAGCCACGGCCGCATCCGGGTCACCGGCGAACAGCACAGGCCGGCCAGCCGCGATAGCCCCAAAAAACTTGCTGGGCACTACCGTACCTGTCCAATGACTACGAAGGGAAACCAGATGCACGTCCGCTGCCGACAACCGCGTCGCTAGCCGACTTTCGTCAGCGAACCCAGCAAAGCGAATATTCAGGTCATCGCTGTCACACATCTCCTCGAGGGCACCGATCCCGGTACCTCGTCCTGCAAAACAAAAGCTAACAGGGTCATTGCGCATCTCTCGAGCCAGCTCGACCAGCGCACGATGGTCATGGGCTCGACCGAGGTTACCGCTATACAACAACCCCAAACCCTCAGTAAACCCAAACAGCTCCTCACGTTCCATGGAATCTTTGGGAGGCACTTCCCTCGGTTCGACGAGCGCCCAGGGAGTCAAAGTGGAAAAAGGAACCTTTTCAAGGTGCGGGTTTCCCAGCTGAATTCGCTTCCTCATGCAGGGCCCCAGGTCCGCAACCAAATCGCAGCGGCGATAAGCGACACCCGTCATCCAATTCAACAGTCGCAAAAGCTTGGATTTTTCACCCACCATCCCATCGGCAACGGCCGCATCGGGGTAGAGGTCATGGCACCAATGCACAATTCGCGACTTCGGTCTGAGGATTTTCCAGGGAATAGCCGCCAGGACGGAAAGCACGGGATCGCTGCCCACGATCATCACTTCGCCCGGTTGCCGCTTCATCCAAATTGCCCGCAGCGTCCAGCCGATCAGCATAAAGATCGCATTTATCATTCGTCCACGAGAGCGATGCTGGAGCAGGGGAGGGCGCCAGATACGGCGGACCGAGATCCCCTCCCACTCTTCTTTTCGTGGCAACAGCTTCCGATGATCATGGCAGCTGCGCGCTGCCGGCATCGCCACCACACGATACCCAGACTCAGCCAGCCGCCTCCCCAAATCCGAAAACAATCGTGCACTGATCACATCATCCGGATGAAAGAAGTGATAAAGCAATATTGCCGTTGGAGATTCCACGTCTTTAATTTCGCCGCTCTTTGAAGTCAATAATAGTCGCCTTTCGCTCCGCGAAAGTAGCGTCCCTAGTTGCGTTATTTTTACCGCAACGTTCGCCGTTAAAGTGTGAATTTATAATAGTCGCCTTTCGCTCCGCGAAAGTAGCGAAACCCGACAGAATACCCACGCTCCTTTCGCGGAGCGAAAGGCGACTATCTCTATCCACAAAAAATTACCGTTCCCGAATTTTCAATCGAATATCTTCAAAATATCGCTTTTTCAAACGATTGAAAGTCCAACCCACTCGCCCATCGAGGAACCCACCCTTTGCAATATAACTGCCGAGAAAGTAGGACCACGACAGCCACCATTTATCGAGATTTTTGTACTTGAATCTTTGCCGCGGCGTGAGCGTTTCCCACGTGGATGAATCGGCACTCTTGAGCCAGTGAAAGCGACTCGCTTCCCACGATGAATACTCATTGTGCTTGGCAATATAGTGCTTAAGTCCACGATAATCTCGATGCTCCAGCTTTGCACTGATGCTGCCGACTGATCCCGTCAAGACAGGATGTTCGTGAACTTCCATGTCGAGGTGGCTCCACGAATCCTCTGGAAAGCGTTCATATTCGCCGCAACCGATTCGGAAAAGGGCTAACTTTCGAAAAGTATCGCCGTGTAATAACGGCTTACCCATAAACCAGTTGGTAAAGCTAATCCAGAATCCGTTGTGAGAAGTACTCGGCAAAACGATTTTGAGTTCAGCAATGAACTCAGCGGTGACCGTCTCGTCTGCATCTAAAAACAAGACCCAATCGGTCTCGAATCGATGATTCCGCAGCGTCCAGTTTCTCTTCTTGGGAAATCGACCATCCCAATCAAATCGCACTACCTCTGCCCCGAATCGGCTTGCAATCTCACAGGTCTTATCGGTACTGCCTGAATCAACCACCAAAACCTTCGCAAAGCAGTCCTCTAAAGCAGCCAGACAAGAAGGCAAATTCGCCTCCTCATTCTTGACGGGAATCACAACGGTAGCCGGCACACTCATGGTCACACAAAAAACTAGCGAAGATAGTGGCCTTTCGCTCCGCGAAAGTAGCGAATAACGACCGAATACCAACGCTACTTTCGCGGATGGGCTGTGAATTTACTAATTGAAGGCAATAATAGTCGCCTTTCGCTCCGCGAAAGTTCTGAAAAAGCAGCAAACACAAACGCTACTTTCGCGGAGCGAAAGGCGACTATCGAAAGCCCAAAAAAAGCACAACTACCAACGCTACTTTCGCGGATGTGCTGTGAATTTATTAATCGAAGGCAATAATAGTCGCCTTTCGCTCCGCGAAAGTTCTGAAAAAGCAGCGAATACCAACGCTACTTTCGCGGAGCGAAAGGCGACTATAAAGGCGACTTTAGTTTAAGGAACTGATTCATGCGTCTGCCTGACCTACATGCTTACTTGGCTATTCCACTCCTGTCGCTCTTCTTTGCCCAAGTCGCAGGACCAACGCAAAGCGTCCGCGCCGACGATGTCGCAGAGCTAAAAAATGGCGGCACGCTTTCCGGAGAAATCACTCCTTACAGCAAAGCATCTGGAAACGGGCAATTGATTCAACTGTCGCCCGCCTTGGCGCTGGCCATCCCAGAGGTTGAATTTCGCCGCGTGCGTGAGGATGACGAGAAAATTGCTGAGTACCGTCGTCGGTTGAGCGCGATGCCTGATACCGCGGCGGCCCATTGGACGATGTCGCAGTGGTGCAATGGCGAACATTTAAATGAACAGAATGAACGACACTTGCGACGCACCATCGAATTGGATCCTAACCATGGACCTGCGAGGCAGCTTCTCGGTTACGCGCCGAATGGAAATTCATGGGTCAAAGATTCGGCTCAACGTCGCGAGCGAGGCATGCTTCGAGACGAAGGGAAGTGGCGACTGGCTGAGGACGTCATCGTGCTGCGCGCATCGGACGACCAAGACAAGGCCCGCAAGGAATGGGTGCGCACTCTGGCTCGCTGGAAAAAGCAGGCTGCCAAGGGTGGCCAATCCGGACAAGATGCGGCGCAGGAGATTCAACGCATCGACGATCCGCGGGCTGACATCGCCGTAGTGGAGCAATTCACCAAGGGAGAAGACATCAACCGTTTCCCTCGTTTAATGTGGTTGGAAATTCTTGGTCGTTTGAGAACCTCAGCCGCAATGAATGCAATTGTGGAAGCGGCGATGAACGATCGCTCTCGCTCTATCCAAGAACGATGCATTGAACTGTTGAACGAAAAAGGTAAATATCAAGCTATCCCCTACTACCTCAGCAAGCTTTCGGACCCCAACAATGCAGTCGTAAACAGTGCTGGACGGGTGCTTCAGGAAGTGAATGATCCAGAAATTGCACTCGCCTTGGTCGAAGCGATCTGGACAAAGCACGAAACCATGTCGGCCCCCGGCAACGAAATGAATATTGCCATGGGAAATGATGGCAACCAACAAGGAGGCGGAGGTTTGCAAACCGGTGGCGGACCAACCAAAAAAACTTACTACCTTAAAAATCCCGAAGTGCTGGCCGCTTTGTTGGAAGTGGTCGATGAGGATGTCAATTTCCAATACGACAAAGAACGTTGGCGTCTTTACTTTGCCAGCAAATTAGCACCGTCACCAGGTGACCTTCGGCGCGATCCCTAAGCCGAATTTCTGCGATCGCTTTCTCATAATTCTCTGCCTCGCTACAAGCTACGACTATGCTTCGCAAGATTTTCTGGCTCGGCCTCGTGTTTGGTTTCGTTGTTTGTTGTAAACCGAATAATGATATGAGGTTGTCCGCCCAGGAACCCGCTAACAACATAAACTGGGACAACTGGGCCGACCGCATGTCCCGGTCCAAAGCTTATAATCAAACGACCGCGAACAAACTCTTTCGCGATAGTGTCAAGCTTAACTTTTTCGGGGCAGACGAAGCTTATGCCTGGTACCGAGTTGGAACAGGACCAAATCGTTTTGAATATGTGATAGTCAATACGCAAAACCAGCGCCGCGAACTGGCATTCGATCATGACATGGTTGCTCGTCGCTTGAATGAACTTACACAACAAGAAGTTGAGGCAACAAACCTTGCGATCAACCGCTTGCGATTCAGCGACGATGCTCGACAAGTCGACTTTCTCTTTTCGGGTAAGCGATACCGCATCGATCGGAGCAATCATACATTACTCCCCATCGAAGCGGCCAATGCTGAATCGGGAGAGCCATTTATTACTGGCTTGCAACCGCTTGCTACTCTCGAACGATCCTCCTCAGGCGGTGACGCAACGAGCATTGATATTGAAAACCGAACTGCCAAAACTCTTACTGTGTATTGGCGCGATCCGAGCGGACAAAACCAAATCTATGGTCGATTGGATCCAGGGCAACATTTCTCGTCATCCACATACGTTGGCCACGTTTGGCTCTTAGTCGATGAAGATGATCGTTGGATCGCTGCGTTTAACGCTAATTCGCTGGACACCCAAGCCATTGTCGACGAGCAAACGATTGCGCCTAAGCCTGCAGATCGTGGTGCGCAACGTGGCGGCCGGAATCGCGGGAATCGCGAACTGGGTGGCGGAAATGTCGAACGATTATCGCCGGACGGCCGTTGGGCTGTTTTTTTTCGTGACCACAATGTAGTCCTTCGTCAACGAGACACCGATGAAGAATTCACCTTGACTACCGATGGCACCGAGTCGAACGAATTCAATGGTCGCGTTTGGTGGTCGCCCGATTCTCAGCACTTTGTCGCAATGAAAACCGAACGCGCCACGCAGCGGATGATAACGCTCGTGGAATCGTCGCCATCCGATCAACTGCAACCTAAGTTGATGACGATTCCTTACACCAAACCGGGCGATCAACTCGATCATCCTCGTCCCTATCTGTTTCATGTTTCGGGAGAATCGCCCACGGGCAATAAGGTCGATGATTCATTGTTTTCCAATCCCTTCTCGATCAATAACTTGCGATGGAGAACCGACTCAACGGCGTTTAGTTTTGTCTACAACGAGCGTGGTCATCAAACGTTGCGAGTCGTATCGGTCGATGCAGCCAGCGGTGAACCTCGCGCGTTGATCGACGAAACAAGCGAAACGTTTGTTTGTTATTCGCACAAGTTCTACTACGAAGTGCTCGATGACACAGATGAAATCATCTGGATGTCGGAACGCGATGGATGGAATCACCTGCTGCTGATTAATGCAACTACTGGTGAAGTCAAGAATCGGATCACCAGCGGCGAATGGGCCATTCGCGAAGTGGAACGACTGGATAGAGAGAACCGCGAACTGTGGTTGAAAGTGGGTGGCATTGTTCCAGGGGAAGACCCTTATCATGTCCACTTGATTCGCGTTCAATTGGATGGGACATCCTTGACGCGGCTGACCGATGGCGATGGAACCCATTCCTGGCAATTTTCTCCTGATGAAAATTGGATCATAGATACCTATAGTCGCGTCGATCTTCCTCCGGTCACAACGCTGCGCAATACGGAATCCGGCGAACTGGTTTGTGAACTGGAGCGCGCCGACTGGTCTGCGCTGCTGGCAACTGGGTGGCAAGCGCCAGAGAGATTCGTAACGAAGGGCCGCGATGGAACAACCGATATTTATGGAATCATTGTGCGGCCAATGAACTGGGATCCGACACTCAAGTACCCCGTGTTGGAAGATATTTACGCGGGACCTCAGGCAGCCTTTACCCCCAAAGCCTTTGGGCGGCTTAACGGCATGTATGCGATGGCCGAACTGGGTTTCATAGTAGTAAAACTCGACGGCATGGGAACAAGTCAACGCTCGAAAGCATTTCATGATGTCTGTTGGAAAAATCTTGGCGACAGCGGATTCCCAGATCGTATTGCTTGGATCACTGCTGCAGCGAAGGACCGTCCCGAAATGGACATCGATCGTGTTGGCATTTGGGGTGGATCGGCGGGAGGACAAAGCGCCTTGCGGGCCCTGTTGGCATTTGGCGAATTTTACGATGCAGCAGCAGCCGATTGCGGATGCCACGACAATCGTATGGATAAGATTTGGTGGAATGAACAATGGATGGGCTATCCCATTGGACTTCACTACGAAGATCAATCCAACGTCACTCAGGCACATCGGCTTCAAGGTAAACTGTTGTTAACCGTAGGCGAGCTCGACACAAACGTGGATCCAGCCAGTACGATACAGGTTGCTAATGCGCTGATTGCGGCCGACAAGGATTTTGAATTGATCGTATTTCCCGGTGGTGGTCATGGTTCCGGTTCCGGGCCCTACGGAACTCGTCGTATGATGGAGTTCTTCATGCGATCGCTGGGCAATCCGACGCTGCGATGATCGAAAACCTCGGTAAACACTGCTTCAACATCGAAAGTGCTGAACTGATATGACGACGATCCAATGTCCCAAGTGTGGTCGCGGCGTTGCAGTGGGAGCAGGAGTCGCTCGGGCACAATGCTTCGGCTGTGGCACGGTTGTTGAACTCTCTCCTGCAGCAAAGCAGGAAACGAGCGACACAGCGAGCAGCCCATTTCCAACCATGGCTGTCGCCTTCGCCGGCGTCTTAGTTGTCTTGATCCTGCTGGTTGTGGCTGGGTCGGCCTTTTACATGATAACTCGCCCATCCGCGCCCCCTGCCGCTGGTTCGAGCGAGCCAGCTGCGTCAAGTAACGCAAAGACAAAAGCCAGCGAGGAGCCTGTTGTGGCTTCTGACGAAGAACGCCAACGCGCCTCTCGAGTGTCGGAGGGCAATCGCGAACAGATCATCACCATGTACGATCAATTGACTTCGACTACTGATCGCAAAATAATGGCGCCGAAGGGTAGTGTAATCCGAAATCGAACCGAGCAGATGCTAGAGGGAATTGAAAACCGCGAGATCATGCATATCTCGGCGCTCCTGCAAGTGGATGAGGTGGATGTTCGGGCCGTGATCCAAGTGACTTTGGCCGACCGCTGGCAAAAAGCCAACAGCGAAGCAACGGCCGGGAATTGATGGCGCTAAGCCATTCACCCTCCCGAGTCGCCGTCTGCGGCGAGTGGGAGGGTCGGGGCAGTTCACCCTCCCGAGTCGCCGTCTGCGGCGAGTGGGAGGGTCGGGGCGGGGGACGTCGATTGTATTAGTGAAGGATTTCTGGAGTGACTCGATAATTGTACTGGTGAAGCTTTTCGGGATACTCGACTGAGATGCTGGCTGCTTGCTTTTTGGCTTTTTTCGTTGCCGGCTTGAATTGCTCCTTC
>JBGTBJ010000090.1:0-43834 GCA_041749395.1 Pirellulaceae bacterium
TAAAAGAAGGTGTGAATGATCGTCGCTTCCTTGTCATGGTTCTTCCTTGGTAGACCGAATTGGCTTCGCCTCAACAGCATACCGGAGAAAACGCGATTTTCTATCTTAAGCTGTGGTCCTAAAATTGGGGTCCACTTCACATTGATGGATGTCACTACTAGGTCAACCGGACCAATGACGGTGTCGTTTGACGCAGCCAATTCATTGTTGTATGCGTTGGAATGCTCAAATACGTCGTCTTCTCCATCCGCCTTAACAGCAACCCGCCGAGCGCCAGCGGCCAGAATAAACGCGTCGGTTTCTCCGAAATGAGTAACTGACTCCCCTGGCGCTAATGCACCGTCAAATTCAAATGTCTCTAAAAACCAAAAGGAACCTGTCACGCCCTCGCTATATAGTTTTATAGTGTCGACCCATGGGCCAAAGGCCGTTGCTTCACCTTGATTGGTTACAGTCCAAGAATATTCGAACGATTCGCCGACAACCGCGTAGTCTGGAGCAACAACATTGGTGACTACTAGGTCGGGAAGCGGTGGCAAAGACAACTGAATGGGCACATAAATGGAGTTGTTGTCCGTTACGATATCCGGAAATTCTTCCTCAACGTCGGTAACGAACCTCAAATAATTACCGCCGGGTTGAAAATAATTCCTTTGCGGTATCGTTACCGTAGCTTCGACAAAGTAACCGTCATTCGTCCGAAGAGGAAGATAACTTGATGGGACTTCGAAACCACCTTCTATCAACGGAATGCCAAGCAAATAGACCTGATCAAACCAACCCGATTCTATCGTAGCAGTTCCCAATTGCCTTACATGCCACGAAACAGTAATAGATTCCCCGAATTGAGCTGCTTGCGGCGCGGAAATATCGTAAATTTCTAGATCGACAGTTTCGACGACAAATGGGGTGGCAGACGTCATTCGATTGTTTGCAAGACTTCTATACTCAAAAACGCTATCGTCATGATCGGAATGAACAAAAACCCAATAATCACCCACCCAATCCAACGGAATAGGGAACTGGCCTTCCAAGGTAACCGAATCACCAGCACCAATCTCCGTATCAAAAACGCGTTCCTCAATCAGCCAGCTATCTGCAAAGTCGCTCGACGTCGAAATGAAGACTTTATCTCGCCAAGGCCCGTGCGCACTTTCGGTACCTACATTGGAGACAGTCCACGAATAGCTAAGCGTTGCGCCAGCTAGAACTTGGGAATCGAAGGAAATGTCCGTTACTGCAAGGTCAGGTAAATTCGGCAGATCGATTGTGATGGGTATAGCAACAAAATTATTCTCTTCATCGGCTTCCCTAATAACTTCAAACGCATCTGTCTGAATAATTAAAAAATTCTCGCCGATGTTAATGCTTGCATCAAAAGGCAATTCCCTCGAAAAATCGGTTGAGTATGATTGGTTCGGAAGAAGTGGTACCGTTCCGCTAGGAACCGGGACGCCGCCAGGGGTCAAAAGAAGTGCATCGCCAGTCAATGAGGGTGAATTTGATAACCACACTTTATCCAGCCATTGCCTATTGGCTGCTCCAAGACCGATGTTTTCGACTTCCCAGGAAAGAGAAAACGATTCGCCCATAGTCACGGTGAGTGGGCTACCTAATGGAGTTACTGCTAAATCAGGGCGTTCTAGAGAGTCGGGTGAAAGCAACCAAAGTTCGGTGCCATTTCTATTATCGTTTGCAACCAGTATTAGCTGATCCCCAAGTACAACTAACCTCTCAAAATCATCGGGGCGAACTCCCTCCCACAAATCGAGTATCTTTTCAGTTCCGAAGGTAGTTCCGTCGCTTCGCCACAAATCTAAACCTGTTCCGCTCTCATTGCTGGATAGAAAATAAATACCATCTTCGTATGCGGTTACAAGCTTAGGCCTCCAGCCATGCCCACCAGTCGGTAGCTCTGCAACTTTGTAAGTCCCCAACTGGCTTCCGTCGCTCCGCCACAATTCGTCGTTAGCCGCCATGAAATACAACAGATCTTCTGACAAAACGAGATCAAAGGGAGCCCCACTACCAACTCCTGGAAACGTATCGGCAAACAATTGTGTTCCTTCTGAAGTCCCATCAGACGTCCACAGCTCCCTTCCCGCGTCTGGTTCATACGCCGAAAAGTAGGCTCTACCTTGCAATTCTATTGTTTGTGAGATCTGTGAGCTCGCCACTCCAGGATAAATTTCTTTGACAAGATAAGTACCATCAGCCGTTCCATTACTTCGCCACAACTCTTCACCAGTATCGGGTGTAAACGCGGTAAAAAGAATGCCACCATCTACCGCCGTAATCCATCTCGGATTTGAGCTAGAAGGACCATCCCAAATGTCGTTCACTAAACGCGTTCCCGCCGAAGTTCCGTCCGATCGCCACAACTCAGTTCCCGTCACGCCATTGCTGGCTCTAAAAAAGATTTGTCCGTCGGCTTCGGTCATTGCGATAGGAAACGAGCCGCTAGGACCGGGGCGAATATCGCTGACTATGTAGGTTCCATCTGCGGTACCATCACTTCTCCAGAGCTCCCTGCCGTCGATACCGTTGTCAGCAGAGAAGTAAAGAACTCCGTCAACGTTTGTAAAAAATTGCGGGCTCGAACTATTTCCGGAACGAATATCCTTTACCATCACAGTTCCCTCAGGCGTTCCGTCACTTTTCCATAATTCCGTATCGAAGTTTTCAACGGCCGAAAAAAACAATGTTCCATTGACGTTGGTGAGTTCCCGTGGAGCAAAAGTACGGAATGGTGAATCGCTCTTTTTTATCAGCACGGTTCCTTCGGGCGTTCCGTCTGTCTTCCAGAGCCCATCACCATTGGCTCCATCGCTGGCAACGAAGAAGTAGTAATCACCAACTTGTGTAAGTAAACGCGGGTTCGACCCTATGGTGCCTTCTCCTATGTCTTGAATCTGTAGCGTCCCCAATGCTGTTCCGTCACTGTTCCATAACTCGAAACCGGTACTCTCTTCATGGCCTGCGAAATATAGAACGTCACCAGAAGCAAAAAGCTCTTTGGATTTCAACGACGCAAAGTGCTCTCCACCAAGAGTTGCTATGCTACTGATTAACTCGGTGTTCCACCAACTACCTTCCGTTTTCCAAAGTTGCAGATTTTCGTGGACAACGTCGTCGATTAGAATGAGGCCCTCTTCCATGTAATAGAGCTGTTCGCCAATGGTTGCAAAAATTACCGTCTCCGCATTGTAATTGCCAAAGCTGCTAATCAGTTCCATGGTTTCTCCGTCAGTGCTCCACAGCCATCCTTCTGGTGAATAGGATCCATCGTCAAAAACGTCGACAGTGAAGAAATAGAATCGCTGTGCGGTCACTGCGTTGACAGAGGGCAGTATTTTTACATTCCCCACATCACTCCACGAATAAAAGAGTTCGGTTCCGCTGGCTGTACCATCGCTCTTCCATAGCTGGCTGACACCGTCGGTTACTGAGAAGTACAACGCTCCATCAAAAATGGTCGACGTATCAATTTCTGACGTGTTTCCTGCACCTACGTTTTCGAAAAGTAGTGATGGCGTACTGGAACCGATATCGACCTGCCATACTGAAGAGTGTGTATTCGAGTACTTTGCTACAAAGAATATGTCGGCTTCGTTCACTGTAAGCTCTGTCACTTCAGCGGGACTGCCAATTGAGTCGGGTGAGACAATCCGGTGTGTACCGCTTTCGCTACCATCGCTAATCCAGATTCCATCTCTTCCCATTTCGTCGGTGGCTACAAAAGTTAACGACGTTCCTGCCGCCGTCAATTCTCTTGGTGACGAACTAGCACCACCTGGATTTATGTCGGCCAGCAATTGAGTTCCCAGCGAAGTGCCATCGCTGACCCAAAGTTCTTTTCCAGTCGCGTTATCGTCAACAACAAAATACAACGTGTTATCCACGTTTGTAAGTTGTGTCGGCCCGGAAGCACTCCAGTTCGAGGATTCAACGAGGACTTGATTGGTCCCCTCGGTCGTTCCGTCGCTATACCAAAGTTCAGACTTTCCGTTTGTGTCTATCGCTGTAAAAAATAGCGTTCCATTCACCTTTACTAAGTTGTCTGGATTCGAACTGACGTTGCCGTGGTTGATGTCCTTGACTAAGAACGCCGGTGTATCGTTTGAGGCGTCGATAGCCCACAGTTCCCTACCACTGGCTTGATTCGAGGCAGAAAAGTATACAAGGTTTCCAACTTCTGTGAAGTTTGATGGGCTTGAGCTAAATGGAGTTTGATTAATATCCTTCAAAAGGTTCGCGGCCAACATGCGCCTATCTTCCAGCGACTCAAAGGCTAGATAGCTTCTCAGGGTTTCTCGTAGGTTTAGGCGTCGATTGCATTCTGTTTTTTTTGTTCGTACTTTGCTGAAAGCTTGCGACTTCATAATTAAATCCTGATATCAATCTAAGTTTGTAATTTTGAAAGGCGATTCAAAACGAATGAATTTCAGGTTACCTGAAGAATCTGCAATTGGAGGCCTGCGTCGGGCTCAATTACCATTGTGTCTGCAAACAGTATGGAATCAGTGCTCCACTATTTCCTTGGCTGTTACTTCTTATGCATCCTAGCCCGCCCTTGTCATCGAGGTTTCCAGGTAGGAACCTGCCGGCGTATCCGTTTCGCTTAGGACGGTGACGTAGCGAGGCCTGCCTGACTCCATCGCCAAACCGTTCAGGTGGCAGCGATCTTGGTCGACCAGTTGGCTGACGAATGGAGGCCGCCAAATCGGGACAAAGTTGTGATCGCTGCTGAGCGTGCAGAGGCAGGAGAAAAGTGTATTGACCGCCCAGAGCCCGTCGTTGCCCCACGCCAAATCGTGGCCAAGGATGCTGCCGGTATGGAACGCGATCCGAGGTAGCCAACAACTGTCGTATAACCCGCGTGGCTCAATTTGCGGGGCTAGGTCAGGGTTGGAATTCAGAAAGTGAATCTGCCGTCGAGCACCAATGGCGATCCGCTCTTTACCCACGGCGACACCCATCACTTGATCGAAACCGTGAAAGGCGAATTGCAATTGCCCGTTGTGGGATCCGACCGAAATTAACTTGCCTGCCTGATAGGTTGAAACGAGTAACGAGACGTTCAACCGTTCCAGAATGCTCGCAAAATTGCCTGTGGCCGTGTACTGTACGGCTTGCAGTGGCGACCGATCCCGGGTTGGCGACTCAATGGATGATGTCATTGACCTATGTCTACGTGCTGAGCGTAAAGAGAATTCCCCCTACAAATCAACAACGTGACGTGGCCGACTAAGCCTTGGAATTATTCCGAATTTTTTTAAAAATCGATTCGCGACGCAAAGGCTGATTTGCCAGCGATCTTCAAAACGAGCGAAAACTCTCTGCTAAACCGATAGCCCTGGGCTGCTTAAGTTTCGTTAAATATTCACAGGACCAGTCAGGGCCCGATATCTGACTGGGCTAGAGACCAGGCATTGGAGATTTCGGTTTCGATATTCATGATCCGATGACACAACAACAAGTAGTCGCGTGGTTTTTCCAACAGAAGTAAATTGGCGATACACTGCTGTATTTCTGCAGACGAAACCACCGGCTCACGTCCATTTGTCAAGTCGTCCGCCGCGCGGCGATAGAAATACCCGGGTCGCAAAAACATCGTTTCCTGTCCAGGCATGGCGGCTGAGTACTTGTACATTTTTCGGTAACTTTCCGCGGCTTCAGCAAACTGACCTAAACGTAATTGCAAGTCACCTCTAAGCCACGTGGATACTTGCAGGAAATCTTCAGCACTGATCTGCTGCAGCAATTCACTCCATTCATCTCGCTTCGATTGAGCGTTTAAGCTGGGTGATGACAGCAACCACGCGAGCCTGCTGAGAGCATGAGGACAATTGGGGATTGCTTGGCGACGAATGCGCAGGAATTCTTCATAATTCTTGCGTGTCTCGTCGATGCGGTCGGTCTCATCGTCTGCAGTCGCCAGCAAAAGCTGAGACAAAAGAAAGTCAGCGCGATGTTGCCAAGCCTCGAAACTCTTCGGAAATGACTGTAATGATTCTAAGGTAACGCTGTCGAGCTGCCTGAGCAACTCATTCAACAGCGCACTATCTTTCCGATCCACCGCAACGGCCAGATACGACACGAGGAACATGGTACAGTCGTAATGATAGGCTTCGTCATCTCGACGAAGCTCAAGCACTCGCCTGGACTGTGCTATTGCTTTGGCAAAAAACTCAAGTCCGAGTTCCACATTCCCCTGCAAGATCGCAAAACGCGCTAAGGCATCATAGATTTGCCCCGTTTTCCGTTGAAAAATCGGCTTCTCTGGATGTTTTTCGGCTAAATCTTCGGCAATCGGTAGCACACCCTGGAGAGCTACAACCGCTTGTTCAAACTGCCGCTCATGAGCCTGCCACTCTGTTTGACGAAGGACCGTATTGCAATAGGCGTCTTGGTAATAGGGGTTACTAGCATCCTTTTGTAATAGAGATTTGATTACATCAAGAGCCTCCGCCAGCCGCCGTTGAGAATCAAAAACATGAAACATGTCAAACTGGTATTGTAATTCATCCGGCCGCAGATCCACCAGCTGCTGGAAGTATTGCTCCGCTTGGCGATAAGCATGCTGTGATTGGGGTCTGTTGCCGAGTAGATTTTCCGCCCGACCGAGCTTGAACCAACTACCGGCGGCTGCCTTCAATAATTCTTCGTTCAGCGTTTGCTCGCTGTTCAGTTGATCGTAGCTAGCCGTGATGGTCCTTAGTAAACTTGCTCGCAAATCAAGTGTGGAGGGGTCAAACTCAGTGCTGCGAATGTGGCTCGTTATCTCATCAATCGTCGCCAGCAGCTGTTGGTTGTTTCGCTCGGCATTGCGAGTGGCGCTGCGCGACTTGATCCACAACGACGAAACCACGATGCTTCCCAGCAGAGTAACAACAAGGGCGAAGAGCATTGAACTCGCAGCCAGCGGATTGCGGCGCGTCCAATAGCCAAACCGACGCCATTCGCTGGTCGCGCGGGCGATGATCGGTTCCCCTTGTTCATAACAAGCGACATCTTGCAACATCGCATCGGCACTGGGATATCGGAGCGCCGGATCTTTCTTCAGTGCATGCAAACAGATCGTTTCTAAGTCCTTGGGAATCGATCGATCAAGACTTCTTGGTGCCAAGGGTGTCTTGTGCAAAATCGCTTCGCACGTATCCGATAGATTACTGAGGCGATGGGGTGGCCGTCCGGTGAGCAGGAAATAGAGCATCGCTCCTAGTCCATAAACATCGGAATTGAGTCGCAGGTCTCCCTCGCCGGCAACTTGCTCTGGCGACATAAATGCCAGCGTACCCACCACCTGGCCCGGAGTCGTCACTTGGGTCTCCGTGTGGGGCCGCGAGAGCACCTTTTTTGCCAAGCCAAAATCGGTCACGACAGCGCGATCGTCATCCGTAATGATGACATTGCCTGGCTTGAGATCGCGATGCAGGATGAGGTGCTGGTGTGCGGCCGCCACTCCCTCGCAGATCATGCGAAACCATTTGACTCTCAGGCTGAGAGGGACCGTACGAACATCAATGGCTCCTGCGCTGTTTCGCAGTCGTTGCTCCAAGTTCAAGCCATCGATAAACTCGGTCACCAGATAGGCGGTGCCCTGCGCGTCTGTGCCAGCCTCGACGAATCGTGCCACAGCGGCATGATTAATCGTTCGCAATGCCCGTTGTTCACGTTGAAAGCGGATATCGTCCGTTTCGTCTCCCCACGGATAGTGAATTTTAACGGCATAGGTTTTAGCATTGGATTGCGGGCCAAACGGTACCTCATCGGGCAATCGATCGGCCGCGTCGGGAGGCGCTAAGGCAGCTCTAAACACGAATCCGGATGCACCACGCCCCACCAACTCAATCAGCCGGTAATTGCCGATTCGCTCATTTTCCAAATACTTGTTCGCCAGTGCTTTCCATCGTGGCGTAATTTCGCCCAACGACGCTTGCATTCGATTGGCATTGTCGGCAATAAGCAAAGCAGACAACTCGGCTCGCGTCTGGTGGCAATCTGGAACGACCGTTAATAGCCAATCTGCTAGTTCCTCCAATGGCACACTTTGCCCTTGCTGGAAGAACCGCCGAATCGTCTCGTTGCGATCAGTCATTTCTGTTGGCTGCATCACATTATTCCACAATCAGACGCCAGCGGGGATCGTGTTGCAGCGAAGCAAATTCAGTGGATTCGATTAGCGCCGCTCTGATTTCTTCATCGATCAGACCTTGATCGTGAAGAGCTTGTAAGAAATAAAAACTACGATCGAGCCATTTGTTTTGGGTGTCCAATGGTTGCTCTGCATTGGCTGCAGCCGCGTAAATCCCCGCCAACTTGGCTAGCACAGCAGGCTTGGCTTCATATTCCCCTTCGATCCAATCGAGTTGCCGCGCAACATCAGCCGGATCTTTCCGCGCCTCCAATTCAGCCAGACTGATCAGCAGATATGGTATATAGTTATCAAATTCGGCACTGCGGCACGCAATAACCGCGGACAAAGCCTCGCGCAGATCGGGAATAGCATCATCGAACTGCTGCAAGGTAATCATGATTTCAGCACGGTGCCAAAAAGTTTGAAAGTAAATCCGTCGACTACGCAGCTCGGGAGAGGTTTTTATAGCATTGCCGAGAATGGCCGCAACCGACGTATAACCTGCTTCCGCTTGTTTCAGGTCTGCTTGCTGATGGTGTACGAAGGCGTCATTGAACAATAGATCTATCTCACTGGACGATGCCAAACGTCCGGGATTCATTTGCTGGAGATCCGCCAGTACCCGATTTGCTTTATCTAAATAAATCTGTCGCTGGTCTAACTTTCCCTGCTCAGCGAGCAGGATGGCCATGACGTTGAGCAGCGCTAACATGGATTCGAGATCTTGATGTTTCTCACGTAGCTCAATCGCGCGCATCCCATCCAATTGCGAATCTTCCATTCTCCCTAGTTTGTGGAACGCCATCGCTCGATTGTGCAATAGGTCCGCCAGCAATAGATCTTGGGTGCGATGTCGTTCTGGTAGCGACAACAAGAGGTCAATGCCTCGCGTCAAACTAGAGGGTAAGTCGTCATAGTTACTGAGATTCAAGCAAAACTGTGCTTCTCGTTGGACTAAGTCTTGTCGCTGCTCGGGGCTAGCATGTTCATAAAGGCGCTGCCAAAGAGGTGGAATCTCTGCACCAATTTTTGCTGCCTCTGGTTTGTTATTTTGAAGGCTTTTCGAGTAGGCAAGATTGTCCAAGGTGGTCGTGTAGGTCACGATTCCGCCCGGGCTGAGCACCCCTTCACGATCAAGTGCAAAAAATTCCTCAGAAGCCATATGAAACCACTTGCCCCATTCTTCGGGCTCAGCGCGTCGTTGGCGAAAATGGAAACCGAGCATCGCATATAAGTTTGCCAATAGTCGGCGGCTGCGGATCAGCACGTCCATTTGATTCGTATCTTGATTTGCCACCTGTGCGGAATCGACTAGCTGCCCAGCTTCTAAATGAAAGCCCTCGAGGTTCGCTTGCAAACTATCGTGCAACAGGGATATCGCTGAGTTCGCACGCTCCTGATTGTCAGCTAGTTGATCGGCAAACTCCACCGCTTGCCGTTGCTTTTCGCGAGCCATTTCCGCAGCCCGAATGGTTTGCCTCCAGGCGACCAACGAACCAATGAATCCGCTCACCAAGGAGATAGCCAACAACAATCCAATCGCAACGGCTAAGCGATTGCGACGAACCAGTTTCGAAAATCGATAACTGTGACTAGCGGGACGAGCAATGACTGGCTCGTCAATCAAAAAGCGATGAATGTCATCCGCGAACGAGGCTGCGGTTTCGTAGCGTCGCTTACGGTCCTTTTCCAACGCCTTCATTACCACCCAATCTAATTCTCCGCGCAGAATAGATTGCAGTTGCCTGGGATTTATCTGTCGCTGTTGACTGATATCCGCAGTCCGCGCAGCCGACGAACCAAGTCGTTGGCTGGGACGCGGTGGTTCCTGTTCGCGAATCATATCTAGGATCTTTAGAATTGCATTCTGATGAATCGTTTCTCGATCCAGTGGCGGAGTGCCAGTTAACAATTCGTATAACACGATTCCCAACGAATAAATATCGCTTCGTGTATCAATATCTAAGGAATTCAAGGACGCTTGTTCCGGGCTCATGTACTGCAATGTGCCCACCACCTTGCCAGCTTCTGTGAAGAGTGATTTCTCCGTCAAGCGACGCGTTGGGTCGATTGCTTTGGCAAGTCCAAAATCGATGACTTTGGGAATTGGCGCGCCTTCCGTTTCCAGCACTAAGATATTAGAGGGCTTCAGATCCCGATGGACGATTCCTTTTTGGTGTGCATGTTGAACCGCCCGACAAACCAAAATGAAAAGCTGTAGCCGATCACTAATGCTGAGACGATGCTGATCGCAAAACTGATGAATCGGCAGACCGGCAACGAACTCCATGACAAAATATGGTTGGCCAAATTCAGTCGTACCTCCATCGAATATTTTGGCGATACCGGGGTGATCCATCATCGCCAAGGCCTGTCGCTCCGCTTCGAACCTCGCAACTTCTTCATGGGAGACGAGGTTGGATTTAATCAGTTTTAGGGCGACCCGCCGACGTACCGGTTCCGACTGCTCCGCGAGCCAAACTGTTCCCATTCCCCCGGAGCCTATTTCCTGCAGTAATGCATACCTCCCAATCCGCCGCGTTTGAGCCAGGCTTTCAGCAGCGACCGTTTTGGTCATGGCGGTTTCCAGTGCAGCGGATTTCGCCCGAGACGCATTCGCGGCATCCTCAGCCTGGGCCGCCGCAGCGACACGCTGGACCAGCCCCTCGATATCAGCAGGGGATAGCCCCTCAATACGATAGAATTCGTCCATTTTTGCCAAAGGATTCGATCTTTGCCATTCCTGAAAGCGGAAGAAAAGCTCGTCGCCTCGAGCATTGCTGCGGATTCTGTCGACCATTCTTACCATGCCTGTAGAAGCGGCTACGGTCCAATAGCTTTATCGTGACCTTGTAGTATCAAGACAATACAGCCCTGTACTTATTACACGAAATTCCGTTCGGCTTTCCTTGGACCGTTCTGGAAAAGTTCAAGAAAATCCGCGATTCCAAGGTCTAGACTCAGCAAGGCAGCGGCTAACTTGATTGAGCGGCGAATTGGACTCGCAGAAAAGCCTTGGCAAAACGTAGGTCCGCTTCGACTTGCGAGCGGTTATGGCCGGTGGAATGCATGATCTCGGTGACAGTTAGCCTGCCAAAGAACTGGAGTTCGAAGGCGACGGCGCAGTTCGGATGACGCTCAGCGAGCATTGCTAATGCATCCAACAAGTCTAACTCGGCAAACATTGGATCGACCGAAGCTTCCAAGTGCTCTATCCAATCCTGACGCCGCCAATTTCGTCCCTGCTTTTCCGTTTGCTTGGAACGAAAATAGTCGATGATAATGTGCTTCATGCTCAAGGTAAAACGGGCGTAAAAGTGACCAGGATCACGGATTTCCTTAAACTGGCCCGCGCAGAACATCTTCGCATACCCCTCGCTTACCAACGCTGTCGGTCCCAGCGTCGGAGTCCCAGAAGAAAAACCAAGGAGACTGGCAGCGATACCATACAAACGTCGATATGCTATCTCCGTTAGTTGTTGAGCACGCCAGTGAGCACTGCACCAACGATTCGCAAGCACCCGCTGCAGTTCTTCAAGTTCGGCTCCCACACTCGCGTGCGCGCTTCGGCCCGATTCCTCCATTAAAAGGTCCAGTTCATTTGCACTGCTTCCGGACAACAGTGGATAATTCGGTTTCATTCAAGGCAATTCATGTTCGGAAGACTTCACTGAGTATCTCAGCCCATTTCGGTACGTTCGCGCCTCTCTTAAAAAAAGCATATTACCTCCATTCAAGCTGCTTGTGAACCATTTTTTTACCCAAGGAGAAACATGTGCAGTAGGTCTGACGTGGCGTATCCATAGCTACCACTGCATTACAACTTGTCAGCGAACAACATCCGTTGAGTATGCTCGAATTCGCAATATCAGCAGTGGGACTTGAAAGCAATCACCAGAGGGCATCAGTGGTAGCTACAATAACGACCGACCCGATTAGTTCACAAAAGCCAATATGGCCAAGTGTTGCCATTGATGACCACTCAACTGATCCTCACCACCCCCATCGCTCCGCCACTACCACTGCACAAGTTCACGGTGCAGCAGTATCACCTACTGGGCGAATTCGGCGTGCTAACCCCTGAGGACAAGGTCGAATTGCTAGAAGGATGGATCGTCGAAAAAATGAATCGACGCCCGATTTACGGTTTTATTGTGCGGATGCTTAATGATTTCTTCATGCGTCAATTGCCTCCAGGCTGGCTTTGCCAATGCCAACTCCCGATCACTACCGAGCGTAGCGAACCTGAACCCGACATCGCAATTATCCACGGAGATCACGAAGCATTTCGATCGCATCACCCTGGCGGCCACGACTGCCGCCTGATCATCGAAGTCGCCGATACGTCGCTGGAGAAAGATCGAGCCAAAGCCTGCATTTACCACGAAGCAGGGGTACAGGAGTACTGGATCTTCAACATCGGCGATTCGTGCGTAAAGCGATACGACTTCACCAACTCGACATTCCGCGCCCCCAACATCATCCCCGGCAACTCGCAACTCTCAGTTACTTTGGACGATCGCCCCCTCACCATTGCTCTACAAAAAATCTTCCAATAACCCGCTGGATAACCTATGATCGAATTCACCATCACGGGCGAAGAGCTTTGGCGACGAATGGAGCGGGCTGTGGAAAAAGTTAACGAACGCTTGCGAAAAACGGTGCAAATTCTGGAAGCGGCCCAAGTTCCCTATGCAGTCATCGGGGGGCACGCCGTGCGAGCATGGGTGGCTCAAGTTGATGAGACTGCCCAACGGACTACGCAAGATGTCGATATCCTCGTCCGCCCTGCCGATCTGCCAGCGTTGATCAATGCCATGACAGCCGCAGGATTTCATCATCGTAATTCCGCAGGCCTGGATATGTTCGTCGAACACCCTGACGACTCGGCCCGCAATGCTGTCCATGTGCTGCTAGTTGGAAACGTCGAACGGGCCGGCGAGCCGAATCCAGACATCGTGCCAGCCGCCCGAGCCAACGATTTCCAGACGATTGCCTTGGAATCCTTGGTGCGGATGAAACTCAACGACTTTCGCCCGCAAAGACCAAGTCCACTTATTGGATATGATTTCGCTGGGAATGATCGATTTCACATGGCCTGAAAAATACCCCGAGCCCCTACAATCTCGCCTAGTGACTTTGTTGAACGATCCGGATGGATGAGCAAGTGGTTCGCGGGAATCAGGCAATCTCGAGGCAAACCCTCTTAAAAGAGAATAAAGCGAGTGTCGGGCTCGCTGTGAAAACTGATGTTATCGCGGCAGCCGGTTGCATGTTTGATTCTCGTAATCAACCCGCAGAAAGGCTTTGGCAAAACGCAGTTCAGATGGGCGCAGTGCCGAATTACGGACGGTTTTGCTAGCAATCGATGGGTGCCGTGAGTCGTCTGTAGTCTGGACCGTGCAATGGTAGAATCGATCACTCGAAGGATTGATTCTAACCTCTTTGCAAGGATGCAGGTGTCAGCATGCGAGGGATGTCCGTGGACCGTTCTCAAGATAATTTCATTCAGTCGACGCAGGAGATGATCTTGCGTTTCACTGCAGAGGTCATCTTTTCGAAGCCGATCGCGTCGTGAAACTGTGCAAGTCGAAAGCCAAGGCGTCTTGCAGGCAAATGCGCCGAACGAATTGCAGACGCCAAAGGCGTCAGCCCAATGAACACAAGCATGCTTCTGCGAGAAAACAAGTCGACTAGATTTCTATGATCGGACATGGAAGCTCGGTTTAAGAATTTGAATGGCATAATGTCCGCCGTCACCCAGCGACCAGTGTCGAGTTACTTTTCAAGTAAACGCCTACTCGGTCGCTTGGGTGGACGGCATGGTTCGCCGAAGTTGCATTGCTTGCGAGACATTCTTAGTTGGGATTCTACTCATGGTCGCGGATCAATCAACTTCCCGTGTAGATTCAAAAGCCCGGTGTCTACAAATAGGCGTGCTACGACACCTATATGCGGTTTCTGTTTTCCAGTGAATGTCACTGGCACTTGTGCTCGCTCGCCACCGGTCCGTTTGCCTTCTCTGGCCATGGACGTCACTTTATCTGCGTCTGCGGCGACGATTCGATGGTCACTGAACGGACCACCGGTCAGATAGCTAGTCAGATAGCTAGCCACTTGCCTTGCCGAACTGGTCGCTGATGGTGGCGGTTGGATACCCAGTCTGATGATGGAAAAGCGATTGAGAGTCGCGCCGGTTTAGTTACGGACCTTGGCCAATGTCAATCGCCGCTCGCTAGCCACGCTACCCGCATGGAAGTCTTCTCCGTGAGTTGCCGCTGAACGCAGTGGAGCTTCTCCAGCCAAGTCCGATTCTCGAATGGTGCGGAAGTCTGCTGAAACAGCAACATTTCACTTGCCGTTACTCGAATCGGGATTTTTCTGGACGATTTCCTGGTGGTTCTCGCATTGAACCTAATGCGAACACTGTAATCCCGACCATATCGCACC
The DNA here is from genome assembly GCA_041749395.1 of Pirellulaceae bacterium. Classification (GTDB taxonomy): domain Bacteria; phylum Planctomycetota; class Planctomycetia; order Pirellulales; family Pirellulaceae; genus Laterigemmans. The sequence continues at coordinate 14,591 of JBGTBJ010000090.1, forward strand.
ACCCCCTCTGCAGAGGCATTCTTCTCGTCCGCGAGAACGTTTTCAAGAAAACGCCGCTGAAAGGTAGACCTGCACCGCCATGCGAAAAGCACAGATAACGAAGCGATCCGATTCGCGAACCGCCCGGAATCGAAAGGTCCTCAGCCGAATCAATATACGCCGAAAATGTCGAAAACTACTGGCTGAATCACTGGAGCGGCGAGATCTGTTGTCAGTGGGGACGAACTATATCCCGCTCGATTCACTGCCTGAAGTGATTGGCAGGGATTTGAGAACCGCTGATACGATTCTCAATATTTCATCGATCAACGAGCCAGCTGCGGGCAAATTAGCTTTCCAGCAAACGTTTGTAACCGACCCTTCCTACCAGATCCGAGCTGAGGGCGAGGGTCCAATTGGAGTGACGCTGGAGAATTTCATCGGTGACATTACCGTCGTCGATCTAACGACATTAGTACCTGGTGTTTCCTTTGGAACGCCATCTATAGTCGATCCGACAGCAGCAGACCTAATTCTACCAGAAGCGTTGGGTGAACCTTCCTACGCACAAACTGGAGTCTTTTACGTCGCGCCACATCCAGAAACAATCGCCAACCTCGAAGTTGTGCTGACAGTTGATGGTAGTGACGTTCAGGTCTTGATCGACCTGGAAACGGGGATCAGCCAGGTGGGCGGAAACGCTGTTTCCTTTGGCGGATCACCAATTGAGATCCTTCGGCTGCAACAGCGATTGCGGTATTTCGGATATCCTGGTCCGACAGGCCAACCGATCGTACTCAATGGGCAAATGGACAATTCCACGCAATGGTCCATTGGGCTCTTCAATGCCGCAATGACCGGAAGTAGTCTGAATCCCTCCGACCACGTGCGGCGAGACTTTATCAATGAGATTGATACTCCGAAATGGATTGAGATCCATCCAGCGACAGTCAATTCCGCAATCGACGGGATCTTTGTGTTGCCCAATGTATCTGACGGCTCGACCCAGTCGGACCGATTCGCCAGCGAGATGTATTCGCGTCTTTTGAGCAACAGCCAAAACCTTCCAATCGCAGCTCTTGCAGACGACGGTACGGCAGATGTCCTAATCGCTCAACAAGATCGATTGGAGATTCGCACAATCAGCGGTCCAGCAGGAGGCAGCATCGACTCAACGGGAGACCATCACGCAGGCCTGGAAATCGACATAGAAACTCCAGCCAGCAACAGTTCCCAGACGCCATTTTTTGCAACCAGGGAGATTGATGCAACACGGTATGTAAAGGGTCCGAACGACACAATTGTCTACTTCGTCAATGGCCAGTATCTCGCGGCCGCGGAAGGGACTTATTTGATAGATCTTGCCGTTCAGGTCCAGCATCCGACCGAACCTGAGGGACCTCTCAGTGCGTGGAACAATCGAGCAACTCTACTCGGCATTCGAGAATTCCTTCAGGACAACGTCGACGAGGGATATGACTTGACCCGCGTCCGCAAGCAGCTGAGCGCCTTGCTGACTAGTGGTGTCACCGCAGGACAAGGTCCCTATTTCGTAGAGTCTATTAAGCACAACGATCCTCGAACCTGGACTGTGGGCACTCCTGAAAACGGAGTAATTTCAGATTGGAGCGGTGATGGACAATCGGGGCGAGTCGTCTTCCAAAGCGGCGTCAATGGCGTTTTTCAAGCGGAGTTGGTCCCACCAGTGCGACCGGACGTGGTGGATCCCGAAACAGCAGAAACGCTGTTGGACGGACTCGATGCGTTCGGCCAATCGTTGGCTTCGTCGTTGTCGTTGACTCAACTCGAAATTCAGTTGCCGTTGATTCAGCGTTCGGCTGCGGACTTGGTTCCACTGCAGCAGACGATCCAACACGGACTCTATGAACCGTTGTCAGCCTACTTCATCGAAAATGAGACGGTCAGCAGCGAGACTTTGATCTCTGAACTACTGACCCAGATCAACTTGCAAACCGAGGGTGTCTCTGTCGCGGTGGATCCGGTCAGTGTTTCCGGCGGCCGCTACTTGAGGGCGGACGGAGAAGAGCTGCGGTTCAACTTGACGATCAATGCGTCTCAAACTTGGGAGGATGTGGAACTCAATTTCGGAGATGAAGCCAGTGATCGTGGTATTCGCGCGCCAGTCTCACCGACGGTTGATGTGACTGGCCATGTCTCGATGGGACTATCGATTGGCATCGACTACAGCCAAAACAACAAGTTTTTCATTCGCGTGGATCATATCGACACGTCAGTTGAGGTTGAAGAGACGAATCGGACGTTTGACGTCCATCTAGGCTTCTTGGGTGCCACCGCAGAAGCCGCCAGTTTCTCACTGGATGCCAATATAGAGCTCGGATTCACAAACGAATTAGGAGACGCGCGACGCCGAGTTTTCCAAGAGGAATTGTTGCAGAGCGTGCAGGAGTCAATGCCCTTCGAAGTTCGAAATTCCATAGGCAGTGCTGCGGCGAACATTCCCGTTACGGCATCGATTGGAACGTTCACCACGGCGACCCTTGCGCCCGAATTCAATCTACTTTCAGAAGACGCTTTTTCTACAACGAGTCCCGTTCTCTCGACAGTCAATTTTGGCAGCTTAGATCCGTTTGCCAATGTGGACTCTGAAGAAGTTGACGGCATGCTTGATCAAGTACGCAGTTGGCTCGCTACTGTCGAATCAGAATTTCCCGATGACAGCAGAGTCTATTTCGTCAAGAACGAAACACTCGGAAACCTATTCGACTTGGACTCGCCGTTCCAAGCTCGCGTGAACGACCAGATTCACGCCAGCGGTCAGACGTCGTTTCAGACCGCTCAGCAGTTGGTTGCGATTCTTGATCCGGTCATCTATGCGCACGACTACGATCCCGTGAGCGGCGAATTCTGGATCGAATTCAATTTCAATCAGCCAACGTCTACTCTCACTCGCGGGATAGATTTCTCGCCAGAGAAGAAAGCCGACGGCGCGCTGTTTGACAATCTCGAACTCCCGTTGGTCAACGTCTCAACCGTTTCCACAGCAGAGGTCACCATCGGATCCTCGTTTGATTTGACCTTTGGAATCGATTTAGATGCTGCTGCAGGTCCAACCGAGTCAAACCACTTTTTTGTTGAAGGGGTGTTCGTTGGTGGCACTGTCGACGTCGTAGCAAATGGAGTAGCGATCGACGGCAAGTATGGGTTGATTGATATTGTGTCGCCGTATGGGACCGGGAATTCGTCGATGACGGTTGATTTGGCCGGACTTCAGGCACGCCGAACACTGGACGCAGCCTTGCCAGAATTAACGGCGGAAATTGGCGGAGATGCAGAGTTTGACTTTTATCAGTTCGTTCCCGCCGGAAATACCTTCGTTATTGCTGGCGACAAGACTGCAAATTTCACTTGGAGTGACTTGGGTGATCTCGATACGCGTGAATTGGACGTGCCGGATGAATTTGCTTGCTACCAACACCTGGCCTATGTGGACTTTGTCGCGGCACTGCGAACCGTCGCCGATTTCTTCAATGACCAAGCGAGTCACGCCACTTTCACATCAGGATTGCCTCTGATCGATAAATCGCTTTCCGAATTCGCTACGTTTGCGGCAAACTTTGATGCCGGTGTAACTGAATTAGAGACGCTGCCAGAGCGAACGATTCAAAAGTGGGAAGCGACTGTTGAAGACTTGATTTCAGACGCATTGGTGATCGACAACGCCAAAGGCGAGTGGGTCGACGTTAGTCTCGATTTTAGCTGCGCACAATTGCAGATCGCAGTTGATTTGCATGATGTGTTGGTGGACCGTATGGATCCGCTGAATCTGACCGTCGACGGCTACTCGCTGATCGGAGGAACGTTGCAGACAAAGGTATCCGTTGATGGTCATCTGATCGTTGGGATTGATATCACAACGCCCTCCACGCCAAGGCCATACATCGAAGATTCCTCTGAATTTACAGTGAACGTTTGGTCTTTCAGCGACAACCTGAACGGAAGTGTCGGCTATGGGCCGCTGTCAGTATCGATCCAAAACGGGCGAGCGGTTTTGGATGCAGACGGCATTGGCAATACAACCGACCCAGCCACCTACACGTTTGGTCTGTACAACGATCCCATCGACCATCGCTACTATCCAGTAACCGATTCGCTTCCCCCTCGCTATGAATCGGATTGGACTGCGGGCGCGCAGCTTCCACTGTTTTTCCCCACCCCAAGCGATCCGATGGGCGGATCGCATTTGGATGGCGATGATCCTGACCCCCATCCGGACAATTGGGTCGTCTTTCAGTTGTCCAGCGGCGAGACACCGGGACCGTCGAACTTTAAAGAGTATCCCGATGTCGCTTCTGAGTTAAGTAATCTTGAGTTACTGGATTTGCTTCAATCGGGACTGACCGATGCACTTGTGGGACTGGCGGATGAAGTGGACTCGGCACTGGAAAAAGTCAACTTGCCGCTGGTTGGAAACAAGCTGAAAGATGGTATTGATTTTACCTCCCAAATCATTGCGTACGTTGATTCCAAGCTGAGCGCCATTCAGAACAAAACAGAGACCAACGTGCAACTGGCGTTGTTCGAAGCATTTACTCTGGCTGGATTGGATTTGGAAGATATCAGTGGGCCGCTGGGAACTCCGGACGGAACGTCGAACCATCTCGATATTGTTATCACGACCCCCAACGACTCGATTGAATTCGAACTGGTGCTGATCCGGGCCCAATCGGCTGTCGCTGCAGATATTCAGTTCGACATCGGTTTGCCAAAGCTGGCGATCGAGCTTGAAACCAATCTAGAAGTGGAGACGATTTTTGACTTCGTGTGGAATCTGAAATTTGGCTTAAGCGAAGCGGATGGATTTTACCTGAAGCCAGGAGCAGGAGATGAGCTGTCAGGTTCTCTGACTGTTTCGATTCCAGACGGGTCTGTCGATGCAAATTTTGGATCGATCCTTATGTCAGCGACTGACAATGGCTCGGAGCTGTCATTGGATTTAGGAGTCGACTTGGTCGACCCCACTCCGGGTGACGGACAAATCAAACTTGGTGAGTTGTTATCAGCGGGGGCGTGGGATTTTAGTTATTCAGGCAACGCGGACTTGAAGCTGGACTTAGAAACGCATACGTCGATGGTTGGCTTTCCTTCGCTGACCTCGGAATTCATCGTGGATTGGAAGGATCTCAATAGCGATCCGAACGCAGGAGAATTCGTGGTCGAGTTCAGGAATGCGGTGCTCGATTTGGATGAGTATGCGAGCAAGGTGTTGCGGCCGATGTTGGTTCAAGCCCAGTTGGCACTGAAACCGATTCAGCCGTTGTTAGATGTGATCACTCGAGACATCTATTTGCTATCCGATCTAGGAGAGCTCGGCGAAACATTCGAACGAACTCCACCTGATGGTGTGCAGATCGCCGACTTGATTAGTTACGCACTGCAGGGAACTGGGTGGGGCAGCATTTTTGATGCGGTTATAATTATCAACGATCTGGTCAAAAAGACTAGCAATGTTGGCGGCGATCTGCATTATGACATTGGCGATTTCCGATTGACCGATCAAGCGGATCCCCGTCGCGGGAGCTTTAATCCGGCAAACATCGATCCCGATTTAGCACTCAAAGATGTGCGGTCGTTGATCGACCAATTGGGTAGCTCGACGACTAAGGAGTTCTTTAAGGCCGCGCTCGACTCCGATTTTAAAGAGTCCGCTAAGGGGCTGACGTTCCCGCTTCTTGAAGATCCTTCGCTGATGTTCCAGATGTTGATCGATAGCAATGCCGATGTAGACATCGCGTATTTGGACCTGCCAACGTTTCGCCGCAAGTTCACCATGCCGGGGATACAGGTGCCAATCCTGCCACCGTACCTCCAAGGCTCCATTGGTGTGAGTTATGACTACGGGTTCCGGGTCGATGTGGGTTACGACACACGGGGATTGAGAAGGTTTGCGGCCTCGGGCGTTCCCGGAGACTTGGCAGACGGTCTCTACATTGAGGATTGGGATTCCGATGGTGTCGATTCACCCGAAGCCTGGTTCAAGATTGATTTGGAGGCATTTGGCGGTGTGGATTTTGGAATTGTCGAGGCAGAGATAGACGGCTACCTAAGGACAACCGGGCCTGGCGATCAACTGCAGCTCGATCTGCGTGACAATAACGGCGACGGTAAAGTGCGTTTCGGTGAGATTCGATCAACTCTTGTCGCTAGTGGTTACAACCCATTTTCGCTTTTCGATGCTTCTGGAAAGTTGGAAGGTGGTTTGACAGCGAGCTTGTATGCTGGCTATAGCAAGGAAATCAAAGTTGGATACCACACCAAAGAGAAGTGCGGCAAAGTTCTAGGTGTGAAAAAATGTGTCAATGTTCCAGACTTTAGTCGGCCGAAGTACAGGACCGTCACGATCGACGTCTACGGTCCGGAAGAGTGGGGCTGGGAAGGCAAAGTAATTCTTGATCTGGCTGCGTTAAACGTGGTCGCCCCGCCTGCTCCGAATTTAGGCGAGATCGTTGACGGAGTCTTGTTCCTGAACGTTGGCCCGCGCGCATCCCAACGAGGCGATAGCGTTACCGACGGCAATGAGTCCATGTCGGTTCGCCAAGAAGCAGGACAGGTAATTGTCTCGCTCGACGGCCTGGAGCAGTCTTTCACCCTTGGCGCTGTGACTCGGATTGAGGCCGATGCAGGCAACGGCAATGACCAATTGACGTTCGATAATTCAGTAACATTGCCTGCAACCCTGGCCGGTGGGATTGGCAATGATTTGATTCGATATGAAGGGTCCGGAAATACGACAATTGTCGGTGGTTCTGGAGACGATCGCCTTTTCGGAGGCAGCGGGATTGACATCATCTACGGTGGAATCGGTAAGGATCGTATTGAGGGCAATGACGGCAATGATCAACTATTTGGTGGAGACGACCCGGACCAAATCTTCGGAGGCGACGGCAACGACGTATTGGAAGGTGGAACCGGCAACGACCAATTAGACGGCCAAAATCAAAATGATGTGCTACGAGGCGGTACCGGTAACGATCGTTTATCCGGTGGCGAAGGAAACGATCAACTATTTGGGGATAGCGGCGACGATCGATTAGTTGGTGGTGGAGGAAGCGATCAGTTGCACGGTGGAGCGGATAACGATTCCATGGACGGGGGCGACGGATCCGATAGTCTGTGGGGAGATGACGGTGATGATCGATTGAGCGGAGGAGGCGATCTTTCCAATGACTCGCTCTATGGAGGTGCTGGTAATGATTACGTTAGCGGCCAAGGAGGTCATGACACGATCGATGGCGGTGATGGAGACGACTTACTTCTTGGAGGTGAGGGAAACGACACCATCAATGGCGGGGCGGGCGACGACTCCGTATATGGAGCCGAGGGTAATGATGTCATCACGGACGGTTCAGGCCTTAACACTTTGTCCGGCGAAGAGGGGGATGATGTCATTACGGGCGGTATCGACGCCGATTCGATAAATGGAGGTGATGGAAACGACTTAATCAACGCTGGTAGCGGCGATGATAGTGTCAATGGCGGTGACGGTGATGACACCATCAACGGTGAAGCCGGCAAAGATTATCTTTATGGAGGGGCTGGGGCGGATATTTTACGTGGTGGAACTGGCGACGATGTTCTGGAGGGACATTCCGGCGATGACCAACTCGAAGGCAACGATGGTGATGATATTCTCGAAGGTGGGTCCGGTCGCGACCAGATACACGGAGGACTAGGTAACGACTTCATCGATGGTGGATCAGGGGGCGACTTCCTTTATGGCGAGCAAGATGCTGACGACATTGATGGAGGCTCCGGGAACGATTACATCGAAGGTGGTTCTGGCGACGACATTTTGCTGGGTGGTTCTGGCAATGACAGTCTCTACGGCAACGATGGTGCGGACCTGATTCGCGGCGGTTCGTTTGCCGACCTAATTGACGGAGGTGACGGTCCGGATCGATTGTTCGGCGACGCTGGCGATGACATCCTGCTTGGCGGTGAAGGGGGCGACGAACTGGACGCCGGCTCCGGAGACGATCACGCTGACGGTGGTCTCGGTGACGATATCGTTCGCGGTGGACCTGGCAACGACCATCTGATTGGCGGCTGGGGGGCGGATCTAATTTTCACTGACCAATCTGCAGGTGCTGGCGACCAACTCGATCAAAATACCGTCTACGCTGATCTGGAATCGTATAGCGCTGTGCCTGGCAATGTGAATGATCACAATGACACGGTCCACGGAAGTGCTGGCCAAGACACTGTGTATACAGGCCCCGGAAACAATACGGTTTCCACCTACGGCAATTCAGATACGATCACGGCCGATTCCGGGGACGACATCTTGTCCGGCGGCAGCGGTAGCGATTTGATTATCGGCGGTTGGGGTGCGGACACCATCTTTGCCGGCGCAAGTGATCAAGGTGGAGGTGCAGCCAGCGACGTCAATGTGGTCTATGGCGACCCAACTACTTTCAGCAGCGTGCCCGGGGGCCCTTCCGACCACAACGATCTCATCGTCGGAGATATTGGAATCGACACAGTCTACTCCGGACCAGGGAATGATGTTGTTTCGGCATTAGCCGGCAACGATTTCATTGAGGGATACACTGGGGCGGATATCATTGACGGAGGAGATGGAGATGATGTGATCTATGGACATACCCACGATGGAATCGGCGACGACGCCGCTATTGATACAATCCGGGGTGGCAACGGCAATGATGTGATCTATGCCGCAGGTGGCAACGACAATATCTATGGCGACGCGGGCAACGATCAACTGTTCGGTGAGAACGGCGATGATTTCCTGGACGGCGGCGATGGCCCCGACTTGATTCTCGGCGGGTTCGGCAACGACTCGATCCACGGAGGAGCCGGAGCCGATCGAATAGAAGCCGAATACGGTGACGATACGGTGACCGGTGGTTCCGGAGATGACCTTATCTTCGGTGGTCCGGGTCAAGACAACTTAAGCGGCGACCAGGGGCGCGATTATCTTGACGGTGGCTACGGCGTTGATATCATCCGCGGTGGTAGTGGGAATGACACACTTTCGGCTGGCTTCGGGATCGGCAACCAATTGTTTGGTGACAGTGGCAACGACACGATCACCGGTTCCAGCGACGGCGCACCGACTGACCCAGACTTTTTCGACATGACCTATTTTGGTGATGTAATCGATGCGGGTGAAGGGAACGACACCGTCTTCGGTTTGGGCGGAGCCGATCTTATACGTGGCGGTGACGGCGATGATCATATTGAATCTGGCAGCGGCAGCGATTATGTCCTCGCCGGTGACGGTGACGACTGGGTCTTCGTTGGCGATGATCTTGGTGAGATCGTTTACGCGGGGATCGGCAACGATACCGTATACGGATCCCATGTCGGCGACGATCAACTGTTCGGCGAAGAGGGAAATGACGACCTGTTCGGTCAAGGCGGAAATGATTTCCTGCGTGGTGGTAGCGGCGACGATTTGATCGACGGCGGCGGTGGGACCGACGACATCGATGGGGAAGAAGGGGATGACGAATTACTGGGTGGTGGCGGAGTTGGAGATCTGATTCGCGGCGGCATCGGAAACGATATCATCCGTGGCAGCGATGACGGTGCAGACATTATTTATGCGGGTGCCGGCCGGGATACGGTCATGGCTGGTGGTGGCAACGACCAAGTCTATGGCGATGAAGGCGACGACATCTTGCATGGCGGAGACGGGGATGACCTGATCGTCGGCGGTCCGGGTAGAGACTTGATCACCGGCGATGCAGATCATGATGTTCTGTACGGACACAACATCGGAAATACAAACGATGACAACTTAGTCGATTACGTTTATGGTGACTTTGGGACCAACGCGAATGAACCAAATTCTGGACAAGATCAGATCGATGGTGGCGGTGGCAACGATCAACTATTCGGGGAAGGTGACGACGATCGAATCTTTGTCGATGGTAGCGGCAACGACTTGATCGACTACGGAAGTGGTGAGACGGCGACTCCTTTCGACTTTGTCACGCCTGTCCCAACTCCAGATCCTAATGAGGAATCAGTCGCCGCAGAAATTGTTCCCGACTTGACATTGCCGACCGGCGTGACCGATGCAGGACGGTGGGCACAGTTCGCCGGTTCTGCGACTGGTTCCGGACTGGGCGACGCAACAACGGCCGCCATCGAGCCTGATTTGGTCGTCGCCGGTGATGGGACTCGCTACATGACGTGGGTTGATGCTCGCCATGGCAACCACGAGATCTACGTCGCCAAACAGACCGACATCAATGGCTGGCAATTGCTAGGTGATCATTCCCTGGGTGGCGTCTCGGCAACGATGACCTCGTCTCGTCGTCCGACGCTTGCCATCGATGGCTCGGGCGCCGTCGTGGTTGCCTGGACAGAGTTCACCCCATCTGGCAGTAATATCCGTATCGCCCATTACGACGCGGTAACGGAAGCTTGGGAAAATGTGGGTCCGACGCAGGCGATCACCTCTAACGGTACCGCTGACAACGCTCGACTTGTGTCATCACCAGCCGGTTTGGTACTTGCCTGGATCGATCGTTCTCAGGGTGTCGACAACGGGTACCTTAGTCGGTTCGACGGAAACGCTTGGCAGGAACTGGCGGGTAGCGCCAGTGGCAACGGCGTGACCAACTCTGCGACCGACATCCGAGATTTTTCGATCGCAGTCGATGCCACAGCGATCGCTGTGGCCTGGACTCAATCGATCAGCAACCGGTCTCAAATCTATGTTTTGGAATTTGACGAGGGTACCTGGTCGGAAATCGGCGGATCCGCTTCGGGCGATGGTGTCAGCGATTCAATCGAACATGCCAGCCTCCCGACGCTGACCTATCAAACTGGCGAGCTGTTTCTTGCCTGGGTCGATTCCCATGATGCACACATTACGGCCGGACCAACAATTCGGGTTGCGAGGCAAATCGGGACGACGTGGAGCGGCGTGACGCCAGCGATGATTGCCAGTGATGCCGTCGCAACAGGATTGCCCCGCCTCGCGTCGGGCGGTGGCCAAGTCTATCTAGCTTGGACGGAAAATATCAAAGCAGATATTGCGAATGAGGAAAACTCCGCTCCCTTCGCAGATGCAACCATCGCGGTCACGCGCTGGAATGGTACAGCGTTCGACGAAGTCGTTCCGGGTGATGGATCTACCAACGGTATCCATTACGGCAACACGACAGCGTCGACGATGAACTTGGAGGTGAACAATCTGGGGCAACCCTTCGTCATTTGGCAACATACGGTCGCCGGAGTAGTTGATCGAGTTTACCTTCGTGGCGATGTCGGTCCGCAGTCGACTGGGCAGATTTACGTTGCCGATGGAACCCCCGGGAAATCAATCACAGAATTGTTGGCAGCTAATAGTTTCACCGTCGGTGATACGATTTTGGTGACCAGCAATTTGGCTGAAGATGTCTCGATCGATGCCAGCGACGCTGGGGTTGCTTTAATCGCCGTTCCTGGTGTTCAACTGAATGGGAATGTTACCATTGAGGCGGACAACGTCGTCATTCAGCGAATGACAATCCGCGGGGAAGTGACCGTATCGAACGCGGATCATATGACGATTCGTGAAAGTGACATCCAGCAACTGACGATCCTCGGCAGCGATGATGTTCACGTCACCGACAACGACGTTGCTGGTCAGATCGTCCTATCGTCGACGACCGGCGCATTGGTCGAGGGCAATCGTCTTGCCGAGCTCCGACTGAATGCGGCGGTTGATACGACGATTCGAAGAAACCGCATCAGCGACGGCGCAAATGGGATAGCCATTTCATCAGCCTCCAGTGGTGAGGTCCTTGAAAATCAATTGGCGGGCAATACGATCGGACTTCGCCTTGCTGCACCATTTGATGGTTTAATTACCCGCAACGAGATCTGGGGTGGCGTGACGGGCATACTGTATGGTGCCGCCGCGACCCTGAGCGAAAACTCGATCCATGACAACCATTTTGGCATTGTTGCAACTGTCACTGAACTTTCTGACGCGTTGGGATTTGTTGGACAATCGCTTCCCAATGTTATTTCCAATAATGACACCGGCGTTTCGCTAACCGGTCGGATGCGCGGACAAAGAATCATCGATAACACGATTGGCGTCATCGGCTACGGTATCCTCGGTGGCAACGACCTGAACCAACCCAACGAGATCGTTGAGAATGAAATCGGAGTGCAATTTGACGGTGAAGTACGCTACAACCACATCGCGAGAAACAACGTCGGGATCAACGCTCGGTCGGGACAATTGATTGCCCATAATGTGCTATTCCGAAACGCGACGGCCGCGGTCAACGTCGTTTCTGCTGATGATGTGCGCGTCATTGGTAACACGATGTACGCACCGGCGGGAGACAATGTCTACATCAACAGCAGCAAACGCACGGAAGTGCAAAACAATGTGATGTGGTCCGAGTCAGGGTACAACATCTATGTCGCCAATAGCGGACTAGAAGGATTTTATAGCGATTACAATCTACTGCATTCTTCAGGAACCGGCACGCTGATTCATTGGATCAAAGACTTCAGCGACATCCTTGATTGGCAAGAAGACGTTTACCAATACGATCTTCACTCGCTGGGATCGACGGCGCTCAATCCCGATTGGTCCGAACCCCGATTCGTCGGTCGCTCTCGTGATGACTTCCACGTATTCGAACTTGTCGGCGGCCAACGTTTCAGCAGTCCGCCGCTGGCACTCGGCAATGCGTTGATTGACGTCGGACGGTCCGTTAAGGATGCCGATGACCAGAATCCACTTGCACCTTACGAAACGCAGAACTGGTTGGCCAATCCTAGCTTCGAAAATGGTTTAACAGGCTGGTTGACCGGAACGACGGCAGAGACACGTACGAGCAACCCCAGCGCACACGATGGAGGAAGCTATTTTTCAGCGGGTGAGACCGTTGTCGGCAGCGTTACGCAAACGGTCGACCTGTCAGTCACTGACCTAGACTTCGCAACGGTCGATGCTGGCGATTTGCGACTTCGTTTCGGTGGACGAATCCAAAGCGCCGACGAGGTCATCGTGGATCAGGGTCAGATCCAGATCGAGATGCTGGATGCTACCAGTGGGTCATTGGGCACCGTGGTTGCCAAATCAACCAAGATCACCGATCGATGGGAACTCGTCGGTGGTGACGTCGTGCTGATCCCTGGAACCCGCTACGTCCGCTTCACCTTTACGTCCACACGCCAAGCGGGTAACACAAACGACGCCTACTTGGACAATGCCTTCGTACGCTTTGCGCACATCGCCTACGGCGTTGATGCCGGTGCACATGTTGCATCACCGCTGGAAGTGGAAACCAACGAGTCGCCGAGTATCGCATTGCGATTCCCAGAACTTTACACCGACTGGCAGCGCGACACGTCACGCACCATCCGTTGGAATTCGTACAATAATTACACCGACGTTCCCGTACGCATTGACCTCTTCCAAGACGGCCCGAACGGTCCAATGTTTGTGACTAATATCGTGGATGCGACGCCCGATGACGGCCAATTCGACTGGACCCCAGCGAACAGTGGCGTTGACTACGGAACGCATGGGTTGATCATCCAGATCTCGCGTTTCGACAACCAGATTCTGTTTGACCGCAGCACAGAGACCTTTAGTGTGCCGGAGAACACAACAACATTTTACGTCAACGATGCAGTTTCGTCAGCGGATCAGTATACGTCATCGGTTGGCGATAATCGCAATACCGGTCGAACTCCTGACGCTCCGAAGCCCTATCCCAATAGTCTGCTCCGCATCTACTCGCTGGGCCCCAACGACGCTCTATACGCCGACACGGGCAACTATGAACTCTTGTATCCGATCGTTCTATCTGGAACTGTTGGTATCGCCGATGACGAAGGCTTTGTGCTGACCGGTCCAGACTTGGAGGGAAGCGAAGCGTCACTGTCGTTTGCTTTGTTCAATGGAACCGAATCGCTCATCCAACTCGATGATGCTGATTTGGTAACGATAAATCATTTGTCGTTATCGGGCGGTTTCCATGGTCTGCACGTGACGAACGATAGTACCGGAATCGTCGCAACTCACCTCGTTGCATCGGGCCATACCGACGATGGGATTCGGATTGACAAAGGTTCGCTGCTTGCCATCGGGGACAATCTGACGGTGAGCGACAACGGAGGCCACGGACTGGTTAGCGAAAATTCAATTGGAACGTTGACCAATGCGATCGCCAATGGCAACACGAGATCTGGGATCACTGTCGGCGGTGTCTTCAACATGATTGAGGATGCACAAGTGATGAACAATGGCGAAAGCGGGCTTGTAAGTACCGGTACAGCTACTCTAGTAAGTCGCGTCGAGGCCTCTGCCAACGGCGAGGATGGAATTCGAGTTCAAGGCGCAGATACCCATATCCAGGCGAATATCGTCTCTGGAAATCAAAGGTATGGAATCTATCTCACTGGAAGCGATTCATCGATTGAATTAAATCAAGTCTCAGAGAATCTTAATCACGGTATCTACGTTTGGGGATACGAAACAAGCGTGTCGGGCAACGTCGTTTGGGGGCACAATTCGTTGGCGCGGTACGGAATCTATTCCGACGGCCCCACCGTCGACGGTAATATTGTCTTCAGTAATGCCAACGGACTATTCCTGAATAGCGCAAATGCTTCGTCCAACCGCGTTTATGCCAATACGGGCACCGGGATTTACGCTCGCAGATTGGGTGAACTGACTGAAAATGTCGTGTATTCCAATGACATCGGCATTCGCACAGAGGGCTACGGCAGCGGCCAACCCAATCAATACTACGTTGGCGGCAATCTCATTTATGACAATGAAGTTGTTGGTCTCTCGGCACAGGACGGTGCTGGAATTGCGATCGACAACAACACTATTTATCAACCACAAGGCGACGGCATGGAGATCGTCGGCAATTCACAGGATGTCCGGTTACGCAACAATATCGTGATTGTCGACACAGGTGTAGGGATTATCGTCGATAAGTTCAGTCAACCCGGTTTCGATAGCAATTTCAATTTACTTCGCCACGACGGCAGCGGATTGACAGGTCGCTGGGGCTCCCTTGATGTCGATGATTTGGCTCACTGGCGCATCGCGTCGCTCGGTGATTCTGGAAGCTTGTCGGATGCTCCACTATTTGTGGATATTGACGGCACCGATGACTCGCTCGGCTTCGTCTCTATTTCCAATGATGGCCGTGATGACGATTTCCACTTGTCCAGTTCGATTGGCCGATTTACCGGTTCACTTGCGCCAGTCCGTAGCGAGATTACTGGTTTGCCGGTCGATCTTCCCGTGACAGAACTCGTCGATGAATTGCAATCACCGGCAATCGATCGCGGCGATGATTCGATGGCCTATGATAGCGAACCATCGACCAACGGAGGCTATGTTAATCTCGGTGTCTACGGCAACACACCACAAGCGTCGAAGAGTCCGGCTGAGTTTCTGGTCGTCGTTTCGCCCAACGGTGATGAGACTTGGCCGATTGGACGCGTGTTTGACATCTCCTGGCGTTCCGCACAGATCGACGGCGATACGACGGGCTTTGTCGATATCGATTTGATCCGCGATAGCGATGAAGGCTTCGTTTCGTCGCTGGCGTCCGCAGAAATCTCGCTCGGACATTTTCAATGGACGGCCCCCAGTACGGTGACACCAGCTGACGACTATCGAATCCGTATTACTCACAGCGATGTGTCGGACGGTTTGACCGACCAAAGCGATGTACCGTTTGAGATCAAGGATGCAATCAGCGTTTATTACGTCAACGACGGAATCGACTCGCAAGACGAATACACCACGGCCGCCGGCAACGACGCCAATGACGGATTATCACCGGCGACACCGAAAGCGACACTGCGCAGTCTACTGGAATCCGGAACTTTACAACCAGGCGACACCATTGTCGTCGATCATGGTGTCTATGCGATTGATACGAACCTACTTCTGGGTGAGGAAATTAGTGGAGTTACGATTCAGGGGCCAAGCGGAGTGGCAGCCAAAGCCATACTGGATCGCGACAACACAAATAGTGGTAGCTATATTTTTGAGTTTGCCGGTGCAGATGATGTGACCATCACAGGCTTGACACTAAAGGGGGCACACGATGCGGTCTACGCCCATGGACAAGTCGACAGCGACCGTATTGAGATAATCGGAAACACTTTCGTCGACAACAATTTCAGTGGAGTCTACGCCGGTATAGCCAATTGGAGGTTATTGGGCGAATGGAACATTGAGGCCAATACGATCTACGGCTCCACATTCGGCGTCTATCTAACTCAAGTCGACGCGGTGGTGCAGGATAACGTTGCGTTTAACAACAATACTGGATTCTATCTCGATCGCTATCTAGATGATTCGATCTCGCTAATCGCAATCAGCAACGAGGCTTACCAAAATCAAACTGGCATTGCCGCATACCAAGGAGCGATCGCAGAGGAAAACGTGGTTTACGCCAATGAAACGGGTGTTTTTGTGGCTACTTCTCAATTCGGGCTGACCTCACTCGCACGATCCAACGTAGCGTACGATAACGACATTGGCATTAGTTTGAGATCGTACCCGAATGACGACAATCATTCCGACGCAATCAGCAATAAGGTGTTCAGCAATCGAGTTGGCATCCAAGCGGACAGTTACAGCTACCAAGGTTCGTTGGCCCACATCAAAGGCAACCTCGTCTATGGCAATCAAGAATTTGGGATTGCAGTTTACAAAGGTCAGGAGGGATCGCTCATTGCTGGAAATACGATCTATCAGTCGGCAGGAAGTGCAATCGGACTACTGGATGCGTCTGAGCTGGTTGACATTCGCAACAATATTTTTTCGATCGTCGACAGTTACACATTTGACTTTGCCGCAGACAGCGAGAACGTGGCACATAGTGACTTCAACCTTTTCGATTTGAGGGAAAGCGGCAAGGTTGCAAAGTTGTCATCGGGAGAGGTTTTGAGCTTTAGCGACTGGACGTTCGAGTTTGGCGAAGACACGCACAGTCGAGCGGCGGATCCACTGTTTGTCGATCTGGACGGAAGCGATGATGCGCTCGGATTCAACGCAACTCCGCTGGCGGAACCGATCATCATTGATAACGGCGACGCCGGATTCTTCACGACTGGCCAATGGGATACTGTCGGCACCGGATATCAGGGCAACTCGCTAATCGCCACGGATCCAAGTGATCGAGCGGTCTGGTCGTTTGATAATCTAACGCCCGGTGAAACCTACACCGTGGCCACTACCGTCGGATACAGTATTAATTATGATTACAGTGCGAGGTTCGAAATCTTTACTGAAGGTCGAGTGAGTTCGCAGCAAGCTAAGAACCAAAGTGGTTTTTACTATCCAGAGGATTTCGATTTTATTGATCTGAACGTCGGCTGGAATCGGCTCGGCTACTACCAAGTTGGATCTGACGGAACGCTCCGTGTCGAACTGACCGGCTCAGGCCTATCAGGTGATTTGCAAAACGCGGATGCTATTCGTATTGAACAGATCGTTGGACTCGTCGCGGCTGATGACGATTTCCACCTTCAACCAACATCACCTGCGATCGATGGTGGCGACCCCAGTTTTGATGCATCCAACGAACCATCGCCCAACGGAGGACGTGTTAATTTGGGCGTGTTCGGCGGTACGACCGAGGCGACCATCAGCAACACCGACGAATGGATTCACTTGATTGATCCTGCCGGGTCACAAAGGTATCGCGCTGGCCGAACGATGCCGATTCGTTGGCAATCGGAAACCTGGAACTCCGTCGATATCCTCCTGTACTACGCAGATGGTTATGCAGCGGGTGTGTCAGAGCCAGTATTCGTGATCGCAAACGAATTGGCAGCGGATGGTCAGTATGACTGGCTGATTCCCGAGATACCTCCGTTCTCAACCGATCAAGAGTTCTTAATCGAGATCGTCGAAATCGGTGGCACGATGCCGCGCGTTGTGTCAGACGTTCCGCTTCTAATCTCCAGTGCTGGTAACACCTTCTATGTAAACGATGCCTCCACATCGGGCGATGAGTACTCGACGGAAATCGGCAACAACGCCAATCTCGGAACGAATCCGGACCAACCGATGGCCTCTCTGGCTGCAGTCCTCAATCGTTACGATCTCTACCCCGGTGATATCGTGTACGTCGATGCCGGATACTATCCGCAATTTCGAAATCTACGACTCGATGAGTCACTCAGCGGTGTCACGATTCAGGGGCCTGTTTCCGTTGATAATCCGGCAGTGATTGATCGACGCAACGGAGCCATCGATACCGCAGCATTTGAATTTACGGGCGCCGACAACGTTACGATTGCGAACCTGTCTATCACCGGTGGCGACGTTGGCATAGCCGCTTGGGAACACGTTGACAGCAATGATGTTCAGATCTTGAACAATACCATTTACGACAATAGGCGTTACGGAGTACTAGCCGGATCCTACCAGAACGGCGTCAATCCTGAAGATTGGATCATTGCCGGCAATCGAATCTATGGGCATGAGGCTAGTGGTATTTGGATTGAAAACACGAATTCCGAAGTTCGCGGTAACATCGTTCTTGGCAATCTCAACTGGGGCATCTACGTCGACCCTGGTCAAAACAATCCAAGCGAGTCCATCGCGATTGGCAACAACGTAACTGGCAGTAGCACTGGGATTTTTGTCGCCTTTAATACGACTGCCGAGCAGAATGTCGTCCACGGAAATGCAATTGGAATCTCGGTCTACAACTGGACGAACGATAGTCCCCCGGCGGCCATTGACAATGTGGTCTACAACAACGAAACGGGAATTGAACTTGCCGGTTTGCGGTACCAAACCCAATATGGAACGTTTTCCTACGGTGCAAATGCCATTGGCAATCGCATCTTCTCAAATCGATTCGGAATTCAAGCGGGAATGTCCTACCGCTCGCAAGGTTTCACCGGGACAATTCGAGACAATCTGATTTACTCAAACACGGATTACGCGATTCAAATCGGAGAGGCGTTTTCCGGGGCCATTGTCGAAGGCAATACGATTCAGCAATCCAGCGGCAATGCAATCCACATTACAGAACTTTCACTCGACATTGACTTTCGGAACAATATTTTTTCAGTCGAAGATGGATTTGTGTTCCAGTTCGAAACCGACAGCCAAGTCGGACATACCAGCGACTACAACCTCTTCGATCTCGGTACGTCTGGAAAAATCGCCGACTGGGGTTGGGCAGAAATCGAAGCGTATGAAGATTGGTTCTACGAAGCCGGCTTTGATCCCAACGGTCTGATCGGCGCTCCGCTATTCGTTGATCCAGATGGCGCTGATAGCGTTCTTGGTTACCATCGAGAAACACTTGGCGGTGCGATCATCATGGACGATGGCGACGTGGGGTTCTCCGCAACCGGCAACTGGTCAGTAGCAGGCAACGGCTATCTGAACGATTCCCTGGTTGCGACTGCCCCAACCGACCGCGCCCAATGGGAATTCACTGACCTAACGCCTGGTGGTGCCTATCAGATTGCTGCGACAGTTCCCTACGTGAACTATTCACCAAGCGATGCGAGGTTCAACATCTATGCGGATGGTTTGGTCGTCGGTGCTGCGAGAATGAACCAGAGTTACGCCAGCGATTTTGATTTTTTCGATGCGAGTGTTGGCTGGGACGAACTAGGTGTTTACCGAGCTGGGAGCGATGGAATTCTGCGGGTCGAATTGCGCGGCGGTGATGGGCAATACGACCTTTGGTCAACCGCTGACGCGGTACGATTGGAACCGGTCATGTTGTACTCGGGTGAGGATGACAATTTCCATCTTCACACCAACTCCATTGCGATTGACGCGGGAGATCCTGCCTCCGACTCCTCCGCCGAACCAACTCCCAGTGGCACTCGCATTAACTTAGGAGCTTATGGAGGAACATCGCAAGCGACGACAACCGCGAATGCAGAAATCCTCATCGTGGATTCGCCCAATGGCAAAGATCGATACAATGTCGGCCAAACGATTCCAATTCATTGGGCTTCCGAAGTCGACGGCCCAGTCGACATCTCAATCTACGACGCAGCGTCGTTCCAGCTGGGTATCTCGACGCCAGTATTATTCATCGCAGAAAATTTGATTTCGACAGGGCAATTTAACTGGATGGTTCCAGGAGATGGTTCGATCGCTGCTGGCGTGGAATATCTGATCGAAGTCCGCTCCCAAGACGGCACGATGCCAAGTGATCTGTCCGAATCTTTCTTGATTGCATCAATAGGATCGGAGTATTTTATCAACGACGATTCAGCGGATGGTGATGTATACACCACGGCCGTTGGTATTAATCAGAACAGCGGGAAATCAGTGGATCAACCGATGGCAAGCCTGGCTGCCTTGCTGCGGGTCTATGAATTGGTACCAGGCGACACCGTGTTTGTCGATTCCGGGCACTACGGTCTGCTGAGCAATATTGTGCTCGACGAACGTTTCAACGGCGTGACGATTCGTGGACCTGGGAGTAATCTGGCAGTTCTCAATCGCCAAATACAAGAGGCGGAGTCTTACGTCTTCGAATTTGCTGGAGCCGATGATGTTACCATTCAAGGGCTTTCGATCACAGGTGCGCAACGTGGAATCAATGCCGAATATGACTCTAACAGCCATCGAGTCCAACTCATTGAGAATGACATCTACGCAAATTCGTGGAGTGGAATCAGCATCGGTTACGGGAGTGCTAATAACGACATTTTCGGATGGTCGATTCGGGATAATCGAGTTCATTCAAACGGTGGCGTCGGTGGTATTGTCGTTTCTGGCAGCGAGGCCGAAATCATTGGCAATGAAATCTTCGGAAACTCGATTGGCATCGATACGAGCGGCTTCCAATTCGGTGCAAATTCAATCCTGATACACGACAATCAAGTCTACGAGAATCTCGATACGGGAATTGTCGCTTATCGTTCAACGGTGATTGAAAACAAAGTCTTTGGAAACGCGACTGGAATCTTTTTGTCCGAAGCCGACGCCAATGACAATTTCGTCTATCAGAACACCGATGGAATCATCATTGGAAACTATTACGGACAGTACAACTATCATCCCGACAATCAGGTTCGCGGAAATCGTGTCTTCGCAAACACCGGGGTGGGGATCACCTTTCGGCTCGACGGACATTTGGTTGGCAACTATGTGTATTCGAATTCAGTCGGCATCTTGGCGGACAATGTTCTCTTTTTCGGTGAGATCTCGAACAATTTGATCTACGCGAACACGAACCAGGGAATCGTGGTTCAGAATATGTACGGCGGTGGCGGCGGGCAAATACTCAACAACACGGTCCATCAGCGAGTCGGCGACGCGTTACGGATCCAGGGTGGATCAAAAGACTTAGCCGCTCGCAATAATATTCTGATTGTGGACGCAGGCAACGCGGTCAGTATTGCGGCTGATTCCCAAGTGGAACTCGATTTTGACTGGAATCTCCTGCAGAAAGGTACTGACCCGAACGCGCATCTCGGCCTTTGGGGATCGACTGTCATTGACGATTTAACCCTTTGGCAGACAACGACCTCACTAGATGCCAACAGCCTGACTGGCGATCCTGGGTTTTTGGATATTGATGGCGCCGATAACGTTTTGGGATTCGTCTCGGACAATGGTGGATACGATGGCGGACGAGACGACAATTTCTACCGCACGTCACGTTCAATCGCGATCGATCGCGGCGACAGCTGGTCGGCGCCAAGCACGGACATTACTGGTGCTGAGCGTGCCGATGATCCTGGGACGGCCAACCTAGCAACGCCCGACTACGTTGAATCAATCGATCCAGACGGTAATTTTGCAGATATCGGGACCGGATACGGCTATGGGTATAATAGCGCCCAAGGTGTGATCCTGCCTTTCGAGTTCGAATTTTACGGACAGATCTACGGCATTGTCACCGTGTCCGCGCAAGGGTACTTGCATCTTGGTGGACCTGATTATCCGAACTCGAGTGGTGACAATGATTTTGATCAGTTTCTCGACAACGCACGGATCGCTCCGTTGTGGGATAATTTGATAGGCAATCCGACCCATCAAAAATTCTTCTACGATGAATCCGTGGCCGACCAAGTCACCGTGCGCTGGAATGGCCTCAATACGGTGGATGACTCGGAAGTCAATTTCTCGGTCACCTTATTCGCTGATGGGCAAATACGATTCGACTATGGCGCTGGCAACACCAACCTGACACCAACGGTTGGTATCTCGGCCGGAGACGGGCTCAACTATGTGGTCGCGACTCATGACGGTGCTTCGGAACTCGGTTCAGCGAGCTCACTATTATTTGCACTCCAGCCTGGTTTCACCGATATAGGAGCATACGAATTCCAAGGGAACAGCAACGATACTTCACCGCCAGTCATCGTTGGATCGTCGCCTGCTGGCGTACATGCGGGCACGGCGATCATCAGCGGTGGCAACTCGCTGGACCTGCAGCTCAGCGAACCGCTGAATGAGATCGACGCCAATGCATCGGCTGCTTACTCCTTGTTATATGCGGGAATGGATGGCACTTTTGGTAATTTGGATGACAGCCTATTGGATGTCGCGCCCAGTTATCAGGCGGGCAGTACTACGATCCGGCTAACAACCAACGCAGCCTTATCCAATGGTCGATATCGCTTGACGCTGTTTGGTCAGCAGACGCTGCATGACCAATCGGGTTTGCTGCTCGACGGTGATGGTGATTCGGTCCCAGGCGGAAACTATGTTCGCGAATTCTCCGTTGAGGATAGCGTTCCACCCATCGCATTTTCACAGACCGTCACTACTGCTGAGGATGAAGAAGTAGAAATCGCATTGATTGGTGATGATGGCAACACAGGTGTCGAAGAGCCTCTGATATTCGTGATCACCGAATTGCCCTCGCTTGGAACACTTTCGACGGTCGCTGGTGGTTCGCCAATCACGGCCGATCAGCTACCGCTAATGTTGACCTCACCCATCGTTTTCTTCACGCCATCGCTGAATTCGCACAACAGTGGGAGCTTTGCATTTCGAGTACGTGATGACGATGGTCTTGGCGAAGATCTGAACCACATCAGCGACCCAGCGACGGTGACAATCAATGTTACTGCGGTCAATGATCCACCTACCATTGCCGATAGCACGGCAAGCGTGAGCGAGTTTGCCTCCGTCGGTTTGGAAGTCACAACCATTTTAGTCGAGGATCCCGACCTAGGGGACCTCGTCCCGGATACGCACACACTGGCATTGATCGGTGGAAACGATGATGGCGCATTTGGTATCACCAACAGCGGAGTCATCTTTGTAGCAGACCCCACCAAGCTGGATTTTGAACTTACGACAGTGCGTTCGCTGGTGGTGGAGGTGACAGATGCCGCCGGTGAGACAGGTACGGCAATCGTTGATGTCAACATTGTTGATGAAGCCGAAGCTCAGATTGAATCAGTAAGTATAAACGGTAATGATGCTAACAATCAAAGATCATCGATCGACCATCTTGTTGTTCAGTTCAATTCAATCGTCGATTTTGATTTTTCTTCCGGTGGACCATTTCGTTTGATTCATCAAGAGAGCGGAACGGAGATTTTGACCACAGCAGAAATCAACATCGACAATGGTAAGACCAGGGTTACACTAAGATTCTTACCAGGAGACGGAGTGGATTCGCTCGGAAGATTATCCAGCGACGGCAATTACCATCTAATGGTCTTAGCAACCAAAGTCAGTCGGCTCGGCTTTGGTCTGGATGGAAATGGCGACGGTCATGTCGGAGATGACTACAATTTCGGTGCCGATTCAGCCGACAATTTTTTTCGATTCTTTGGTGACAACAATGGCGATGGTGCCATAGACATTTCCGACTTCGCTGTTTTCCGCCGCGCGTACGAGAGAATTGCAGGTGAAGCGGACTTTGACGAGTCGTTTGATCACGATGGAGATGGCGACGTAGACTTATTTGACTTCGCCAATTTCAGAATGAACTATGGCTCTCAAATCTAAGACCTATTCAATGATGTTGAGCTTAGCTTGACTAGTGCAAGACAACCAAAGCAATGGCAGAGTTGTTGATGCTGGCCTCGCGACGTTGCATCAAACCACTAACATCAAACGTCGAGTTCTCAATACTGTAAGCACGGAATCAGTTTCCCTGGCTGTCATGATTCTCGTATTGAAAGCGAACAGCGATCCGATTTGCGATAAATGCCCACAATTGCTTGATTAAGCGATATTCCGGCTCCCTGCCGCGACGAGATATCGTGGTGCAATGAAATGTCGTTGTGGCATCACAATATTTCGTTATTCGAGCAAGCAATGTGACTCTTCCACTACTCGTTACTTGGCACATACAAGCAGCTCGATCAGGTGCGCAATATGTGTACTTCGCGGGCAATGACGCTTGTGTTGAGTCGAGCGACCATTCGTTGGAGTACAACCCTGCTCGTGAATTGGTCAATGTACCGCATTCATCCGACTGTTGATTTAAGAGATGAAGTGCTTGGGCTTGATGAGTACTTGTCCGGTCTGCTCAACAGCAATGGGCCACATTTTTTTCTAGTACGCTTTCGGCCAGTTCAGTAATTCCATTGTGTTCTGCCGGTCCGCAATTCTCTCATCTCTCAAGTCTCGACAACTCTTGAATGATCATCGGTAGTCCTTCAGTGATAACTTCCCTATGTGCTGATTGTTTCGATAGAATAGACGCCGTGAAGAACCCATTTGAGACACATCGAGTTGGAGTCGCAGCCATGTTACACCTTCTGGAAATCACGTTCTCTTTGTTGGCCTCGATCGTGGGAGTGACGAGCTGCGTTACCGCTTACGGAGATGATCCACCATTGAAGATTACCACAAAGCGTGATGACGACAAAATCGATGTCACGATCGAACAGGACAAGGCCGTGATTTCGGTTCGCAGTCCCTTTGGAATGAGTCAGGCAATCATCGAACCCAGTGGCATAAAGTGGCCTGATATCGTGACGTTGCGGTTGCACCTAAAGGGACTGGAAAAATTCAAAGTCACTAATGGCAACGACACGCTTGAAGCAGCGGTTTCGAGTCGGGATGGTAAGGTGCGGTTCTGGAAGAACGGTAAGGAAGACCCACCTCTGGATACGAAACATCAGTACTGGATGGAGATTCGAATGATCGGCAAAGATGGTAAACTGGTCAAAACGATTCCGCTGAAGCATGGATATTTCGAGATGCGGTTGCCCGAGGACTTGTTTGAAGACCACCCAAAATCGATCACGCTAGAATGGATCGACTTTTATCGTTGAACCTTTAATCGCTGAACGAGGAGTCTTAATGAGTCTTACCATCGATGTGGTTTCCGATGTAATCTGCCCGTGATGCTACATCGGCAAGCGACGACTTGAGAAGGCGCTTACTGTCGTTGATGGTCTGTACGACGCGCGAGTTCATTGGCACCCTTTCCTGCTCAATCCGACAATGCCGAAAGAAGGCATCAGTCGCAGAGAATATCGCACTAGAAAATTCGGCAGTTGTGAACGTTCACTGGAACTGGATGCCAAGGTCACTGCAGTCGGAGAAAGTGAAGGGATTTATTTCGCCTTCGACAAGACTGAGAGAACGCCAAACACAGTTGATGCGCACCGGCTCATCTGGCTTGCCGGTCAGAATGATTGTCAGGATGCTGTTGTCGAGGCATTGTTCCGAGCTTACTTCACTGAAGGACAGGACATCGACAATCAGCAAACGCTGTTTGCCTTGGTTGCTGATGCCGGTCTGAACCCGCAAGCTTCCGAAGAGATGCTGAACAGCGATGATGGAATGGAGGTTATCTCAAATTGCAGAGAAATGTGTCAGCGGCAACAAGTCAACGGCGTTCCATTCTTAATCATCAACAATGTGATTACATTGTCAGGCGCTCAGGCCCCGGAAATTTTTCTCGATGCGTTCAAACAGGTCCATCCATGAAACGCACTCAGTGATCCTATCTCAGAACAGGGAATTGAGTCATGACGATCAACATCTATCAAATTCGACAACTGCTTGACGAGCTTCAGCCCCCTGACTGTCGGCAAACAGACCGCGGCAGGCAAGCTGGGGGCGTGGATTCACTTGGCAGCCAAGACACCTCACAGTATCCGAGTTGCGACGCTATTGGTTATGCTGTTGGCGCTGTTGAAGTAACTCTAGAAACGAATCAAGCTCAAATAAAGGAAACCCATGCGAAGACTTACTTTATCAGCAGTTCAATTGTTCGTATTTGCGATTGCCCCGTTGCTGAGTTCAATAAGCCAAGCGCAAGAACAACAGTACGCTCGAATGCCCTGGCATTTGGTCGATCTGTGGTGGGACATCGGCGGGGACGTTCCCTTTGAGAGCTACAGCATTGACGTGACAATCAGTGAGGACCTGCCTGCCACTACGAATCTCTACATCGCCCCAGTCGGCTTAGGAACGACTGAGGGAGAATCGAGACGCTCCAGCCAACCGCGAGCTGTAGACCGAGGAATGCCGAGTTCGAGAGCCAACTCGATGCTTCCAGCACTTTTAACCAACGCTTGAAGACGGTAATCGTATTTACGTTGAATTCGAGGAGTAGCAATCATGATCGAACAATCATAATTGCAACTCTACTGTGGGTCGGTTAAAACGAGCGCTCGCGCACGAAAGTCCAGAAGGTCGTGAGAATCTGCATGGCGATTGGTCCGGTCGATGGGAGGGGATCGTCGACACGTTGCCGCTATCCGCATGTCGAACGACTGCGACCGTCCCTAAACTACTTGAAAAAAGCGGTATCGTTAGCAACTTTGTGGGACCGATAGTCGTCACAAACGCCTTACCGTCCACGCGCACGCAGCGCTACTTCGTGGCCGCCAGAAAGACGAGCTAATCGCAAGCTGGATGTAAGGCTTTTACTTTTTGTCCTTAGCGTTGTGAGACACATTGTATTGATCAGAACCAAGGTTTACTCGTACGTGACCCGCGGGTCGAACGGGGATGGGCTGCCCTTTGTTATTGATTAGGACCGAGTCGTTGTCAAATGTCCAAGTAACGTCCTCGCGCATATCCATGAGGTTGCTACCTGCTAACCGTTCGCCTGTTCATGCTTTTATCGCGAGGTCTCCATTTCGGTGATTGGGTTCCTGCATATGTAGTAGTCGCGTACACGGCAACGTGCATAGCGAACAAAACAGCAGAAATATCAAACTGGATGGCTCAGGAATCGCTGTGACCGCATTCATGCGAACGTTGTCAAAATCTACCTCCAAATCGGAATCCGGAAAACTCGAATCGATCAAGTTCAAGTTGACGAGCCGAATTCCAAGTACTTGTCCGATCTGCGAATGCCCCGATGTGGCTGTGAATTGTATCGTGCTGGTCGAAAACGCACCTTCGGGAATCGATCCAGAAAGTGAGTTGTTATCACTCGCGATAACCTGCCCACCGGCAAGTAGATCGACTCGATATCCAGGAAAACCATCAAGAGGAAAAAACTCGCCGTTGGCGGCTGTACCTGATGCGATATTTCCAACGTCCACCTGCAAAGAGTAGTTCACGTTGGCCTCAAGTGTGGCCGATAGTTGCTGCTGCATTCCGTATTCACCCGATCCGCCACCGCCCAAAAAATTGAATGCGATACCCACTCGCGATCCGTGGCTAGCACCGGTCGTAAAGAATGTGGGAGCGGTGGGTGCCAACGTACCTATGAAAAAGGTATTGCCGGCACCACCGTCCGTAATATTGCCTGGATCGTATAGCTGCCAACCATTCAGCGGACCGAAGGTAAATTCGTTGAAGGGTGTTTCGCCGCTGATGTCCTCGAAACTATGGTTCACGACTGTAATTAATTCTGCGGAGGCATCCCGCTCGATAACGGTAACAAGCGACAATGCTGTTAAGACAATTATTGGCCAGGCGGGAGCTGTTTCAGTTCGGAATGGATTCATTTTTGAATCTCCATGTTTTTCATTTTGGAAATGAGTGTCGGGTAGCTAGTAGTGTACATGGTCCCATTCGTTTCCACCGTAGTCAATTTTCACGTCAATGACCGCGTGTGGATTGCTGGGACACTCGACGACCAGTTTGTACAGCGTGTGCTTTAGACGCCACCGAGCTACTTTCCACTCAATGCGAGTGCTTCCGGACGCGTCGCCGAGGATGGGATATTCCTTGAGCGGCTTGACTTCAACGCCGCCGGGTTTGCGAGCGTCTGGATGCGTTTGAAGAGCAGCTCGCTCACTGCGCGGCACGTCGGTTAGATCGACTAAGAATGCATTGATCGGACTATCGCAACGAAGCTCGATGCGGCGGGGAGCGTAGGAAAATCCCCTAGCCGACGCAGTTCCTCGATCCTGAATCAATTGTGATTGAATCCTCGATTTGTCACGAATAAGACGTCCACCGGCTGGTCGATAACCGGGGTGCAGTTGGATTTGAAACGCGGTTCCAGGAGGTTTGTTTTGGGGGGTGATCATGATCCCTACGGCTGCGAGTGCCAAAAAACCAACGATCCACACGGTTTTCGCTATTGCGGAGCGATTCAACCAGTCCAACATGCGCGCGACCCCTGCTGATACCAATAACTTCCCACGTGATCTAGGCGCATTTGCGCGCCTCGAAGTGCGCACATTTTCTGAAGAAATATAAATTTCTAGAAACTTGGTTAGTCGCGCACTTAACCGAGATTGCTCGCGCCTTGATGGTTAGGGCGGGAACTGACTCGCCAATTCTCGTCTAGTTAATTCTCGTCTAGTTTAGGAACCCTTTAAATGAAACGTGCACTTTTTTCAAAGCCACGTACTTTGTCACGTCGGTCACTAAAGATCGAGGCATTGGAACGCCGTGAAGTGTTTTCGGTTGGCGGTCTCGATCCGTCTTTTGCGTATGGTTTTGGCACAGCCAACGCCGATTTTGGGGGAACCAATGAGGCTTCCTACGATAGCGCGTTCCAGTCGGACGGAAAAATTGTGATGGCCGGGACAACTCAGGCAGGCGGCGGTGATTGGAATTTTGGAGTGGCTCGGTTCAATTCCAACGGCACGTTGGATGCAAGCTTTGGAGGCATGGGTGGCCTCGGTGTTGGACGGGTAGCTACGGACTTTAGCTCGGGTCGTGACGGTGGTGAAAAGATCCTTATTCAACCAGATGGTAAGATTTTGGTCATTGGAACAACCGATCCCTTTGGCGATGAAACAGATGATGCCCCGCCGGAATGGCCCGCCGATATTCCATCACAAGAACGTCGCTGGGCGATCGCTCGCTACAACTCCGACGGAACGATGGACAATACGATTGGAAACCAAGGTAAAGTTGTTCTCAACCGAACCGGAGTC
>JBGTBJ010000091.1:0-30999 GCA_041749395.1 Pirellulaceae bacterium
AGTCGCCTTTCGCTCCGCGAAAGTAGCGTCAAAAACCGATAGTTGCAGATAGTTGCCTTTCGCTCCGCGAAAGTAGCGTCAATTCGTAACGCTACTTTCGCGGAGCGAAAGGCGACTATCTGCGGAGCGAAAGGCGACTATCGCCACTCTCGGTAAATCCTGACTCCAATTGATTGGTTCAAACTTTATGCACTTGCGCCTTTACCGCGGGATAGACGACGTTACGTCACCCAGTGAGATCACCAATCAAACTCTTCCCTCCTCCTCCGACATGTCGGAAGAGAAATTATTGGGGCAGTTCATCCCGCTCCATTACCATTACAACATGCTTCAAGACATGGATCGCGTTTGTGCGTTTCGCGATGCCATTGCCTTGACGGTAAAGCCCGGGATGCATGTCCTTGAATTGGGAAGCGGTACAGGAATTCTGTCCTCCTTCGCTGCTCGACTTGGTGCACGTGTCACATCGGTCGAGCGCAATCCCGCTCTCGTCAAGGCGTCGGAAGAATTCCTAGCATTGAATGGCCTACAGGATAGAGTGCAGGTTATTCACGCCGACGCGCTCGCCTATCTACCCACCACACCCGTTGATGTAGTGATCTGTGAGATGCTGCATGTCGCGCTGGCTAGAGAGAAACAAGTGGATGTGATCGCCTCGTTTAAGCGTCGCTATCAACGAACCGTCGACAAAAAGCTGCCTCGATTTTTGCCCGAAGCATCCGTTCTTTTGGTGCAGCCCGTTGAGCACAATTTTGATTTTGAAGGCTTCTGGGCGCCCATCCCGATGTTTCATGCACCACTAGCGCAACAGCCTCGCACCACTGAGCTTGCTGACCTAGCCATTTACTCAAATATCGACTACGCCACTCCGTTTCAGGGTCGTTTCGATTGGTCGGGCCAATTCACAATGAAGCAGAGCGGGCACTTCAACGCACTACGCTTCATTACGCAGAATATTGTGACCATTGATGAGAAAACCAACCAACCGGTTCTTTGGCCCAATCAATGCCTGATTATGCCAATCGCTGAGACGTGCGAAGTCATAGCGGGACAAACTCGTGAGATCAGCCTGAACTATCAAGCAGGCCAATCGTTGGAGGCCCTCTCGGCCGGGATAAGAATAATGCGGCGTCCGCAAGCGAACGCCGCATAAAGTTTCTTGTAAACACGATCGGAATTGACTTACTGGTTCGTCAATCGGCGAGTCATACCAGAGCTCATTGGAATCGTCGTTGTGGTCATTCCGCTACGTGAGTTTGTTGGTTGCTGACCCTGGGGGACATAATTGAGTCCCTGTGGCACGTAGTTGTTTCCCGGTTGCATTCCACCTGGCGAAAAGCCGGCCTGGCGAACGGAATTCGTTTGAGCATTTTGAGGAACATACGAATCTCTTGGTCTTTCATACCGAGCCATTCCCGAAGCGGTGGCTGGCGACATAGGACCTGACAGCAACACAACCGTCGGCGAGCCTTGAATCTGATTTCCTTTCTCGGGCCTAAACGATGCCACCAAGGTGATGCGCTGTCCATTTCCCCCGTCAGCATCCCACGGTAACCAAATGCTGTAGGAAGCACCTAAATCCGACTGGCTGAAGTGCTTGGTAAACTGATCTTTGGTAAACCCGAATTGACGTGACTTAGGTGGTAGATCGGGACGGTTTGTTTCCTCGTAGGCAATGACGGTCAAGTCCCCTTCCACGGGAACGGGTTGACTCTTGTCATTGTAAAAGAAGATCCTTCCGCCAAATCCGCGCGTCGGTGTCTTCCCCGGAGTCGTCAGTGTATCAGGAGTCCAAGTCACCGCTAACTTGACCGGGTTTGGATAAGGCTCGGGAGCCTTATCCTTTTTGCTAAACGGGTTCTTCCAGTGGAATTCGCCCGTCTTGGGAGTCATTGAGCAGCCGCCGCACACGACGGCAATGCTCAAGGCTAGAATACATATTCTCATGATCATTCTTCCTTGAATTATCGTCGTTGAGCTTTATCGAACTGATGGGATCCGCTGTGGACGACGCGTCTGTTGTTGACTTGGCACTCCGAACTGCGGAGATGCATGTTGAACTTGTCGCACTCCGCTGGTTGGGGTGACGGGATAAGCGGGCTCAACCACGCTTGGAACCATTCCCTCATATTCTCCGGCAGGGATACGATAGGTGGGTTCGTTCTGCATTGGCTGAGGAATCCCTGCAGGCGAACTACCATCAATGATCGTTCCGTCGAAGTTCTGAGAAGAATCGATCATCATTTCATTGCCATGCAGCATGTGAATGTCGTCGATCGTAGGAGTCATGTCAGGATAAATCATCGGACCAATGGCAGGTCCCCACAATCCATATCCACCGTTGAGTCCTACGTCGCCATTCATCTCGACTACGTCGGCGAAGCAGTAGCTCATTCGACTCGACTCTTCCTGTTTCACAAACTCCAGATCCTCATCCCCACTGACAATTGTCGGTGTCATAATGACTAACATCTCACTACGACGCTCGATCTCTTGATCGAACCTGAACAATGCACCCAGGATCGGAATGTTGGATAAGTAAGGTACTCGACGGCTGAATTGAGTGCGTACTTTCTGAATTAATCCGCCAAAGACAACGGTTTGTCCTGAGAACGCAGTGAGAGTACTTTGGGCGCGAGTCCGATTGATTCGCGGGCTCAAAATAGGATTCCCATTGCTATCGAATCCGACCGGGATACCATCTGCGATCGCCCCCACTGCGGATCGCTCGGCATCAATTTCCAAACGAATCAAACCATCCGCACCAACGCGGGGCAAAACTCGCAAGATCAAACCTACGTCTTCGTCCGTTGTCGTTATTTGCGTGCCACCCAGTCCCCCTGCGCCGGATACACCGGTTACGCGGGGTACCGTTTCGCCCACTTGCACGATCGCTTGCGTATTGTCGCGGGTCATAATCATGGGTCGGCTGAGAATCTGCAGTCGGTCTGCATCCTGCAAGGATCGCAGAAGCAAACTGACTGAATCACTGGCCGCCGCCAGCACAAATCCACCATAACCAAACTCTGAACTTGCACGACCTAGTCCAAAAGAGCTGATCGATTGTGCGGCAATATCAGAGCGTCCCGCCTGATTATTGTTCGGCGTACCATTATTATTGAAGTTAAACCCTGGAATGGATGAGGCTCCGGCTACGCCGCGATCGAAGAGCAAAGAATCTTGAATACCGAGCTCCGAGCCCCATTCGAATCCATCTCCTAGGGTAATTTCTGCCAGCAACACCTTCACCATAATCATCGGTGGACGACGGTCCAATTGATCGATGACTCGGCGAACGGTCTCGTACAACCTAGGTGACACGCTGATCAACAAACTATTGCTGACCAACTCAGGGACCACAATCAAGTCACGATCGACGAAGTCATAGACTCCAACCGTGCTTCCTTGTGTCCCCTGCAACAACTGCGAATAGGTCTGAGTTCGTTGAGATACGTAATCACTGATTGCCGTTGCTACAACGTCGGCCGTAGCATGATTCAACCAAATTACTTCTGTAATACGACTTGAAAACCCTTCTGTATCCAGTCGCAATACAATGCTCTCCACCACTTCCAAATCGCTCACCGAGCCGACTGCAATCACGCTGTTGGTGCGTGAATCCGTGGAGAATCGAAGGGGCACTAGTGAACTCTCGCCCGATGCGGTCGATTGAGCTAGATTCAAAGGCAATCCGCCCCCACCGCCACCGCCGCCGCCGCCGCCCTGTTGCTGTTGCGATGCAAAGAGACTGGTTAACGCAGTCGATAGTGCGGATGCATCACTGTTTTCTAATTGAAAAACTTTGACAACTGACTCTGCACCTGGCAGTTGATCCAATTGTCGTATCAATTCAGCGATCAATGGCATGCTCGAATTAGGTGCCCGTATGACCAGCGCGTTGGCATTCGCGTCCGCCGTAACGATCACGCCCGCCAATAATCCGGAATCGATCATGCGACTGCCATCCGAATCGACGGCGAAAATTGTTAGAGTCGTACTGGGCCGCGTAAAGTTGTCAGGCAGCTGCGCATCGCTTTGACCTGTCACAGCTTCTTGCAAAATCGGAGCCAAATCATCGGCCAGAGCGTTCTTCAGTGGGAAGACGCGAATTTCATTCTGAGCGGGAACTTCATTCACATCGAGATCGCGAATGAGCTTGGCTACTTCTGCTAAATCGCGAGGAGCTGCTTGCACGACAAGACTATTCGTACGGTAATCGGCGATCACACGAACTCGCGTGCCTAAAATGGGCCGTAGTTCTTCGTCATCAATACCAGCTCGAGCGGAGAAGAAGTTC
Organism: Pirellulaceae bacterium; assembly: GCA_041749395.1. Taxonomy (GTDB): domain Bacteria; phylum Planctomycetota; class Planctomycetia; order Pirellulales; family Pirellulaceae; genus Laterigemmans. The sequence goes on from JBGTBJ010000091.1 coordinate 4,298, forward strand.
CTCACGGTTGTCTCTGCATCCACTGCCGACGCATGTTGCAAACGGAAGACCTTGAGTTGCGTCGATGCGTCAACAGGAACATCCAATTGTTTGATTAAAGCTATTGCACTATCGATCGCCTCTTGTCGTCCGATTAATAGCAAAGCATTGGGCTTAACCAATCCAGTGATACTCAGACCGGCGCCACGCGTGTTCAATACGTCGGTGTATAGCTGGCGAACCAACTCGGCCACTGCTTCACTATCGACATGCTCTAGACTGTGAACAGCGATCTGAGGTTGGGTGGTGATGGCTGCCGCCTCGATTTCGTCGATGACCTTCATCACACGCTCCACGTCCCGTTTCGCGCCGCGGACGACGATGACTCCAAGTTCGGGAACGAATTGAATTTGCACGTCACCGAACAAACCACCTTCTTCGCCTCCCGCCACATCACCTCCCGACGCGTCGCCCACTGGTGGTTGAACCGCACCTGCTTGTCCACCGGCGGGTACACCATCCTGAGGACTGAAGCCAGTTCCCATGAATCGCACGTTCCCCCCTGCGACACCAACGGTTGAGCCATTTCCAGGGGCGGAGCTCATCTTAAGTTGTCGCAAGAGGCGAATCGCTTCTTGGATCGGCGCTGGCTCAGCATTTTGGATCCGCGCCAGCTGCAGCACTTCACCTGTATTTGATCTTTCTAAATCAAGCGATTCGATGATCGTTTGCCAGCCTAGGACAGTAGGCTCCGGTGCGACCACTGTAACCGCATTAGAGCGGCGATCCACTTCCAGCGTGGCGCGACCTAAGGGCTGATCGACTAATTCGAACGATGCGAGTTCGCCATTGCGACGGGTCGTGCTCTGCAGGCGACCACCAACTAAAGACTGCAAGCCATCTTCGAATTCGCGCCAGCTAATTCGATTCAGCGGAAATTGCTTCGAGATTGTCGCAGTGGAGACCGTCCTGCCGCGACGCTGGACGACGCCGGATGCCAGCATCGTGCGAATTTCTCCATCAATTTGAGCATGGAAGTTTTGCGGTGCCATGATCACCAATTCGCCTCTCCCTTGATCGGCCGATATTTTGATCGACGGATCACTGGCGTACTTCAATCCCAATGCATCTGCGACGTCTTTCAGCCGCTCTTTGGGCAATGGCATCGTCCGTAGGACCGGACGAATACGTCCCTCATTGTTGACGAAGGCTGGGTTCGTCCCTGAAAGGGGTGGTTGCTGGGCAATTGCCAAAACTCCCGAGGAAGCGAGCAGAGTGCCGAACAGCGCAGCTACGGTTTTTTGCAGTTTCATAACCATCATTCGGATGACGAGGTTTCCGAAGGGATAACAAATGGAATGCCATCTGCACCGCCCGGTGTGCCGAAAGCCGCCCTCAAATCTCCCCTAAGATCTTTTGGGCATCACCGTCACAATCGTCAAATTGAGACCATTGGGCACACCAATTAAATTCCGGATATTCACAACCCCCCCGTTAACCTAGGCAATCTATTCCGATCAGATAGAAAAGCCGGCCCCGCCTCCGGGTATTCTCCCCCTGCGTTCGGCGATCTACGATGCGGTACATTGTTGCTAGCCGATACTGAGCGACGTATCCGTAGACCCTTCCCAGACGGAAAAGCCATGGCTCACACGATTGTTATTTTTGGTGCTTCTGGTGACCTCACCAGCCGCAAACTGATCCCTGCACTGTACCGCTTGCACCAAAAAAAGAAGCTGCCCGCAGATACTCGTATCGTTGGTGTGTCCCGCAGTCCTTACAGCCATGAAGATTGGCGGAAACAATTAACGGAATCCACCGCCGAGTTCGCTGGCAAGCGATTTGATAACGAATCATGGGCAGAATTCTGCAAAAACATCTATTATCACCCCGGCGATATCGGTGAGACCAATGACTTTGTGACACTCGGTGCCTTCCTGGAGAGCATCGAGCCGGCGGAAAGCGCGAACCGCGTCTATTATCTATCCACAATGCCGCAGCTCTACGAAGAAGCCATTCTTCAACTGGGTCGCGCCAATCTTGCGAAACATCCCGAGAAAAGTCGTCGAGTGGTCATTGAAAAACCATTCGGCACCGACCTAAAAACGGCCCAAGCACTCAATCTGTCGATCCACCGCGTCTTTGACGAAGATCAAATTTATCGAATTGATCATTATTTGGGTAAAGAAACGGTCCAGAACATGTTTGTCTTGCGGTTTGCAAACAGCATTTTCGAACCATTGTGGAATCGCAACTACGTGGACCACGTCCAGATTACCGTTGCCGAAGAAGTCGTTATCGGCCGCCGAGCAGGCTATTACGACCAATCGGGAATCCTGCGGGATATGTTCCAGAATCACATCTTTCAGTTGATGATGATCACCGCCATGGAACCGCCCGCCAAGTTCGATGCAAACTTAGTGCGCGATGAAAAAGTGAAGGTGCTGCATAGCATTCGTCCTAAAGTAGGGGGCGATTTTGCAACGGATACCGTGCGAGGACAATACAAAGGCTATTTGTCAGAAGAAGGTGTGCCCAAGGGAAGCCAGACCGAAACCTTCGCCGTGTTGAAATTCCATTTGGACAACTGGCGATGGCGCGGAGTCCCCTTCTATTTGCGGAGCGGCAAAGGCATGTCTTGTCGGACGACACAGATTGTCATTCAATTCCGACATCCACCCCATATTCTGTTCGGCTCGAAAAAGCGTGAACCAGATGCCAATCGGCTTGTGATTCAAGTGCAACCCGCAGAGGGAATTCAATTGCACTTTCAAACTAAAGTTCCCGATGCAGAAATGAAGACGCGGATGAGCCCACTGGACTTCCGTTTTGCTGCAGATGTCGATGGCGATTTGCCAGATGCCTATCAACGATTGTTGCTCGATGCAATGAATGGTGACGCCAGCCTCTTTGCCAGAAGTGATGAGGTAGAACTGGCATGGAGCATCATCGATCCCATCATTGCCGCATGGCGGAGTCCTGCCGCGCCGCCACTGGATATCTATGAACCAGGTTTGTGGGGCCCTGAAGAATCCACGGAGTGGATGCGAGGCCAAAATCGCGAGTGGTTCGACGTTTGCCCAGTACTAAAATGATGCACTGAAATGATGTTTAACGATGACCTCCTATAGATGACCTGGCAACAAAAAATCGATGCGTTGGCTCAACATTTGGTCGAACAGCTACTTGCCAACAACCATGTCCTGGTCACCGCAGAAAGCTGTACGGCGGGTCTCATTTCAGCCACGCTATCGCGAGTGCCTGGTGTCTCTCGTTGCCTGGCGGGTGCGTTCGTTGTTTACCAAATAGAGAGCAAAGTATCCTGGCTTCATATCCCAGCTCTATTCATCGATCGATATGGAGTCGTCAGTGCGGAAGTGGCAGAACAGATGGCACTTCAGTCGCTACAGCTGACCTCTCATGCGAGTCTCTCGCTTGGTATCACTGGGCACCTAGGACCCCATGCACCAGCTGACCTCGATGGAGTCGCGTTCCTGGGTATTGGCATCCGATCCAATCCGATCACTGTTCACCGAATGATCTTGGCTGCCGATGAATCAACATCTGCAATACAAGTTCGTCACCAACGACAACAATCAGCCGTACTACAAAGTTTTCAATTGCTACTGGCGTCGCTCGCACAGTAGATGCTGCGCCGCCCAGGCATTCCGATTCCATTTGCACGACGGGCGTGTCCATTCGCTATAATGACCGCTTAATGGCGAGTTAACTCGCCTCCATGGGGTCGCGGTAACCGTCCATCGTCACCGGACTGCGGCAATCAATCGTTGTTGCCAAGGAGTCGTTCGGTGAACAAGAGTTCCTGCCTGGCGTTAATCTTGCTGTCTCTGATGGTTATCGCGCGTGCTGCGCACACTCAAGATACAGCTATCGCCCGCTGGGATTTTGGTACTGAATCCAATACCGTTTTTGAATCACACGGCGCAGTCCTTCGCGACCAGGCGGGACCGACGCCTCCTGACTTCACAGATTTTCCAGCAAACAATACGGCGATCGGTTTCGGAAGTTCCGGTGCTCATTTGGCAATCAAAGATTCGGGATTCGAGAGCGAGTTTGATTTTACCAACGGGGATGAAATTACATTAGAGGCATGGGTCAGACCGGATGACCCCAGCGATGGATCACCTCTCTATATCATTGGCAAAGGACGCACAGGGAATCCGCATTTTTCCAGCGACAATCAAAATTGGGCGTTGCGAATTCAGCGCAACAAAGACGAAATCGCAATTAGTTTTTTGTTTGCTACGAGTCTGGGTACCGGGAATTCACATTGGCATCGTTGGACTTCTACACTCACTTTTCCCAATACGTCCCATTGGCACCACATTGCCGTTGCCTATCGATTCGGAGAACCCGACTCCATTACAGGATGGATCGACGGTAAACCCACTAATGGCATCTGGGACATGGGAGGAAAGACAACAGAGCCTCCCGTTACGGATGACGACGATATCTGGATCGGATCTGCTCGATCCGGCAATCGCTTTGTAGGAAACCTCGACAACATTGCCATCCATCGGGTGATGCTCGGCAATGAGATCATTGCCTCGCGTTTCCACCGCGTAGGCGCTGAACCGAAGATTACCTTGGCCGAAGAAACGATGCCGGCTCTCGGCAACATTCCAGAAAATCAAGTATTGTTGACCCTTCATGAGGGCGTTCCAGCAGTCGATCGCTGGCTTCGCGAAGGAGAGCAATGGCCTGCGGTCACTACTCACTTCAGCAACTCGGCCTTCCTGCTGCATCGCCTTCCTCTTCGTTATGACACATGGGGGATTCGCGATGCGTGGAAAGAACCCGTACTGCTGCGCATGGCAGCAGATGTCGAAATCCAACCAGGCTATCACCAATTCCTGATGCGGACGCGTGGCATGGCCAGACTTTGGTTTGACGGCGAATTGGTCTGTCGCTCGAAGCCCTTCAACCAGAAAACTCCCGACGGCGAACAGTCGGTCACACCTCTCGCCATTCCTCCATTTCCTGGAGTACGTTCCCACGGTTATCACCAACAAGAACTCTTTTTTGAAGTCAATATTCCCGACAAAGGCTCGGCCGATTCAAACAGAGTGCGCGTCGTTTGGGAAATCATCGTAGGCGGAAAAGGACAGCGTACGGAAACGGGTGAGATTTGCCTGGCAATTCAATCGACCTCGGCAGAATCATTTGAAGTTCTGGCTCCGCAAGAACCAAACTCGATCGCGTTGACCAATATGGCCGTCGAATCAGCGCTCGAGCATTTGGAGCGAGAGACTGCGGCGCTGGACGATACAACGCGTCGCACAGCTGCCACATCACAGAACACTTTCTGGCAACACCGGCACCAATCTGCAGCGGAATGGATTCAAGCCAATCCTGCCCCGGCTATAGCTACATCTCTTTATGCTCAAACGCATCATCCTATCGACGCATTTATAGAAGACAAGATTGCTCGCGCTGTCGAGGCAACGACGACAACCGATCCACAGATAGCTGAGCACTTTTATACTCGCATCCTACCGTTACTTAGCGATAATTGCTTTCGCTGTCATGGAGAAAAGAACAAGGGCAATTTGCGACTCAATTCTCGAGAAAACGCCTTGCTTGCGGGCGAGTCCGAACTTCCAGCCGTGGTGCCTGGGGAACCCGAAGCGAGCGAAATAATCTCGCAAGTTCGTAGTGGTGCGATGCCGCCAACCAAAAATACACTCAGCGAAGCGCAAATCGAATTGCTCAGCCAATGGATTCGCGACGGCGCCCCCTGGCCTGCTCCTCCCGTGGATGGTGATGCTGTCGCGATTGTACCTACGGTTGATGATTTTTCGTTTTTAAGACGCGCTTACCTTGATACGGTAGGAGTGCCATCTAGCAGCGACGAAATCCGAAACTTTCTCAATGATACTATTCCAGACAAGCGATCACGACTTATCGATCAGTTGATCAACGACGAGAGAACTGCCGATCACTGGGTAAGTTACTGGCAGGATCTATTGGCCGAGAATCCAACGCTCCTCAACCAGTCGATCGGCAGCACTGGTCCCTTTCGTTGGTTCTTGTACGAATCCCTACGAGATCATAAACCGCTCGACCGCATGGTTACCGAATTGATCCTGATGCGCGGCAATCGGGATACCGGCGGTAGTGCTGGATTTGGTATGTCGGGCGAAAGTGATTCGCCTCTCGCGGACAAGGCGAGTATTTTGGCGGGCGCGTTCCTCGGAATCGATCTGCAATGTGCCAGGTGTCACGACTCGCCGTATCATTCGACCACGCAGCGCGATCTCTATTCTCTGGCCTCCATGCTAGAACGAAAGAACATTCAAGTTCCTGCTACCAGTCGCGTTCCAGATGCTTTTTTTGAAAAGAAAGGACGTGAATCACTTATTCATGTGTCACTGCTCCCGCAAGAAACCATACCGCCGCAGTGGCCGTTTCCAGCTATCCAACCAAACGACAGCGAAACAAACTTCGCGTCGTATTTGCTGGACCCCTCGGATTCCAGAGAACAATTAGCATTGCTCATTACGTCTCCGCAGAATCGTCGTTTTGCGCGAGTCATAGTAAACCGCATCTGGAAACAATTGATTGGTACTGGTCTAGTTGAACCGGTAAATGACTGGGAAGGACATGCACCTAGTCATCCGGCAATGCTCGATTGGCTTGCTGGTGAGCTGGTCAAGAATCAGTACGACTCCCGCGCAGTCATCCGACTCATCATGACCTCGCATGTTTATCAGCGTCAAGCGATTGGAGATAATTCCAATGCTCCTCCCGAACAACGCTTTTTTGCTGCGCCCGATCGAAGACGATTGACGGCAGAGCAGATTGTCGATTCCTTGCACAAGGCCACTAGCAGCGAAATCGATTCGGAGGAACTCACTTTTATACACGATGGTCAACGCACACTCGGCTCTCGTCAAACTCTGGGATGCCCTCAGCGAGCATGGATGTTTGCCAGCTTGAACAACGAACGCGATCGCCCCAGTCTGTCCTTGCCGCGAGCACGCACTGTGACCGACGTGATGCAAGCCTTTGGTTGGAATGGCTCTCGCCAGAAACAAATCAATGAAAGAGACTCCGAACCCAACGTTTTACAACCTGGTATCCTTGCCAATGGCACGTTGGTAATGAATCTAACCCGCGCCTCACTTGGGAGCGAAGTGAGCGAAATTGCCAAAAAGGCTGTTTCTCCGTCAACCTTAGTGGACGAGTGGTACTTGAGAGTACTAGGCCGCTTGCCCACAGCCGAAGAACGAAAGCTATTTTCCGCAGCTCTAAGCGACGGTTTTCAAACACGACTTGTTCCTGAAAACCGAGTCGTTTACCCGCAACCACTCCCCAATCTGCCTCTGGTTACATGGTTCAATCACCTACAGAGCGAGACCACTATTATTCAACAAGAATTAGAACGACGCGTCCGTGCTGGGCCCCCGGTCGATCCTAAGCTCGATCCCACGTGGCGCGCTCTCTATGAGGATTTTCTCTGGAGCCTAATCAATCATCGCGAGTTTGTTTGGATTCCATGACTCAGGATGACGCTCGCTACGATTCCATCTCAATTCGAATCAAGTCTACCCAACTGCAGCTCTTAAACGTCGCGGGCAAACGCCATGACCATGTCGATATCAACCCAATCCCCGATGCTAAACCGCCGCCAATCGCTTGCTACGATTGGCTCGATTGCCGCTTGTGCTACGCTTGGTAATCGATCGTCAATTGCCGAAAGCGAAACACGCGGAAATGCCGAGCACGTGATTTCGATTTGGCTTGGAGGCGGAATAGGGCAAATCGATTCCTTCGACCCCAAAATGCAAGGTGATCCCAAGCAGAAAAAACCTGGTTCCTACTATTCGGCAATCGACACATCAGTTCCCGGCATACAACTCTGCGAACACTTTCAACAACTTGCTCCATTCATGGAACACGTAACGATTGTCCGTTCAGTTCATCATGAGGTCATCGACGAGCATGCGGCCGCTACCAACCGAATGCATACGGGGCGAACCGTTTCAGGATCGGTAGTCTATCCGTCCCTAGGATCAATTATTGCGAATCAAAGGGGGGCGGCCAGCGAAGATGCACCACCCTACGTCCTGATTGGGTACCCCAATATAACTCGAGGACCTGGGTTCTTGGGTGCAGGTAGTGGGTACCTCTACTTAACTGATACGAGCCAAGGACCCATCGGACTTTCCCGGCCTCCCATAGTCACTGCAGAAAGACAATTGCGTCGCGAACAATTCCTTTCGCAAATCGATTCAGCTTCCTCAGCGACGCGCGATGATCCCAAGCTTCGCAATTACGATTCGGCCATCAAGCAAAGCATGAAACTCAGCGATCCTGCATTCAATCAAGCATTTCAACTCTCTCAAGAACCCGATGATTTGCGCAATAAATATGGTGGAGAATTCGGACAAAGATGCTTGCTCAGTCGACGATTGGTGGAACGGGGCGTCCGCTTTATTGAAGTCTCACACAATCTCAACTTTCTCAACGGTTCAGGATGGGACGTACACAATGAAGGCATCCAACATCAGCACGAGCTGCTTCAGGAACTTGACTCCGCTGTTGCCTCGTTGATGATCGACCTCAAAGAAAAGCGACTGCTCGACAAAACACTAATCGTGATCACAACAGAATTTGGTCGCCCTGCGGAATTTGATAGTGGAGGTGGGCGTGGCCATCAATGCAATGCGTTCTCATGCGTACTAGCCGGTGGCGGCCTGAATCACTGTGGCGCATATGGAACAACAGATGAATTGGCTAAGACGATCGTCTCCGATCCGGTTTCCGTCCCTGACCTATTTGCGACCATTTTTTCAGCGGTCCAAATCGATCCTTCGAAATCCCTCTTCGATGGAGATCGCCCTGTGCCGATTACCGACAACGGAATACCTATTCTCCACTAGACATGAACAATTCCTCGATGGCCGACTGCGGCTCAAACGACATCATACCCAGTGGCACGAGCAAACACACGAGACTGGGAACGAACCAGCCTTGTCCAGACCGATCGAATGCTCAAGTGCGATGGCCGCGTAGCCGTTGATCCCTGGCAATCCTATATCGACCAAGGCAATGTCCGGTTGATACCGATCAATCGCTCGGACGCCCGCTTCTCTATTGCCCTCCGCAAAAACTCGATGTCCATCCAAAGTAAGCATCGATCGACTATCATCGATATCCTCTATCAATACGACACTGCGGTGAATCAAATCTTCGCATTTACTTAGTGGCGCAACATCTACAACCTCCCTATCACCGTCGACCGACACTTGGAGAACGGGTAGCCAAACCTCCGAGAGGATTGCCAGCATACCAAGCTCATTTGTTTACAGTTCCGCTTTTGACCGCCGCGCAGAAGCAACACTACTTTCGCGTATAGGATGTGAATCTATTGATCCGCATCAACGTAGCAGGTAGACTCCTTGTGCCGTAGGTTCAGCGAGCAAGTGTTTCCTGATTGCGAATCGCAGCAAAGGGCAACTCCAATTCTGTGCATGAATTAGCATTGCTAAAAACAAATTGAGGCGCACGCCTCCTCATCCATACAGGAGACACTTCCTTGAGAATCGCGTCATATGTCATCGTGGTAATCTTTGGACTTGCACTCTCGGACGAGCTCAGTTGTGCGAAAGCGGAGGAGACGATTTCCGATCAATTTCTGACGCCCATTGCGACGAACTCTGTCGAAGCATCTCGATTTCAACTCATTGAGCGGGCTGCCCTCCCCTCCAATTATTCATCATTAACTTCGATTGCAGGGAAACCGTTGCTGATTGAGGTCGGGCCTGAGATAACGAAAGCCGTCTTAGTTGGCAGAAATGTTAGTTTTGATTTCGACAAAGGAGCCAGCACAACCGAGGTGCAGGAACTCATCGAATTGATTTGCCATCAGGTGCCCTATTCGGGATGGCGAGAGAACTCTGCAAAGTTGAGCGATAAGTTTGGATCGCTTTGGGACGAACTTAGGAAAGTTCCACCAGTGGACGAGCCATCGGTCGAGCGAACCTTCATGATCGATTACTACACCCTCAAGATCTATGTGAGAAATCGATTGTCCCAGGAAAGACGACAGAAGATCGATATCTCTTTATGTGTGACGGATATGCCATCGCTAGAATTGCGCGCCAAAAAATCATTGCGGGAGGACTCGCATCTCTGGGAGGCGCCTGTCAACAATCGAACCGGCATTTATGAGCCAGCGGCAGATTCATTTCCAGCTCCCTTTTCCAATTATCTGGAATGGCTTGAGCACGCTGTCGCGTCAGGAGATTTTTTCAAGGGTCAGATTTTACAAATCGAAGCGAGTTTTCCGATTCTCATTCGTCACGCGGCACCTCGCGAAAACACCGGCTGGTGTTTGATGATCGCCGAACAACACAGAGAAGCAGAAAACCGATCTCACCTTGTCGATTCCGTGAAAGCAACTCTTGTGCAGCGAATGGATAAAGCAAACATTGAATATTCCGGAGAAGGATTGGACATTCCCGATGGGGAATGCCACGAATTTCCACTCCAAGTGCAACCGTTACAGATTCTGGTCACGCGGACTTCGATTGCTGGATTTGACCGGATCGAAGTCAAATATCGAATACGACGCCCAATTTAGCCGTTGCTGAGAACTCGTAGCCTTTGCAAGACGCCGAAGCAAAAGCTACCTCCAAAAGGAGAAGAGCGGATGGGGTGGGATTCGAACCCACGATACGCGTAAACGTACGCCGGTTTTCAAGACCGGTGCCTTCAACCGCTCGGCCACCCATCCGTTGCTGAGCCATGACTGTGGGAATTGTACCCATCCAACGTGATGTTGCAATCCGCCGCAGGAGTCCAGCAATCTGAAGTCTTGGCTTTTTCCAAGTTGTTATGTTCAGTTACCGGAAATTGCGGAATCGGCGGAATAAACTGACTTTACTTTCCTAATTGTCGGATGGACCCAGCTAGCCCACTGACCCACTAAGTGGGCTAATGCCGACCAATCTTTGGAATGTTGCCAAATGCATTCAGTGCTGCCCATAGACTTCCAGGAGCTGATCGTGTTTTCACTGTTGGGTAATCGAAAAAAAACTGATGTTGGTCAATCGCTGCAGATCCTGGTGAATCGCTCAATTTCTTCGCAACACACTGCAAAGCCGCACGAAATCAAGGAATTGCGGACGGAAGTCCGCCATCAACGATTACTTCCCCTGCTGATTACCCCACTGCTGGCGACGGAAGCAGAGCTCGTCGAGCACTTGGGGCCAGCAATCACGCACAACGTTTCCGACGAAGGTCTGTCCATTATTAGTTATGGCAAAATATCAACCACCGATATCTTGACAGTCGTTTGTGACGAGAACGATGTGTCCCTGTTGCACTGTGAAATCCGACATGCTCAGCATATCGGATTCGGCTATTGGCAACGGGGAGTTCGCGTGAATGAAGTTCTGCGATGGGGACCATTCGCCAAGCTGCGAAACGCGGTCGATTGTTTTCTGGACGCTTTTCGCGAGCACTAACAGACGTCGTTGGCATATTTCACGAGAGTAGACTCATTAACGTTGTTATGCCTACATAAAAGGAGACCAACACGCCCGCGAATACGAGCATTGCCAGACCTTTGCGTTCCGGTGCCGATTGACGCAACAGATAAAAAATTACACAGGCCATCAATGGCAGGCCCAGCGTAGTCAGACCTTGTGCGACGACAATGAATGCGACGCTCTGCATTCCCGACAATAGGCTCCAGAGCGCAATGGCTAAACCAACCAGTAGTGCGGCAATAGTGCCACAACGAGGCCCTCGTTCTGTCGCCTTGGAGCCGAATCCTAGGCAATCTGAAAGGACGGCCCCGCCCACCATTGCGTTCCCCACAAACGATGAAATCGCTCCGGCCAAAATTCCTCCAGCAAAAACGTAGGTTGCTGCGTAGCCAAATGTTGGCTGCAAACTGGCGGCGAGCGAACGCAGGTCTTTAATCTCATTTGCATCGATCTTTTGATGCAGAGAGGCGGCCGCGGTGTCCATGATTAACAGTGTCAACAATCCGAGTGTAGCAATTCCCACCACCGGGTCGAGCCAACGAATTTTGTATTCGTTTGCCTTCCAGCCTCGCTCCCGCACTAAATACGCTTGGTAATAGGCACCGGCGACAGAAAATGTTGTGCCGATCAGCGCTCGGAGGTCACCGGTAATGGAACCGCCGATCGATCGAACCGACTCCTGCGTGGGAATAAGACCCCCTATCGCCCCGGACAACTGGACTCCACCAGTGACTGCATTGATTCCGAAACAGACCAACATCGTGGCGACCAAAGCCAACATGGTTCTTTCGATGACTTTGTAGATACTGCCGGAGAACAGGAAGAAAAGGATGATAACTGCGTTGCACAACACCAATCCGACTGAGGCAAGGCGAGGTGCAGCGGCTAATTCGGGGAAGAGTACTTCCGCGGCCAGTAACAGGGCGCGGTTGTTCGATGATTGAAAGAGTGCCACAATCAAGAACACGGCGATGCCCAGCAACGATGTCGGTACTTTTCCTCATTTTTCGCGAATACGGGTTCCAGGCGTCTCCGGCGACGCTAGTCCAATGACAAGAGCAGCTAGCGTCATACCGATCATCAACGTCGTTGTGACAATGAGAATCCAGCCCAAGCTGTAACCGTAGCGACATCCGACCTTGGACGCTGTGGTGATGCTGCCCGGCCCCAGTACGACAGCAGCGATAACCACTGCTGGGCCAATGCTGCGAATGCGGGTTTTCCAATTCGTTTGCACGCGAAATACTCGTTGAGGTGAAATCGTCTATTCAGCGTTGATGATGTTTCGGAGCCGTTGTCCGGTAAGGGCACGACGACAGGCTTCACTCCCTTTGCGACGCATATCGGCGAGCCCTTCTTCGCAGTAGAAGGCCGCATGCGGATTGACGATAACTCGCTCATGTGCAGGATGCTGTGGGTCTTGCCATGCAGCGATGAGCCGGTTATCCGCAGCTGGCGGCTCATCGACCAGAACATCAATCCCAGCACCCGCTAATTGCCCCGAAGCGATTGCATCGGGTATGGCAGCGGTATCGACAGTCGCACCACGAGCCGTATTGACGAGATAACTTCCCCTCGGCATCATCTCAATCGTTTCTTTGCGAATGATATGATGAGTCTCTGGAGTTAGCGGGCAATGGACACTGACAATATAGGATTGCGCTAACAACTCCTCTAGCGTCTCGACTCGAGTGATGCCGACGGCCTTGTCATAGCCATCTTGCTTAAGCGGATCAAAGAACCTCACATCCATGCCTAGCGATTTTGCTCGAATTGCAGTTGCAATGCCAATTCGACCCAGGCCGATAATACCGAACACTCGACCCCGCAGGCGATAGAGTGGTCGAGCAATCGAGTACATCCACGGATTGGGTTGCCGGAGCAGACGTTGATTGTAGAGGTGAATGCCTCGAGTCAAAGTGAGCGCCATACCGATCGCCGAATCGGCAACTTCTTCGGTGCCATAATCGGGAACATTGGCAACGGGAATTCCCATTTCTCTAGCACGACGGTAATCAACATTATCAAAACCTACTCCGCAGCGAACGATTAATTTGCAGTGACGTAAGCTCGATACGGAAAGAGTCCCGAGTGAAATATTGTGGTACATCATAATGGCATCAGCTTCTTCAATCTGGCCTTCGAGCGCACTCTCAGATTGTGCGTCGAGCGCTGAAACGTTGGCGATACCATCCAATATTTCACGTTCGATAGCGAGGTCGTCGTTGATGAAATCGGTGATGATGACGTGGCGAAGAGACATGCGAGGTCTTTCTCGAATGAAGAGTCTCTAGCTGCGAGAGACCTTGAGGGGTGGGGGGATTTAGGTTGGAAAAAGTCTGCAGCTGGCCTAGATGATGCGCCGTGCCAGCGGGCAGTACAATATGCGTGCTGACTGATTCGGACAAATCCGCAGGTCAGTTAACCAGGCAATCCCAATTTCGGAACTAGGAATCAAATGTCCTTGGATCACTCACAACTGCTGCGACTAAAGCGATGGAATACACCGACAATCTACAACGGATGGGAGCAAATTACGTCTCATGACGTCACGCAAGAAGGGATTAACCTAGAAGAAACGCGGGATTTCATGCCGCAGATGGGGCCAATGATTGGTTACGCGGTCACACTCGTGGTCGAGCCCTCCAGCACCGAGCATCGTAAATCGGCAAATGCATGGAGCGATTATCGACGCTACATCGCCGCTCAACCTGGCCCCAAAATTGTCGTTGTACAAGATCTCGATAAACCTCGTGTGATTGGATCGTTTTGGGGTGAAGTCAATGCGAACGTCCATCGCGCGCTAGGATGCGTTGGTACGATCACCGATGGAGCCATTCGAGACCTCGATGAAATGACCTGTGCAGGTTTCAAAGCGATTGCGAGGCGACTTTGTGTAGGACACGCTCATGTGACACCAGTGCGATGGGGCGTGCCTGTGGAAGTTTTCGGCCAAAACATTGTTCCTGGACAACTGATTCATGCTGACAAGCATGGCTTCCTAGGAATCCCGCCCGACGATGAAGCTGGATTATTGGAAGCATCTTTGTTTATGGACGACAATGAGAACAACACCGTCATCGCAGCTGCGCGAAGCTGTGAAGGGCTGAGCAGTGCGCAGGGAGTCGATAAAATCGACCAAGCGGCCAAAGCATTCGGACAGAATACCGTAGCGAAATTTGGAAAACGGGGTGAATGGTAATAAGTAAGCCCAATGCTTCAGGCGAATTGACGCGGCGATAGAAACTTCAATCAACGTCGTCGACGTTGATTGAGTAGCCATGATCCGAACCAAAGGTCCATCGCAACCTCGTTTACTGCGGCGGCAAAATCGACGGCTTCCACGGGCGGAGCAGCGATTTCAGCACTTCCTGACTCTCCTTCACCAGCAGGAGGATTTCGACCAAGGCGATTCAAGCGATTCACAATGATCAGGGCATCCAGTGGGCTGACCATGAAGTCGCCATTCACATCGGGAAAGCGGGTCACAGGAAGCGTGGGATTGCGTTCGACATCAATTTGAGGTCGCCCTGATCGATTGATCTGGTTAATAACCAGCAATGCGTCTTGCGGTAGAACCTGTCCGTCGCCTGAGACGTCCGCTGGATTGCTGGGATTGTTCCATGGGCTAGTGGCAGGAGGGACCGTTGCAGAAGGAACAATGTACCACCATGTGGGATCGTCCCAAGGGTAGCTGATCGGATACTGCGGATCGGTGTAAACGATTCCAGGATCGCGAACGATCGGGGGATCAACGAAACTGATTGGTGTGTAGGCGTAACATTGAAGTGGATCAGCGTTGATATCGCCACACCAGAGCGTCGGTTTCTCCGTAGGATCTACGACTCCGGGGCCAACATCAATGGATGATTCATCCAGAAACACGCTCGCTTCAGCTTCCGCAATTTTCTGATTGCCGCGGGCACCAATTTCCATTCTCAAGGTATAAGAACCTTGAGGTAGGAGAATAAGAGGCGCCGTACGTGTGGTACCGACACGAACAGCCACCCGCGCGTAAACGTTTCCGGTCTCGTCAAACAATCGTGCCCAAACGGCTTGATCGACATTGCTGGAGTCATCCCCGTCCACAGCGATTCGCAGGTGTACCAATCGCGAGGTTTCCACCGTAAACGTCGAATCGAAAATAGTCTTGGATTCTTCGAACGAGAGTTTGAACAGCTTACGAGTTTCGCGTGTCTCAGGACGATAATCGGCAATCAGTTCAAACGCGCCGGTTTGGTTCTCCAGTGATCCAATCGAGGATGACGCTAGTACATAGACCGTTTCATTGTTTGCCGCGTCAGGAACCTGAATGACGACCGTCCCTTCGCTGTGATGGTAAACATCAATTTCTAGTTTCTTGCCGTTCGCATCCAAGACAATCAATTCAGGAATAAGCGATTCGCCGACCAGGGATCTCATGACGATGGTTAGCGATTCAATATTCTCCGCTTCTGGAGTCGGGATGAGGCGGTAGAGTTTAGGAACATTGGGGTCATCAATTAAATCGATAACAGAGTAGCGAATTGATTGACCAAGAGTGGGCTGCAAGTCGATTGCGTTAGTCGGATCAAAATTGCGATTGGGAAGATGTGAGTCATCGTCGTCACCGGTGGAGCCACCGTCAGAACCCGAGGGATCATCTTCCATCTCAAAGGGAATGCCTGCGTAGAGTGCCTGGAGATTATCAATGTCCTCTGCACTGGGATTCTGTAATGCATGCACGCCGTGCAGAAACATCACTGAATCGACATTGTCTGAATGCGGAAGCCCCAGGACATGGCCAAATTCGTGAAGTGCTACCGCGAATACTTCTTGAATATTATGCCATTGAGCATTTGAATTGAGCAGGATGTCTCCGGCCCAAGTTCCTTGCGAGAAAACACTGTGTGGCACCGATGTCGCGAGAATATTTTGCGACAGTGGAATGGAACCAATGCGAATGTCGCCAAACCGCAAATCGTGTTGGGTTGGGCCTGGTGTTCCAAATGAGTCGCCCGAATCAGAAACTTCCGTCGCGGATGCGGCGAGCGGTTCGAGCCATGCGGAAAAAGCGGCAGCGAAAGCCGACTGCCACTCTTCCGTACGCGCGAGTCGATTCAATGATTCGAATAATTGGCTCTCGGTATCAGCCGCCTTTGTGCCGTCAGGTGCAAAGCTGTAGGTGAGTTCACCCGGCGAAAACCATGGCAACGGATCGGAAACACCAAGCCCCGAGCCGTGCATGGCCATACGCGCACCCAGCAACTCGAGCCGATGAAGGCGAGCTGTGTGGGACGTGCGTTTTTTTTCAAACCAAACTCGAAACATGATCAGCTTTAGGACAAATTATAGCCAGCTTCAGGACCCACTGCGGCAGATCATCAACTCGCAACGGTCATTCGATAGTCATCGAACGAGCCAATCATACACCGAGCAGAGCATTTTCAAATCGCTCGTCTGGGCTCTCAATCGTCCTGCGACGATTTTGCAAAAGTTCCGGTTATCACGGTGCCAATCCGAACGATGCTCCCGACACCAATGGTTGGAAAATCTGCGGGGAAAGGTTTGGAGCGATCGGTTGATTCGAATGCCAACTGACCTCGACCACGACGATCCGTCGTGAGATTGCCTACAACAATGCCATCAATTTCAACACTGTATGTTGTGTTGACTGGCGCATTTTCAAGCTCGACTTCAAATTCACTTTGACGCGATGAGATTTCAATCTTCGCGCGACCAGAAAGTGATCTTATGCCGGTCAATCGAGCCGTTAGTTCGCTGGCGCCGACGCTGGTGTTCGAACCAGTGCCGTCACCTCCGGAACCACCGTCGTCTCCGCCATTTGAACTAGAGCCATCGTCACCCGATTCTCGTCCAAGTGCTGAAAAGAAACTCTCGCCAACGCCTTCTAAAGCGAAGCTAACGCCCGAAACGATGTCAGGAATGTTGCTAGGGAACGGCAGTGAACTGTCGTCCTGCGGTTCAAAATCAAGTCGACCGCGACCACGGGAATCAGTAGTCAGCGTGCCAAGTTCAACTTGACCAATCGAAACATTATAGGACTCATTGGCGGCACCTCCATGTACGCGAATCTCGAGTTTTCGGCTCCCAGATTCCAACTCATACTCTGCTTTTGCGCGGAGCCCGCTTGTATCAAATAATATGGCGACGGCAGCATCGACATTCGAAGCGGCTGGCCGCTCGCTACGGCGATTGAGTCCATTGATGATTTGCAACGCATCAAGTGGCGTGACGCGGGTATCGTCGTTAACGTCGAAGAACTGCAGGCGGTCATCCGCCATGCCACTTTCTCGGCGATTAACATGATTAATAATCGTCAATGCATCCATCGCAGTGACTTTGCTATCGTCATTGACGTCATGAGGCAACAAGAAATTATGCGAAACGTCACCTGCAAACAATTGTCTTCGTTCCAAGAACTCAAGTCGAAGGCCACGGTTTTTTCGATGCATCTTCATAGGATTCTCTACGAACAGATTGTTAGTTGTGCGTTGACGTCGGGGCGGAACCGCCCGGCCTCCGTTGTCCTCGTCACCGAATAGAGCAGGATTGGAGTCCCTGTACCGCCATAAAACTTAGACATTTTCATTTTGAAGGCGAAAGAGTCATCGAGACTGCGACCTTGTGTACAAAAGGTTAGCCGCTGAAACAATCGCTCGGAATAGTGGCTCAGCATGGAGATGGGCAAGATCTGGGTCCGTCGCGGCAACGCTAGCAAGGCTCGGATCCGTTATTAATGCGTTAGCGAGCGATTTGTAGGCCTGCTCGCGCCGTTGATTCATGGATTCATTCTCTGCCGTTGTGATGCAGATAGAATATGTTCCCGCGATTTGCAACCAGGTGAGCCCTTGAGTCGCGTGCGCCGCCGAAAAGTCAGCGTCTTTTAGGGCAGTGTCATACTGTCCCGTTCGGGCGAGAAGTACAGAACGGGCGGCCAGAGTCTCAGGATCCTGGGGAGTAAGTCGAAGCAGACGATCGAGATACTCGATGGCCTCCCTGGGGTTGCCTAGCCTTTCAGCCAGGACATGCGCCACATTGAGCAACGCAGCTTTGTTCGTCGGTGACCATAACAAGGCGCGCTGAAAATCTTCGAGTGCTTTCTGTGGATTCGAAGGCAAATATTGAATGCCTCGTGCTAACCAATCGTCGACATCACGAATTTTCGCTGACTCGGCCGAACGCAAATCTTGCTCTGCGGCTTCTTCGTTTTTCAGGGAACGATGCAGGCGATAACGAAGCAAAAAGACTCGGGCCGATGCCACATCGGCTTGGATCAACCAATCCAGGTCTTGCAAAGCCAATTCTGGTTTGCTGAGTTGCTTGTAGGCAAGTGCGCGATTAAATCGTGCTGAAGCGAAATCCTCTTGTTGCTCAACACAAAAATTGAAGTCCGCAAGTGCCTTTTCAGGAGACTTCGCATCCAAATAACAAACACCGCGATTAAAACGAATCGCTAAAGAGGATGGTAGGAGACGTTGGCACATATCAAACGACTGCAAGGCGCTCGCTAGCTCTCCTATTTGCCATTGAGACGTTGCCAAATTAAACCAATGAGTCGCATCGGTTGGATGCTCTGCCAATTCAGCTTGGGTCAAAGCAATTGCCTCTGCAAAGTTGCCTTCGGAATAACTTAGGCGTGCTGATGACGAATCCTGAGAAGGTTGTTGAATGAACCTACGATAGTCAACGAACGCACGGCCTCCAAGGCTTTCAGACGAATCGCTATCCCGCAACGCCAAGTCCGCAGCAGCCTTACTCATTTCGAAGACAAGGCGACTGAGGTATTGCTTGGCATGAGCCTGACTATCGGGAGACAATTGAGAGTACGGAAAGTTGAGCTCCCAGTCCTCCTGGTCAACATGCCAGGGATAGACGATTGCCTCACCCATGCGAAGGCCTTCTTGCAATAGTTCTGCTTCACGGCCAGGAGTCGTCAGGTAACTAGTTGCCCTGGCAAGTTCATCGCTCAGCAGCTGTAGTTCTTGCCGGGCTTGCAATTGCCGTGCATCCCGATACCGCAGACCGGCAAAGAGCAATGCGAAAGCAAGCAGCACCGTTGCCACGATTCCCATGGCGGCCGACGACGAAAGAGCCGGATGACGACGTTTCCACTTGGCAAGGCGTTCAACAATAGATCGATCTGCCGCATGTTTCAGCGGAAGATGGTGCTGATGGCAACGCAAATCTTCGAGCAATTCTCCTGCATGCTGGTAGCGATCTTTTGGTGCGGCGGCTAAGCAGCGGAAGACGATGGACTGTAGCCCCTTAGAGACAGAGCCACGATGAGATCGGATTTCTGCTGGCAAGGTAAGCCGATCTGCAATCATCCGATCGATGGGCGCATTGGCATGCATTGAATGCGAATCGTAGGGAAGACGACCCGACAACATTTGATAGAGAATCACTCCAACCGAAAAGACATCATCGGCCGGTTGAGGCGTTGCGATGGCACGATACGAATCGTTGGGTAATAGAGTTTGCAGTTGTTGTGGCGACATGTAGGGGAGCGTCCCTCCAACGACCCAAGGATCGGTTGAATCGGCTGTGGCTGCTAGGTTGAAATCTAGCAACAAAGGGGTTCCTTCGTCGGAAATCAAAATGTTTGCTGGCTTGATGTCGCGATGCACGACTCCACGCAAGTGCGCAAATGCAAGACCTTCCACGGCACCAACAATGAAACTAAAAAAGACGTCCTTATAGGGTTGACTGGCCAAGTCATGCAAAGAACTTTCGCTATAGGGTGCGACCGACTGCACTTTCGTCGCGATTGCCTCGTCACGATTTTCTACCCCGTCAGTCGGAACGACCAAGTCGGCGTCGCCAAGCTTAGCATCCGATCGGGATAGTATGGCAATCGTCGAATTGCGACGATTGCGCAGTGTCGATACGATCTCCTCCGCGGGCGTCAGATTGGTCGGCCAATCTCGCCCCGAGATGAGTAGGTCTGCGAGTGTGGTAGAACCCAAGTAGGGCATGCAAATGCATGACAAATCGCGCTCGCGGTGCAGCGAGTAGATTGGAATGATATGGCTATGCTGCAAACTTGCCAGCTTGTCAGATTCATCCGTGGAGGCAGGTGTTACTTTAAGGACGACGAGTCGACCAGCAAGGTCGGGTTGATGCGCCAAAAATACCCGTGAGTACGCCCCTTCACCCAACGCAGCGAGGAGCGGATAGCCAGCAAAAGTGTCCCCTAGGGAAGGATAGTCTGGTCGGATGCGTTTTCGACGTATGGCAATCGACTCTACCGGTCTGGCAACGGAACCGGAAATGAATTTTGCTTCGGACGAATTGGACGAAACAGACCAATCGGGCCAACCACGTGTATCGATGGCGTATCGCGCGCCAATCTGTTGGGCGGAAATAGGCTCGCTCCGCGATCTACGCAAACGAAACTCTTCAAACGCCAATTGGGTGCGAAGGCTAATGTTGTCAAAGATGAGCGGAAATTGATTGACGTATCTCTGTGCAGAAAAATCACCTGCTTGGGCTGCTAAATATTCCATATCGATCCGGGCGAGTTCCGTGATGGTCTCCGCGATGGTCCGCGATGGCAATGTAGAATGCTGCAGAGCGTTTGCGCACGCCTCCAGCGCGGAATCATCATCTCGACGACGCGTTTCAAATTCGCACAGAAAATGCTCCAGATCGAAATCCGCGAGGTTCGTGGGGAGCAGTGAACTCAATTCTTATACCTCATGCTTTGGGCTTCAATTCCGCCTGAAGTTGACCGCGAAAATTTTGTAGTACTCGTTCGCATGTCCGACGCGACACTGAATTGCGCAACGCAATTTCATTGATCTCGTGCCCCTGGATGCGATCGTGCACCACGCGTTGATGAATGTCGGGCAGGTCGCTGAGGAGATCATTGATAGTCAATCGCAATACCTCAACGGACGTTACATCGCGTTCGGCTGCGGTTGTGTCGGATATCGTCCGAGTCGCTTGAACGGCTCGCTTGGCTGCCCCGTGGAATTCCGCCAGGGTACGGACCTTGTTCAAAGCAATCACCAACAGCAGTTTCCAAAGTTCTTCACCTTCTGGAATTTGATAATGTCCGCTGGAGGCACGGCGAAAAAACGTGCGAAAAACGGATTGGACAATGTCCTCCGCGTCGACTCGAGTCGCCAGCACTTCACCCGTATTCTTCTTGGCTAGCAGCAACAATCGCTCGGCATAGCGAAGGTAGAGGGCGGTCGCCGCGTCGTCCTCGCCCGATTGCAAACGGGAAAGCAAGGAGGCGTCGCTGGAGCTATTTTCACTAGGCATAGTTAAAGGGGAGGTGGGCAACCACAACTTTCGGGCACTACGATCGGGCACAACGACCGCAATCCACTATTAGAGCCGAATTCAAGCAGGGAGTCCGCCATTAGATTTGGAGTTCTTGTTCAGTTTGATTGTGAGAATGTTGCCACATGCAGCTACTGCGGAGCTAGACAAACAGTCCACTATGAGGGACCACGGAGTTTGGCGAGAACTTTCAGCATTGGCCATTAAGGCCACTTAGATGAACAACATGGGGACAATGGCCACCATTGCGTGATTAGTAAGGGATTTGCTTGCAGAACGGGCAGTTGGCAAGGCAAATTGGTTCAGTTCGGAATGTTAATTTCTCAGGTTTTCTAGGCTCAATTGCTGGTACACCCGTCAAAATCGGTGTAATCTCTCTGGCTGATGCATTTGATACTCTGGAGACCACGACATGCGAAAATGTATTTCTTGTTTTATTGCGATTCTTGCTTTTGGTTTGATGGGTAGTGATGCTACCGCCGCGATTACTGTCGACTTTGATACTGCCGCCAATTGGACGGCCGGTTCTGGAGGCATAACGAGCTATCAGATAGACCACGTTTATGCGGATCAAGGTTTAGTCTTTACCGGCGGACCGGCTCTGCGAAATGGCACTGCCACTCAAGATGGTTTTGCTGGAGCTTTGGGAACATTTGCTTGGCGACTGCGGGACGCAGCGGGTGTTTTCACTGGTACTTATGCCGACACTTCCGTTGGTGGTACGGATATCGATGGTTTTGGATTCAGCGTGCGTCGTTGGGACGCGAGTCCAGACACAAACGTCACCATTGAATACAGCTTCGACGGCGGTGGGTCGTACACGCTGGCCGACACCATCAACAATACCCTACTGGGAAGCAGCTCTGACTGGTTCAGTTACAGCACGTCGTTCAGCGATACGACGGTTGCCGATGGTGAATTTATGGTGCGTTTAACCACTACAGCGCCTTCCGAGCGAATCATGTTTGATAACTTTTCGTTGTCGACTATTACGGCCGTTCCCGAGCCATCTTCGTTTGCCGTATTGGGTTTAATTGGTGGCGCGATTGCTTATCGTCGTCGCAACCGCACACAAGCCTAATATCCGATTTGATATCGATCGAATAATCTAAGCCAGCGAGGAATTATCCTCGCTGGCTTTTTTTTGGGCCATACCATTGACGCTGATGGGTAAGAAACCGGTTGGTGCGAAGACAAATATGCAACATCTATTCCTAGCCGGATATCGCGCCACTGGAAAGTCGACAGTGGCAAGATTGCTTGCCACGCGACTCTCGGCCGTTGCTGTCGATACCGATGTGATAGTGCAGCAATTGGCGGGGAAAAACATCTCTCAGATATTCGCTGAGGATGGCGAACCGGTTTTTCGGGACTGGGAATCGCTCGCCTTGCAGCAGGCAATTGCAAGTGACTCTCTGGTAATTTCACTTGGTGGCGGAACGATATTGCGTGAAGAGAACCGCCACATAATTGGTACCAATGGAAGGTGTGTGTGGCTCACTGCTAGCGCAGCCACTATAGACGACCGGATGTCCAAAGATGTGGCCACGTCCACCTCGAGGCCCTCATTAACGGGCCTCAGTCCGCTGGAAGAAATCCAGCGACTGCTAGACCAGCGACAGCCTTTCTACAGCGACGTGGCCGATTTCATAGTTCCGACCGACGTCGTTACCTCTGCAGAGATAGCGGAGCAGATTGCTAATTGGTGGGAAGCTGCTCTCTAGGCAACGGTTGATTCAAGA
Source organism: Pirellulaceae bacterium (assembly GCA_041749395.1). Classification (GTDB taxonomy): domain Bacteria; phylum Planctomycetota; class Planctomycetia; order Pirellulales; family Pirellulaceae; genus Laterigemmans. The sequence continues at coordinate 27,831 of JBGTBJ010000091.1, forward strand.
GGACGTCGTTGACGATACTTCCGACGTGCACCTACGAGCAAAGAACCCAAAGCCAGAGCTGCAAAGGTGCCGGGTTCAGGAACGGCGGTTAGGTTGTTGACCCCTGGATTACCAATATCGCCATCGGCCGAGGCGTACGACCCGTATTGATCGCCAATGGTTGCGAGTTGCCAAGAGGCGATGGAGTTGGTACCTAGGATTGAAAAGTCGAAAGGATTGGCGCTCGCATTTTGAGCTCGTGGACCACCGATCGTATTGTCGCCAAAGGTAAGTCGATCGACGAGAGTATCGGCAGCGTCGTAGATATTGATCTCGTCCACACGGCCCAGATTGTTGTCGAGTAGGCCGATGACCTTGACCGAAGCAGCGAGGCTCCATGCGGTGCGAAACAGCGCTTCATCGGGTTCGCACAAGATAACCGATTCGCCCGCTCCGACCGTTCCAAAAGCGCTCAGGCTGAAGGAGCCGGGAAGCCGCGTACTGTCATCGAAACTCCAGCCAGTCATATCGATGGCAGTGGATCCTGTGTTGGTAAATTCGATGAATTCACCGCTAACTCCTGAATAGATATATTCAGTAATTACGATTGCGGCTGACGCGTCTTTGGTCGCGCAGAGACCGCAGGTGAGCATACTCAAGGTTGCCAATATTCGCAAAAACGGCCGACGCATGTTGATTCTCTTGCAGCTAGAAACGGATTACACCCAGGCAACAGAGTAATTCAAGGTTCTGCTACGAATCAAATGAAGAAACTGTTAATTGTTTACGCTGCCCGCTTGGCAATTCTCGCTGGTGGCTCTCGCCAGCGACGGTGGACCCACCAATATTGATCGGGGGCGAGTGCAATTGCTTGCTCGAGGCAGTGGCTGTACCACTCGGTTAGCGACTTAACGCCGGAGCATTCCGGGCCATCGAGTTTCGGATCAGCAACCCCTGCGCAGCCGAGCGTGAAATGGAGGGGGAGTTTTTCTCTCAACGTGTAGGCGACGGCCATCGGAGCATCGCCTGATAGAGTGAAGAGTGCCAGCGCCTTGTGGTAGCTTGCCGCATGCCCCAAGAATGGAGTCCAGCAGCCCTTGGGGCCTCCGTGCTGATCGGCGAGCAATGACAGCGTGCCACCATTTGCCAAATGCCGATCCACTTCGTTGGCACACCCCGATTTGTCGACCATTTTTTGGCCCTTCACACCACGAAAAGCGGTGATGTAATCGTGGAGAAAGGGATTATCCAATCGCCGGGCAATGGTGGTCGTTTTTAACCCCATCAGCCCTGTGATGTAGCCTCCCATTTCGAAATTCCCAAAATGCCCAGTAACTAAAACCGTGGCGCGCCGCGATAACAAGTGCTTGAGAAAAGACTTGGCATCTGGGAACTGCACGTGTTCCTGCCAATTGCAGCGATGCAATCGGCGGGGGGCCCAGGCAATTTCGCAAATCATTAGCAACAGGTGATACCACATCGCCAGAGTAAGTTGTCGACGTTGATCAATTGTTGAATCCGGGAAGGCACGCTGGAAATTTTCATCCAGTGTGCTTTTTCTTAGCGGAAACGGAACCGTCAATAACCATGCACCGCCGCGGCAAATTGCCATGGCCGTTGCATCGGGCAGAGTTTGCAAAAATGCGACAAACGATCGAACTAACAAATAGACTCCATAATCCACGCACCTGCGTTGAAATGGATATCGAGATAAATTTGCTTCGCTCATCATTAACATCCTTGTCTCAATGCCCGATTCCTGAACAAGCCCGCGCCATCAGCAACAGCAACAGCTAGTTACCCGCTGTGACTCCACTGCCCAATTGTGCGAGCACTTGAAGAACTCCATTGAGATGGGCCATGCGTGGACCAAATCGATCGACAAATTCATTTAGCATAAATTCGCCATCCAAAAGCGCTTCGGAGTTATCGGTGATTTCCTCAGTCATCGTTTCGAGGAACTGCGTCTGAACTCTGCTAAGGGTTTCCGCGGCGCGACGGCAGGAACGTGCCAATTGTGGATTGGCATCCTTCCATTGCTGCAATTCGTTTTGGCGTTGCTTCTGTAGATTAGCAGTGCTCTCAGCCAAATCCTCTAACAACTTGTTCTGCCGCAATTGACCTGCCACTAATTCTCGCAACAGCAATACCACAGCGGTATCTCCACTGCTTTGAGCGTTATTCGAGGATGGTTCAGCCGAGACATCGATGCGAAATACGGGTGACACGTAATCGTGGTTATTCGACATTGCGAACCACATTTTCCTGAAGAGGAATGAATTGGGAATATGAAGAGTATAACCAAGTCAAAAAATGAATGTCCATCACTTGGCGCGTTCTATGCAAACCTCCCTATCTTCCTGGACGCTATTATCGCTACAAAGCTACCCAGATTCGCTGAATAAACGTTGCCCAGGAGCGCTAAAGTAGGCAGCGTCTGGGAACCGAAACTGACCGACGGGGATGTCGGTCTTTGCTGACAACTCGCTGCATTAATGAAGAAACTGTCCAAAAACCTGGCTTAGAACAAGGTTCGGAGACGCATGTCGCAATCGTCGACCCAGTCTGCACCCGCAATTGGCTTTTATACGGTGGAATATTCCGAGGCAATTGGCTGGACGGGGGGGTATTTACTATTGAATTCCACAGGACGACCTTTGGAATTCCACTGCACGTTACCAGTTCGACCCACCCGAGCACATGAAATTCTTTACGGAGCGACCCTGCGAAGCCACTTGATTGGGGAGTTGATTGGACAGGCGCTGATGAAACAAACGCGTGTTCGACCCCATATTGTATTTGCTGACCAAGTGGAGGCGCTCCGCTTGGCCGACCAGATTGAGTTCCCGATTGCCATGATTGGTGGGGATTCGACGAAATTGTCGCAGTTGATGAGTGTACCCCTGCAGACGGCCTGCCACGCAATCCGAGCGGAAGCGAGATTCGTAGGTCGAATTCAAAAAATACTGGAAAGTTTTTCCGAACTTCCTGACTTCGAGGAGCCATTCTTGCGGATTAAGGAAGCGATCCGTGAGGCACAGCAGGGTGCAACTGGGGTTGCCCGCGCCGCATAAGCTCTAGATAGTCGCCATAGTCGCCTTTCGCTCCGCGAAAGTAGCGAGATAGTCGCCTTTCGCTCCGCGAAAGTAGTGAAATAGTCGCCTTTCGCTCCGCGAAAGTAGCGTCGGTA
>JBGTBJ010000092.1:0-15881 GCA_041749395.1 Pirellulaceae bacterium
TCGATAAGAGTGAAATGCGTTCACACCTCGAATAGTCGTTTAATCAACATCCTTGATCAAAAGTCAGCGGTTGGTCGCGTGTGGGGACCACTCCCTCGAAGCCCACCAACAAAGGCACCGGTACCATTCATCTGCGCCGCAGTTCGGTCGCCATTCGCTCCGCTGCGCCGCAGTTCGGTCGCCATTCGCTCCGCTGCGCCGGGGCGAGCGACCGACAAGCGGCTCCGACGAAGGCACCTAAGGACGGGACTTACTACGTAACCAAAGAAAATTCAAAAACGCGGGTCTCGCCACTCGCAAACCTCGGACTTCATAGTCGTCGGCGTTCAGCGGGCCGCCGGAGTTGATGTGTTAGCAAGTTGGACGAGCTCGGCGGCTTCGTTGCAACGCATGGTTCGTACTGCTATTTTCTTGGAGGCAGCTGGGGATTCTGGTTCTTTGCGGCATTATCTTCGACGCGTTTCAATTCCTCTTCCGTTATTGGAACCGTAAATGTGACGGAATAGGATCGATCCTGACGCAAAAGTATTTCATTGGCTGCAATCCACGCCTCGCCAGTTTTCGATCTTTGCTTTCGTGCTGGATAAAAGACCAACGATATGCCCGTTATGGAAGATTTGGATTTCGAATAATAGGCACAAACATCGACATGATTGGGATCGAGATTGAAGTACAGGTTCGACCGATCGGGATCAGTTCTTGCGAACGCAAACCCTCCTTCGCCAAACTTGATGCCGCGATTCTTTAGTACGTTTGTCGCGGCTTCTAGCGATTGCCCTACAAATACGCGTTCATTTGTATTGCGATGGGCGGCAGGCTGCGTTTCTTGTCCAAATGATCGAAACAGCAGCGTAAAGGCAATGCCAGTCGCAAGAACGTAGACAGCGTGTTTCATAGATTTGCCATGATGGACGAACGACCCGCATCAGGGGGCGGCGGGAGTTGATGTTGATTTCAGAATCCGCTGGGCACCGCCGCTCCCCTGCATGCGATGGTTCGCCAATTTGTCAGTCCCACCAGAAATACCAGTACGGCGAGTTGAGTAGCGTTGCCGCGAGATTGCTTACCGAGCCGCAGCCCTGTTCCACGATATCCGGACAGTACCAATACTGTTGCCACGCCAATTCGATTGCCGTGGCTTCATCGAGGGGTGGATTGGTGACAACGCATTCTACAACGTCGCCGGACATGCCGACGATTTGAGCCCCGAATTCAGTTTGCCATTTGCGAAAAAACGCGCAATGAACTTCGGACTCAGGACAATCGTTCCACGCACCATATTTCAATACTGCAGGAAGATGCCACGGTTCCTTGATCAACGCATTGCCGAGAAAAACTTCCGGCTTGATTTTTCCGGTGAGAACATCGCGATGCAGCGACACGCTTCCTTTCTCCGCTACTTCGCCGGGCCATGTGCCAAGGGTATCCTCAGGAGAGAATTCATACTCTTCGGCTTCAGCGCGGCGTTCGGCCATCCATTTCTGCAAATCGACTTCCGATGCTCCACGAATAATGTCGTCGAACGACTGGTCATTGAATTCTGCAGCTTCTTTGACGCGTTCCAATTCTTCAGTGTCACCAATCAGAAATGGGTACTCACCAGTTTCGCGAAACGAAGCGCGTCGTGCCTCCAACTCGGCTATAGCGTCGGCCCCAGTGATCTTGGCAGTGGTGAATGACATAGATGTTGTCTCTGGCGAACGTGGGAATTCACGGGGCGACCAGCGTTGAGATAAATTCGAAAGAACAAGCCGGTCGGTCGCTCCCGTGGAATTCTCTTGTTCTGCCTGCGCTAATCCGCCGTTATGTATTCAATGCTCGCAGTAAAATGCACGTCTTCGCTCCAAGAAATGCCCTGGATAAATCGAAACGAAACTGCGCTGCCACGTTGTTCAGAGCCAGGTACTTTAACGACGAAGTAATCGTCCCCTACAAACTCCACTTGTAAGTAGCTTGTCCCTCGATAAGAGTACACAGAAATGCTCTTGTACTTGGGCACTTTGCCATCCTCACGTGAAGCATGGGATGCCTCCATCTCCACTCTGTACTCTTCTTTTAGAGCGACCAACTCTGGATACTTTTCTTCCAGTGCGTTTTCATCAAGCTTCTGAGCGTCCCTCAAGATGTTAAAGGATCGCTCTGGATAAACAGTAACATGAGCAACGTTCGTATCCGCATTCCTGTTGATACCCACGTAGTCGCCAAGTTTCAAAAGGTCCGAAAAGCTACGCGGGTATTCACTGGACTGAGCGAAGGCTGTCTGCCCAAGAGTGATGGCCAAAAGGAACAAAAGTGGTCTCATTAGATCTTCCCAGTCGTAAGGGAGTTCGATGGCAGAACGTCACACGTCACCGAGTCGCGGCAGGGTAACGTTCCATTTCAAGAAAGCACCGACCGCGACTTCGGTGCACGTGATGGTTATCCGCCGTCCCCGCGTGCCAAATACAGTCTACGCCAAACCGTGTCTGACATTTGATTCTGGTGGCAATTCTTTAGCATCGTAGCAAATAGTGGATCGTCGTCCGCCATTTGTTCAACCAATTCAATATATTTGTCGCCGTGTTTCCCGAGCAAATGTTCAACAGGCCCTGCGGCAAGGTGTCCATGAGTGTCCTGATTTCCTCGCCAATATGCGGCAACAATGAATTTCCATTGAGCGTCAGGTGAAGCAGTGAAATTCATCGGTACTACGTATTCGCTTGCCGTGTTTGGAGGATCGTCAAGCAACCACGGCAGTTCTGGCAATGGTAGAATAGCGACATCGCCGCTCAGTTCAGCATTCCACGCTTTGGCGAATGCATCCCATTCGGAATCGGTCAAATCATCCCATCGTGGATCAGTCAATGCCATAGATTGTCTTTGCTCGGATAACGGTAGCCGTCACCTCGCGGCCGGAGTTTTGTTAGGGTTCAATTAAACGTCAGTTCGGCCGCTTAGGTGGACGGCATTGTTCTGGCGATTCCTCAGCTTTAGGTCCACTTCATCGTGCTCGTGCTCAGCGACGCGGTGCTCGTTATCGTAATCGATTTCAGCATCATGCTCCATGCTGGATTCACCGACACTATCAAATTTCATCGCCATCCGAGTTAGCATTGCCACGATCCGATGCAGCATCTTCCTGACCCTTGATGCCTTTAGTCGTCACGAATACATCCTGAATTGCGGCACACTCCAGAGCCGAACCGCACGCGATGTCCAGAAACCGAGCACGATCTTTTCTGCTGGGTTTACCGTTGCCGCTCGGCAATGTTGAGCGGAATCAATTGGGCAGCATGAAGCCATAGATCGCGAGCATGTTGATGAAGCCCTTCGAGTAACCATGACTCCTCGAATGGCCGAGAAAACACGGGAATTAAAGCAAAAAAGCCGAGGTAGAGACCTCGGCTTTCTTCGTTTACTGAGCCAGGACAGTGTTGTGACTGTTATGAAAGGCTCAAATTTTGCCAGCATCAGTTCTGACAATGGGGTTACTGCGCACTCAGCAAGAAAACGCTCTCGCCATGACCAGCGGACCAACGCCTCATTGGCGATCGAAATCTTCGAGAGGGGACGATTGGCTCGTGAATTTATTGGTTCTCGGTGTGGCGGACTTTTTTTATAGCGCGTTTAACCACGACGATGGGCTCGTCTAATTCACCCTTCGCCACTGCCATTGCTCGCCCCTGCGATACGGCTTGAGCGATTATATCATTCACTGATTTGTCCCGTAAATCTGCGACGCTATTCAGCCGAATATGGCGAATGAGTTTTCCTGTCCCTGTCAACCTTGCGTCAGGATCGTCCAATTCCGTCCCTCGGTCGAAGCCCAGATTCACGTGCCCAGCATAGGTCGCAATATGAATAAAGCCCTGCCCCTGCTTGCCGGTAAAGGTAAACGCGTTGGAAATACAGTAAGTCTCATAGATTAACTCGCTGCACTTGCCTGCAGTTTTGAGTACAGCGCTCCTGGCGGCTAAGGCTATCTTGACCACTTCTTCTTTCCGATCTCGCATCAGATCGCGAAGAATCAAATCTGTTGTTGGTGTTTTAGATTCAGCCATGCTCTAGTGCACCTTGAAGTACTGAATTGCACAGGCGAGGTTCCCTTCGGTGTCAAGAAACTTGATGAGCACTCCAACCGTTGGGATCTCCATGGGTTTCATGATAACGTTCCCTCCATGCTTGACGATCTCTGCTTCCGCCTTTTTGACATCCTCGACTGAGATCGAGCACTCGTAACCGCTAAACCCAGTTCCTACCGGTTGCGTTCGCTTTTGCAATGCCCCAAGGATTCCGGGGTCAGTATCTCGGCCCGTTCGAATCAGATAAAAGTCCGGCGGCCCCCATTCTTCAAATTGCCAACCGAACACTTGTTGATAAAAAACTTTGGCGCGAGCAACTTCGTCGGCATGAATTGCGAAATGGCAAACGTTGTTTGAGTGCACTTGGTGCCTCCGAATACAAAGGATTGGGGATGCGTTGACAACGCATTGTACCCATAGCGGAACTGACGTACTTGCGATACAATGACAAATTATGTCGATTTCACGCCAAGCTCAAGTGCGGTCATTTTCTGCCCGCTTTTCTCCCGGTCACTCGATCGAAATGCACTCCCATTCCTGGTCGCAGTTGGTATTTGCCAGTGAGGGTGTGATTGCGGTGGAGTCCGGCAACGCATGTTGGGTTGTGCCAACGAGCCGAGCGATTTGGGTGCCCGCAGGCCAATCGCATTCGATCAAGATGCACGGGAAAGTGTTCCTGCAGACCGTGTACTTTGATTCACGATCGGAAACCAAAATCGATCTCCAATGCGCCGCATACGAAGTCACGTCGTTAGTGCGTGAGCTGATTGCATTCATTTGCAGTAAGGGCATTATTAATTCTGACACGGATGAGCATTGCAATCTAATTGCTTTTTTGACATTCCAAGTCAGAAAGCTAACGCCTTTTCCGTTGATGGTTCCGATGCCCAGCGACCAGCGCGGTAAGCGACTTGCTTCGCGACTGATCGATAACCCCGGCACTGATCAATCGCTTGCAGCCCTTTGCGAAGAATGTGGCACGAGCCTGCGCACAATGCAGCGGGTATTTTCTCAAGAAATTGGAATGCCACTATCGCGATGGCGAAATCAGGTAGTGATGGTACATGCCATTCAGTTTCTTGCCAGTGACAGGACCATCTCCCAGATCGCACTAGAACTGGGCTTTGAATCGGTCAGCGCATTTATCTTCTCGTTCCGAAAGTACTTTGGAATGTCACCGGGTCAATATCGCTTGAGTAACGACATGAACTCAATGTAGACTTCGGCTCGTTAGACCTGTCTACGGCAGCACGCTTGCCTTGGAAACGATCGTGCCAGTGGCATCCACAATTGTTCCTAAAGCAATAGTTTCATCGGCATGTTGCAACTCGACAATGCAATCGCGAATCTTATTGGCTTCAACAACACTTTTTTCTAAATCAGCAAACAACTCGGACTTTTCGGCTTGATGAAACTCAGCATGCAAACTGTCCCACCTGCTTGCGGAAGACTTCAATGCGAGGCAATTGCCACTAAATTCCCATTGACGTCGTACACTCCACTGCCGCAATCACCGCCAACAAACGGCTCTTCCTGTTCGAAAGGTAGAGTGGACGACCAACGTCCTTCGAACGGCTCGACAACCGTCGCCACAATTCCCTCTTTGGAAATGATCGTGGCCATTAAACGGATAGGTTTACTGCACGCGAACGAAACGTTTGACCATCACGAGTACATTTAAAAGACAAAACCAACATCCGAACCGTTTCTCAATGAGGATCCGTTTAAGGCATAGTCGCTTATTCCCCGGATACTCTAGAACCAGGCTGGTCTAACAGTGTTTCCGTGGAGAATCGTATGCCGGTCAGGCCTGATCGTTTTGGAGCTGGAATTCCATCACCCCAGCCGAGACCATCGGCTTCGTGAATCAAATAGTCGAGACGCTTTTTGACGATTTCAGACTTTGATGCAGCACGTTGATCGAGAGTAAATTTGAGTTTCTGCACTCGAGCCTCCAGCTCGCGAAGCTCTTTGACTCGTTGTTGATGGCGAAGTTCAAAAATCGTGGTTAGTCCTTTAGCAATCTCTTCTCGCTGCTGCACGCGTGATTCTTCGTCGTCGGTTTGAGCATAGATACTTAGTGCCCGGCTCACCCAGGTTTCTAAGTGTTCTTCTTCGGGAACATCCACCTCGCCCCCCGTTATGATTCCCAGATGATTGTCCCACGTCGCGGTCGTGTCACCATTCGACGTTTTGGGTAATTCCTCGTTCGACTGCAGATTAAGGCGATCAGTTTGAAGACGCAAAAATTCTACGGGCACTTTGCGTGCATTTGCGTCATCTACCTGTTGAGCCAGCGCTTTGGTTGGCGTCGCACTCGTCAAAGCCAGTATTACAAGTAAAGAACTGGCAGTAACAATTTTTCGAATTCGCATAAGACTCTCCTGAAAATGGGTTGAAACTGACTTCTAAAATTCCGATCGACCAGGAGTCAACTGCTGTTCCAAGTCACTTGTAGCTTGCTGAGCTTTGTTCCAAGGGTCTTCCCAGTCCGAAACATCAAAGGTATGTAGCGTTAGGCGACGCTCTAATTCTTCGACCGCTGTCCTTACTTCTGAGATTTCCAACACTGTGGGATCATTTGGCATCGCGCTTCCAAGAACTTGCATCGATTGCAGGCTTCCTGAAAGGTCATTGGCTGCTGGCTGTCTTACCAGGCTTTCGGTTGTATTCTCGGCGATTTTGGAACGTTCGACGCTTGTAGCTTCAATTTCGCTTCGCTGGGGGAACAGTTCCTCCATCCGCCAAGTTCCGTTCGTCAGCGTCAACCAGCCGAGGAACGTTATCCCAATTGCAGTTGCAACAGCGGCACGCCGCGTAGCACGCGTCCATTTTCGTCTCGTCCATGTACGATCCGGACGCGTCACACAAACAGGATTCTGTAAATGAGCTAATTCTTCCTCCAGAATCCGAACCACCTCCGAAGCGGATTGAAATCTTCGAATCGAGTCTTTGGACATTAGTCTCGCAATAAACGTGTCAAGCCATTCGGGTACAGACGCGTTGATCTCCCTAAGAGGTCGAGCAATTTCGTTGCATATCCGAGTCAAAGAACCCAAAACGGTCTCAGCTCGAAACGGCGGATGTCCTGCACACATCGTGTAAAGGACGCTGCCAAGACTAAACAAGTCGCTTCGGTGATCGATCACATCGCCACGAACCTGCTCTGGCGACATAAATTGCGGCGTGCCTGCCACCATGCCGCTATGAGTCAGACTGGCGTCATCCGCAGCTCGAGCTAGCCCAAAGTCTGTGACCAGAACTCGTTCAATGCCATTCTCAAGAAGTATGTTTCCGGGTTTAACATCACGATGAACCAAACCCTGGGCATGAGCTGCTTCTAGAGCCGTTGCAATCTGGCGACCGATTCGCAGCACCTGTTCAATAGATAGAGCTCCATCGCGCGAAATTCGTTCCTGTAACGAACGACCCGGCACGTACTGCATCACGATGTATGGAATGCCTTGAAATTCGTCCACTGCATAAATCGGTACAACATGCTCATGCACGACGGCGGCGGCAGCTCGTGCTTCTCGAGCAAAACGCTGGCGAGCGGCACCATGAACGGCCAAGTGCGGCCACAGAATTTTTAAGGCAACGTAGCGATTGAGTGACGGTTCGAGTGCCTTGAGTATGACTCCCATACCGCCGCAACCAATAACACCGGAGACTTCGTAAACACCCATTCGACCAATCATTCGAGGATCGTCTGTGGGCGCGAGGAATGTCAATCGATTGGCAACCAGAAACAAATCAGCTGGAGTTCGGATGTTCTCGATTTGTTCATCCGTCGTTGCATCAAATTCAGCATCCGACAGTAAGTCGTGAACTTGCCCAAGCCATTTCGCTCCGCCAGCATCCTCTTCCAATGCCGTTCGACAAGTCTGGCATCGATCGAGGTGCGCTACCATGGCGGAATCTTCATCTTGCGTCGATTGGCCTTCGAGGAAGGTGCGGATGTCGTCAGATGAAAGGCAGTGTTGAGTGTTATTCATAGTGATATACCCATTGCGAGTCATCACGTTCTTCAATTGTTCTTTTCAGCCTCGCTAGGATTCGGCAGCGCGCGGCATACGCAGCACCGATGGACAGCCCAAGTTCGCGTGCCACCTCTGCAATTACTTCGCCATCAACACTGGTTCTCCAGAAGAGACTCCAGGTCGATACTTGAAATTCGGGACGAATCTTGCGAGCTGCCCAGTGAAAAAGTTCGCGTCGAAACTCTAGGACGTAGGCGCTTTGCTCCTCTGGACTGAGATCAGGTTGTTGTGCAATTTGTTGACAGATATCGCTGTCGCCATTTCCGACCACGATGCGCTGTCGTTTTTCAATCGCGTTGCGCGTCGGCATGCTGCATCCCTCTGCGTGCGGCTAGCCTGTAAATCAGCGGTTCGTACAGCGACGCAAATTCTCGCCACGCTTCCTGATTCCCAGGCTGACGCAGCCGAACGATCAAGCTGTTTCGAGTTTCCGGTATTCCTTGCATGTTGCTTTCTCCACCAAGTAGCACAAGTCCGAATGCGAGATCTTACGCGAGTCGTCTAAAATTACGCGATATTGCCATAATCCCCTTTGATGCGACTAAGTTCTTTGCAGTATAATGCCTGTTGAATATCGTAAACGGCGCACCAAAAGCGTGGGTACCAAGGCCGGAATGATCGATGGCGTTTTGGTTTACAAGGTCGATCGAGTTTGCCGTTCGCTGATCGACTTTTCAGGCATCATGGACACCTTCGACAATTCGAGTGTTTCCTTCGTTTCCGTAACGCGGTGGTTCAATAACACCTCTAGTGTGGGGCGATTGACGCTGAACATCTTGCTTTCGTTCGCACAATTTGAACTCGAGATCATCAGCGAACGAAGTCGAGACAAGATGTCGGATACGCGGCGCAAGGGCAAGTAAATCGGTGGCCGGTTCATCCTAGGCTACGATATTGATCGCGCGATTAAAAAGCTCATCGTCAACGAGTTGGAAGCGCGATTGAGGGCCGCGGATGGCAATCCAAGAACTGGGTGACCAAGACGGGTAAGCAATTGGGCGGTGGAAATATCAATAAATCGACGCTTCATGCATGGGCCATGCGACTCGAATATCTATGAGCGAAAACTAGCCATCGCTCCCAACGGGAGTGCAATCGCGTCCGCAATTGCTGGCCACGCAGATTCGGCAATTTTAAATCGAGTCAGTTCCACGTTCTCATGATCACGCCAGTCTTGACTCACTTCACCCCAAAGCCGGGGCGAAAGGTAGGCTCGAATTTTGGATTCTTGCTTGCGGTTCTTGAACAGGTCAGACAACGCCGACTCAATGTCAGACACGACCTTAGTTCTAATCTTGGCAGATTGCAAATACTGCTGCATATCTGCTCCCATGTGCTCTGCCTGCGACTGTTCCGACTCAAACAAAATGGCTTGCTCGCCTTTGTGTTGGACCAATTTAGGGTCAACTTGGATTGGAACCGAAAGCAGGTTGAACCGTTTGCATGCTCGCCACTTTTGAAATTCTGCAAAGTGAAATCCAGTGACCAAAACCGTCTTTACTTGTTGCGGAATTCGATTGAGCTTCCCGCCAATTTGGTCGATCGTCATTGGCAAACAAGGAATGGACAAAGTATGGGTTATCTCTTCCGCGTGCCCCGATGCTTGAATAGATGTGCACTCGACAAATACAACTTCGGGATTGGCTCTTGCCTGGATTTCCGCTAAATGGGCCAAGTATCTGAAAGTGCCTAAAATCGACAGTTTGGTTGATTGGGAAATTTCACCTGAAATACGTTCGAACATGGATTGCAACTCAAACCGGTGCCTCGAGATTATCTCGTGTGACGTACCAACGGCCACAAAGTAACCAGAACGTGGCGCACTTTTGACAAGCCCAAGTCGCTCCAAACGCTTGTACGCTTTCAACACCAGTCGATGATCCATCTGCCACCGCTGAACAGCTTCTCGAATGGTTGGCAATTTTTGATCTGGCAAAAACACGCCGGTCGCAATCTCGTACGTGATGTCCGAACAGACCAGATCGATTCGCGAGTCGTTTTTTTCATCATTCATAGAATTTCTGCAACTTCCTTGAAACATGCCTGTTACGTATGGGTAACAGTGTGTACCATCAAAGTTGCAATTCTAATTGACTTCCAGCGTTCCATCCATGGTTGATTTTACAGATCCCCAAAAATCAGGTTCTTGATGACTAAGACAACAGCTACTCACCTGGGAGAGCACTCGCCACAGGAAGGTCCAATGTGGTTACAAGTCGTCTTGGTGTCTTCCATCGCATTGATTGCGATGATTTCCATGTTGCCGTTTCTCGGAATTGCCAAACTGCTGGGCGTCGACATGTCGAAGCTGAGTGGAGTTCATTTTCAATTCCAGCCAGTCCCTGTGCTTTTCTTTTTTTGCTATGGGGCCACCGTTGTTCTCGTAATCGCGTTAGCGCAAAAGTACCTTCATCGCCGCAGCTTGAAGGACTTGGGGTTTCGACCCGGTTTCTTGATTCCGCTCCTTGCTGGAACGATTTTTGGAATTGCAACAAAAGCTGTATGGTTGGCAATGCTATTGCTTTCCGCCGAGGAATACTCGTTTTCTAACATAGTGCCGACGGATCTCTCGATGATCAGCTATGTTTTGCACTACCTGTATTTCTTGATCGGATTCATCACGCTCAATTCCTTCATTGAAGAATTCTCGATAAGGGCCTACCCATTTGAGAACTTACGTAAGAGAATTCATCCCGTCATCCTGGCGGTTGGCTCATCGCTCGTTTTCTCAGTGGGGCATTTCCTCGCAAACGAGTTCTCAATCCCTTACGCTTTGGCCCTGATGTCAGCTGGGTTGCTTTACTCTTGCGTTTATTTTCAAACCGGATCAATCTGGGCGGTCGTTGGACTCCACAACGGAGCCAACTGGTTCACATTCACTTTCTTTGGGTCAAGCTGGAAAATCGGACACATCTACGAGACAACTATCTCTGGTACTCCGCAATGGATCGCCGAATATTCAAGTTGTATCGCGTATCTTTTGGCAATTGGAGTCGCATTCACTCTGGCACGCCTGGGAGTCATTTCCTATGTTTTCGGAACAACGAAAACTGAGTTGCCTTCAGGTGATTCGCAACAGTCAACATGAGCTCTGCCATGGTTGGGGGTTGCGTTCGAATGAATCGCATTTTGCTGTAAGTGAGTTCGAGACCTGTTTGGTGTCATCGTCACTTTGAAACGAGTTCGAAGCTTTTTCGCGAACTCGTTTCGCTCGCAAACTCAATGGAAGTTTCGAACTCAAGAATTAACAAAAAGAGTTGCCTTCCGGCAGGCCGGTTCTGAAGTGCGCGTCCAGCCGAGAGCGAGTCTATTTTTCACTCGATCAAATCAATGTGCAAAATCTTGGTCTAATCCTCCAAGTCGTTTTCGCGCGCGACAACAATGAGTGCCGCGATCTTGCTGCGATCACCAATCATTTCTTTAGCGAGCTGCGCCGTGTCGACGGCGTCATTCAAGCTAGTGAAGTGAAGGAAGCACGTATCGCCTTCTGAGTCTGGCTCAAGTCCCTGTGGGTACGCTTCAAGTCCTGCGGCGATACGTGCAGCCAGGACAAGACCCTGCACGCCGTACCCATTAAGATAGTAGCCGTCGATAGTGTCGGTGCCATGGGTATCCGTGAGCCACGCCCAATCGCTGAAAGAAAGTCGCAAGTCGCCCCATTTGGTATCGCGACAATCGATCAGCTCGAACGGGGCAAAGGTGCTCTTGTCATGGCCGTCAACGAAATTTGGAGCAGGCATTTAGAGAAACCTGTTAACTGGGGAAGGTGTGTCTGAGCAGTGTATTACGCCAATCAATCCGCCCAGTTGAGCCCTACCGCAAATGACAAAATAAGTTTGAGCTATATAAAAGGGAGTTACGAGGGTTGTCTCCCGGAATCGGCTTCGTTTTTAGCTTGAGCGCATATTGTATGGCGATTCGGCACTATATCGCGATCTATGCGAGGAAGCAACCAAGTTTGCGAGCATGAGGCGGGCAATGGTGTCAGAAGACCGACTCGAGACTTCTGTCAATCGAGAAAAGCGAGACTAGGCCGTCGCCCATGAATTTCGGCATGTGCTGGGTGTCACACGATTGAATTGATAAGAATCTTATGTATACGGCATGCCATGTAGTTGTGTGACTTTGCTTGCAATCTCAAATGGGCGTGGTCACAGCAATAGAGATCATCTTCCACCAATTCGTGACATAGACCTGCGGAAAACAATCGATCTAACCAAGCAAACGCTAATTTGCGTAGAAGAGCTTGGAGGTCATCTGAAGTCATATCGCGCCGGCGGCTGAGCTCTGGTAAAGTTCTTGTTCCTCATAGTTGTTCTGTACATTCGGCTTACTGCTGCGCAGTATCTGATCTTCTGCGTCACAGCCAACAATTAGCCCCAACATTTGACCTTCCATATTTAAAGTGGAGTCAACTACGGATCTGGTCATTCAATTTGCGTCGAATTGCCTTCGCGGAAAAATGTGGCGACGTTTTCGTACCGGGCGATATTAATCGCCACATCTGATTACGTCGGTACCGGTCAACGTCCGCGCTGACTGCAAAAAACAATCCTAAAACAACCGAATTTTCGAAGCTGAGTAAAACAAACACTTACTGCTTGACTGAGCGAGCACACGACAAAAATATCGTGACTGGCTCGCGAGAAAGTGTTTCATGTCGAGTTCTCGAACACAAACTCCAGAATGTCCTGACGTCTATTCCGGAAAGTCGACCTGGCGAATCCCGCTATACGAGTTATCGAGCGAGCATGGTTTCCACCTCCTGGCGAAGGATGTGTGCTTCGAGCCAATTGTGCAAATGGATACTTTCTGGCTTGGTGGCACTTTGACCAAGATAGGTTGTTGCCTTCCCAAGCCACAGTTTCGCAGCGTCATGATCTCCCAGTCCTACCTTCACCCGCGAAAGCCACAACCAGCTGATGATGTTTTGCTCGGGCTGTGAAGTTGTCCGAAGACTTTGCTCCAGAAAGGGAATCGCTTCCCGGTGATTGCCCTGGCGACAAAGTAAGGCAGCTCGCTGGGTGAGCGACCAATATCTATTAGCGTTCTGATCCAATTCCGGCATTGCAATGCGTGTCGATTGCATCAGTTCCTGATCTGACACTTCCGCCAGCGTGCATGCTCGCGCGACGAGGAATCTCCGTAGATTTGCACTCTCGCATTGCTCGAGCATTGATGCACACACTTCGCGGTATCCTGCGGTGTCCCCGCCCAGTAGGCTGACGGCCGCGAGCTCGAACAGATTGTGCGCATCAGGAGGTTCCTCCTCCTGCATTTGTGAATAGATCGCCGCTGAGACACTCCATTCACGCTTCGAGGCTGCCCGCCTAACGCTCCTATGTCTGTACAACTGGACCTGGCGCTTCGTCTCGGCTGGCAATTCGATCTCTGGATTCGCGGACGTGAACTCGTCTGCCCTCGCAAGAGCATTCTCCCATCGATCGCCTGTTGCCAGGACGTCGAGCAAGAACTGCAATCCCAACGGATAATCCGGCCGGAGCGCAATCGCCTTCTCAAGGGGTGCCACTGCGCCCTCCGGATCGCCGGTATTCTTCAACGCCCAGCCGAGCGCGCACCAAGCGACGACGTTCTCTGGCTGCAAAACAGTCGTCGTCCGATAGAACTGAAGTGCGCCTTCGAAATCACCATCAAGCCTGAGGGCCTCTGCTAGCGTGTAATTGACCCAGGGATCTGACGGATTATCCAACTGGGCCTTAAACAGGCCCTTGATGATGGATTCATTACCTTGCGTAGTTTTGTGCTTGCTTAGCCTGTGACTGATCAAGAAGACATGATGACTTCGGAGCGAATGCTCGGCGAGCTGAGCGTCTTCAAAGAGCCTTCTAACTTGCACGACATCTTGCCAGACGTCCGGATCGCGAAAGCGATCTTGCCAAGGGTCTGGTGACGTAGCGCGACCGATCGCCAGAAGGCGGTCACGCTCTGCACGATCGCCGTCGACGTTTTCGGCGCAAGCGGCGAGATCCAAGGCGACTAGCAGCTCCCCACGGAGTAAAGACTCCTTGGCTCGTCCCGCGGCGACCTCGATACGCACGTCGTCTCCCAGCCCAATTCGATGAAAGATGCGGGAATAGGCTTCGCGCGCGGGCAGGTAGGTGTACCCAGCGATGTCAACGGCTAGAAAACCCTGGTAGATGCGATCCAGCTCTTGGGCAACTTCGAGAGCCTCTTCCATCGCTGCGAGACGATCCGTGAGCTCAGACGAATTTGCGTCGGCAAGATGCACCTGGGCAGTCCCAAGCATGCCTCTCGCCTCGATCCAGCGCTTATTCTTCACGAGTTCCAAGACCGATGGCAGTGCGGCTTCGATGGAGACTCTGGCGCTCTCACGCCGAACAATCGCATCCGTTCGGCGATCTTCCTGCACCTTGTGCAGCCAAATGCCACCGGTCACAGCCGCGATCAGCGCGGCAACGGTGACTGCGATCGCGAAGGCTGTGGAAGGATGGCGACGGCACCATTTGACCGCTCTCTCCATGGCGCCGACAGGCCGCGCCAGAATGGGCATTCCGCTTGAGAATCGTTCTATATCTTCCGCCAACGTGGCCGCGCTAGCGTACCTCCTGACCGGATCCTTGTGCAGACACTTGAGGCAGATGGTCTGCAGATCGCGCGGCACGCGGGAGTTCAGCCGGGAGGGCGGAACGGGCTCGTTGTCGATGACTTGTCGGCGGGTCTCCGCCGACGTATCGGCTGTGAAAGGCGGACGCCCAGTGAGTAGCTCATACAGGACTGCTCCTAAGGAGTAGATGTCGACCGCAGGTTGTATTGCGTTGGATTTGCCAGCGGCTTGCTCGGGCGCCATGTAACTGGGAGTACCGGCCTGTCGTAGGTTCGTTAAAATTTTCGAGTCATGTTCCACTTTTCTGGAAAGGCTGAAGTCTCCGATCTTTGGCGTCCCGTCAGAGCTGAGGAGGATGTTTCCAGGCTTTAAGTCGCGATGAACTATCCCTGCAAGATGCGCAGCATGGACCGCGCTGGCTAACACTCCGACTAGCTCCGCGGCCTCTCTTGCAGCTCGTGGTTTCCCCTGGAGTGTATTTGCAAGATCACCACCTTCAAGAAGTTCCATCGCGTAGTAGGGAAAGCCATCATGCTCTGCGACGTCATACACCTGTACGATGTTGGGATGACGCAAAGACGCGACACTCTGAGCCTCTTGCAGCAAGCACTCCATGTCTACCCGAGAGGCGTACGCTCCGAGCAGTAACATTTTGATCGCGACCAAACGGTTGAGCTTGAGGTGACGAGCACGGTACACAACCCCCATGCCGCCTGCGCCAATGACATCATAAACCTCGTATCCGGTGATCGCAGGCACCCGTTCGTGGTTGTGGAGACTTTCTCTCAGCAAACGCCTAGTCGGGTCTCCGCGTTCGGTGTTGGTCGGAAACATCGCCTCCATCTTCGCTTGGACGTTACGTACGCGGTTCAGCCGCTCATGAAGTACTCGCTCAAGTTCCAAATCCCCACCGCTGACCTGCTCGGGGCGCATGTCCGTCTCCAGAATCTCTTCAAGCAACAGTTGAATCTGTGCTTCATCAGGAGATGACAGTCCGTTAGGAGACTCAATAGGATGCTGCGATTCACAACTCACTTGTTCCACTCTGCTCCGGATCTGGCGGACGGAGATCGCCGAGCTGCTCGCCTAAGATCAATAGACATCGGTTCAAGCGACGCTGCACGGTTTTGGTCGACACTTGGAGCAATTCGGCAGCTTCCGTTTGCGCGATGCCCTGGATTCGGATCAATTCGA
>JBGTBJ010000093.1:0-5786 GCA_041749395.1 Pirellulaceae bacterium
GATTTCAGTCGGATAAAGAATCCATGTAAGTCCGAGGTTTGGTGGGTGGGAGCCTTTCGTATTAAAACTGGCGACTCGGACCCGTGATGCTGGCGGGGTGTACCCGCCAGTCACATTCTTCCACTCACCAAACACTTCGGATTGCAAACATGAAGATTCTCGCACTTGATCTCGGCAAATTCAACACCATGTGCTGCTTCTTTGATACATGGAGGCCTGTGGCCCTTCGGGCTGGATCAATGACCTCGCGATGTCGCTTGGCCTGAAAACCTTCGTCTGCTCCACCAGCGAGGAAGCCTGGCGATGGGCCAACGTCAAACGAAAAACGGACAAGGACGACGCACTTAAACTCGCGCGCATGGTTGCCATGAACGAGCTCAAGCCCGTTCACATGCCATCGCCCGAACACCGATCCCGAGCGATTCGAGAATGGTCGCCAAGTCTCCGCCTATTTCGGACTGGTGCCCAGGCAGTATCAATCCTGCGAAACCGACCGCAACGGACGCATCACCAAACGAGGCAATCCACTAGCGAGAACGATTCTGGTTGAGTGTGCCTAGGCGATGCTGCGAGATGGCAAAGACTGGGACACTCAGCAAATGATCCGTGTCACGGAGTCTTTTGGCCGAATGCCAACGACACTGAAAGAATCGCTTGTGAACTTGAAGCCCAAAGAAAACAGCGATCAACGCACGAGCCGGCTTCGCAAGGAGGCACGCGAAGCAAAGCAGGCCCAAGCGAATCAATCACAAGAATCATTGCCTGCAACGCCAGCACTCAAGAAGGCTAAGAGTAAGCGGCCGGATTCGAAATCTGTGCCAACAACAGCGGCCATCCCTCGAGCGAAGAAAAGCCGAATTCAGCCAAAGCAGACTTCTGTTCAACAAGCCTCTGCACCAGAACCCAAACCACGGCGAACAAGAAAGCCAGTATCGGGTGCCTGATGCATAACATCGGCGTAACGAATCGGCCTTGTTCGCTTTTTAAAACAATCCTCCGGTCAAGAGGACAACCAGTACGCGCTGGCGGATGCATGACATCGTCGTAACGAATCGGAACTCTTGACCTTTCAAACTCCCTTCATCACTCGAACCATTCGACCCAACTAACCACCACCCAGCCTCAAGGGAATCCAATACAGCACTTACCGCTACTAACATCAAGGCCAAGACCAACCCAAGCGTGTGCAGCACCGACAAGTAATGACAATGAACATTCACATTAGGAATGATCGCGTGAGCGAGAATACGAATGATTCAACAGGTCGCCCTAAAGAATGTGCCACACCGACGGAAGGTAGCTTGCTAAGTCGCTCATTGAAGCCGCCGGGTATAGAACTCGGAGCAAGCCACAGCCACTACGGACAATCGACCGACCAAAGATGGTTGAACCGTGCATGGATAACTGAGGGAACGCAGTCCGCCTGAGGCAGATCGATAAGAGTGAAATGCGTTCACACCTCGAATAGTCGTTTAATCAACATCCTTGATCAAAGTCAGCGGTTGGTCGCGTGTGGGGACCACTTCCTCGAAGCCCACCAACAAAGGCACCGGTACCATTCATCTGCGCCGCTTGTCGGTCGCCATTCGCTCCGCTTCGCTGCGCCGGGGCGAGCGACCGACAAGCGGCTCCGACGAAGGCACCTAAGGACGGGACTTACTATGTAACCAAAGAAAATTCAAAAACGCGGGTCTCGCCACTTGCAAACCCCGGACTTCATAGTAGTCGTCCCCGATGACCGAGCGGGGGCAAGTAAATTCTCCATTAGGAAGCCGCGATCCCCCGCTTCGGTCCATCGGATGGTTCGCGGATTTTTACGGGTAGCCTAGTCCGCAACCCATCAGTATCTGCTCATCTTTATCGTCATCATACTCGAAATCTAACGAAAGCTGTCGCTCATCACTTGGCCAATCAAGCCAAACTTTGTGCCGTTTGGCGTCGACAGGGATAGTTGGCAGTTCATATTCATCCGGAAGGAGAAGTTCAATTTCTTTCTTAGACCACCCGCCCGCACCTCTTTCAGCAACTCGGGCATAAAATGACTTGATGTCTTCTGAACGGCTTACGGGACGATTTACATATCGCACTCCACTGAGGCTAATCGCGATTATATCCAATGGTTCGGGCACAAGTACGGGAGTGACAAAAGTACGAAACTCTTCATCATTGCAAATATGCCAATCTCTTTTTACATCGACCGTTACAATGAACTCCACTTGTTTCTTTTGACTCTCAAAGAGCGTGGGAACAATTCTTGGCTGAAGAGTAACGGTGCCAGCGGAAAGGTTCAGAATAACAAAGCCACGACTGTGCGTTTCGTCTGCCGCATCTATAGAACTGAATACGGCCGTGAAGCGGCCAGTTTCTTGGCGTGCATTGTCGCAACCAACCAATGTGAATGCCAGCAATAGTATCCACCGCCTCACTCTTTGATTCCTCCGCGAACGGCAGCGATCACCCAGCCCGAGTAGTTGACTCAACGCAAGTCAAAACGGCTGATCGAGGGCTTGGTGTGCATCGCTTGGTTATCCGACATTATGCGTCGCTGCCCGCGTGAAGCGTCGTATCAGCGTCAATGCCCAATCGTAGTGGCTGGACAATGCAGACGTAAAGTATGCACCCAGCGACGTTGTGCCGGTCCATGAATAAAAACGTTTGGTAAACAACTGATGATTGGTGTGGGTATCGATAATGTCAAGCAATTCATCATGAGAATTGCCGAGTTTCTGGCAAGTTGATTCCAGTGATGTTTGTTGATACTTGGCCCAAATTAGAGCGTTCAATTCGGGGGTAGTCTTCCAAGTGTAACCCTCAGCTGGCATAACTGGTTTTGCCCCGCCCATTCCGATTTCGTACCATCGCAACATCATCAACTGCCATTCGAGCAAGTGAGCAACTACATCGCGTACGTTCCGATCACGATGATCGAACGGAAACTCTGCAGTTCGTTGTGACGGAGTAAGCCCGCGCAGCATTGCATTCAGTTGCAGGTATCGATCTGCACTTACAGACAGAAGCTCGGTTTTCGTTTTCGGTCTTGGCATCGTGATTGATTTCAGTGATGTCGATGCGTCTTGAGTCGGGTAACGTCGGACATGACGGGGCACGGAAAGTTGACTATCCATTGCGAAAAATGCCGCAAGCCGTGCTCCCGTGCATGTCATTGTTCGGCCATTCCTACGGCAACAAGTTGCGTATTCTAGCTCAGAAAGACAATCTTTCTGTTGCCGCAACAGCACGACGGCGTTCTCGTTTTGGATCGTGAGGCCAGCATTCGACGTAGCACATGCTCACCCCGATGCGGCCTCCTTGCGAAATTGCAATCGCAATCCCACAGGTGTATTTGTCCGATCCATCTGGATACCTCCCATCGGGAAAAAACGACAGGCGACCTTCAATTGAGTCTAAGTCGAATTTGGCGAGTTTATCAGTCACAATTGTCGAGTCGGTAAGCTCGCAACTGTAAATCCGAATATGTTGTCCGGGTAAGATTCGGAAGCTCATTCGTGGTCGATTGTCACGACGAGATGCGGCGCATAGCATGCCCATCCCCCAATAGCCCGTGATGTCATTGTTGCGTGAGCAGAGGTATTCGCACAACGAGTGAGCAAGCGAGTTCATTTGGCGTCGTTTCATACTTGGATGGCTGAACGACAGCCGTCACCTCGCGGCCAGAGTTTTGTTAGGGTTCAATTAAACGTCAGCTCGGCCGCTTAGGTGGACGGCATTGTTCTGGCGATTCCTCAGCTTTGGGTCCACTTCATCGTGCTCGTGCTCAGCGACGCGGTGCTCGTTATCGTAATCGATTTCAGCATCATGCTCCATGCTGGATTCACCGACACTACGTCCTGAATTGCGGCACACTCCAGAGCCGAACTGCACGCGATGTCCAGAAATCGAGCACGATCTTTTCGCCTGCGTTTTCCGTTGCCCTCGGCAATGTTGAGCGGAATCAATTGGACAGCATGGAGCCATAGATCGCGATCGTGTCGATGAAGCCCTTCGAGCAATTGTGACTCCTCGAATGACCGAGAAACGTAGTCGATTGGTAGACGATAAACATCGAGTCGTTCGTGGTCGAAAGATTGCGCAGTCATCAGCGCTGGTTCCGATTACGATTACGAGCACCGTCGCTACGCGACTGAGCGCGAGGGCTGATAGCCAGAACGTATGCGCGATCAGCGGGCGGCGGGAGTTGACTCGGCGTTGTCAGAAACGTCGCCACCGCCGTTCCGTTGCATCGCTTTGTTATTTGCGATTTTGCGCGACGGCCTTGTCACATACGTTCGACCTGATTCTGCTTGACGGCGCTGGATGTCCGCGAAAATCCTATCGAGGTCGTAGTCAAACTCAGCGCCTAAGCGATG
This sequence comes from Pirellulaceae bacterium, assembly GCA_041749395.1. Taxonomy (GTDB): domain Bacteria; phylum Planctomycetota; class Planctomycetia; order Pirellulales; family Pirellulaceae; genus Laterigemmans. Next base: position 4,368 of record JBGTBJ010000093.1, read on the forward strand.
CCGAATCGCTTTCATTTCTTCGGTTGGGTCAGGAATCGTCATATGTCACCAAAAGTTGTTCCGGAGTGCAAATCACTGCCGACTCGATGCCAGCATTGCGGCAAACAGCGTCAATCAAATGCTGGGTCGATGGGTTCATTATATGCTTGAAGTTCCAGGTAGCCAAATAGTCGATGCCGTTGATAGCAGCTAGGGCAATGTGCAGTGCGTCACGAGGCTCCGATTGAGGCACTGCCTGGGCAGCAATCAGCGCTGCTGCGAGCGCATTTGCTGCAGCGGAGGTTTGCAACACGTCAATTCCATCCACAATTTTGAGGCGTTCGCTTGCAGCATCACCATCGCCATCAGCGCATTCGGCAAGGACAAGGTCAGACACAAACAGCAAATACCGATTTGAGGCTGAGTCCCACCATTGTCGCGTGACCTGCTGTCGCGCAAGTACGGCTGCGATCGGATGGAGCCGACCAGCGATGTGCCCAACAACAGTAGTTTCAATGTAGACGCTTTTCATGTGTGCATTCTACCGCAAATAACGCTGGCCATCACCCGGCACGCGCGAGAGATGCTCCATTTCAAATACGGCCGATCGCGTGCTCGGTGTGCATGGCTTGGTTAGGCAGAATTTTGGCTTGGTTGTTTCCACGTAAACAAGGCCGCCGCTAGCACGATTTCAATACTCCCACCCAACCCCGCCGAAACCCACGACGGAAAATTCAGAACTGCAGCTGTAAATCCTGCGATGCAGAGTGCAGCACCCGCAAACCAGTAGTGCCTGAGTCCATAGATCGTTTGAAACGTAAGATAGCGACTACCGATTACCAACAGCATGACCGGAAAGAACAAAACTGTGCTAGTCAACAATGTAGCCATGGATATGAATATCCCAACCATCAACCAGGCAGTACCCTCCATCGCTAAAAAGCCCAGGGGATTGCCTGTGGTATTCTTCCCGGAAACACCAACTATTCGACAAACAAGTAAAGAGAGTGGAAAGATAGCCATGCCACCAACGAGGAGCACCCAGATACTGGCAGTAACGCTGAACGCCGGCGACGTGGCCGAAGCCGCGAGCCAAACTAATCCGGATACCAAGGCACCGGGGGCTCCGCACGCATAAGCCGCGCGCATATCAGCTTGGAGGCATCGCAGTGATTCAGTTTCTTCCATTGATAAAGTAAAGCCTAACGGTGGCGGTAACCGAGTCGCCGCCAAAAATCTATGACTTCAAAAAACGCGATGTCGGCGACTTCGGTTCACCGCGTTGTTCTGTGCGTTTTATAGGGTGCGATCTGCCTGATGCGTCTGCGGTGACACTCATGACGCTGCGTCCAAGTTGATAAGGTTGCTGACAGTCGATTTTGTCGCAAGCCAAGTCTCATAAACCGCATCCCAGATTCCACTCAGCAGAAGGCAGCGAAG
>JBGTBJ010000094.1:0-20164 GCA_041749395.1 Pirellulaceae bacterium
ACCGCGCGACCGACAGGCGGAGCCACCGCGCGACCCACAGGTGGAGAAACGGTTCGACCCGTGGGAATCCCATCACTGGGTTGGCTGGGGGCGACAATCGTAGCGGGGAAAAGTGGCGTTTGCAGTTCGTTTTCGATCAGGGTCGCTTTGAAGATTGGATCGACTGAAGTGGAGAGCGGGAGTGTTTGCCCAGTCGCTGCGGCGACTCGTTGTAGGAACTCTGCTGCTGGTAGCCAATCGCCTTGGCGGCCCAAGCGAAATTGCGTGGTGGTCGACTCGGGGAGCGAGAGCAATTCGATGGCACGCTGGGCCGTAAAGGGCCCCGAGATGGAACCATTTTGCAATAAATAGATGCCGTTATCGGCTAGGTCTTTGAAACGCTGTAGAACCGTATGTGCAGGGAACCAAGGGCTGGACCCCTGACGAACTTCCATGCCGTCAAGCTCGTTTGCCGAGGCTTGGGCCAAGCGGCGACGCAATTCCACTTCGCCGAGCGGGTCCGATTCCTCTGCATTTTCACGCAGGAACCAGTTAGCGGGACGAGACTCGGTCGACATGGCTAGTGATTTACGAGAATGGGGTAAGGCGGATCGTAGACATTCAGGATAATATCAATTGTCGCGGCGAAAGAGCTGGAATTGATAAATTGAGACTAATGCAAAAGGTGGGGGACTGGAGTACAGCAGCCGATATGGGTTTAAAGCCAACTGAAATCGTCACGAACCCATTGCGAGCCGCCGAGCTTCTGCGGCTGGGTGGCATTGTGGCCGTGCCGACCGAAACGGTCTATGGTTTGGCCGCGCGGTACGACGACGTGCAGGCTGTGGAACGGGTTTTCTTAGCCAAAGGACGTCCGGCCGACAATCCGCTCATTGTTCACTTGGCGGAGCGAAATTGGCTGGCCGCGATCAGCGATTGTGTTTCACGAGAGGCAGAATCGCTATTAGATCGTTTTTCACCAGGTCCTATCACGGTGACAGTACCCAAAGGAGCGTCCGTGAGTGATCGGATCTCCGGCGGATTGCCCAGTGTGGCGGTGCGTATTCCGGCGGATCCAACCGTAAACGCTGTGCTGCGCGCCTTGGGAATCCCCTTGGTAGCCCCGTCGGCCAATCGATCGGGTCGACCCAGCCCGACGACGTGGGAGGCAGTTAGGGACGAGCTGGATGGACGAATCGACGCGATTCTGGTCGGAGAACCGGCACGGATTGGTATCGAGTCTACGGTGGTGGACTGTTGCCAGTTGCCGCCAGTGTTGTTGCGTCCAGGAAGCATTTCGTTGGAGGAACTCGCGGAAGTTCTTCCCAATATTCAAGTGCTCGATCCGATCCACATGGATACTGAGACGTTATCCAGCCCCGGTTTACGTTATCGACATTATGCGCCTGCGGCTCGCGTGGTCTTGGTAGATCGCGAGGAAGAGATTTTGGAACGGAACAATTGCGGATATTTGGGGCTTACCTGCATCGCAAATGCGGAGTCCTTGGCGCTGTGTCGGGTGTTTAGTACGGCCGACGAATATGCCCGTTGGCTGTTTTCTTCGTTTCGCGAAGCGGACCAGTTGGGCTTGGCGCGACTATACTGCCAACGAGTTGCTTTGGCGGGTATTGGTCGTGGGCTAATGGACCGCATGGAACGAGCGGCCAAGGGATAGCGGATGAACAACGAGGGTTTTCAGACGACACATTGGACGATGGTGTTTCGCGCTGCGGCAGCAAACCCTGTTGTTGCTCGTCCTGCCCTGTCCGATTTGTTCGAACGCTACCGTCATCCGCTTTACGGAGTGGCCCGAGCGCGTGGATTATCGGCCGAGGACGCAGCGGATGCGGTGCAAGAGTTTTTTTGCCATTTGATCGAAGGGGACGCATTGTCGAACGCGGACCAGGATCGAGGCAGGTTTCGAGCCTTTTTACAGACCGCCTGGACCCGCTTCTTGGTCGATCAGTACCGTAAGCAGAGCGCTCTAAAGCGAGGTGGCGCGGCGGTCTCGCTCTCCTTAGACTCCGCCGTCTTGGAGGAGGTATGGCAAAAATCGCCCGTTTCGACGAATTGGTCGAGCAAATCCAATACCTCTCATCCAACCTTTTCGTTGGACAGCGTGTTCCTTGGGCAATGGGCACATGCGCTGGTCGAGGCAACCAAACAAGAGTTATTGGCCGGGTACGCACAACGTGGCAAATCTGCATTGGCGAGCGAGTTATTGCCGTTGCTGACCGTCAGCGTGGATCAGGCCCGTGCCGAGAGTCTTGCCCGCGGACTGGGGATGTCCCCCACCGCCATTAAAGTTGCACTTCACCGGTTGCGCGCCCGTTTTGGGGAAACGCTGCGGGCTAGGGTCTCTGAAACGGTGGATGATCCAGCTGATATCGATGATGAATTGGATGCATTGCTGAACGCGTTATGACTTGGCGTTGTGACTTGGGCGGCAAATTTTTTCCATCTGCTGTAACTGACGAATTGGAATTACGAATAGCCTGTTAGAAGAACGTCTTGAGGGGCGTTCTTGAACAGCCCTTGGTATTGAGTAGAGAAAATATGACGTCCACACCAGCAGAATTTCCAACCTGTCCCGATTGTGGACATGCGTTAACCCGCGAGGGGCTGTGTGCACGTTGCTTATTGCGTTTGGGGAGAAACGCTGGAGGGAGTGAAGGTGCCGTCTTGGAGCCGACCCGTTTGCATGCGGGAGGTGGATCAAGTGGTTCTGGAGGTGGTTTGAAGGGGCAATCAACGCTCACACCGGCCGAGTTGTCGTCCCTGTTCCCGCAGTACGAAATCATGAATATGGTGGGTCGTGGTGGGATGGGTACGGTGTATCGAGCGCGACAGAAATCGCTGGACCGCATGGTGGCGATTAAGACAATTGTCGACGTTGAAGAGGATCCGTCCTTTGCCGAGCGATTCACGCGCGAGGCGCGGGCGTTGGCTAGGTTATCGCACCCGAACATTGTCACCGTTCATGACTTTGGTCGAGTGGAATCAATGTTTTTTCTTGTGATGGAGTTCATTGATGGCGTGAACCTTCGGCAAGCTATTGATGCGAAGGCGTTTGATGCCAGCGACGCCTTGCGCATGGTGGAGCAAGTTTGTCAGGCATTGCAATATGCCCACAGTCGTGGCGTCGTTCATCGGGACATCAAGCCTGAGAATATCATGCTGACCGAGGATGGTACCGCCAAGATTGCCGATTTTGGATTGGCCAAGCTAATGGATGATGGACGACCCTCCGTTACCTTGACCGCGACTCGGCAAGTCATGGGGACATTGGCCTACATGGCGCCGGAGCAAATGGATAATTCGGCTAATGTTGACCATCGCGCTGATATTTATTCGCTGGGAGTCGTATTCTACGAACTGCTCACAGGGCACTTACCGCTAGGGCGATTTGATCCTCCCAGCCACAGTGCACGCGACATAGATTTGCGAGTCGATCCTGTAGTGATGAAAACTCTCTCTCGACAGCCTGCCGACCGATATCAAGCAGCATCCGACTTAGGGAGCGAAGTGGCTCGTATTCAATCGGATCCCAATATCCAACGCCATGCGCCGGAATATGTGGCTCAGATAGTCGCAGAAGAAAATCACACCGTCCCGGTGGCAGAGTATGTCCCGGCGTCTTTTGCGCCTCAAAAGCCACCCGCATCTCCTGCTGCGGTCAGCGCGCTGCCAGGTCGGAAAATGGAGGAGGTGCAATCGCCCGTGCTGAGTATGCCATTTAAATTGAAGCAGATATACGGCGGCTTTGCCGAAGGGCGGGGGATGATGCATCTGAACGATGAGGAGCTGCATTTCGAATGGAAAATCAAGGACTCCTTATTTGGACTGCTGCAATCGGACATGCGGCAATTGCGAGTTCCCCTGCAGCACATCACACGAATGCAGTTGAAAGACTATGCAGTCGCTGTGCGATTACGGATTTGCACTGCTTCGATGAGCGGTCTTGATCCATTACCTCAAGAGGAACCAGGTACCGTAAAGCTAGCCATTTCCCGCAGCGATGCGGGTGACCTACGAGCGTGGCTGCAAAGGCAGGAATCCCAGCATCAATCGGGAGCGAATGAGGGTTTATCTCATGAAGCATCGCGGTCGATCGGCCCCAACCAATTCGCGACCTCCATGCCCCAATCGTCTCACTCTTTCCCGTCGCCAGTGGCATCTTTGAAACGGTTCAGCGTCGGGCGATTCACCAGTCGCGCTGCTTGGCTCCCTATCGCCATTCTGGTCCCGTTGTTTCTCGTCATGGTCAGCAAATCCGAATTGTCATCTTCGCTGGTTCATATACAGCTCGATGTACCCAAGCCCGACTCCGATGCGGTTGTGTTAAAAGGCAAGCTCGATAGCAGGAACGAAGTCATGTTCCATTTTCCGCTCGCCGATTTAGAAATTACTTCGTGGCAGGGTGATGACAATGAATTGGCGAATTTTCGCTGGAAAGGGGCATCTAAACCACGAGCGGCTCAGTGGCTGAAAACGCAGAAGTTCGATGATCAATCGTCGTTGAAGCTGAGTTTCAATAACAATCGATTGGTCGTCGATGTAAAGCCCCAGTCAACCAGCGGCGGACTACAAATGGTCCAAGGTTCATCGTCGGCCGCTAATGATGAGGTGCGACGACAGTTGGAGGAATCGGTAACAATGGCGCCGAACCTCGAGGCAGATTCCGCAACGGAATAGAGTCTATTTCAGCGATGCGACTTTTGTGTTGCTGGTTTTAGCTCGCGCCAAGTGTCTGGATATGCATGGCTACGGAGCGAGCCAGTGCGGCCGGGTGATAGCCCCCTTCTAAGAGGCTGACGATACGGCCCTCTGCGTATTCATTGGCGACATCGATTACCTGTTGGGTCAGGATAGCAAAATCGTGATCTTCTAGGTCGAGTGAACCAAGAGGGTCTTTGCGGTGAGCGTCAAATCCAGCGCTGATCAAAATCAACTCAGGGCGAACCCTGCTGGCGATCGTGTGAAGCGCCTGCGTGAAGCGTTCATGGTACTCCTTCACGGGCGTTCCATATTCAACCGGTACGTTGAGCGTTGTGCCAAGCCCCTGACCGGAACCGGTCTCCGAGGCGCCGCCAGTGCCGGGATAAAAGGGCCAGCGATGAATCGAGAAAAAGCCTACGCGGGGGTCTTCCCAGAAAATGGCTTGCGTCCCGTTTCCGTGATGAACATCCCAGTCAACAATGAGCACGCGATCGACGCCGTATTCTTGACACGCTGCGCGGGCGGCGATGGCGACGTGATTCAATAAACAAAACCCCATTGCTTGGCTGGCCAAAGCATGGTGACCAGGGGGCCGAATAGCACAAAAAGCAGTCTTCGCTTCACCCGCTAGTACGCGGCGAACTGCGTCGGTGGCGGCTCCAGCAGCGAGTGTTGCTACGCGGTACGATTCAGGACTGACGATGGTGTCTTGTTCGATCCGACCACCCCCTTGATCGGCAAAAGCCTCCACGGAATCGATGTAGTTTTCGCTATGCACGCGCAACAACTGTTCTCGCGACGCAGTAACCCAAGTGGGACGATCGGACGAGGGAACCATTCCCTGCTTGGCCAATTCGGCTGCAATTGCCATCAACCGTTTCGCCGATTCAGGGTGCGTTCCCGTGTCGTGTAGCTCAAACCGATCGTCGAGATAAAGCAGAGTCATCACGGGCGCAGGGGCTAGTTGGCAGCGATTCTGGATAGGGCGAGTGACCCAAGGAATGGGTTAGACTACCATTGAAACGGCGAGGAGATATCATTCTCGTGCAAAATTGACACCGGTCCAGTGTGGGAGCGGTGTTGCAACCCGAATCAAATTAGCTGTGGAGCCTTGGTATGCGTCAACGATTGGGATGGATGGTGGTTCTCGGATGCGTGATCTGTATTGGTATTGCCAATTGGAAGTCACCCAACTTGGCCAATGCAACCGGGGCGACTGAAGGGAATGCGGCTGAAGTGGCGGCGGGTCAAGACGAACCAGCCAGCGACTCAGGGCTGAAACCAGTCGACGTGACGATGCACGATTTTATGGAGGGCGCGTTCCAAGCACCCTACCGACGATTGAAAGAATTGATGGCTACGGAACCGACGGCTCTGCCAGCTTGGAAGGCGATCCGCTCCGATGCACTCATCTTGGCCGAGGGAGGCAACCTATTGCTCATTCGTACGCCGAAAGAGGACGTTGCGGATTGGAATCGTTACAGCATCGATTCACGCGATGCGGGACAAGCGATGATCAAAGCGGCCAAGAAAAAAGATTTTGAAAAGACGACAGAGCACTACAAGCAAATGTTGATTCATTGCAATGCCTGCCATGATCAGTTTGCCAACGGAAAACATCAACTAGAACCGTAAGATCTCAGGCGATTGAGTGCAGCGTATCGAGCATGAGGATTCGATCTCGGCATGGAAGCCCTGTTGTTTCACAAATCGAACTTATCAATCAGTCGATAGAGTGAACGGCGGTTGATACCAAGTGCTCGGGCCGTTTGTGCTTTGTTGCCTTGGTGGCGTTGCAATGTTTCCTGCACGTGCCGTTTGTTGATGGCTGCCAAATCATCCCCGGATAACTCTCTCTGCGAAGACGAGTGGGTTATCGGGGAGGCTGGGTGATCGCCGGGGCGCAGGATCTCGGAGGGGAGATTAACCATGCGTATAACGTGATCATTGTCGGCCAGAAGCTTGCCCCTCTCAAGCGCATTGATCAATTGGCGAACATTCCCTGGCCAAGTGTACTGGGTCAACAGGTCCATGACATTGCGATCGAGCTGCCAAGCGTCACCCAGAAAATGATCGACGAGAATGGCAATATCTGCTGGTCGTTGTCGCAGGGGCGGAATAGTGATGCGAAGTACGTTGATGCGATAATACAGGTCTTCGCGGAACTTACCATCACGCACTTCACTCGAAAGATCGCGATTGGTGGCAGCCAAAATGCGAACCTGGACTCGACGTTCTTTGACACTTCCAACGCGACGAATCAGGCCATCTTCCAGAACGCGGAGAAGCTTGGCTTGCAACGATCCTGCCAGTTCACCGAATTCATCGATGAACAGAGTTCCGCCGTCGGCCATTTCAAAGAGGCCCGGCTTTGCAGCGACCGCACCCGTGAACGCTCCTTTTTCGTGACCAAAGAGTTCGCTTTCTAATAAGTGTTCCGGCAGGGCGGCGCAATTGATCACCACGAGTGGTCGATCTGCCAGCGGGCCGGCCGAATGGATAGCGCGAGCGACCAACTCTTTCCCGGTACCGCTTTCACCTTCGATCAGCACCGGCTTATCACTGGTGGCCACTCGGTCGATCAGCCTCAGCACCTCTTGGATCTGAGGCGATTCGCCAATAATCGGTGACTCGGGGCGTTGGCGATGAATCACTTGGCGGAGACGCGAGTTTTCTCGCTCGAGGTCTGCGGTTCGTGCCGAGCGATGTATCAGTGCTTCCAGGTCCGCCAATCGAATCGGCTTTGTCACATAATCGACAGCACCCGCTTTCATCGACGCCACTGCGGTAGGAATCGTCGCACCGCCGGTAAGCATCACTACTTGGAGATGATCCCCCTCGGCACGCAATCGCTTGAGCAATTCCACGCCGTCCATTTCTGGCATGTGAACATCGATCACAGCAACATCGAACTGCCGCTTTTTAGCCGCCTCAATCGCTTCGCGAGCGGAAGCAACAGAAGTGACGTTGTGTCCTCGTTTGACAAAATACTGCGCCGCCGAATCACGAAAATCGTCTTCGTCGTCAACCAGTAAGAGCTCGATTCCAAGAACATCGGTCATTTTGGACTCGGTGTTGCGAATGACTTCGGTTATGGACCCCATTGGTGCCGACTCAACCTAAAGAGTGGTGGCCTTCGCGTCACTATTGCAACCGACGTTAGGTTGGAATTGCGTGAAGCGAAAAAAAGACGAACCTTGACAGTTAGCAAAACAGTAAGCAATCGCTGGGCCGGAAGCTTGGCTTGCCCGACAAATTGCTAACGTAAGTTATTGCCAGTGCGTTACTTAGAGATTGTACGCCGACCAGCGCCTCCCCTCATTGCATCTCAGGAAACGAGCGTTTGGGCGCGAAGAGCGAGCGAATTAGCACAGGTGAGACCGGCCCTTATGGCTGTGATTTACTGCTCTTTTTATGTGGTGCGTCGAGTGTCTTCGTCTGCTGCAGTGACCTCAGGATCGGGGAGCGCGGTTAGCGGCAGGGTGATTTCGGCTACTGTACCGGGTTCAGCGCTACGTAATTCCAGCGATCCTCCGTGGCCTTCCGCCAATCGACGTGCGATGGGAAGTCCCAGTCCGGTGCCGCGAGACCGGGTAGTAAAGAAAGGTTCGAAGATACGTTCCAAATAGGCTTTAGGGATTCCTTTGCCAAAATCGCGAATAACAATTCGAGTGGCGGCCAGGTGTCCGATCCAGGTAGGTTCAACCGTGATCTCAACAACGGCTTCTGGGTCACTGGCATGAATAGCATTTTCCAGCACATTGCGCAGGATTTGTTCGACCGCAAAGGGGTCGGCTGAAATGGGAGGAGCGCTGCCCTGGATGGCGAGCCGCAGTTGTTTGGCGGCAGACAGCGTCAACAAGTGGTCCCAGGTCTGTTGGACGAGTTGCTCGACATGAATTTGGTGCAATTCTAGGCGTACGGGGCGGGCAAATTGCAAGACTTCTTCATAGAGATGAAGTAAGTGGTCATGCGCTCGTTGGATGCGTTCGATCAACTGCACCGCAACGGGGCGGTCCTCCAGTTCCAGTGAGAGCGTTTCGAGCGCGGCTTGGCTCCTTTGAAAAGCATTGCGACTTTCGTGCGCCAGTCCTGTCATGGTTTGACCGATAGCGGCGAGTCGTTCTTGGCGAACGAGTTGTCGTTGGGCTTCCGTGAGATCGGTGATGTCTTGGCCGACACACAGCACTAAAGGATCGGAGGGGGACGAGGGTGGACCAGGTGGCTCGGCGATACCAGGAATCGACATAAATCGTCGCGCTAGCCAACGGACTCTTCGCGGCGGACCACCGTGCGGACGAAGTTCCGTATCGAGGGGTGCGGGTGCGTTGCCTGAAGCAGCGTGATGGAGAAATTCTTGTAGTGCTTGGCAATCGCTGGGAGCCACTAGGTCGAACAGACAATGCGAGTCACTGTGCGAATGGTTTGTCGACCAACCCAGCAACGCCGAGAGAAATGCATTGCCGCGGATGATGATGCCTTGACAATCGACCACCATCACCACTGCTTGGGCAGTTTGAATGACCCCTTCCGCGAAATCGCGTTCGCGGTTGAGCCGTTGCGCTACAGATTCCGCATTGTAAGCGTCTTGGATCATTGCTAGATCCAAATCCATTAGGCGAGTGATTGCCGAAGCGGTACTGCGGTACAGGGCGGGTACATGGGACCAATGGGAGTAAAGTGTTTGGAGGGTTTGATCGCGAAGCCGCGCCATGGCGGCCGATACCCAAATGGGTTGCAAGCCAATTTGGACGTGGCGATAACCGACTTGCCAGCGCATCACCACGAACGACTCGTCGTAGTTGCCTGCAAAGAGGTCGGCGATCCAATTGCGCAAAGTCCTTTTCAGACGCTCCACTTGTGCGGGGCCCGAGAGGATTTGACGGGGCTCAGCATGACGCAAAATCTCTTGATAAAAATCATTGATCAAGGCGGGCACGGCGGGTTCAATCAGCGGCCAGGCCTTCACAGCCAATTCCACGTCTGCCGAAGTGAGGGACACGTAGCTCTTCAGTTCCTCATAACGACTCAAGAGGTCGCTGGGTTTGGGAGCAGGAGAATTTGACATAATTTGGAACGCAAAAAATGGTGCGGGCAAGAGGGAGAGGAGTGTGCGAATTAGCCCGGGTGGGTGTGCGGTAAGGTGTGCGGGACCGTCACGACAAACCGCAGTGTCGCCGCAGGCTAACTGCTTGCTCGTGCCGGAGGGGGAAGAAATGGCAAAAAATGTTTGAGATTCGAATCGCTTGGATTTTAGCCGTTTTTGGGCAAGCGGGGGTGCGGCGAGCCGTCGCTACCGCATAAGCTTGGCATCGGAAGTGATATACATCGCGTCTGGAATAGTTTTCCAGCACGTCTGAGTTTGTTTTTGCATCGCAAAAGTTTTTATACCAATCGTTTTTTCGGGGAGAGCCGCAACGATGGCGACCGCCGCGTTAGATTCGCATCCAGACAGGGATGTCGACACATTCAGTTACGATGACGGGATTACCCGGATGTTTGCGACGGCCACGCTCGTGTGGGCTGTTGTTGGGACGGTCGCTGGTTTGTTAGTGGCAGTGCTCTTGGTGCTTCCCAAGGTGTTTACGCCATTGGGATGGATCGATCAATACTTGACCTTTGGCCGCTTGCGGCCGCTTCACACCAACGCGGCGATATTTGCGTTTGCTGGCAATGCCATTTTCTGTGCCGTGTATTACAGCACGCAGCGACTTTGTAAGGCGAGAATGTGGAGCGACGTGTTGGGGCGACTCCATTTCTGGGGCTGGCAATTAATCATTGTGGCGGCCGCTTTGACGTTGCCCGCAGGAGTGACGCAAGGGAAGGAATATGCGGAGCTGGAGTGGCCGATCGACTTGGCGATTGCGGTAGTTTGGTTGGGTTTTTTCGGGGTCAATTTTTTCATGACCTTGATCAATCGCCGCGAGCGGCACATGTATGTGGCGTTGTGGTTTTACATCGCGACCATTGTTACGGTGACCGTGTTACACGTATTCAATAATTTGGTTATTCCCATTGGATTGGGAAAGAGTTATTCCATTTACGCAGGCGTGCAAGACGCGTTCATGCAGTGGTGGTATGGCCACAATGCGGTGGCGTTTTTCTTGACGACGCCTTTCCTGGGATTGATGTATTACTTCTTACCCAAGGCGGCGAATCGACCTGTTTTTAGCTACAAACTTTCGATTTTGCACTTTTGGTCATTGGTCTTCATTTACATTTGGGCCGGTCCGCACCATTTGCATTACACGGCCTTGCCCGAGTGGGCTAGTACGCTGGGGATGTTATTCAGCGTGATGTTATGGATGCCTTCATGGGGCGGGATGATCAACGGTTTGCTGACCTTGCGAGGTGCCTGGCATAAGGTGGCAGCCGACCCCGTACTGAAGTTCTTTGTTGTGGGGATCACGTTCTACGGCATGAGCACTTTTGAAGGGCCATTGTTGAGCGTGAAGAGTGTCAATTCGCTTTCCCACTACACCGACTGGACCATCGCACACGTGCATAGTGGCGCGTTGGGTTGGAACGGAATGATGAGTTTTGGGATGATCTACTGGTTAGCCCCGCGATTGTTCCAAACCAAGTTATGGAGCACTAAACTTGCCGGTTGGCACTTTTGGACCGGAACGATTGGTATTTTGCTCTATATCGTTCCCATCTACGCGGCTGGATTAATGCAAGGTCTGATGTGGAGAGCCATGGATGACAATGGGCTATTGGTCAACGATTTCTTGGAGTCGGTCCAGGCCGTCAAGCCGCTATGGTGGATCCGCGTTGCTGGGGGCGGAATGTTTGTCAGCGGTATCGTGATGATGGCGATCAATTATGTGATGACTTGGATGACACGTCCTGCAGTGTATGAAGTGCCGGTTTACACGGCGCCACGGTTGACCAAGGGTTATTTGGGCGAGTCGGTCAGTACATCACGCCTGGAAGGAAAGCCCGTTTTGGAATTTGCCAAGACGGTTGATAAAGTGGCCCAGATGGGATGGCACCGTCGTTGGGAGCGATTGCCCGTTCGGTTCACCGTCCTCGTGTTGCTGTCTGTGGTTGCGGCGAGCCTGTTTGAGATCATTCCGACATTCTTAATTCGCAGCAACATTCCGACGATTGCCAGCGTAAAGCCTTATACGCCATTGGAGCTGGCGGGCCGCGATATCTATGTGGCGGAAGGTTGCTACAACTGCCATAGCCAAATGATTCGGCCCATTGTGGCTGAGACCAAGCGGTACGGTGAGTACAGCAAGCCGGGTGAATTTGTTTACGACCATCCGTTTCAGTGGGGCAGTCGCCGCATTGGTCCCGATTTGGCCCGCGAGGGTGGACTTCGGACCAGTTCGTGGCACTGGATTCACTTCGAAGATCCTGAACAGGTTTCGTCCGGTTCGGTCATGCCTATTTTCGATCATTTGCTCAATGAAGAATTGGACTTCAACAAAGTGGCAGATCGGGTTTGGGCCGCCCATATGTTAGGTGCTCCCTATGAAGAAGAATTGACCGATGGGCCGGAGATGGCGCGTCGTCAAGCGGAAGTGATTGCGGCGGAGATCATTTCACAGGGTGGACCGGTCGAGAAAGTTAAAATCGACGGTTCCATGGTTTTGATAAAGGATACGCAGGCCATGGCGTTGATCGCCTACTTGCAACGTCTAGGGGTCGACCTGAATCGGCCTGCTGTCGTACCACCTGCTGAAACCGCACCGGTTGTCGAAGAGGTGGCTGCGAATGAAGAGGCCGCCGAAGAAGTGGAAAAAGATGTCGAAGATGCTACGGTCACTCCAGTGAATCCCTAAAAGCTATCCAACCAGGACTTTCAAAGAGTTAATACTTTTCCATGTTAAGAGATGTTATTCAAGCGATTGATTACAGCTTTTGTGCGGAGGTAGCACTGGGGTTGTTTTGCGTCGCTTTTGCCATGATGTGTTATGCAACGTTGCGTTTGACTCGCAGTGCTACCGACCGTTTTGCCTCGATCCCGTTGAGTGATCGAGTGGAGGACCCTCGCGATGACCAATAACCCTTCGAAGAATGTGCAGATGTCGTACAGTGAGGTCGTTGCCGACGAGGTCGGGATGCCCAATGATGAATTGACGGGACATGAGTACGACGGAATTCAGGAGTTCGATAATCCGCTTCCCGGTTGGTGGAAGTGGATGTTTGTTGGCTCGATTTTGTTCGCGTTTCCTTACTTTGCCTACTATCACTTCGGTGCGACGGGGCGGACCGTGGAGGATGGCTGGGCAATGGCCAACGCGGCCAATTCGAGACTGCAATTTGCTGCTTTTGGCGACTTGAGGCCCGATGAACAGACCCTCGTAAAATACCTCAACGACTCGGGCGGTCTGGCGATTGGGAAGAGTATCTACAAGATGAATTGTGCTACTTGTCATGGCGTTGAAGGGGGGGGCATAGTCGGTCCCAACCTCACCGACGACTACTACAAGAACATCAACAAGATTGAAGACTTCATGCGGGTAATCACCAATGGTGCAGCCGCGGGCGCAATGCCTGCATGGCAAAATCGATTGGATCAAAACGAGCGTATTTTTGTGGCTTGCTATGCTGCTAGCTTGCGTGGTTCGCAGCCTGCTGGCAGCCCCAAGGGGCCGGAGGGCAAAGCTATTGAACCCTGGCCCACCTTAGTACAGCTCCAGGAAGAAAGTGGTACGGAAACTGCAACACCTGAAACTGAGGGTGAAGCCAGTTCTGGCGAAACACCCTAAAGTTATCTAACTCGAATTGGCTGTAAGAGAGAAATGTCTCATTCGCAAAGAGCTTCCGACCCAAGCAGTGAAGCTCATTCAAGTTTAGGGTCACTAGGTTTGCCTGTGACCTCAGCGGGCCGTAGCGAAGGCAGTTGCAAAGGGTGTGGGGGTTGTGATTGCAAGTCAGAGCCAGCCCACGACCACCATGGGCCCCTGTTAGACGCGCCCGAGCATGTGTTGAGTACGCTAGAGCGAGATGGTTCGCGTCGTTGGTTAAGGCCCAAGTTGTCGACGGGGATCCTGTGGCATCGTCGCCGCATTGTCGCCTATCTGTTGATCGCGATCTTTGTGTCGATTCCCCATCTTCGATATGCAGGTAAGCCGCTGATATTGTTAGATGTACCGGCGCGGCAATTTGTGTTCATGGGCCATACGTTCCTGCCTACCGATACGTTGCTGTTAGCGCTGGGGATGATCAGTGTCTTTTTAACGATCGTTTTAGCGACCGCAGTCAGCGGCAGACTTTGGTGCGGTTGGGGTTGTCCGCAAACGGTCTACATGGAGTTTTTATTTCGCCCGATCGACCGCTGGTTTGAAGGGACGGCGGGCAAGGGTGGTGCGGCGAAAAAGTCATTAATACCCGCGATGCGAGTATTGCGATGGGGTGTCTATTTAGTGTTCTCGATGGCGCTGGCACACACCTTCCTGTCGTACTTTGTAGGTACCGAACGCCTGTCGCACTGGATCAAGACCTCACCACTAGAACATCCTGCGGCTTTTTTGGTGATGGCGGGAACAACCGCCGCGATGATGTTTGACTTTCTGTTTTTTCGCGAACAGCTTTGCTTGATCGCTTGTCCCTACGGCCGGTTTCAATCGGTCATGCTGGATCGTCGTAGCCGCATCGTCGGTTATGATGCTTCGCGAGGGGAGCCTCGCAAAAAGGGAAAACGCCCCGTGGCCGACGAGGCGGCTTTGGCAACGCTGACCAGTGGCAAGGCCCAAGGATCTGCGGGCGATTGTGTAGACTGTGGCCAATGCGTAGTGGTCTGTCCCACGGGAATTGATATTCGCAATGGATTACAAATGGAGTGTATCAATTGCACGCAATGCATCGACGCCTGCAATACAGTGATGGATAAAGTGGGTTTGCCTCAGGGGCTGATCCGTTACACGTCACAAGATGAGTTGGAGGGCAAGCCCAGTGGGATCCTTCGCGCCAGAATAATTCTCTATCCATTAGCGCTAGCAGTAGCGGTCTGTGGTTTCCTTTATGTGTTGTCCACCAAATACGCTTTTGATGCCAGAGTCATGCGTTCTGGTGGCAATCCATTCACGCGAGAAGCATCGGGGCAATTAATCAATAGTATGCGTTTGCGTCTGGTGAACCGTAGCGAGCAGACTCAGACTTACATCGTAGAAGCGATTGAACCGGAGGGTGTTTCCTTGGAAGTTGTAGATAGCGATGGATTGACGTTAGCAGCAGGAGCCACCAGTGTCGTTCCGTTGTCAGTCCGATTTCCAGGAAGAATGACTGGCGAGGCAGGGAGTGTCGAAGCTAAGTTTCGAGTCCACGACGAGATCGGTAACGAGCGACTGCTTGAGTATCGTTTGCTAGGTCCACGGCGCTAGTTCGCACGGCGCTAGTTCGCGCGGCCCTAGTTCTCGCGGCAATCATTCGCATACATTGTGAGAGGGTTAATCATGGCAAACGGTACTGTGGAACAAAATCATTGGGCCAGCGAGCAAGACACGCTGCGTGCCTCGCGTCGAGCCGCATGGCTGTGGGGGTCACTGGTCGTTGGTTTTTTAGGGACGCAAGTGATCGGAGGTGCGTTTGCAGTCTATTTGGCAACGGGAGATCCTACGGTTGCCATTGTGCCCGACTATCACACCAAAGCACTGGATTGGGACAAAGAGCTCGCGACGCGGCATGCCAGTGACGCTTTGCACTGGCAGTCGTCCGTGCAAGTTTCTGAATTACCCGATACGAGCGGGAATCGACAAATTGTTGTACGGCTTCAATCGGCCAGTGGCTTGCCCATTGTTGACGTGACGGGTGATGCCAGGTTGTATCATCATGCACGTGCCAATAACGTTCAGCGCGTCCCCTTGGTGATGCAGGAAAGTGGCGTTTATGTCGGTACAGCTCAGATGACACGGGACGGAATGTGGCAATTCGAATTGGATCTTCACGGAGTGGGTGATGACCATTTCGTGAATAGTCAGGTCATCGACGTGACCAGCGATTCTAAGGGGACCAGCGATTCGTCAGGGGCCGTCCAATGATCGGACTGCTTCTTGCTGTGATGGTTGCCAGTGTCTTAGGTTCGTTGCATTGTATTGGCATGTGCGGGCCGTTGGCTCTTTGGGCCAGTGGCGCGGGGAATCGGGATGGGCGTGTGGGTGCGCGCTTGGCGGCTTATCATCTTGGCCGTTTGATAACCTATCTCACTGCAGGTGGGATCGCTGGGCTTGCCGGAGCGATGTTGACCGCAGGTGGATCGTTAGTTGGTGCCCAAGCCTTGGCCTCTCGTGTGGTGGGAGTGGCCATGATCGCCATGGGTTTGGTACGGGTAGCGGATTGGTTGGCGCCCCGTTGGACCGGCATTCAAAAAGGGGCAATTGTTGCGACTCCCCAGGTACCTTGGATCACGCAATTTGTGGCCGCTCGACGACCCTGGATCGCCCGACTACCGGGTGCAATGCGAGGCGTGGCAGCCGGTGCACTGACGACGTTGTTGCCCTGTGGATGGCTTTACCTGTTTGTTTTGGTGGCTGCGGGAACTGGTGGGATTGTCCCCGCGATGTTGATCATGTTGGCTTTTTGGTTGGGCACTTTGCCAGCCTTGAGCGCCTTGGTGGCTGGTGCATTCAGCGTGGCGCCTCGATTGCGACCTTTGTTGCCCGTGTTGGGCGCCGTCGTCTTACTGTTAACTGGACTCTACACAGCCACGGGGCGCGCATCTGCCGACCTGAGCCCCTTGTCGGAACGCGCTGCCGAGATTGCCTTAAAATCACAACAGAGTTCGCTACAGAAGTCAGAGCAAGGGAGCGCCTTGCAGACGCTGCACGATTTGCAGAATGAGCCATTGCCCTGCTGTGTTGAAATCCCCTAAGCCTGCATTAGAGCCGTTAGACGTGGTCCATCCGATTGAATCCAGTGTCGATTCTTCGTGCGACGATCAGGCTGTTCCAAAAAGGAACGACAGGGATACGGTTGCCTGTGCCCACTGTGGTCTACCTGCGCCTCGCGGGGAGGATCCTCGGACGCCATCTTTTTGCTGCCATGGCTGTCGTGGTGCCTATGAGTTGATTCGTGGATGGGGATTGGAAGAGTATTATGCGCTGCGGGATTCAATAGGGGCAGGTGAAAGCGAGGCAGTGGTAGTCTCCGATCGCTACGCCGAATTGGACGATCCGATGTTATTGGGGCGGAGTGCGCCACAATCTGCGGGAGGCGACTTATTGGTTTGCCGTTTGGCCGTGAGTGGTTTGCACTGTGGCGCATGTGCGTGGTTGATTGAGCGATCCGCGCGACAGGTAGCCGGTTGGCACTCGGCGCGAGTGCGAATGAATGATCATTCGGTTGATGTGATCTTTGATCCGCGCCACACCAAGTTAAGTCAGATTGCGGCTCGCATGGGTCAACTCGGCTATCGGCTTTCACCCCTGACCGATGGCGGGCGTCACGAACGGGCTGCAGCAGAGAATCGGCGACTGCTCATGCAGATTGCCATCGCCGGCTTTTGCGCAATGAATGCGATGTGGATTGCAGTAGCGCTGTATGCCGGATCATTTTCAGGGATGGAGCCTGAACACGAACACGCCCTCCGTTACGCGGGCGTGATTCTGGGGCTGGTGTCAGTAACTATTCCAGGCAGAACCTTTTTTCGAGGTGCGTTTGCCTCCTTGCGAACGATGACGCCTCACATGGATTTGCCGATTGCGCTCGGCATTGGTGCGGGCGCAGTGGGCGGGGTTTATAGCAGCATTACAGGCCGGGGCGATGTCTACTTTGATTCCATTGCGATCCTGGTTTTTTTCCTGCTTGTAGGACGTTGGGTTCAATTTCGTCAGCAACGACGCGCGGCTGAGTCGGTTGGCTTGTTGATGCGTCTGGCTCCACGCACTGCAACACGAGTGGAGCCCGATGGAACAAGCAAGTTGGTTCCCACTGACACGCTGCGCGTTGACGATGTGATTCGAGTGATTGCTGGCGAGGGTATCCCGGCCGATGGAATCGTGTTGACTGGTGAATCCATGCTCGACCGATCCTTGTTGACCGGAGAGAGCCTGCCCGTGTTGGTGGTGGTAAACGATAGTGTGCATGCAGGGACGGCGAACATTCAATCGCCACTGGAGATACGTGTCACTGCGGTCGGTATGGAGAGCCGAGTTGGTCGATTGATGCGGTTGGTTGAAGAAGCGGCAGAATCCAAAGCGCCTGTAGTTCAGCTTGCTGATGCCATCGGCGGATGGTTCGTGGCGATTGTGATCGGCTTGGCCTTGTTGACCGTCGTGTTGTGGTGGGGAACGAGTCCAAGCCAGGGAGTGGAGAATGCAGTGGCTCTGTTAATTGTGGCGTGTCCCTGTGCACTGGCAATGGCCACGCCCCTTGCACTGGCGGTCGGCATTGGTCGAGCTGCGAAACGGAAAATACTGGTCCGAGGTGGCGACGTATTGGAGCGAATCACGAAACCGGGAATGGTATGGTTCGACAAGACAGGAACCTTGACCGAAGGACGGTTGCACGTCACTGAAATGATAGGTGAGGAAGTCGATCAGGCATTGGCCATGGCGGCGGCGATCGAACGAAACTCGAAACATCCTGCAGCCCTGGGCATTGTTGCGGAAGCGGACCGTCGTGCATTTGGAACCCCCACGGAGTTCGTCGCCCAGGATGTGCGGCAGGTCGCCGGTGGTGGAGTGGTGGGGATTGTTGCGGGTCGACGGGTGATTGTCGGCCACGTCGATTTTCTGATTGCCGAAGGGGTCGAGCTAGCAACCGCGTGGCGAGATGTGGCGGATCGAATGGCTCGATCAGGGGCCACGCCAGTGTTGATCGCTATCGACGGTGCGGTTGCCGCAGGTGTGAAGATTGAAGATGAGCTACGTAGAGACGCCGCGCAGGTGGTGGATTATTTGATTTCATCGGGCTGGCGCGTAGGCATTTTGTCAGGTGACCATCCGGAGGCCGTAGCGCATGTTGCCGAAAAATTGGGTGTGCCACGCGAATTGGCTTGTGGTGGTTTGACTCCCGAGGCCAAGTTGGCTCGGATTCAACGGTCTCAGGGAGAAGGTGGTTCGGTGATCATGGTAGGTGATGGCGTGAATGACGCGGCCGCGTTGGCTGCTGCTGATGTTGGTGTTTCATTGCGAGGTGGCGCTGAGGCCAGTTTGGAGGCGGCTCCAGTTTATTTGGCCGATGGTCAATTGTTGGGAATGAAGACACTTTGGATCGGAGCCGGGCGAACGGTCCAAGTGATTCGGCGGAACTTTGTCGCCTCGCTGACCTATAATGCAATCGCTGTGGGTTTGGCGATGGCTGGCCGAATCGATCCGTTGGTGGCGGCCATTTTGATGCCGATTAGTTCGTTAACTGTGTTAGCACTGACGTTGGGAACTCCGACCTTTAACGACTTGGAGAAAAAGCAATGAGCGTGCTATTTGTTGCCTTGCCGGTGGCAATCTTGATGGGTGCTGCAGCTGTGGTGGCTTGTGTGATGTGCATTCGTGGGGGGCAATTTGATGATCTCGAGACCCCGGCAGTGCGGATGTTGATTGACGAGCAGGATGAAACAAAACGTGCTGAACCCATGTTGGAAGTGGACGAGCAACCTGCATAGCCCAATGGAAAAACCCTTGCATCGCTTGGCAGCGACGCAAGGGTTTCGGCGGAAGCCAATCAGTGTCGTTCGGTCCGGAAAGGACGGAACTTGTTCGCTTAGTAACGGAAGATCAAATCAGCTTGGATACGATAATCGAGCACATCTTGGAAATCCGAGATGGGGAATTCGTAAGCAAGGCCCGCTTCGAAGCAACCGTTAGGTTTGTATTTGGCACCGACGGATTGAGTAACGAGATCGTTTCCTTCTACGTTGGTGAATGGAAGATTGAAAGCATCGTGACCACCGACACCAACGGGGAGGCCTGCATTCGCTTCATCCAGCCAGTGCCACCAAACGACTTCGGTAACTGCGTAGAGGGTTTTCGTCACGCGAAGATCGAGGTGATTCGACCAGTGAATCGACTCTGTTTGTACGCCGCTTTCAGCCGGTAAACGCCATCCGACGGTCGTCATATAGTGAGCATTGCCATCGAGTAGCCGTTGAGCAAAGCTTGAGAAGAGATGAAATTCACCATTTCCGATCGCTTGCAATGCGCGACGATCACCCAAAGGAATTTCATACGTTCCGCCCAGCGACAGCAAGGTGCCCGTCTCGGTATCTCGATACAGATTGTACTTCAGGCCAGCGGTAATATCCGCCCAGCCATCGTTCAAGACGTTGCTCATCACACCATTATTTTGAGCCCAGAAGTAACCATCTTTGACAGCGATCAAGCTCAATCGTTCGGTCAAAGCAATGCGGAATTGCCCTGCCAACAATTGGACTTCACCGTAAGCGCCCGACATAGCCATTCTTGACGTGCATGAGAGGATGGTGGGTTTGTCACTTCTTCAAACCCTGGAGGCTCTTGCATGTCACGGTCCATCAATGCTGAAAAGCGTGTTCTCTGGCAAGCCCGATTGGATGCGT
>JBGTBJ010000095.1:0-35891 GCA_041749395.1 Pirellulaceae bacterium
ATCGAAATCTTTTACAATCGTCAGCGGCTCCACCAGTCGCTCGACTACAAAACCCCAGAACAATTCGAAGCCGAAAACGCCCCGGCATTAGCGGCGTAGAAAAACTGGCCCGCCGCTGTCCGAAAGTCCTGGGCTATCGCAATCCAGTAACCGTGCCTTAGCTGTACGAATCGCGTGTTGTGCTGAACCTGAGAGAACCATTCCTTCTGGCTTAGTAACCCAACGATCGCTGAGAGACTGACCGATCTCCGTCACGGGTGACGGCTCGTCCATGACGTGTACACCATGCTCGTCACGTTTGCCACGAGCTAAAAACTCGATGGGTTCCGTTCCCTTGATGTGTTCCCCAAAGATGGCAGTCTTAGGGATTTCTACGGCGGAACTGAGAGAACAGCAGAAACAAAACGCCAATATCGCAGGTATGCGAACGACCATAGAACCTCTTTTCTGACCTGCCCAGTATTGTCACGCTGCCAAGGACCGATTGCAAGGAAAATCGGATTGTCAGGGTTATGGACCAAGCATGCACGATCAGAGTGAATTCAAAGGTCACCCAGGCCTGGCCTGCGGACAACTAGGCGGGAAGCTCAATGCTTAGTTCAGACTATAGGTGCCTACTGAGCTGATTGGCAATTCCATGATCAATTCTCCCCTAACGGTTCGGCGCTCGCCTGTTGTTAAGCACAGATCGATAAACACCGGTGGCGAGTAGCCGCTTCCAAAGTGCGACAGCGATGCCGCAACTTGCAGTAAAGCGCATGAGGGTTCGTTTCTGAGCACGGCAGGTAGAATCATGACACAAGCCGCATCAAAAGGCGATATAATATCCGGATGTGTCACGCAATCAGCTTTCCATCTCTAGAAGCACCGTTTGTGGCACGCTTTCCCGCAACGCGCGCTGTCGGCGGCTTCAACATATCGCCGACTGCTTGACGTGCCTTATCTTGCTTCTTCTTCATGTCTTTAACAAAAGTGTCGAGCGTTTCGATGTCCGCTATAAGCTCGTCCGCTGTAATGGGTCCAAGAGCTAGAGCGGGAGCCGTATCGTGCCCGGTGAACCTAGTCGAGCATTTGCTCATCTCTTGATCGATCTTTGCGTAATCAGTTGCATCAAGGCAAATGCTACTGAGCCGCTTAGTTTGAATTGCGGGATCGAATCGAGTAATAACGCCGTTTAGCACCACTTCCTCAATAGCTCGCTCCCAGGTTTCTCGTAGCTTCCCGTATGCATCCTTCGTTTGCTTTTCGAAGTCATCCGGATCACTAGTTTCAAGCTTCTTGAATGGTGCGCACACGTTCCTTAAAAACTTGATACGGTCAGTTGTGGTCTGACAATGCCAAGGCTTACACCCAGGAGCGGCGCATTCCCCCGGACCGCTCAAAGAACGCCTTACCGTGTGAGCAAGCAACGGAACTTGCTTCTCAGCACATTCTCGTTCAAGAGCTAGAAGCAAGGTTATGTCGTGCGTGAATACTACCACTTGGCGTGTTCTGGCTTCTTTGACAAGTCGAGCCGCCACTTTTTCGCGGGGCTAGATTGCCGAGCACTGTTGGACTACCAACTGCGTCCCACACCACCGGCTTTTGAAAACTGCTGTCGCCCCCGTACTTGCGCCAGCCACGACAGTACCGTCTGCTGAGACAGCAAAGGCTTCCACGAAAAAACTCGTGCCCCCAGGAATTCCCTGGATCAGGAGCAACCCGTCTGCTATGGTCCACTCGAATCCGCGATTCGCCGATGTATTGATTCCAACGACAGTATTGCCATCCGCCGGAATCGCATTGGCGCGTTTGAGCCCTGTTTCTAGACCCGAGTGGTGCGTTAGTCCCCTACTCTGCGACCATCGAAAGGCCTGTCTGCCGTTGTTAGAGTTCGCGTCTCCGACCAATATGCAGCCGTCGAACGAGGTATGGGATACAATCGTGCGGAGACAAAATATTCCGCTAGCGCTGCACCCGCGCGGAGCCTCCTTTGGCCAGCGATTCCACTTCCGGCAGCTTCGCCATTGAGAGGTCGCCAGGAAAAGTGGTGAGAAGAGCGCCATGAGCCCAGCCTAAGCGTAACGAATCTTCAGGAGAGCGGTTGTCCAGCAAGCCAAAAATACAGCCAGACGCAAAACCATCGCCGCCTCCAATTCGGTCGATCACATCGAGCTCCATCGTGGGGCTCACCAAGCGCTGGCCATCAAGCCACATCACGGCTGCCCAACTGTGGCAAGTGGTTGAATGGACCTCACGGAGCGATGTGGCAACCATCTTTATGTTTGGGAATTCATCTCGCACAGCGTCGATCATCGCGAAGAAGTGCGCGGGGTCGAGCTTGGAACCAGCTTTGCCCGTTACCTGAGGACCCTTTACACCGAGTCCCATCTGAAAGTCTTCCTCATTGCCGATGAGCACGTCCAACTCAGCTGCTATCTTACG
Source organism: Pirellulaceae bacterium (assembly GCA_041749395.1). Classification (GTDB taxonomy): domain Bacteria; phylum Planctomycetota; class Planctomycetia; order Pirellulales; family Pirellulaceae; genus Laterigemmans. The sequence goes on from JBGTBJ010000095.1 coordinate 2,425, forward strand.
CATTGCTTCTCGCCCGCGCTCTTCTCCGCCAAAAGTCGCCCACATCTTCGCGCGATAGTTGAGATCGAAACTCGTGATTGCGCCGGCCGCTTTAGCGGCCCGCATACCTTCGACAATCAAATCAGCTGTGTACGGTCCGATCACAGCAAAGATCCCACCCGAGTGGAACCACCGAACCCCCTTAGCGAATATGGCTGTCCAGTCGAAGTCTCCCGGCTTGAGCAAGCCGCCAGCTTCGTTCGCGCGATTGTAGAACACTACCGGCCCCCTTACGCCGTGCCCGCGGTCGCTGTAAACGGTAGCAATGTTTGGGCCACGGACGCCGTCATATTCAAAATGCTTATAGAAGGGACGCACTCCTTTCTCGCGAACGGCATTCTGTACAAGCTCTCCTATGCCGTTATTGACCATAGCCGAAGCGATGCCGGTCGACAGCCCGAAGCAACTAGCGAGATTTGCCGCCACATTGTATTCGCCGCCTGAAATGTGCACGTCAAATGACCGAGCTTGCCGAAACGGAATCACCCCAGGATCAAGCCGATGAACAAATGCTCCGAGTGCCAGGAAATCGAGTTCACAGGCATCGGTGCGAATAGAAAGGTTGGCCAAATTGAGTCCTCTGCAAAGGTCGATTTTTTAAGAATGTGAATGCAAGGTTCACCGTGGACGAGATCTCCATTGAAAGCCATAAGCTGACTGGATTCTCTTTCTCAGGTTCTGCTAGACCTTTTAAGGTTCATGAATGATCATGTCACCACCGAAAATACCGTTCCCTCGTGCGGAAATCACAAGGCGACTTTTATCAGAAATAGCCTCGTATCTCTGCTTTTCGGGATCATAAAATGTAGGCCAGTCTGGCGATGCAAGCGTTGCTACGTAGTCTCCTGGCCCTACTTCATGAAAAGTATGCCACTGGAAGGAGCCTGGTACTACACGCAAGCGAACATTGAGGCCTGTGGCAGGATTGCCTTTTGAATCGTACGCGACCGTAGTTATTCTCACGCTCTTGTCACGAGTTGAGTGTATCGCGGACTTCATGCAGCAAGAAGATAAAATCCGACTGGCGAGGCAATATGCTTTTGGAGCCAGGGTATCCGTAAGGGAATACTCTTGTGCTGCGCGTAACATCGGTTGCAGTGCCGCTGTGGAAGCCCCCAATTCTTCCCAACGACTGATGGCCCTGCCAGCCTCCTCGACTCTATCCTTAACTTCATTTTCGTCGACCGCCGGATGTATCCAAACAAGGGAACTTCCCCACCCTTTTAGAGGAACCTTCAAACTCCCAGACTCTGATAAAGCGTGAGTGTTATCTGGTACTTGTCCGAGTATTCGCCAAGCGAGCGGCAAATCAAAACCTTCAACAGGTACCTTTATATCAGCCAACCTGTCATCAGAGGTTTTGTTTATTAAAACACATAGCTTTGAGAAACCATCGGTCAGACTCAGTACTTCGATGGTTGAATCAATTTTGGAATTCTGCAGTCGCATCGGCCTAATCATTGCCTGCGGAACGTGAGCACCAATCAATGCCATGACTTTCGAAAAATCCACTGGACCATATTTCTGTTCGACCTGATAAGCCCCCTCGCCTGTCTGGAATGAATTTACAAGTAGCCTCTTGGATATCGTGCTTGGAGGAACTTTGACAACGTTATCTAATGTCGCTATGCGCTCTTGAAAAGAATCAGGCATTTCTGCTCCCAGTTCATCGTGGGTTCCGAGTTCGCCCGAAACAAAAATGATACCTCCCGCTTCGGCATATTCGAGAAGGCGCTTAGTGGTTGCCGCGGCGACATGAGTATTGTCGATACATATGAGCACAGGAATGCGACTAACAAGGTCTGAGGTAATCATTGCATCGCCAAGAATGGCAAGTTGGTAATGATTGGCGATGGCGTCTTGAAAGAAACCAGTCCAGCGTGAATTCCATCCTCGAATCCAAGTGTCATCTGCCACGTAAAGCGCGATCTCAGGTTGCACTCGACTCATTCCATCTAAGTATGGCCACGCGTCGCGAATCTCGCTAAAGACTTTCTTGCATTCAGCCTCAGCCGGAGTGCCTTTAATATTCCATTCTCCGTCCCCAAGCTTGCTCCTCCAGTGAATAGGGCCAATATGCCATACTCCCATTCCAAGACACTCATAAACGAGTCGCCTTAGCATGCGCGGTGTGAACGATCGACCACCTCCTTGTGCTTCTGAGTCAAGAGTCTTATTGGCAAGACGAGGGACAATGATAGGAGCACCCATTGAGGCAAACGTTGTAAGGAACAATGGGTTTAATCCTTCACGATCATCATCAATCGTTATATGTCCCATCTCGATACCATCGCAGGCGCCTAGGAGAAGTGAGGGCGACAATCCTAGTCCTCGCCGTTTAAGTTCGGAAAATGGATGACCATGTGTGGGATAGAAAATTGGGCGTGTCGAATCTACCGCGAGGAATTCACGCGTGCCGGCGGCAGCGCGATCTGCCATTGCTTGTTCTCGAAATTGATACCACGCGGCTTGGAATTGAGAGGAATTGCTCTGCAAGGCATTCTGAGGGACGCCCTCCAAAACCCACCCACGTTTTGCACGATACTTTTCAAAATGCGTGAGCGAAGCAGGGCGAAAATCTCCGACCGGCAAGCCAAAGTAGTCCGGATAGGCTTCTTCAGTGCCAATGACCCAGCTTGTAATTAATCGGTTATCACGCAGGAGGGTTGCTCCATCATGAATCAACTCAGCAGCAAGTCGCGAAATGGTGCGGTCATCTACAGCCGGTACAGCAGAGTGAATGCCCGAGATGGGATTCTGTTGAACCCTTATTAGTTGTCCATTGACATCCTGCATGAAGGCTTCAGGATGTGCCTTCTCAAATTCTCGGGAGTAGTCGGTAAAAAACGGATTGTTGTGATCGCCAAGATAAATTGTTCCAAAGATCATCTCGTTTGATAGCAATCTTGAGATATCATCGAGTTCACTGAATATACTGGAGTCGCTGCTCTCATCGCCACAAGCATTTCTATCGGTTGCCATGCGACTCGTAATATTAACCCATCCAGCAGCCGCGTTTGCTCCAGTGCGTCTTTTGCAGGTCTCTAGCTCTGTGATGCCGTCGAAGACGCTCAAATGCTCTCCAGGGCGACGAACCCAAACGTTAAATACAGGCTCCAACTCAAACTTGAATGGGGCTTTTACAATATTGGACCCTTCGGCTGCCCAAGCTGTACCAGCAAGGAGGAAGATGAGCAGGAGAGCTAATGATAAGTGCCAACTTCTATGATATTCAATGTAGTTCGTCGGGTGACGGGCTAGAAATTTGAGTGAATATTTGCGGCGCCGGCATACGTTCGGTAAGCATCTATTCATGCCGTAGCTCCAATGCAAATCTGGCAACTGCAATTCTCGTTCAATATTCGATTCAAAGTATGGTCGTCAGTTTGGCACTATTGCTGCCGACGGCTTTTCACCAAGTCAATTAGCTCGCTGGCATATGGCAGTGAAGGCTGAGCCCCAATTCTGGTTGACGCCAAAGCACCACTTGCGCACGCCTGTACCACAGCTTCCAGCAGAGGCTTTCCTGCGGCGATCGCCGCCGCTAAGCCACCATTGAACGCATCACCAGCAGCGGTAGAATCCACGGTGGAAACAGGAAAGCTTTCGATTAAAATCGACTGCTCGCGAGTACAAACCAATGCACCGGCACTTCCTAGAGTCAATATCGTGCAACCAGGACCAGTAGCCAGCAGTTGCTGAGCAGCCTGCTCGGCAGTTTTTTCATCATCGACAACCAAGTCCGTTAGCCGACTGGCTTCACTCTCGTTCGGTGTTATATAGCTCACGCACTTGAGTAAGTGTGGATCCAAGGAAGTATTAGGAGCAGGTGCCGGATCGAGAATGACGGGGACATTAGCATTGTGAGCGATTTGCGCTGCAGCAAGCACCACTTCCATCGTGGTTTCTAGCTGCAGCATTAAAACTCCTGCACCACGAATAATATCAGCAACTGCGTGAACATGGTCAGCAGTCAAAGCGTAATTCGCCCCGGACGCAACTGAGATTAGATTTTCACCGTCATCGCCCACCATGATGAGGGCAACACCAGTCGGCATGTCGTTGGATCGGAAGATATTTTCGACATTGATACCTTCCTGGCGAAAACCAGCAATTGCTTGATCGCCGAGTTGATCGTCTCCTACGCAAGCGATCAAGGTGACTTGACTGCCGAGCCTAGCTGCCGCAACCGCCTGATTAGCTCCCTTGCCGCCAGGTACACAAAAAAACTCGCCTCCTATAACCGTCTCTCCAGGTCGAGGAATGTGAGCTGATTTTATGATCATATCAGTGTTCACACTGCCAATGACAACGACCTTTGAACCTTGCATACGAGCTTTCCACAAATTTGAGACACTCGGACCCGTAGGTCTTGCCCTATCGTGCAATGATGATGATCGATAGCCCAACTACATAGCTCATGAACATAAACGCCAGCAAAGTATTGACGCCTTTCGGCGCATCACTAAATTCTTTCCAGACGAAAACTCCCCAAATGGCCGCAATGAGCGTCGCTCCCTGGCCCAGTCCATAAGAGATCGCAAAGCTCGCTTTTTCCGCGGCGATTATGTTGAAAGTCATACCTATTCCCCAAATCATTCCTCCAACAACTCCCCAGAGGTGATCGAGAAACGAGCCGCGAAAGTAACTACTCAGCTTGACGGGCTCACCGGCAAACGGCTTCATCATTATCAAGGGATTGATAATCAAGTTGCTTAATAAAAGCCCCAGCGAAAAGAACACCATTGCCGTGTACGGGCTTAACTTGCCTGATTCCATATTGATCGAGTCTGTCGCCATCGAGCTAGCCACAAATTTGTAGAAGAACCCCATCATCACTCCGCAGAGGACGGACAAGATCAACCCTTTAGCTCCTCCTTCCGATTGGTTAGGCAAACGTCGGTAAGCCATTGCGTCGAGGATAATCGCGAAAGCCACCAATCCAACACCTAGAATAAGTAATGTAGGGCTGACAGTATTAGTAGTTGCCGAACCAACATAGTTGACAAGCACGCCTATTATGAGCGCCAGACCGATGCCAACTGGAAAAGCAACCGCCATGCCTGCAATGGCGATCGCGGCGACCAACAAGATATTGGCAACGTTGAAAATCGCTCCACCAATCATCGCGGCAGCTAAACTGTCTCCCGATGCCTGCCGAAAGTCGCCAAGAAATGATCTACCAATGTGTCCGATGCTTCCCATCGTGAACGCCAACATGAGCGCCATTAATACAACGCCGATCACATAGTCCCAATAAAACAATTCAAAGCGCCAACGTGCTCCTGCCAACTTTTGTGTATTGGCCCAAGACCCCCAGCAAATCATGGTGATCACGCAGAACACGACGGCCAACGGATAACTGTCGACGACAAACATTGGTGATGGACCTTATGTTTTTTGTAGAACGTTTGCTACTTCATTTCTACTGTTTCACAGGTTCAGGCGGTTGACTGGCAAGGCAAACAAACGCCTCTTTTGCGCGCACAATCTGTTCGGGAGTCACCGTGAAGTAACGATGCAATCCTTGCTTCCCTTCCTCAAAATGCGTCACCCCCTCATTATCGACGGAGACGCGCCCTTGGGGAGAAATCCCAAAATACCCACGTGTCGGTCGCACTGCTTGCAAGACGGGCGTCAGGTCCCAGGTGGGTCGATTGTGCGGCGAAGGCATATAGAGTCGGTAAGCCTCGGCAACAGGATGATGCTTCAAGTATCCGTAGTCCAGCTCGATGCTTTCCGCAGGGTATTCTATATCGCGACCAATTTCAAAACCACTAAAGTCGATAGGCGTCGGCCAGTTTTCGACGAGCTTCTGAGTGGACGAGATGTCCTTCACTACGTTGTATTCCTTAATACCTTCTTGCTGGCTATTAGCCTGCTCAAAGTGCCCGGCCATGACATAGAGTTGCTTCACTTTCTGGGCCACGAGGTCTCTGCCGTTCAATGGAGAATGAGCATCTGCCGGTGATTCCAGAAGGCGAGCCAGATTCGTCGAAAAACCAACCTGGATAACTACCACTGAGCCATCGGTCTCATTGGCCAGCGCGCCGCGCAGAACATTCTTTGCATCGGGGATCAAATCGCCACTGGCGTACCGGTTGGGAAAACGCAATTCTTCTCCGTCGAGAGCACTCGCCAACTGGATGAATTTTCCCACGTCGGGAGTGGGCCCGCTGTGAACAAGGCCTACCGGAATCTCACCGCGGCCGTAAAAGCGGTTAACTCCATCGACAAATGCCGCGGCGAGCGGATGATCCTTGGTGATGGTGACTGCCAGTAGCTCACATTCACCACGCGACTGAAGCGCATGGATCATCGCCAATGCAAGAGCATCATCAACATCGTTGCCCATGTCAGTGTCAAAGATCACCTTCACAGGCTTGTATTCATATGAGAACTCCGCAAGTGTTTCCCTCGGCGAGAGGCAGACCACAATGGCTCCAATTGCCCGAAATAGAGCTTTCATTCGATTTCTCTCTCCCATGCTTCTGTGATGCCTTCGCATACGCTATTTTATGTACTTTTCGAATCGCTTCGTGTTGAAGTAGCTTGAATACTCCAACGATTTCCCAGCGATTCCCCATGAATAAACGTCAAAACATATTTCGGCCACTGGCCGCGGTGGTGAGCAATTGTTTTCGCTGCCTCCAGGAGTGATTCGAGGCATTGCATGCTATTTTTTCGTCTTGCGTTCTAGGAAACAATTCTCAAATCTTCATGCGCAGTCCTGCTCGAACTATTAATTTGGTTAAAGCACAAACGAAAAGCGTGCAAGTAAACGAACCCAGCACAAGTGTGTTAGCATTGATCGAATTCTTGTACGAAAAAACTGCGTCACTAATTACCAGCAACTCAGATGTCCATAAAACGATGGGATGCAATAAATAGACGAGCAAAGCATTTCTTCCTAAAAACTCTAAGAAAGCTAATTTTCCACCCAAGTCCAAGAAGTAGATGGCTGCTTGAATTAAACTCCACAATAGACATGTGATCGCGGCACTTAGTAACGACCAAGCAGCGGTCGCGGCAATCTTATTAATACCACCAAAACAATCGCTTAAGAGTGCTGCGGAAAACAAGCCTCCTGCAAACATAATCGCATAAGTTGTGGAATTCTTTGACATGGATGAATAGACTTCTTCGCTCAAAACTGAGCCAAGTAGACAGCCTGCCATTGTTGCCGAAGCCATCGTGCCAAATACTGTAGGAACATATAGGTAGCCGTTTATTGCATCATAATAGGACGAGGTCGTATCAAAGATTGGGAGTAATATGCCTAGCCAATTTTTTCTGGGAAAGTTGGCAAATATATCCCCCTGGTATGATGAATAGTTCAATAACAGCAGCAACCCAAGCATACCCATGATCAGTTCACGGCGATTGCCAAGCAGGATATATGTGATAGAGACCGCCAGATAACTCCAACCTAATAACCCTAGGATGCCCCACCATGACGTTTGTAGCCAAGTCCAATGTTCTACTTGAAAGAATAGAAATTCTGTCTCTATCGGTTCTCTACTATAGCTGATAAACAATCCAAAAAACGCCAGTAATCCAAGCACTTTTACCACAGTGAAGATAGTTTTTTGAGATATTGAATGTGGCAGAAATGTACAACATGCGAGTATACCGCTTACGTAAGCCAACAACCCCCAAATGCGGGAGTCGTATCTAATATCGTTCGCATAATTCACTTCGATTAGTCCTAAAAGAACCAGTATGCAGGTCCGCCTCAGTGAATGACCAAACACTTTCCAACGACTTACTCCGCTTCTAAGGGTTCGGTCTAACGCCAGTGGAATCGACATGCCCGAAATGAACAAGAACATTGGAAAGATCACATCGGGAATTGTCATCCCATCTGTATCATGAGGTTGTATGTGCTTTAACCAACTCGGAGCAGCAGGACCAAGATCATTGACGAACACCATTGTCGCAATGGCGAGTCCACGAAGTATGTCTACTGAGACAACACGATCTGGTTTCATTTATGCTAATAAAGACATTGGGGAAGTAGTGTCGATTTGTCCACAGATACTCTCCCGCGTCGTGAGAGGCTAAAATACTCGCATGTCGGCAGCACCGCTTGCAAGATGAGCGTTAAAATCCAACAAGGGCTTTTTCGTAGCAGCGCCTAATAGTTTCGGTCTGACCCCGCGATAGGGTGATGATCCCGCATAATTAAAGTCTTCCTCGATGCTTTCCTCGGGGTACTCAATATCGCAATCAATTTCAAAACCAATAAAATCGATCAGCGGTGGCCACTGAGTGACAAGCTTCTGTGTAGATCCTGGGTAATCGTGACTGCAAGCAGTTGACATTCACCGCGTCATTCAAACGTATGTATTAGTGCCAGGCAAAGTGCATCCATACACGTCGTCGCCCATGTCGGTATCGAAGATCAGTTTAACAGGGACTCCCTGACGCGAAGGTGTCCAAAAACATCATGTTGCCTCGCGAAGGATACAGCAGCTGCGGTCAATGTGATTACTGTGTTCTCACTCACACAGACTGGCGCGATTTTTTCTGCAAAATTCATAACGTATCTGTATTTCGTCCCGGTTAAGTTTTTAACCAGCAAGTCGAACATTGAGTTGCGAAATCAGAGGCGATTTTACAATGAAGAACTCGCGTATGCGGCTGATGACAAGCCGTATATGCGTTAGAGAACCACGGTTAGTTAATAAATCCTGGGTCACGAGCGTTTTAACCAAACAGCAGGACTTAATAGCAAGCCTGTTATCCTAAGAATCAACCCAAATTATCAAACATAAACTGAGACAAAAGATGTTCCGGCGACCGTTTGGTCGCCGGAACATGCGAACGAAGCTTTGCTTTGCCTTTATTTGGGCCGTCTGTTAGCCCTCTGCCCCGAGCGGCTACGAAGACCAGCAAAGGCAACTGCAAAGCGACAGTCATCGTGTTCAATCACCTTGAGCGAAGGCGGCCTCGGCGATCGCCAGCCAATCCCATCGCTCCTAACAGAATCAGTGATAGTCCGAAAGGTTCGGGCACAGCACTTATCGCGCCGAGTGGTCCCGAAGCGTAGTTGTCTTGCCAATTTGCCAGGTCCGTAGCGCTAAATGGCGTTGGCGACCCACCTCGCTGCCAGATCAAGAAGTCGCGACCATCGACGTCGCCGTCGATGTCAAAGTCGCCGGGAGCGACTGGCGGCGCTTCGGTATATTCGATGAACAAGTTGTCGTAGGTAACTGTTCCATTGCGCAAAAACAAAGCAGCGCCTACGTCGTATACATTGGTTCTTCCGTTGCTAGGGAAACCCTGCGTGAATGGCGCACTCGCGTGGATCACGCTTAAGGATGTCTGGCCCTGAGTAATATTCTTGTTTAGTAGATTGTATGTGTGTCCGTCGAGATCGATCTCAAAAACGAGCTCCACTGTGTCTCCAACGTTATAAGTGCCTTTGTCGACGAAGCCGCTCGCAATGCTATAGGTCTGAATATTGCCATTAAACAACCGCATGAGTACGGGCGTAGATCCGCCGATAACTCCAGCAGTCGGGAAGGCTTCCGTCGGGGATTCACCTATAAAAAAACCGGCGTTCATAGGATCTGATTCTGCTCGAATCGTAACGCCGGCGGTGATGTCGGTGGTTCCCGCGACACCATCGGCAGCGGCTTCCGCAATAAAGCCACGACTATGGTCGTTGAGTCCAATGTCCGGATTGTCGTATCGGATGGACTGCGCTCCACTGATCGGATTGGTAGTCGTTACTTTCAAGAAGCTGGCAGTGTCGGGATCGACATAACCGAACAGTTCGGGGACCATTGCGTTGGTCCGCCACTGGTCCTGCCCCGCAAGTATTCCAGTCGTCATAAACGCCGTGTCGTAAACGGGGGCTTCAAAGTCAAATGTTGTCGTGACCGCTTCAAGCCTGTCTCGAACTGCCAATAGAACGCAGACACTAAGTGCTGCGCGACTAATCTTGCGGGAATTCATTTCGTCTCCTAATCGCCCATAAAGAAAAGGTATTGGGGAAGCTGCTTTCCAGGTGCAAAGACCGGCAGCCTTCTTACGCACATGACGCCCTTGCTTTTGTCTCAGAAACCTACTCGTTCTTTCCGGGAGTAAGCTGGCAGCCCACTTGCCATTTTGTGACTTTCACTGTAAAGTCACGATATCAACTGCGTCGTCCCTCGCATATTAACCGCATGCTTGAGCTCAGTCAACAAATTTCCATAAAAAACTCTTGAACTTTTATGATTTTCACGTGTAAGTCACACTTTCAGCTCTGTGCATTGTATAAGTGCTTTAAGTCAATGCACTTGCGAGCGAATTGCCAATGATTGTCGATGTCCATACACATGTGTTTGATCCAAAGCTGCATTTTGCAGCATGCCTACATTCGGATCTGATGCGAAATTCCATCCTTGCCGAAAAATGGGGCGACGTTTGTGCTCGCCACCTTCCACATACGCAGGAAGCCGATTTGGCCATTTGCTTTGGAATCCAAGCTCGTGCCACAGGATGGAACGTCCCAAATGAGTACGTCGCAGCCCACGTGAAAGCGGCTCCGCGTCGTCTCTTGCTATTCGCCGCGATCGATCCGGTTGACCCCGGTTGCTTGGACGAACTTCGTAAATGTCACCAGCATCTAGGCGCGGTGGGTGTTAAGCTCGCGCCTCTCTACTCCGATGTGCATCCTTGCGACCCGCGTTGCGAAGCTGTATATGCGTATTGCGTGCAGCACAATATGCCAATTCTATTTCACTGCGGGACCTCGTTTGTTTCGCGTGGCACACTCGAGTTTTCGCGACCCATTCATTTCGACGCGGTTGCACTGAAATTTCCCGAGCTGCGAATGGTTCTCGCCCATCTTGGCCATCCTTGGGAGGGAGAATGCATTTCGGTCATAAGGCGACATCCCAATGTTTATGCGGACCTTTCGGCTTTGTACTATCGGCCATGGCAATTTTACAACTCGATGCGATTACTAGTTGAGTATAAGTCGCACCACAAAGTGCTTTTTGGTTCTGATTTTCCGTTTGCCACGACGGTTGATTCACTCTGTGGAATTAGGGCTATAAACGCAGTGCTTGGCGATAGTGGCTTGCCAGAAGTCCCCGCAGAGGTGATTGAAGCCATCGTTACTCGCAATGCTTTGGACGCGCTCGGGATCGCCGATCCGCGCCTTGAGTGACGGCCAACTTTATTAAAATAATACCTATGTCAATTCCGATCTTTACTTCCGAATTAGAAAAATTTGCATGGATCACGGCATCCCTGCGGGTGCCGCTGTTGTGTGATGCTCTTGATAGCCTTGGGGTTCGTGATCGCGCGATGCATCAGAGGCTTCGCCCGCTGGATCACCGTTGCTGCACTTTTGCAGGGCGCGCACGAACCTTTCGCTGGATGGACACCGACTACACAATTACCGACGATCCCTACGGATTGGAAATTGAGGCGATGGACTCTCTATTGTCGGGCGACGTGGCCATTCATTCGACCGACTACTCTGGTGGAAATGCTCCCTGGGGAGAGCTGATGAGCACGGTGGCGCTCCGAAACGGGGCGGTTGGCTGCGTTTGTGACAGCAATGTACGAGATTGCCAGGCAATCATAGAAATGCGTTTGCCAGTTTTCTACACCGGCATTAGGCCGCTCGACAGCCTCGGGCGCGGGCGAGTCATGGCTTACGATGTCCCTGTTCGCTGCGGTGATGTACTTGTTCAGCCGGGCGAGCTGGTATTTGCAGACTTCGACGGAGTCGTGGTTCTTCCGCGAGCGAAGGAAGACGAGGTTTTGTGCCTGGCATTCGAAAAATCATCTAAAGAAAACCTATCCCGCAGAGACTTACTTAGCGGGGACGACTTGCGTACCGTATACGATAGATACGGCGTGCTCTGAGCCAATAAAATCAATAATTATTCGAAAAGTTGTTGCATTCTCGATAATGTCACGTTATCCTGTTGAGATCGGTCAGTTTTTCGGAATAGAGGAGATAAAACTATGTCTTGGTCTGCGTTCATCTGCGAAGACTTGAAGACGAAAATTGTGCGCGGGAAGAAACTGCCCGATCGAATGTCGTTATCGAAATTGTCGAGACATTACGGGGTCAGCACCACTCCAGTCCGGATTGCCGTCGACGAGCTAATCGTCGAGGAGTTTTTGATTCGGGCTGAAAACGGTCGGCTGGTCGTCAACCGCAAGAAGCAGGGTACTAACGTCGATGGCGCGGAAACAGTTGCACCTGAGCCTCCTCGAAATTACCGCGAAATCATTGCCAAAGACTTGTTCTGCAGTAGCTTGGCGGGAAAAGGCGAGTTTATTCGCGAAGAGCAAACGGCCAATCAATACGGCGTAAGTCCTACCGCGGTTCGAGAAGTCTTTCATCAGCTCGCCGGACAAGGAATGTTGCGGCACATCCCTCGGCGAGGTTGGAAGCTCCGCCCATTCCGGACTAAAGATTTAGAAGACTATTTGAAGATTCGTGAAGTCATGGAGTTGACCTCCTTAGATTTAGCTTGGCCGAATCTGGTTGATGAAGACCTAAAGAAGATTTACGACGGAAATCAGCTTCCAAGCGCTGAGAGTGAATGGCCGACAATTGATAATTCGCTGCATGACTACATAGTCGACAAGGCTGACAATTACTACGCACGAGACTTCTTCGATCGGCACGGCAAATACTTTCAGATGATTTACGATTGGGACGCCCTTGATCGGGAATCCGCGATTGAAGCCGTTGAACAGCATCGCGAGATAATTAGTGCGATGTTATGCCGAGATAAAATTGCCGCGAAGGACGCACTCTCGCTGCACATTCGGACAAACTACGCAATCATGAAGGCATTGTTGCCAACGGAGGACAAGTCGTGAGTCGTCTTCTGAGAGAGTGGGCACGGCGAGTGACGCTTGGTCTGCTGAGCCTACTCATCGTGGGGTGTGGTGTAGAGAAGTCTTCAGGTCCGGAACTAATTCTAGTCTCTGGGACTGTGAAGATCGGTGCGACGCCGCTTACTTCCGGGACCGTGCTTTACAGAGACAGTTTGGGGTTGGTTCAGGCGACTTCTGAAATATCAGCCGATGGGACGTACTCGCTCTCGTTCAATCGAAGGAAAGGCGCGCCTGCCGGTGAATATTTGGTCTTGGTATTTGCTAGCGAGCAAACTTCAGGCGGCGATACGCATCGTAGTCTCCCTCAATTAGTCATTGATCGAAAATTTACGCAGCCCGGTAGTACGCCATTGAAAATGGAAGTTAAGCCTGGCATGCCGGACGGCTACTATGACCTGACGGTGAGTAAGTAAGGTTCAACACAGTTGTCGGTGCGTTACGACCGAGCGCAATACTTTTTTATATCGCTACCCTGTCAAACTCTTCAGTGACTTAGGCACTCGTTGCGTAGAGGACCGTCGAAATGAGAAATCGCACTTTTCCACCAAGACTTCATTCAGCATTCACGCTGGTCGAGCTACTCGTTGTTATCGCAATCATTGGCCTTCTGGTGGCTCTGCTCCTTCCTGCAATACAGGCTGCTCGAGAGGCGGCGAGGAGATCTCAATGCGCGAATAATATGCGACAGCTGGGGTTGGCAGCTCAAAATTTTGAATCAAGTAAAAAAGAAATTGTTTTTAATCGCTACAGCGACTACGCGGGCTTTGACAATTGGGATCGTTGGGGTGCCGCTGGTGGCATTCAGTCTAAGGGCTGGAGCTGGTTGGCCTCACTCCTTCCTTATATTGAATCCGGAAACGAGTACCAACAAGCAGGCATCCCGAACAAGACGTTTGAGATGAACCCGGCCGTTAATTTGACAATTCCAAATTTTCTTTGTCCGAGCGATGAAATGCGATCCTTTAGTCCCTTCAAAGAAGCCACTCTTTATATGAAGAATCTGGAAGTTGCACTTACCAATTACGACGGTGTAACAGGTTCAAATTTTTGTTGGGGGCCGTGGGCTAATAGCGGGATTACTGAAGATTGCGAGCCGTGGAGAAGCGGTGACGGTATTCTTGCTCCATTGGCATGGGTCAACCCGCTAAAAGTTAGCAACGTCGTCGATGGTATGAGCCACACCGCAATGATCGGAGAGCAAGCTTGGAACGAAAACAGAGCGCGCTGTCTACTTACATCCAACGGTCAGTGTTGGGGGCTGGGGTTTTCCTGGGTTCATGCTATCGAGGCCACCGCCACGATGGCAATTCCCCCCAACACTCCATCACAAAATCCTTCCGAGAAACCCGATTATCTCGTTCACAACGGCTTTAATAGTGTGCATCCAAGTGGAATCAATTTCGCATTTGCTGATGGCTCAGTACGCCTTTTGGACGATTCTATTTCGCTTGGCGTCTATCGAGCACTGGGCACGATTAAAGGCGAGGAACCGTTCACCGAATAATCAATCGCTGTTAAGGTGCCAAAGTTACAACGTTAATTCCTCAACTCAAAATCTTCGCCGTTCGAAGCCGGTTCATCCCGTGCCTAATCAAAATGCAAGCGTTGGAATTGTGTAATCTTGGAGACCTTCAGCTTACGGACAGGCCTTGTCCTACGCTAAGCGACGACGATGTTCTTATCAAGACTGCAGTAACCACGATCTGCACATCTGATCTAAATGACATTTATAGAAACCCATTCCATGCCCCGTTTCCAAGGATACTTGGACATGAAGCAGCTGGTGTCGTCACCGAAATCGGGCACTCCGTGAAGAACGTGTCGATCGGTCAGAATGTCGCGGTGCATCCAGTCATTCCTTGCCAGAAATGCCAAACCTGTAGGAGAGGGTTGGGGCATTTGTGTAGCAAAATGGGACATCTGGGTCTGAATTGGGACGGTACTTTCGCCGAGTTTTTTCGTATACGTTCCGATCGAGTCAGGCCGGTTGGGTCGGAAGTTGACGCGACTGTTGCCGCATTGTTGGAGCCAGTTGCGGTGTGCATGCAATCTATCAATCGTGGCCGAGTTGTCTCTGGTGAGCGAGTACTCATATTGGGCGATGGGCCCTTTGGAATCCTGACATCGCGGCTGGCGACTCGGCTCGGAGCGGAGGTCACAATTGTCGGTCAGCATCCTTTTCGTTTGCAACGCGCACACGCCAAGACTGCTATATGCGAAAAAGATGATCGCGAGATTCAAACGAATTTGTTGAAACTCTGTGGCTCGGCCTTTGACGTCGCAATCCTTTGTGTAGCGTCGAGTTCGGCAACCAATACTGCCATTGCGTGTCTGCGCGAACGTGGCCGATTGGTTGTCTTCTCCGCTTTCGATGGCCCAGTACAAGTTGATCTGTTTCGGGTTCATGTCAATGAACTAGAGATCGTCGGTGCTTGTAACGATGAAGATTGTATAGACACCGCCGCATCGCTGCTCAACCAGCCAGAACTTAGGCTGCAAGAGTTGATTACACACACACTTCCATTGCAGGAATTTCGCCGCGGTTTCGATCTTGTTGCCAACGGAAAAGAAGAGGCATTAAAAGTGGCATTTGATTTAAGAGAGACCCGATGAAGATAATAGACGTTGAAGCGATCATTCTCCAGGCGAAGAATGACTATGCAACTCCAACCGATGAAAAAGAGGCCAATGGTGTCAAGTATTGCATGTTATTAAAAGTTACTACCGATGAAGGTATTGTCGGTTGGTCGGACGTCGAAACATCGCCTCATGTTGCGGCAGCGGCTGTCAATGCTCCGTCGACCGGCATGCGGATGATGGAAGGCTTCCGACATCTGCTAATTGGCGAAGACCCATTCGACGTCGAAAAGATTTGGGACAAGCTGTATCAGGGCACTATTTACTATGGGCGGCGTGGCGTAGCCATGCAGCTTATGTCCGGCTTCGATATCGCATTTCATGACATAATCGGTAAGGCAATTGGTCGCCCAGTGTGTCAACTTCTCGGCGGAGCTCGTAGAGACCGGATTAAAGCTTATGCGTCGACGCTTTTTCGACCTACTCCGGACGGGATGAAGTTCGCCTGCGAGCATTACCTAGAACGGGGCTTCAAGGCAGTAAAGTTCGGCTGGGGAGGCTTTGGCGAAGATCGCAAAAACGATCGTGAGCGTGTCGCCGCTGCGCGACAAATACTCGGCCCAGATGTTACGCTAATGATCGATGCTGGATGGCACCTCCATCGCAGCGCTCGAAACGTGGTGGACACCATCCGCGACATCGAGTGCTTTGACATTTTTTGGTATGAGGATTTCCTCCCGCCAGATTGCTATGACGGCTATGCGCGAGTGAAAGATTCAGGAGTCACGGTCCGTCTAGCTGCAGGCGAGCAAGAGGCAACGGCGTTCGGGTTTCGCGATTTGATCGAGCGTGGGCGAGTGGACATCGTTCAGCCCGATTTAAGCCGCTGCGGCGGCTTCTCACAGATTCGCCGCATTTCCTGGGAAGCGGATCGGGCTGGCATTGACGTGTGTCCTCATGCATGGTTGACCGACTTGCTAACTGCGGCAAGCCTTCATGTGAATGCTTGGCTGCCGCGAAGTTTATATCTCGAGTACAACGTGTCGGCAAATCCTATGCTGCGCGAGATTATTCAGAATCCCATTACATTGGAAGCGGACGGAACGTTGCGAGTTCCTGATGCACCTGGATTGGGAATAGAAATTGATGAGTCCGCCATCGCGAGATATCGCGTGGCCTAACAGCAAATCGAACAATGCATCGCGTCAAACAATTTCAGTTACTTAAGTCGCAGGCAGCACTCTGGTTTTTAGGCCAGGCCGGGTACATATTTCGTGCTGCCGACACAACTATTGTCATTGATCCTTACTTGTCCAACTCGGCAGCCATCGACGCACCCGAGTGTCGGCGATTATTCCCCCCACCAATCTCTCCTGCAGAACTGCAAGCGGACATTTTTATTGTCACCCATGCACACACAGACCATCTGGATCCTGGGACGATCGGGCCTTATCAGCACAAGACGACAACTCAGTTCGTGGCACCGAGATTTGCCGCAAAGCGTCTGCAAGACTGTGGGGTTCCCAAAGAAAGAATTTCGACAGTGCAACCAGGCGAATCGATTGATATCAATGGGACAACGATCCGAGGAATCTTTGCGCTTCCAACGTCAATAGATGTTCTTGATACCTGCGGCTATTTGGTGGAGTTTACGAATGGTCGAAGCCTCTACCATACGTCAGATACCGCGTTCACTGAGTTGTTGCTCGAAGCCGCGCCGTCACAAGTCGAGCTGCTTCTTGTACCCATTAACGGAAAATGGCGGAATCTGACAGTTGAGCAAGCTTGTGTTTTGACTGACGCTTTGGCGCCTAAATTCGTGGTCCCTAATCACTACGACATGATGGCGATTAATTCTGAGAATCCCGAGACCTTTCGCCACTATCTCAAGAAGCGAAGCTCTGCTGCTCGCTGCATCGTCCCTGAACTTATGCATCCCTTTGTCTGGGAATGAACATAAACAGTTCAACAACCCACCGAGTACTCGCTAAAAAATCACACGTAGCACGCGAGGCAAACAATGTCACAACCAACTACCCCCGAAGTACTTAAGATTCTCGCAATCGGTGCTCACCCCGATGACATCGAACTCTCGTGCGGTGGAACTTTGGCGCGATACGCCCAACTGGGGCATTCAATATCGATCGCCGTATTCACATCGGGCAACATGGGCGATGTACGAATTCTTCCCGAGGATCTTGCAAAATTACGCAAAGAGGAAGCAAAGCGGGCTGCAGAGCTTGTTGGAGCAAAGCTGATTTGGACGGGAATTGATGATGAGTTTGTCATACCTAATCTGGAACAGCGCCAGATTATGATCGATCTGCTAAGGCTTGTGGACCCGGATGTAATCATAACTCATAGCCCAAGAGACTATCACCCCGATCACAGGTATGTGTCTCAGCTTGTCTTCGATTCGTACTTTCAAAAAGGCCTGCCCCATATTCCCGGACAGACGCAACCTGCATGTCGGTTCGGCAAATCACAGGTCTATTACATGGACAACGTAGGCGGAATTGATTTTTGTCCATCCGAATACGTCGACATCTCAAGTGTGATCGACCTCAAGGCAGAGATGCTCCAGTGCCACGCGAGCCAAGTAAAAGCTGTAGCGGAATTGGCGGAGACAAACCTCGTTGAAATGATGATGACTCAAAGTCGATTTCGGGGATTCGCAGCCGGCTGTAAATTCGCGGAAGGATTCGAGCGACTGGAAGCATTTCAACGAGGACTTACGCGCAGAATTCTACCATGATTGGTCCCAGCGCGCGAATCAAAACTTATGAATCAATTCTACCTAAGCCCTGTTGACATCCTTGTGGTAATTGCGGTGCTCGCCGCTGTTTTAGGCATTGGATTGCTTGCTGCGCGACGTGCCGGAGAATCTGCCGAGAGCTATTTCTTAGCGTCTGGAGGCATGCCTTGGTGGCTGATTGGTACTGCTTTTGTGTCGACGAGCGTCTCTAGCGAACAACTCGTTGGAACCGTCGGCGCGGCTTACGAGCATGGGATGGGAGTCGCGAATTGGGAGTGGTTTAGCTTACCAGTTTACATACCACTTCTAGTTTTTTTCGTTCCTTTGTATTTGAAGAATCGTGTGACCACTGTTCCAGAATTGTTGTCGCGTCGCTATGGTCCACTGTGCGCAAATATCTACAGCTGGTCGATGATGGTAGCTTATGTGCTTGTATTCCTAGCGCCGGTGCTATACAGCGGCGCACTCGCGCTGCACCTACTTACCGGAGCATCGTTTACGATCATCCTGTGGTCGATTGCCGCCATGGTCGCAGTGTACACGGTTCACGGTGGACTTCGGTCGATCATGTGGACCGAAGCTTTTCAGTGTCTTCTGATCCTTGGTGGAGGGCTAATATTGTTCTTTGTCTCACTTAAACATATCCCTGGGGGCTGGGCCGCAATGCAGGCCGCCGCTCCAGAGCGATTTCATCTCTATCGACCCGCAAACGATCCGACCGCTCCATTCGCGGGCTTGATTGCCGGATCTTTCGGAGTATTCCTGTTTTATCAAGCTGCCAATCAAGTAATGATTCAGCGAGTATTGACAGCGCGCACCACGTGGGACGGCCTCATGGGAATCATCTTGGCCGGCGCCATCAATATGTTCCGGCCGCTCGTTACGTGCTTTCTTGGATTCATTGTTTATCATTGGATTCATGAATTAGGACGGGCTCCCGAGCTCGAGGATCGTGACCAAGCATTTGCGTTTGCTCTGTCGACATTCGCACCTGATTGGGGACTGCGAGGCGTGGTCCTTGCTGGTTTTCTCTCGGCAGTAATGTCAAGCACTAGCGGACTTGCTAACGCGATTGCGACGATTTTTTCACTAGACGTTTATAAGCGACTTCTTCGCCCACATGCTTCCGATGGCGAGCTTGTTCGCGTCGGAAGAATTACTGCGGCCGTTTCGCTCGCGTTAGCATGCCTCATCGCCCCGGCCGTTGGAGCATTTGGCGGAGTGTTTGTGTACTTTCAAACTGGCGTCACCTACCTTGCCACGCCATTTATTGCTGTGATTCTTGTCGGCATTCTCTGGCGCGGCGCGAACTACGCTGGCGGCGTGGCCGGGATCATCGGCGGGTTTATCATCGTTTTTTCCCTCGGTTGCGGCGTTGCGCTGACGGGTTGGAATGTGAACTGGCTTTATGTGTCCTTAATAGCAGAGACACTGATCATATTTCTGGTTGTTAGCGTGTCACTTGCATTCCCGATGGAACAATCGGCCGATGCACAACGATTTGTATGGCGGCCATCCATGCTATTGAATTACGACGAAGGTTCGAATCGCCCATTTCATCAGCGAGTTGGCCTTTGGTTTACGTTGTACGCGTTCGCGTGGATCGGCGTGTACTACTACTTTTGGTGACATCTTTGCTCACTAATATTGATAAGGAATCCAAAAAAATGAATCGTAGTTCGCTCGTAATTGTCGTGCTGGCAGGTTGCGTGGCTCAGATAAGCAGCGCAACGGAGCCGACTTGGCCTGTCGACGCGAGCTCTGTTAGGTCGTCGATCGATTTGAACGGTGAGTGGGAGTTTAAACTCGACCAAATGGATGAGGGGCGTAATCAGCACTGGTACGACAGTGCGATTCCTTTCGATCAAGCAATAACAGTCCCCGGTGCCTGGAATGCTCAAGGGTTTGGATTCGAATCTAGAGAGCTGAAGGATGCGTACGATGCCGAAAGGAGAAAAGAGCTTAGTTTTCTCTACAACCTCGGCACGATGGATGATCGTCCAGAATCAGAGCGATTGTTCAGTGCCTACCCAGGACCGGCGTGGTACCAAAGAAAAGTGACAATTCCTTCTGAGTGGGCCGATCGAATCCCTTGGTTGATATTCGAAGGCGCACACCGTTACCTGGATGTATGGATCAACGGCAAGCATGTTGCAACGAACAATTCTTATCTCGCACCGTTACGAATTGATCTATCTCAACATGCGAAGGCTGGTGATTCTATCAAAATTACCGCACGAGTTGACGCTAGGAGAAATCGCGCAGTGGACCCCCTTATGGGAACGATGGACACTGCCGATTTCATGTACGTTAACTGGGGCGGTCTTCATCGACCAGTGCGACTCGAGGCCGTTTCTCCAACGCATTTAAAGGACCTGTTTATCGTCCCAAATGTTTCAAGGTCGCAGGCGGAAGTCCGTGTCACTGTAGACGGTCGGTCGACGAAGCACTTGGTGTTGAACATTGAGTTTAGGGATGCGGATGGCAACGTAGTAGCGACACATCAGCAACCCTTAACTGACGTTGCTCAGGAACAGACCGTTCCAATTCAAATCCCGAACGCTAGGCTCTGGTCGCCAAAGTCACCGCATTTGTATGACGTCACTCTTCAGCTCCTCTCTCAAGGCGAGCTTGTTGACACGATCTCCACGCAATTTGGATTGCGACAGTTAAAAACAGAAAATGATCACTTCATTTTAAATGGTAGGCCGATCTTTCTACGCGGATATGGTGAGGTCAGCACATTTCCAAATACGATTGCCCCGCATGCTAACAAAGACGAATACAAGAAGCGGCTAGGGCTCGCGCGAGAGTACGGCTTTAACTATATTCGGCATCATAGCTGGACGCCTCCAGAAGAATATCTCCAGGCAGCAGATGAGCTAGGAATGATGGTTCAGGTAGAATTGCCCTTTGGATATCGTAACGAGCTTCCACAAACTCCAGAAGCAAAAGCCGCAGCCCTTGTCGAGTGGGAACGATTAATACAACTGCGCCGAAATCATCCGTGTATCGTCACTTGGTGTATGGGTAATGAGCTTTACGACGAGCATGACTTCATGCAACCGATGTTTCGCATCGCGAAGCGCGTCGATCCATCGCGACTTGTACTCGACACGGATGGCTGCCACTTTGCGCATCAAACGCGAGATTCTCTTGAATTCCTTGTGATCCCGTTTGGCGAAGACCATTCGATCGGATTTGGAGACGGAAAATACGACTTCCCTCCGGATGTTTCGAAGCCTGTTATAGCGCATGAAATGGGATACTTTGTCACGCTTCCCGACTTGTCACAACTAGGTCAGTTTGAAAAAGGGGTCCGACCCTATTGGCTCTTTCAAACGCGTGACATCATCGAACAACGGGGTCTGAGCGACACGTATCCAAAATGGCTGAAAGCATCTTATCATCTTCAAGCGACGTGCCTAAAAACCAATATGGAAGCCGCGCGGCGATCTCGTCTCAGCGGTACATCGGTTTGGATGTTTCAAGATTACCCGAATTGTGCGGAAGGCGTGGTCAACATGTTCTTAGAGGAGAAAGGGGTCACAGCTGCCGAGTTCCGAAAGTACAACGCTCCTACGGTGCTCCTTCTTGATGTCGCCAGCCGGAGCTGGTGGAGCGGGCAGAATGCACCAATAAACATTGTCGTTTCCCGCTTCGAAGACGTTGCTTCGGATTCAGCGTGCGTTAAATGGAAACTATTCAACGGCAGCACAACTTTTGGTTCTGGCAAGATCGATGACTTGAAAGTGTCATCTGACGGAGTCCAAACGCTCGCAAAGATCGACATGAGCTTTCCAGATGTTAGCGCACCGGAGCGATTAACTCTGGCCGTCGAGCTGACTGACGAAAACGGTACTGCAGCAAATGAGTGGAACTTTTGGATCTACCCTCGCAATTTGCTTAAAGATCCCCCTGAAGGCGTGTTTCGTTCGCATGTCGCGCAGCAAATTTATTCTGGCTCTGACGACGGGTCGAAGCCTGCCGGCAATCAATTGGTTGTGTGCGACGAAATGAGTCCAGACATTCTCGAACAATTGATCGATGGCGCGAACGTGGTTCTGCTAAATCCCGAATCAAGTCTGCCGACCGAGCCCACGAACTTTCGTTTGTCTTCATGGAATGGAGGCGGTCCCACGGGCACCGTGATCGATGTCTCACACCCGGCAATCCAGTCCATGCGGTGCGACGATTGGTGCGAATTGCAGTTTTACCATTTGATACAAGGTTCAAAGACGATACAGCTCGACGAAGTCGGGATACTTGTGACGCCGATAGTCCGCTGTATCGACCGCCCGAATCGGCTTGCAAATCGGGCATATCTTTTTGAAGCCACAGTGGGAAAGGGACGCCTACTGGTTAGTAGTTTTAACTTCGAAAATGTGCTGAGGTCTCAGGATCCCGCGGGAATATATTTGTTCGACCAACTCGTTCGTTATGGCAGCGGCCAGCAATTCGCTCCGAAGGCCTCATTGGACGAGAAAGTTCTAGCAAATTTTGCAAAAAAATAAGCAACCTCATTTTTAGAACATCACTGTGATTTCGTCGCAACAAGTTATAAGCAGTGGTGTATTACCGAGAGGATCTCAAGAAAACACGTCGTAAAAGAAGAGCTCACTTACATTCCTAGTGAACTAGGAGATGTGCTGTTCTTTGACTGCAACTTATACACGCATCAGGACACAATATGGCTCCTCTGCCTCGAAATTCGTTTATCGTTGCATACAACGTCCTTAACAACAAACTTCGATCGAGAATCCTAGGCTAGACTGGGTTATGTCGCAATCGTTTGAAGCCGTCAAATCTTAGTGGTACATCACATGAATACTCATTCGGATCGTCGTAAGTTTCTTCAGACATCATTAACCTGCGCAGCAGGAGCGGCGCTTCTGCCGACTCTAGGGCAGACGGTTCTTGCAGCAAAACCGAGTACTTCCGACCCAGCAAAGGAACGATTCTTTACGGCTGTTAAATGGGGCATGATTGAGCACCCCGGCACGGTCGTCGAGAAATTTCAGCTATGCAAAGATATTGGTTATTCAGGGATGGAGCTGATTAGCCCTTTGGACGGATTCTCCGTTGATGAGGTGAACGCGGCGCGGCAGTCAACAGGGATGCCCGTGCATGGCCTTGTCGATATGAAACATTGGGACATCCGGCTTTCGTCGCCCGATGACGCCACTCGTGAGCAAGGCGTCAAATACTTGCGTCAGGCGATTGAAGACAGCCATGCCATGGGCGGCTTCACTGTGTTGCTGGTTCCAGGTAAGGTCGATGGTGATCAAGAAACGCATGACGACGTTTGGAAGCGTTCGATCGTCGGCATCCATCAAGTGCTTGATACAGCGAGCAGGCTTGGTGTGCAGGTTCTCATTGAAAACGTATGGAACGGCTTCTGCGAGACGCCGGAAAAATATCGTGATTACATCGATGAGATCGATAGCCCCTGGGTTTCGGCGTATTTCGATATCGGCAATGTTCGCAAGTTTGGAAAGAGTGAAGATTGGATTCGTGCGCTCGGCAAGCGGATTGTTAAGCTCGATGTGAAGGATTGGAGCGCCAAGGATGGATTCTGCAAGATTGGCGACGGCGATGTGAATTGGCCACAAGTGCGACAGGCCTTGGAAGAAATCCAGTTCTCCGGTTGGTGTACCGCCGAAGTGCAGGGGGGTGGAGCCGACGAGCTGCGCGATATCCACAAGCGCATGACGGCAGTACTAGGTTTGGAATAAGGTTTTTTTCACACTACTTCAACAGTAGATCATTGAGTAGGTAGATACGATGACAGACTCATTTTCAACACGCCGGCAGTTTTTACAAACCTCGGCCGCGACGGCCGCAATCCTGGGAACGATAAGTTTCCCGCAAGTTGCGCACGCCGCGGGGACTGATACTCTCAAGGTCGGTCTCGTGGGGTGTGGTGGTCGTGGGACCGCGGCCGCCATCGATGCTCTTAGTGCAGATCCGCATACCGAGTTGATCGCGATAGGCGACACGTTTGCCGATCGTACGGCGTCATGCCTGCAGACCCTCAATGAGACCAAGGAAATCGTCGGGCGTGTGAAAGTCACACCTGACACGGCATTCAACGGTTTCGATGCGTTCAAGAACGTGATCGATTCTGGCGTGGATGTCGTGCTGCTTGCCACGCCGCCCCATTTTCGTCCTGAGCACTTTGCGTATGCCGTCGAAAAAGGGAAGCATTGCTTTGTTGAGAAGCCGGTTGCGGTGGATGTTCCCGGTGCGCTAAGGGTGCAGAAGGCGGCTGAAGAAGCAAAGAAGAAAAATCTGGCAGTCGTATCCGGCTTGTGCTGGCGGTACGATTTGGGCGTTCGAGAAACGATCAAGCGGATTCAAGACGGAGCTATTGGCGACATCGTGGCCATCGATTCTCGTTACAACTCGGGTACGCTCTGGCATCGTGGTCGTGAACCTGGATGGAGCGATATGGAGTACCAAGTTCGCAATTGGCTTTACTTCACGTGGCTTTCTGGCGATCACATCAACGAACAGGCGGTTCACAGCCTCGACAAGGCTGGCTGGCTTACTGGCGACGTGGCGCCAGTGCAGGCGATGGGAATTGGTGGCCGTCAGCAGCGGACTGACAAGAAATATGGAAACGTTTTTGACCACCACGTGGTGTTCTACGAATACCCGAGCGGCGTGCGCGTGTTCTTTACCTGCCGACAGCAGGACAATTGTAGCTCGTTTGTCGACGAAATCGTGATGGGCACCAAAGGGACCGCGCGAATTCTGACAAATACGATCAAAGGTGAACAGAAGTGGAAATACCGCGGCCCCAAACCGAGCATGTATCGCGTTGAACACGAAGAAATGTTCAAGAGCATCCGCGCTGGCTCACCAATCAACGATGGCTCTTTCATGGTGAACAGCACGCTTTTGGCGATCATGGGTCGGATGAGCACTTACACTGGTCAAGACATCCGCTGGGAAGACTTTATCACAAATACTGAGAAGCTCGGTCCAAGCAAGTACGAGTGGGGTGATGCGCCGCTAGAAACAGTTGCCGTTCCGGGAGTGGGTCTGCCGGCGAAAGAGCCCATCGCTTAGTCATGTATGTTTGTAGTTCCTCTCAGCTTTCTTTAATCGCATCGTGATAGAGCGCATCATGCCAGTTCCAAGAATGCATTGGGGATTTCTGCTGTGCGTGGTTATTAGTTGCTGTCGTGTTCATGGCGAAGTCTCAGGAATTGCAGAGCAACTTGATGAGGGGCAACGAGCGGTTACTGTTGAGGGCGGACATATGGTGCTTTATCACCAGGTGATACCAGGCTCGAACGTTTCTTTTGAAATGGTTCCGATTCCTGGTGGTATGTTTGAGCAAGGCAGCATGCAGGTAGATGCTCTCCAGGATGAAACTCCGATCGTCAAAGTCGAAGTCGCACCCTTTTGGATGGGCAAATGCGAAGTGACATGGTCGGAGTACAAGCAGTTCATGCAATTGTGTAGTGTCTTCGAAGAATTTGAAGATCGCAAGATTCGGAAAGTCAATAAAGACAATCAGATCGACGCGGTCACTGGACCTTCGAAACTGTACGACCCTAGCTTCACGTTTCAATCGGGCGAAGATCCCAAGAAACCTGCCGTCTCAATGAGTCAGTTTGCTGCTAAGCAGTACACGAAGTGGCTGAGCTTGCTCACGGGCGAATTCTACCGATTGCCTACGGAGTCAGAATGGGAATACGCCTGTCGCGCCGGCAGCGAATCAGCTTACTACTTTGGCGACGATTCCGCGAAACTTGGTGAGTATGCGTGGTACGACGACAACGCTGATTTTGAAACCCATCTGGTCGGCAAGAAGTTACCAAATGCCTGGGGACTGCACGACATATTAGGCAACGCCTCGGAGTGGGTGATCGACGAATACGAGGAAGACTGGTACGGCAAGCTGCAGGGGCGACTTTTTACCGCCGAAGAGACAATTCGCTGGCCGACTCAACTTTATCCCCGTGTTTTGCGTGGCGGGTCGATCAACTCCACAGCGGCCGATTGTCGAAGTGCTGTACGTCGCGCCAGTAACGATGATGATCTGCGGAGCTATGACCCCAATACGCCCAAAAGCCCTTGGTGGTTTGCGAGCGATGAGGCTCTTGATATCGGCTTTCGCATCGTGCGTCCGCTTAAACAGCCTTCACGGGAAAAGCAAGAAAAATACTGGCAGGCCGACGTGCGGTCGATCAGCCGCGATGCGAACAAGCGAATCTTTGAAGAGGGACGGGGCGAGCGCGGCCTTGTCGACCCACAACTTCCTGAAGCGATCAAGGCATTACAGACTGAAAGAGAGCGTTAGATTAAATTGCTTATTTCACCAATACTATTGGCGGAATTTGATTAGCTGCATAATCGATTCGCAGCAGCACAGTCAGAAAAATTCTTCTTATCAGAAAGCTCGTCGAAATGGTACTAACAACTTTTCGAAACAATTTTGAGGGCTTTGCCTGTTTGGTCCTGCTAGCCGCCGTCCTTCACTCGCCCCTCGCAACGGCCGAATCACCGACGAGCGTATCCGCGCCGGCAACTTATGCTAATCCACTGATCACGGAAAACAATCCGGCAGATCCCGACGTGCTTCACTACCAGGGCAACTACTACATGTACGCCACCACGCACGGCAAGGGATACGATGTTTACGTATCGACCGACCTTGTCCATTGGAAGAACGAAGGTATGGCATTCAACGATCCGCGTGGCGGAGCCTGGGCGCCAGATCTGTTTCACAATGCGCATGGCGATGGGAAATTCTATCTCTATTATACCGACAATAATCCCGATTCTAGCGCGACACACTCTAATCCGCCGCACAAGCAAATTGGCGTCGCGGTGTCCGAAGGGCCCTTAGGACCATTCAATGATAAAAAGGTGTTTGTGATTGACGCCATCGATGCTCACGTCTTTGAAGACACCGACGGCAAGCTGTACCTGTACTATGCAGATATCTCAGGGGATTCCGCATTATGGGGCAGGCCATGAGCGATCCCCTCACACCCGTGGGCCAGCCGATTGAACTCCTTCGGCCTACCAAATCATGGGAAAGAGCCTCAGGCCACGTCACCGAAGGTCCGTTCATACTGAAACACGGTGACACTTACTACTTGATGTATTCAGGTTCGAGGGCAGATTCTCCGCACTATGCAATCGGATATGCCACGAGTCAATCGCCGCTCGGCCCGTTCGAGAAATACGAAAAGAATCCAATTGCCAAACGCACTGACTCGGTGATCGGTCCCGGCCATCACTGCGTCATCAAAGGGCCAAACGGCGATCTCTGGATGCTCTATCACCAGAAGTGGGATGCGAAAATCAATTTCCACCGCTTCTTGGCCCTTGATAAAATCTGGTTCGATGAAAGCGGAATCATGCATTCACGAGTCACGAATGGTACTTCGGAGCCGAGTCCATAGCACTAGCTGCGACACCCGCGATTGAGTCACCGGCTCCGACTTTTAAGAAACGAGAAACATCATGCTATTAAGTTTGCGTCGCGATCGAAGTCGGTTAGTCATCGTCTTGATTCTAACTCACGTTCTCGTGAATTCTGCGGTCAGCGCAGATCGCTGGACCGAAGAACAAGCAAAAGCTTGGTACGGTAAGCAGTCCTGGCTTGTTGGTTGCAATTATTTGCCGAGCACGGCAATCAATCAACTCGAGATGTGGCAAGCCGACACGTTTGATGCAGCGACAATCGATCGGGAGCTCGGCTGGGCTGCTTCTCTTGGGCTCAACACGGTGCGCGTGTTCCTCCACGATCTGGCGTGGAAAGACGACCGTGACGGTTTCTTCAAACGTATCGAACAGTTTCTTGCGATTGCCGACAAACACGAGATTCGCACGATGCTCGTCATTTTCGATGGAGTGTGGGATCCCGATCCGCAATCAGGGCCTCAAAATCGCCCAAGAGTCGGGGTGCACAACAGTGGCTGGGTCCAAAGTCCGGGGCGCGTCATCTTGAGCGACCTCGACAAACAAGACCAACTCGAACCTTACGTGACGGACGTGCTGAAGCACTTCGCCAACGACAAGCGGATCGTCATCTGGGACCTGTTCAACGAGCCTGATAATCCCAACGGTGGTAGTTATGGTCCCCTTGAGCTCAAGGACAAGGATGAAGTCGCAGACGAGTTGGTGCGAAAGACGTTTGTATGGGCGCGTGAAGTTGGTCCTTCGCAACCACTCACTGTCGGAGTGTGGCGGGGACCAGCGTGGGATGACCTTGAGAAAGCCAATTTGGTCCATCGCACTGGGATCGAATTGAGCGACATCCTCTCGTTCCACAACTATGACGGTCCGAAAGTCATGCAGGCAAGGATCAAGGAGCTGCGAAAGTACAATCGTCCGCTGGTTTGCACCGAATTCATGGCTCGTGGCAACGGTAGTACGTTTGAAGCAATCTTGCCAATATTGAAAAGTGAGAAAATCGGGGCGTACTGCTGGGGTCTTGTCGATGGCAAGTCACAAACCAAATATCCATGGTCGACATGGCAAACGCCGATATTCGGCGAACCCGAGCCATGGCACCACGATATCTTGCGACTAAGCGGGGAACCATATCGGATCAATGAAATCGAACTCATTCGTAGTTTAAACCAGAAATAGCAAGTCGAGGGGCAATGATGCGTGGTTCCAGCGGAACAAGCTTACGGCGCGCGCTGCGCGGTTTTGAACATTTAGAAACTCGGATGATGCTGGCGGCACAGCCGATCATTTCCGAGTTCATGGCCAGCAATGATGGGGTCATTGAAGACGGATTTGGGCAAGACTCCGATTGGATCGAGCTCACCAACATCGGCGATGCGCCGGTTGATCTGCAGGGCTATTATCTCAGCGATAGCGTCAGTAACCTGACCAAATGGTCGTTCCCAACGTCCACGATCTTGAATCCGGGCCAATTCCTCGTCGTTTTCGCCTCGGATATGAACACGATCGATCCGCTCGGCTACCGCCACACCAACTACAAGCTGAGCGCGGACGGCGAAGATGTTGTACTGGCCACACCGAGTCAAACGATCATAAGTCAGTTTGGACCCGACGGCGACGATTATCCGCCGCAGCTCACGAATATTTCTTACGGACTTAGTGGGGCGATTGTTGTCAACGGCGACAGTCCTGCCAGCTATCGCATTCCGACCAATGGCACATTGGGCACAACCTGGACCGGCATCAATTTCAACGCTCCTGCTAACGGCTTCACTACAGGCAAGGCTTCCATCGGCTACGACACCACAACCTCGCCCGTGAACTACGCGGATT
This sequence comes from Pirellulaceae bacterium, assembly GCA_041749395.1. Taxonomy (GTDB): domain Bacteria; phylum Planctomycetota; class Planctomycetia; order Pirellulales; family Pirellulaceae; genus Laterigemmans. The sequence goes on from JBGTBJ010000095.1 coordinate 31,928, forward strand.
ACTTCGAAACATCTGTCCCCGCGGGCACGATTTCCGTTTATGTCCGTGTCGAATTCGATCTTTTGAGCGCTGCAGCCGTAACTGGCCTTAACCTCAATTTGAAATACGACGACGGCGTTGTCATTTATATCAACGGCACGAAGGTTGCCAGCGATCGGGCGCCTGCATCACCCGTTTGGAACTCACTTGCCTCGGAAGGGCGAGGTGACAATGAAGTCGTTGCCGGAAACAACTTCCCCCTCAATAGCTTTCTCGGGCTATTGCAAACTGGCAAGAACGTCCTGGCGATTCACGTCCTTAACCAAGGCAGTTCGAGTAGCGATCTTCTTCTCGATCCGACCCTCACGGTTCAGTCGACTGTCAATGCAACGGGTTATCTTTCCACACCGACGCCCGGCTCGGCCAACAGTTCGATTGCTCAAATTGGCCCAATCATCGACGCCACGGTCTTTACTCCAAATCAACCAGTTGTCGGTCAGCCGATCACCGTGACTGCCCAAATCGACGCTTTTGCCGCGCCTGTGGATGCGGCCTCGGTCGCGCTTCACTACCGAGTGATGTACAACAGCGAAGTCCAAGTGACGATGTTTGACAACGGCGTGAATGGCGGCGATGCGGTAGCGGGCGATGGTATCTACACGGCTCAGATCCCAAGCAATGCGTTTACTGCGGGCCAGATGGTTCGCTGGTACGTCACTGCTTCCGACACGAACGGCACGACGAGCCGTGCACCGAGTTATTCCGACCCACTCGATTCGCCGCAATATTACGGCACGGTGGTGACTGATCCTACCATCACCACGAACCTCCCAGTGATCCACTGGTTTGTGCAGAACCCCGGTGCTGCAGCGACCGATACCGGCACACGCACGTCGATCTACATGAACGGTGAGTTCTACGACAACGTCCAAGTCGACCTTCACGGTCAATCGACGACGCAACCGCAGTTCCTCAAAAAGTCTTACAACTTCGACGCCAACAACGGCCTCAAGTTCGATTTTGGCGATACGCTGGGCCGAGTCAGCGATTTTAATTTGCTGACAAACTTTACCGACAAGACTTACTATCGCAATACGCTTGCGTACGATCTCTACACGGCGTCTGGTGGCCCGGGACTCAAGGCATTCTCAGCGGTCGTCCAGCGGAATGGCGTTTACTACGGCCTATACGATGTGGTCGAGGAAGCGCAGTCAGAATTTCTCGAGCGAGTCGGCCTCGATCCCGATGGCGCGCTCTACAAGATGGGCAACGCGTTAGACTCGGCAACCTTTTCAGTTGAAAAAGAGACTCGGAAATACGAGGGCATTGCGGATTTACAGCAACTCGTCAACTCAGCCTCGCTGAATTCTTCTCAAGGCGAGACATGGGTTAAGGACAATCTTGATATTGCCGAGTGGGTAAACTACCTCGCTGTGCAAAAGCTGATCGCCAACCGCGACTACGGCCATAAAAATTACTATCTCTATAGAGACTCGAACGACACTCAGCTTTGGTCACTACTTCCCTGGGACGTGGATCTGAGTTTTGGCCACCAATGGAACGATTCGGAAGGGTATTTTGATGATGATCTGATTTGGAGTGACGGCGCGTATGTTCACATGACTGGCAATCATCTTATTGACCGTTTAATTGCGCTGCCTCAGTTTACACAAATGTATGCACGGCGATTGCGAACCCTTACCGACGAGTTTTACGGTCCGCCTGGACAGAATATCAACGACAGCGACGTCGTCGAGAGAATCAATGCATTGATGGCGGAGATCGGGGCCGATGCATTGATTGATCGCAACACGTGGGGCACCGCCGTGGGAATGGCGTTTGAGACACCGAACCAAGCCGTTAACCGGGTCATCGCCGATTTTCTCGCAAAGCGAAAAACCTATCTTAACAACTTGGCTGGTATTCCTAATTCGCAGGTCGCGATTCCGAATCTCACTTTCGGCACGGTCGAGTACAACCCGACCAACGGCAACCAAGGGCAGGAATACATCTCGATCTTCAACAATAGCAGCGCTGCGGTCGACATCTCTGGCTGGAAGCTCTCAGGATCAATCAACCACACTTTCACAGGTGGGACCGTAATCCCCGCGAACACAGCATATTATATCGTGGCTGATGTTGCCCAGTTTAAGCTTCGCACCACGGGTCCCACTGGTGGGCAGAAATTGCTCATCCAAGGTAACTATGACGGCCAACTTAACGACGTCTTCGGTCAACTCTCCTTGAAAAATTCCTCTAACGTGACTATCGCTTCGACCTCTTACGGAACTCGGCCCTCTGAAGGAGACTACGACAGTGACGGCGATATCGATGGCCGAGACTTCCTGGTTTGGCAGCGAAACTTTAGCTCGAACGCGACTCCCGCCGGCAGCGGAGCTGACGGCGACGGCAGCGGCACGGTCGACGCCGGCGACTTGGCCATTTGGCAATTGAACTACGGCGAGTCGGCCGAGGTCACAGCGCAGACCGCATCGATCGTTTCCGAGCAAGAAGAACAATCGAAATCAGTCGCACTTCACGCACGAATCTCGACGTCAGATCTCTCTGGTGTCATCCTACAGTTCACGACTTCTCCCAGTTCGAATTTTATATCGAGTGTATTTCTGAGCGATCACTCGGAGCACGATCCGTCGACTCTCGTCGTATGGGAGAACCACGGCCTAGACGCGCGACCCACAGTGCAACCAACAGCCCGGCATCCAGGGCTTCTCTCGAGCAATTTGCTAGACGTGCTGAGTAAACGCGATGGTGAAGAAGAAGCTACGGGCCATCTGGAGCGTGTTTTTGACGTCGCTCTCGAATCCTTGCCGGTTAGATCTACTATAGTTTGGCATTGCAAGACGCGGTAACCCGATTCCTTCGCGGCATACTTTCTGAAATCAAGTGGGGCGGTACCAGTCGAGCCGGCAGGGCAATGGCAATCGAGAATTGGAGTGAGCGACTCCCTCTTAATCACCCGGTTGGTGATTCAATTCCAACTGGGAGTACAAATCCTCATCCTGTAATACGGATCCCAACGAACTCGATGCTAACCCAATTTCGAGATTGTAGGAACTCGCCTCGATAGCGGCACCCATGATCCCATTGCCGTCGCAAGTACGTACTGAAAACATATGTGCAAGCAAGGTATGTTCCCAAGCGGTTGATCAAGTTGGAAATATATCGCGTTATAGTATCACTTTTCGAATAGCTCAGGAACCGCTGGGAATTTCAATAGCAATCGAGTCCCTCATCGCTCCTTTTTCCCTTCCAGCATTCTCTAGCATAGGAACGCGCTCCGGGGATGCCTGCACAAAAGTACAGACGCAAGTTTCTGACGGCGTCTCGGCGTCCACCAATTTTGCTGTCATTGCTTCCAATTCTCTCTTTGTAAGCAAGGTACTGCTTTGTGAATTCTCTGTTCGCTCTAGGCGCGTTTTCCTTTGATTTATGCGTCCCTAGCTGCTCCTTTCACATCATGAATTGTTACTTATATCAAATTGTCTAGCGAAAAGTTTAACGCGCCAGGAAGTCTATGGCCGAAGTCGTCCATATGCGAATGAACTGTTTAAGTTATTGCCGGTAGTTGCCCTGCGTTGGAGCAAGGTGGGGAGAGGTATTGGATTGAAACGTAATCGATAAAATACAATATTGGCAAAAGACAGTCTCTCGATCTTTTCTGGTACCTGACATAAGATTCTTGAAAGTTAAGAGCAACTCATCTCGAAATGTGATGAGGCTCTAGGGACACCAAACATTCAAATCTCGACTATTCGTTGTTGTGTGACGGTTTGAGAACTATGCAACACGACTACATCGCAGCCTAATCGCACATTCCCTCATCCGAGTTGATGTAGATACTACTGCGATAGCCCAGGACTTTCGGACAGTGGCGGGAGCCGGAATAATGGTTCTCGAAGGAGGTCCGATAGATGGACATACAAGCGAAGCAACAGCGGCCGACGTACAGCGATGAGTTTAAGCG
>JBGTBJ010000096.1:0-70424 GCA_041749395.1 Pirellulaceae bacterium
GAAAACTGCCAGGGACCGGGAAGGGTAACCAGGCTTCTGGGGATCGACAGGTCATTTTACGGAGAGGATCTTGTTTCATCCGGCAGGATATGGATCGAAGAATCGGGGATTAAACCGGATTATAAAACCGGTCCGAGGATAGGGGTTGACTATGCCGGGGAGTATTGGAAAAATAAACCATGGAGATACTTTTGTTCACCCCCAACCCTTATTTCTTGAGCGAAGCTATCCTGAAAAGCTTGTCCACCTTAATATGCAGTGTCATTGCATTATCGAAGCGTTTCAGGTCAGTATCGTAATACCCGTCAAATCCGAAGAATAATTCGAAAAAATCACTGTGGGGAAGCCTTATATTCAATGATCCCGTTATAAGCTTCCGTTCGGGGATAACCAGGTTATCGTAACGGCCGGAGACTGAACCGAAAATAAAATTGCCATCGGGAGCATAATAATCATGCGAGCTCCAGTATCCGGTTTCCAGTTTGCCTATACTGCAGGAAAAGAACAATTTATGCCACCCGGCATATCCACGCCCGATGCCCGAAGGGGCATTGTCAGTAAGGCAATTTCCCATGAAAAAGATCGATTCGGCTCCGGCACTGATGTCTTTCGTCCGGCTGAGGGCAACACTTACCCTGCCGCCTGCTGCAAGATTGAGATATGTCTCCACCTGTTCCGGATAATCACTTATTTGTCCTCCGAAATGCTTAATCTGCATCTGGACAGGCACTTCCAGGGTGATGAGGCCCGATATTCCGGGTGAAATATACCTGAATGATTCGCCCGCCGTAAAGATCTCCCTTTCAGCATCGCCCCTGAAAATATAGTTTTCCCATCTAAGCCATGTATCGCTGAAAATGTGCTCATTCAATGTCACAAGCTGAAGCCCGTCCTCCGAGAAAGCATTATAGATCCTTTCCCTGTTGAAATGGGGATCGAAAAGTGAGTGTTCATCACTGCCCGACAATGAACCTATAGTGAAACGTGTATTATCTGAAAAATGCCAGGAGGTCGAGAAAACAGGCTTGACAAGCGAGAATTTATTGGTGCCTGAATAACTCAGGAGATGAGCTCCAAGCCTTATCTCTGCTTTTCCGGAGGGCCTGTAAACAAGCTCAGGCTCTATAAACCAGCCGATAAGCGTATAACCTTCAATTATCGGATTCGAGTATTCGTTGTTCCTTACAAAATTTGTGTTCCTGAAATTAAGAAAAAGGTCACCGTCTGATCCTGATCCGCCTGAATTAACCTGTCCGCCGACAGGCAAAACACCAAGAAAAAGAATGAGTGATGCAATTGCGCAATGTCTCATAAAACAATCTATGTCAGACAAAAGTAACAAAATAAGTTTCAAGTTAAAATGAAGTTAAAAAGTGTATTGATTATGCGCAAGTAATATTTTTTTGCGTTCTTTGTTTCCTTGATAATCAAACAGCAACAGTCATGAATTCAATCCGGGGCAATTTCCGCCGTTTAAATACAATCACCGGATGGGTTCTATTCGCAGTTTCAGCCTTCGTTTACCTGCTTACCATCGAACCAACGGTGAGTTTCTGGGATTGCGGTGAATTCATTCTATCTTCTTTCAGGCTTCAGGTGGGTCATCCTCCCGGCGCTCCCCTGTTTCTTATGATCGGCCGTATTGCCACTCTGTTCGCACTGGGCGATGTGTCGAAGGTTGCGATGATGATGAATGCACTTTCAGCAATTTGCAGCGGTTTTGCAATAATGTTCCTTTTCTGGACAATTACCCACCTTGTCAGGAAGGTTTACAGCACCGGCGATGAGACAGTATCCTCGTATATTCCTATACTGGGAAGCGGAATAATCGGCGCCCTCGCTTACACTTTCTCAGATACTTTCTGGTTTTCGGCAGTCGAGGGTGAGCTTTATGCACTTTCATCACTCGTAACAGGACTTGTTTTCTGGGGGATGCTTAAATGGGAGGAAGAGGCTGATAAGCCCTGGTCAGGAAGATGGATAATCCTGATCGCATATATAATGGGTCTCGGGCTGGGCATTCACAGGCTTAACCTGCTGGTTCTACCGGTACTTTTCTTTGTGTTTTATTTCCGCAAATATGAAGTTACCGCAAAGGGGGTTGTAAAAACACTGCTCCTTGCCGGATTAACCCTTTACCTGATGGTTTTCGTTCTGATTCCCGGAGTTCCGAAGGTCGCCGGATGGTTTGAACTTTTCTTTGTCAACACCATCGGGCTGCCTTATAACAGCGGACTCCTTTTCTTCATAATTATCCTGACTGCCGCACTTGTCCTGGGCATCAGGTACTCACTTAAAAGCGGGCGGTTTATATTGAACTATGCCATTACAGCCATCGCTGTAATAATGATCGGATATTCATCATATGCAATGATAATGATCAGGTCATCAGCCAGGCCGCCCATGAACCAGAATAATCCATCCGACATATTTTCTTTGTCGTATTACATTAATATGGAGCAATACGGAAGCTCTCCGAAGGTTTACGGGCACTATTACAGCGCTCCAATAGTTGACGTGAAAAGCGTTGTTGCAGGATATAACAAGACAGGTGGAAAATATAAACCTTATTTCCGTCCGGAATATGAGTACAACAAGGAATTCATGACAATCTTCCCAAGGATGTACAGCTCCGATCCTGAGCACGAGAAGGCCTATCAGTACTGGGGAAAGATTAAGGGAAGGAGGTTTTCTGTTACCTCCGGATCGGACAAGGAGATAATTGTTTGTCCTACATTTGGCGAGAATCTCAGGTATTTTTTCAGGTATCAGACAGGGTTCATGTACCTCCGGTACTTTATGTGGAATTTTGCCGGCAGGCAGAACGACAGCCAGGGCAACGGGAACCCCATCCAGGGCAACTGGATCAGCGGGATTAATTTCATAGATGAGGCCAGGCTGGGCAGCCTCGACAATATTCCGGGCGATCTCCGGGACAATCCCGGAAGGAACACCTATTTTTTTCTTCCGCTGCTTCTGGGCATCGCCGGAATGATTTGGCAGTACAGGAAAGACAGGAAAGGTTTCTGGCTTGTTCTCTCTTTTTTCCTGATGACCGGAGTGGCAATAATATTCTATCTGAACCAGTATCCGAATCAGCCCAGGGAACGTGATTATGCATATGCCGGATCGTTTTATGCCTTTTCAGTCTGGATCGGCCTTGGATTCATGCTTGTATATGAATACATAAGAAAACTGACCGGTGAAAAGCCGGCAGCTCTAATAGTATTCATTATACTTCTTCTTGCTGTTCCTGTGCTGATGGCCGATCAGAACTGGGACGATCACGACCGTTCCGGCCGTTATACGGCACGTGATATAGGAGCCAATTATCTACTGTCGTGTGCCCCGAACAGCATTCTTTTCACATATGGCGACAATGATTCATTTCAGGTCTGGTACGTCCAGGATGTCGAGAAGGTCAGAACCGATGTACGTGTTGGTTAAGCCTACGTTGAGGGGTGACGAGGCGCTGAGGCGAAAGTCATAGATCCCTTTCTGTTTTTCCCAGTAGTCAGGGCCAATGGACTTGGCAAAGTTGATATCGATATCCGTTGCCAGGGGAGGGTCGGTGGGGAGGCCAATGAAGTCAGCGCCTAAGACGTCGGCGAGCGCGAAGTTTTCTCGGACATCACCGAATTCGTTAAATCGCGACGTATCCAGCGAGGCAACGAGTCCACCTCCGTTGGTAACAAATTCTCTCACTGCTGTGATTTGCTGATCGCTTAGGCACGCCGCGTTGGGTAGCATGAGAACGGAATAGGGCGCCAAGTCGTCCGCATTCAGGTTCCAGTCATTCAGGACGGTGACCGGAAGATGTTCTTCGACTGCTGCGCGAAACATACCCAACACGTTTGCCATGTAACGCTGTTCGACGAGTCCCGAAGAGCGACCATAAAAGTTCCTCGTGTTGTCGCTCATCAGTATTGCGGCCCAGGGCTCGGGCGATTTATTGATGATCCAAGGTTTGCGAGCCTGAATAGCATCCATCGTTTTGTAAAGCGAGGCTTGTAGTCGCTCGGGTTGCCCGACTGCGATACTTGGCTGGGCACCATAGGTGAGCGCCAGGAGCATCCGACGTTCAATTTCGTGGGGTGGGAAACTGTCTTTGCCGTAGGGATTTCCATGGCTCAGGATGTAGGGTTCGCTGAAGGCGACACGATGATTGGTCGTGGCCCACATATAGGCATTGGTGAAGGCAGGCAGAATCGTGGTGCCTCGGTTCGATTCATCCATCCAAAACTCTTGGTCGGGAGCATCGAGCAGCAGGTTCATTCTTGAGGGCATATTGCGGGGAATGCTTAGGAAATGACCAAAGCGTCCTGCATTCGTGGTCCAAGTGACGAGGGCTACCTCGGGTTTGATTCCTTTCAGTCGCGTCTGCATCCGTTGAATGAGATTTTCCATGCGACGATCCGCCCAATGTTGATAGCGACGGAATGCGGGGTCTTCCATGTCGACCGCTGGGATCTCTTGTTGTGTATCGGTGCGATACGCATCACGGCAATGTTTGCAGTAGCACACACCGCCGTAGTGCAAACCGTCGAAGCTGAACGCGTCGACTTGTGGGTATTGTTCGAGAATTTCAGCGAGGACATCGATGAAGAACTCGCCATAGGGGCCTAGCAAGCACAGCATGCCGCCGTAGGGATGTTGTTGAAGATCGACCTCTGGAATGTCTGTCGTGTTGGTGGCAATGCGTCGCCAATCCGGATGATTTGCATAGGCTTCGCCCTGTAAGCATGGCGGATAAACCGCCAAGATATGGATGCCTAATTTTTGATATTGGGCGATGTCTTCTTCGATGCGTCCCAGCGGTACGTGGGGACTGCGTCGATGAAGAAGTTTGCTGTCGTAATAGGGATAGAAGGGATCGACAAAATTCATCTCGCTGATCGTGACGCCGTGGCTGGCTGCGGCCGCACGCGCGTCGAGCCCCATTCCCGAAAGGGTATAACCACAACCGACAGTCGACCGAAGCCAGGTGGGGATACGAATAGAATAGAAGGGATCTTTTTCGAAGGGCTCGGGTGAGATCTGCTGATCCCAGATCGTCGTTGCAGGAGCCTGGGCCAGAGCAGGAGCTTGGGCCAGAGCAGGCGAGTTGCAGAGCGAGAGGAGCGCGCCGGTCAGCCAGGCAAGACTAAATGCGAAGCGATGCATGGTGATCTCGTTGAGGAGCGTCGAGCCGAAAAATTAAGCGAAGAGTTCGTGAATGACTTTACCCGCCGTGATTTTATGGGGGCGATTTTCACGATCGTTCAGTGTGAGATCGGTTGGGATACCCAAGGCATGAATAATGGTGGTCGCGAAATCCAAGGGGCTAACTGGATCACGTTCGGGATAGGCAGCATGTGCATCGCTGGCACCGTAGATCGCACCACCGGAAATTCCACCGCCGGCCATCAATCCGCTGTAGCATCGGGGCCAATGTTCTCGACCCGCATTCGCTTCTGTGATTTGTGGTTTTCTGCCGAACTCGCCAACCCAGACGACCAGCGTTTCGTCCAGCATATTTCGTTCCTGCAGGTCTTCGAGCAGAGTGGCGAGTGCTTGATCGGCTGGAGGGATGAGATCGTTTTTGAGGCGATTGAAATTGTCGCCGTGCGTATCCCAGAAATTACGACCATCGTTGTGCCAGTTGACCGTGACGAGAGGTACGCCATTCTCGACCAATCGACGTGCCATCAACACGCATTGCCCATGAATATTGCGGCCGTAGCGGTCGCGAGTTTGATCGGTCTCGCTTGCCAGGTCAAATGCCTGACGTACGCGCGGAGATGCGAGTAATTCGAAGGCGCGTCGCTGATGATCTTGAAGATTCTGTGATGCTTGCGCCTGATGAAGTTTTTGAGTTTGCACATCGAGAAGTTTGAGAAGTTGGAAACGCGATTCCAAGCGTGATAGAGTCATATCCTGGGGGAGGCTCAGGCCGGAGGGAGTCCAAGCCGGGTCATTGGGATCGCCCGATAACAGTAAGCCGTCGTGGCTAGGGCCCAACCATCCGCCATGCTGGCCCGGAGCTTCACCGCCGGGTGCGGCCGGATGTAAGGCTTTCCAGGGCAAGGTTACAAAGGAGGGAAGCCCGTTGGTGGAAGGCTGCAAACGAGACAGGAGCGCGCCGATATGGGGTGAGTCGCGATCGCTAGGGGGCGTAGCATCGCTACGAATGACGGGCGCCCACTGGCCTGTGACCGTTGCATGACCACTGGAAAGGTGCGCCGGGTCGTCATGGGCGAGCGAGCGAATGAGCGCAATTTTGTCAGTCTGTTGTGCAAGCTTCGTAAAGTGCTCGCAAATTTGAAATCCAGGGACCTTGGTGGCAATCGGTTGAAACGGGCCACGAATGGTATCCGGTGCATTGGGTTTCAAGTCGAATGTGTCGAGCTGGCTGGGTCCGCCCCACATGAACAGGAATATACAGGCTTTCGCTTTTTTCCTCGGTGAATGCGATGCAGCTTGTTGCGAGGCCAGCAAAGTCGAGAGATTCAATGGGAGAGAGAGTCCCAAAGAACCGAGTGCACCCGCTTGCAATAGATGTCGCCGAGACATTTGCGACATCCGCTTGAACTCGTGGCATCCGTGAGGGTTCGATGTGCGGGAGCGATTCATAAGGCGGGGGAGGGCAGGAGGCAGGAGGGGAGCAGGGCAGGCAGGGCAGGTCGGTGCAGGCAAGGCAGGTCGGTGCAGGCAGGGCAGGGTATCATTGTAGCATGGGCCATCGTTGCAGAACATTCAAGAACTCCCATGGGGGAGGGTTGCTGTTGACCTGCCTGATTTTGGGGTAAGATCTCTGCATGTATCTGCTTGAAAACCCAGTGCTGCAGCGCGAATTGCTGGTCAATCTCCGGACCAAGCGTGCTTTCGTACTATTGGCCGCCTATCAATTGATTTTGGCGGCCGTGGTGTTAGTTGCCTGGCCCGATGCCGAGCGATTGGATCTAACGCAGAATCCGCCCAGTGCCAAAAGGCTGGTGAACTTGTTTTTTCTTGGCCAATATGTGTTGGCCTCTTTGATGGCGCCCAGTTTTGCCGCCGGGGCGATTTCGGGTGAGAAAGAGCGAAAGACTTACGAGATGCTGTTGGCTAGTCCGTTGCGGCCGGTCGCAATTGTCATTGGCAAGATGGTGGCATCGCTGACGCATCTTGGGATGTTGATCTTGGCATCGCTACCGATCATCGTCCTTTGCTTGCCGCTGGGAGGTGTGAGTGTATACGAAGTTCTCGCTGCATATCTTGGCTTGATCGTTTCGGTCATCGTGTTTGGCGCCATCGGAGTTGCATGCAGCAGTTATTTCAAGCGAACGAGCGCTTCATTGGTCGTTAGCTATCTGCTGATATTACCCCTCGTTCTGGCCGCAATTTTGCTGTGGAGTTGGTTAGAGAAGGATGGTGAATTGCGATTGAAGCTGGCGCTGACAGTTGTGCCTGCCTATGGAATCGCAGCAGTCGTATTGCTGTGTGCGAATGCCGCGGCCAGGATGCTCTATCCACCTGATGTTGGCAGCGAAGGGGATGAAGTTGTTGACTTGGAGCGGGAAGCCAAAGAAGCCATTGGTCTAGTGATCCAACGCGATCAATTCCCTGATCGATTATTTGCGCCACCCAAGAAGCAAGAATTGATGAGGGATGGCAGCAACCCGGTTTATGACAAAGAGATTCACAGCGAGATTTTTAGTCAGGGAACGCTGATGTTGCGGCTGGTCATTCAAATCAGCATGCTGCTAGCAATTCCCTTGATGGCCGTGTTGCTGTTTGCCAAGCCAAGTCTTTGTGCTTGGTACGCCGTCTATGTGATTGTTTTCAATCTCTTGGTCGGCCCGGTTTTTTCGGCAGGGAGCATGACTAGCGAACGAGAGCGCGAGACCTTGGACTTGTTATTGACGACGATTATTACTCCGGGCCAAATTCTGTGGGGCAAACTCATCGTAGGTCTGCGAGTTTCCATCGTTTTAACGAGTTTTCTCTTGTGGCCGTTGCTGTTGGGCTCGTTGATGGTAAATGAATTCTGGAGTAATTGGGCCAGTATGTTAGGGATGTTCGCGATTGTGCTGATGGCCTGTGTGGTTAATTCTGTGGTTGCGCAATTCTGCAGTTCTTTTTGCAAACGCACATCCTTCAGCCTGATGGTTACTTATTTGATCCTGCTGGCGCTGTACGCCGTGCCCACCGCAGTCGTGTTGTTGCTGCAGATTTTGAACTTTGATGCCTCCACTATCGAAGGTACGCGATGGATGGGCATAGCTAGCCCATTTGTGGCGGCGTTCTCATTACCCCTGAACGCCGAATTAAGCAGCGATCCGACGCGCGCTGTGAATTTGGGGCAGCCATTGCTCGTGGCCAGTTATTTTCTCTCGAGCGGCTTGTTGGCTTTCGTCATGATTGTCGCCATGCAATGGAAGCTAGCACGGCGAGATCAGTTTGGAGAATAGTGGAGATTCTTCATCGCCGGAATATTCTATTTCGTGTCGGAGATGTCGAATGGAATACTCGCTTGACCGTAGGTCTTGCCGTTGACATCTTCGATGGTTACTTCCAGACGATAGCTACCCGAGGATAATTTATCGGGGAGATGGAATTCATACGGAATGAAGTAGTCTCGACGATAGTTGTTGCAGGTTTGTTGATCGGCTGGGAGTATTTGATGGGCGACGCGTTTGCCCGTGGTGTCGTAAATTTGGTACGAACCTTGGAAGTGCGTTTCGAAGCCATCTGTTAAAGAATCGGCCACAAAGTTCTCTACTTCCATGTAGAGAATGACCAATTGGCCCGCTTGGAATCGATTGGTTGGGAAGCGTTTAATTTGGCCGTAGTCCAGTACTTCGGTACAAAAAGCCAAGTTGCGAACTTCGAGAGCACCCGCGGAAGCGGCCAAATGATTGATGGCTTGGCGAAGTTCCGGCAGGACGGCTGCCCAGCGTCGTTCACGTACTGGATGCGACTGTGGATCGAGCATTTGCCAGAGGGCGAGCATCTGATAGTTAAGGAACTCTTGCTCGGAGGTCTTCCAGTTGGCCACAGGCTGGACCGCGTTATCGGGAGAACCCGCCAGCAGTTGCAGCGTGCGAATTGCCGCGATGTCGTGGACGTTGGTATCTGGATTCGAGTTGGCGTCGAGGCGTTTTTGAACGCGGTTGATCAGTTCAGCGAGCAGTTGTTGATCGCTAGAGGACTCGAATGAATTCAAGTTGGGTGAACTACTTGCCACAGCCTGAGGATCCGTAGCCTGAGGTCCCGTAGCCTGACGATCGGCAGCCTGAGGATCGGCAGGAACCGTCGGTGTCTGCGATGCGGCTACTGGAGGAGGTGTGGAAATAACGGGTGCTGGGGATGCTGCAAGGTCAGCGGTATTCGCTGGGACGGCAATAGCCGATGATGTTGACTCGGCCGGTGCAGCAGGAATTGGCATCGTGAACGCTGGTGGTTGGCCGAGCGCAATTGTGGTAGTCGCCGGAGTCGTGCTGTCGGGCGAGGACATGCTGGCCAATTGGACTTCCGAAGATGCGCTGGATCTTTGGGCGTTGGCTTGTTGGTTACTGGATTGTTGGTTACTGGCTTGAGCGACCGCCCCATCGCTGGTTGAATTTTGCGGTCTTCGATCGAGTGAAGGGATAGGATCTTCGTCGATGAGCGCGCTGTTGGAGAGGTCGCGATCAGGTTCGAGCTGTTTTTGGCGCTGCGACATAGCGGCCATTTGTCGTTTGGCCAGTTCACGAATTTCTGGGCTCGCCTTGGCGTAGGCTTCCTCCAGCATTCGTTCCTCTTCGCTTGAAAGTGGCGGAGAGTCATTCGCCTGATCGCCAAACGACAGCGAGACGCCGGATGAGGATTTTGCAGTGGCAGACCCATTGCTACCCCTTGTGGCTTTGGCGGAGCCATCGGCGATTTTATTGCTGGTCTGTGCGAGGCCGAGAGCGCCGCCCAGGCGAGACTGAGGTGAATCGGCACGCTTTCCATAGCTGTTGGAATTTGGCTCCATTTGCACTTGTGCATCGGAGAACGTATTTCGACAGCCAATGGCTAAGAGCGAAATTCCGCAAAGGGTCAGCGATAGAAATGGGTTGTGTTTGCGGTGCATCCTTGCCTCACGCCAAGTCGTGTAGAAATACAGACGAGACGAAGGTTAGGAAAAAACTCAAGTTCGCGGCAAGACCAGACGAGCGTGATTCCAGTCTAGAACCAAAAGAAGTGGGGCTTTGTCTAGATTAAGGGCTGAGCATAGTCGCCTTTCGCGGAGCAAAAGGCAACTATTTGCTTATTAGCGAACGCGGCAGCGGAAGCGAATAATTGCGGCTTCACCCACTTCGAAATCGTCGGTGAAGTTCCAAGTGAGCTGCAGGGAACCTCCGTCGTTTTCTTGTGTGGAGAATGAGGCACCCTTCGTACAGGTCTGGCTATCCGCGATGTATTCCAGACGAGTGGTGAGGTTATCCGTCAAGACGACATTATCGATCGGACCGAGACCCGTGTTATCGACACGCAACACGAAAGTCACGATATCACCCACTTGGGCACTGTGTTGATCGGCAAGCTTGATAATGCGAAGCTTACCATTGGGTAGATCGTAGGTTGTAAATCCTTCGGCTGCGATGTCGCGAGTGGCCACGATGGCCTGGGCTTGATCCACAACGACTTGAGGCGAGTCTTTCATCGACCAAGCGATAGCAGCCGCAGCGCCCTTGGCCAGCCAAGGACGATCGTTGTCTTTCAACACACCGTCGCTGACGATCGACAGGTTTGCCAGAGCGGCTGCTTTCTGGGCAGACATTTCCAGAGAAACCACGTTATCCACAGGAACACCCAAGTCACGAGCACGAAGGGCGTCCGGGCCTTTGGCAAATTCGCGTTGACGGGGTTCGACGGGGTTCATCACCGCGCTGCTAGGCTGAGGTGCGAAGATATCGGTAGGTCCGTCGGGACGTTCCAAGCCAATGGGTCCCTGAGCGAGCGCATCGGTAGCGATTCCGGAGACTCGTCGCACCGAGGCAAAGCGAGGCGCATAGATGCATACTCGATTACTCTCTGTTACATGGACTCCGCCGTCGGCAGTTTCGTATTTGACGACCGTATCTTCCATGCCGAGTCCATTGAAGGAATCGTCATTGCGGACTCGAGCTAAAGGTAACGCATCGCCACCATCGCAGAGGAACTCTTGCGGATCGAGCCCGAAGGTGGACATGGGAGGGAGTGTCGGATAGATCGGACCGCACGAGTTACAGCAACCGGAAGTGCAACCCGAGCCATGTGGGCCTCGCGGAGGACAGCCGGTGGTGGGTGGCGCTGTGAAGCCGCGAGAAATTGCCGGCATGCCCTGCTGGGTGGGCGCGAGTCTTGGCAGGTGCCCGATGTGCGAGGCTTGTTGAACCTCGCTGTTCGTGCCCGCTGGCTGAGTCGTGCCCGCTTGCTGAGTCATGTAAGTTACCGGTGTGACATCATCCACCGGATTGCCATTCGCCACAGGTGCTGCGGGCGCGTTTGGTGCTGCGGGCGCGTTGCTGTTTAACTGCAGCGAGTTTGCCTGATTGAGGGGCATTGCCGGCAGGGCGCAACCTGAGATCGAGACGCAGGCAGCGAGTGAGACGCAGCCAATACGTGATGCACCGCTTAGCACCATTGCCAGCGCCTTGGCAAGCGTGCATGCGGAGGCGCTCTGAAGATTTTGTTTCATGGCGAATGGCATGGTAGTCAACGCTTGAAGGGCGACTTAAGGGGTTAATAAGGAAGGAACGCCATCGACGGTCAGCGATGGAGTCGCGGCAGGCATCCGAGGAATTTCTAACCAAGGAGCGCTACCCAAAAGGAATTGATCGAGTTGTTGAGGGTCGCTCGGTGGAATGCGCGATCCAATGCGTAGTACGGCAACGGGGCGACCCAAGCGATCGGCTTCATGCAAGGGATCCGCATCGGAACGCACGTCGATACTGCGCTGCGATTGGGGCGCATCTGCTAAAGGAAGCGCGGTTTGTGGATCTTCTAAGTAGATCACTCGCGTCACCAATCGACCGTCAAGTGCTTGCGCCAAGTCATCTGCATCGAGGTGAACCGGAATGGGAAAGGCAACTTCTTGTCCGGGCGGCGGATAAATGCGGTCAATCACTTCGATAGTGGGAAAGAGTTCCACACCGGGTTGATTGGGAATGTTAGTTACTTGAAAGCGATAGACGCCGCCAACCATCAGTCCAGCCGCATAGGGCTGTGATTGAGGAGGCATAAAAGTGCCATTGGCGGCCAGCGCGATAGAAGCGCCCTGGGGTGCATGAATGCGAACAGGTTGGTAGTAGCCTTGCAGAGGACGGCGTTGCATCAAGCCAATTTGTCCCAAGGCACCAGGCGGCATATCGCCATTGACCAGGAAATGCGCGGGACGTGAAGGGGCCGTGTATTGTCCCTGGGCCTGCTTATTGAACGCAACAACGCAAGCCATTGCAGCGAACATGGCGAACGATTCTTTCCAGCGACGGAGTGGTCGTTGCATGATGAGCCTTGAGTTGCAGAGTCGGTTCAAAGAAGCAAATAGTGAAAGCGGGAAGAAAAAACGGCCGGGATCGAATTCACTTTCGCAAAATCGTTCCCGGCCGTGGATTCGTGGTTCAGTCGAGTCCAACGAGCGGAGACCGCTTAGTGGACTGGCTGACTCATGTGTTCGTAACCAGGTCGTCCGAGTGGAACACCGGGATGGATGTTCTGTTCGGTGATATGGACACGGCTAGCAGGTTGTGGATAGCTCATCCCTGGATTCTGGCGAACGCCAATTTTCACAGTTTCGGTTGGGCGTGGCAGATTCATTGGCGTGTGATTCTTGATCACATGCTTTTGAAGACCTGCGGGAACTCCCAACGGGATGTGTGGTGGTCCGGGAAGCCCGATGGGTGTGCCACTCATCGGCATACCATACATCGGAGCGGTCATTCCAGCGACTTGACCGGGCAGACTTGGTGGCATGCCTGCAGGTCCACCCATCATCCCAGGTCCAGGACCCATACCGCCACCGCAGATTTCGCTGCATGGTGCAAAGGGTATTGGTAAACCGGGGACAACTGGAACGCCGAAGCCACCAGCGAGACCTGGTTCGCCACCGGTTGTTCCAGACATCTCGATGTCTTTATCACCGATGCGAAGGATCGCCAGAATGGAACCGCGACGGTCCGCTTCTTCGATGGGATCGACCCCTGGTTCCAAGCGAGTGCTCACCAAAGTGTCAATTCCAGCCAAAGCAGGTCCGGCAAATTCCGGATCGGGCAGATAGATAACTTTCGTAACAAAGTTACCTGTCAGCACTTGATCAATGTCTTCGTCGGTGAAGTCGACAGGGATCGAGTTATGAGCGAGATATGCACCCGTACGAGGTGTGGCAGGTGCCAATTCAATCGTCGGGTAGAGTTCGACCCCTTCTTGACCCACGATGTCGGTCAGCTTGAGGCGATACAGGCCACCTTGCGGAAAGTTCTGGCGAGCTGGCACGACGAGCGCTTCGCTATCGAACTGGCCGGAGCCCGTCGCGTTATAGCGAATCATCATCGATTCAGGATTTCTAAACGTTACTTGCACGGTGGGGGGAGCCGACGGCATCATTGCGCCGTAAGCACCACCATCCATGCCGCCGCCGGGATAACCACATGGGGCGCCGCCCATGAGTCCATCTCCGACCATTCCACCGGCCATTCCTGGGCCGTAAGCAGGCGCTCCAAGGACGCCGGGGCCTGGGCCGCCGACTCCTGGACCGGGTTCCATTAATCGTTGTTCTGGTGGCAGGTTGTGGCGGACCGGCGCGCATCCGGTAGCCATGACCGTTGCCGCGACGCAGAGCAGCTTCGTGGTCAGTCGCATTGTCATCCGTTCCCCCTATGGTCGCAGCCATCTATGGCAGCGGTGCGTTGGCTTTCCCGATGCAAAATCGATCGGTGGCGATTGGACCGGGCCGATTCGCCTGGACCGACCAGCGGCTCGTCCCTAGAATCCGACCCGCAGGTGCGAGAGCGTCATCTATCATCGCCACGGTCAGCATCGGCACATCAACACGCAAATCTTTGGAAAAACCGGCATAACCGGCCTATGAGTACCAAACGACACCAACCGATCAATCCCTGCCCCCGTTACAGTCTGCTGGACAGAGTGCGGAAAAAAGCACACCAAATCGTGGTTTGTGCGTTTTTGTTCAGCGCCTTGGCAACACTGCCACTTGTTTCCATTGGCTGGGATAATTCCAAGCCGGCCGCTAGTAGACATGACGCTAAGGAGGGTGGTGCTGATTCATCCTCTAGTGGTGGCGGTGTGGCGTTCGATGGGGGTAACGAGTTTGCGGCGGAGTCGACAAGTGGCGCGAATGCCTCGGCGCGTGCGGCTCAAGTGGTAGTCAAAAAAATCATGGAGCTACTCACTTTAGGGCCTCCGTTTGAAGCAAAGCTTCGTCAGCGAGTTTGGGCAGCAGGTCGCGAAGTCGTGGAGGTGGGGCGGTACGAGCAAGCGGGGCAGGGGACAGGCTGGTTTCGGATGGAATTGCAGGTGCCCATCGCCGATGGCAAGGGACGATGGCAGCAAACGTGCGATGGGAGGCTCGCTTGGACGCGCGAAGAATTAGCGGACGAGGTTCATTACCGTCGCGTCGATGTTGGTCGCCTGGACGAATTGTTACCCGCCAATTATCCGTCGCTCCTCGTTCCCAGGTTGCGGGTGGGGGGGCTAGCCGAAATTATGGACCGGTTGGCTGCCGAGTATCAACTGGTGCTCTCCGAGGGGCATATCGAAGACGTACCTATGTTGGTGCTGAAAGGATCGATGCGCGAGGAAGTCTTAGAAACACTTGTGCCACCTGGGGGTGGAAAAATATCGGAGTTGATACCGCAGCAAGTTCGCATTGCTATTCCTGCTGCACGTATCGACACTCCGTTGCCCACGCGAATCGAATTTTGGACAGCAGCGGGAGGCAAGTTGATTAGTCTTTTGGAGATCTACGACATGACCAGCATTGAACCGCCGCCCATCGAGCGTTTTCGATTCGATTTTCAGTTTGAACCGGGTGGCACTGACCCGGTCATTGAAACGGAGTTGTACGTGCAGCGTTTTGGGCTAGGCTCGTAATTCCTTCTTGAACCACTACTTTTGAAAACGAGTTACCCCTTCGATGGACCTGCAAGCTTGGGCCCGCCTGGTCCGAATTCCCAATGTGTTTACGGTCCTGGCCGATGTGTCTGCGGCGCACTTGTTAGTGTCGCATGGTGGGCAAGTTTGGCCGCGGTGGTTGTGTGTAGTGCTCGCCGGAGTCTGTCTTTACTGGGCGGGCATGATCTTCAATGATCTTTGGGATATTGACCAGGATCGCCGCGAACGTCCGGGACGTCCGCTACCCAGTGGACAGATCACGATGGCAGCAGCCCGTCGCGCCGGAGTGGTGTTGTTGATCCTGGGAATAGGCTGCGCAACCCTAAGTGGTTTGATACCCGTCTCTGGAATGGCCCCGAATTATCGACCATTGATTGTTAGTTTGGTTTTGGCCGCGGCTATTTTGTTGTATGACGGGCCACTGAAGCAAACCGCTCTGGCTCCTGCCGTCATGGGATTTTGCCGAATGCTGAGTTTTCTAATGGGCGCATCGACGGTATCGGCGGCCGAGACAACTTTTCCGGATTACGTCTGGGCCGCCGCGTTAGGTTTTGGAATCTATGTGATGGGAGTGACGCTGGTGGCACGCCGAGAAGCGGGTGAATCGCTGCACGGCCAGATCGCCATTGGCTTAGTTGTTTTGATTGCGGGACTGATCATGATGGCTTGGTCACCTCGCATGGCGCCTTTGGATGCAGGGATGCGTTACCAGGGAGATTGGCGATTCTCCGTCTTGATTGGGATGCTAGGAGTGACCGTGGTGGTTCGCGTTGTCCGCTTGCTGGGCGACGCTGAGCCTCGAGCGGTGCAGATGGCGGTGAAGACGGCCCTGCTAACTTTGATTCCGTTGGCCGCCTCTTTTGCATTGCTGGGGGCGGGAACGATCTATGGCCTGGGGGTATTTTCGTTGATTGTGCCAGCCACCCTCATCTCGGCAAAATTCCGCATGACCTAGCGAGACCAGCATGTCCTGGCAAGATTCTGCAGATTTTGTCAGGTGCATGGTTTGTAGCAATGATTCAAACGCATGTAAACTTTACAAAAAGACTGGACCCTCTGGCTGGGTTGTGCATAGGATAACATGCACAAGAAAAATAATTGTAAAACTCAGCTAGAAGGGAGTGGGTTGGGTGTAGGGGGTGGTTCCATCAGGCGGTCCCATAAGACTAGGTGCGATTGATGTGGGAACTGTTGTCAATGCCGACAGTGCAGGCTGTACTCAGTGTACTGGTCCTATGCATCTTGATTGCAGTTGGATTTTGGCTTGTGTCAAGCTTTCGGGATCGCAACACCGATGACCGGTTCACCCCTGCAGAACTGCTGGCAAACTTCGAAGAAATGCACCGGGAAGGTGACATTAGCGGGACGGAATTCCGAACTATAAAAGCGTCGATGGCTCGGCTTCAGGAAGTTCCACGGGCTGACAAAGGCGAAGCGGGCTAGATAATCCGCTTGGTCTGCGTTGTGCCGAATGGAGTGGTTGTGTTGCCAATGCCTTTGATAACCCGGAATGATAATGGAGCAATCCAAAGGCCTCTGTTAGGTCGATGATCTGCCTAGCAAAGGACCATTGGTCCAAGATTTGCCTGTTAGGAGTTCGGGTCTGGATTGACCCTGATTAAATCTTGTCGTTCGAAACTCCTGGTCCCACCAACCCAAGAGTTTAGAAGACAGACAAGTTACTTATATTTGTACCCACGATCGGCTCGAGCTTCGCGGACACGGAAGGCCCGGATTTTGCATTCGAGTTGTGGACATCCCAGTCGCAATCACAGCAAGGAGTCGTGTATGTCCTCGAAGGAAGTTACCGGTGGTCGTCGCAGTAGTGGGACGACTAAAAAGAACGCGTTCTGTTCGTTTTGTCGAAAGAGCTATCGGGATGTCGGACCCTTGGTCGAAGGACCGGGCGACGTTTACATATGCGGTGAGTGTATCGAGCTGTGCCAATCCATCTTGGATCAGGAACAGAAGCGACGTGGGCCATCGAAAAATCTATTTGAGACGATCCCTTCGCCGCGAGAAATTGCTGCCCACTTGGATCAATATGTGATTGGTCAAGGTCTAGCCAAGCGAGTGTTAGCGGTGGCAGTTCACAACCACTACAAGCGGCTGAATTCCGAATGGAGTGGCGCAGGTGATGTAGAGATTGAGAAGAGTAACATCTTGTTGGTTGGTCCGACGGGAAGTGGCAAGACCCTGTTGGCTCGCTCGCTGGCTCGGATGTTGAATGTGCCGTTCGCTATCGGTGACGCGACCACGTTGACCGAAGCGGGTTACGTTGGTGAAGACGTCGAAAATCTGTTGCTGAAGTTGCTCCATGCGGCTGACTTCGATCTCGAAGCGGCTCAGCGCGGGATTCTTTACATCGACGAAGTTGACAAGATTGGTAAGACGAGCCAAAACGTCAGTATCACTCGGGACGTCTCGGGTGAAGGTGTTCAGCAATCGTTGTTGAAGATGTTGGAAGGGACCGTCGCAAACGTGCCACCCCAAGGCGGCAGAAAGCATCCCGAGCAACAGTACATTCAGATGGACACTAGCAACATCCTCTTCATCTGCGGTGGCACGTTCTCCGGCATTGACGAGATTGTTCGCAAGCGACTTGGTAAGCGAATGCTCGGTTTTGCCAGTGGCGAAGGCTATCGTAATGATTCAGACGTAGCAGAGCTGATGACTCACGTCACCACCGACGATGTGTTGCAGTACGGCTTAATTCCTGAATTGGTGGGGCGATTGCCGGTGGTTAGCTACTTGCAACCGTTGGATGAAGATGGCCTCATTCGCGTATTGCGAGAACCTAAGAACGCCATCACTAAGCAATTCGAAGCATTATTCCAAATGGAAGACTGCAAACTGGAGTTCACCGATCCAGCACTCCGCGTGATCGCTCAACGAGCGCTCGAGCGAGGTGTAGGTGCGCGTGGTTTACGCGGTATTCTCGAAGAAGTGATGTTGGACATCATGTACGATCTGCCCGACCAAGAACGTGGCAGCACCTACGTGATTGATGAAACCGTGGTCACAGGGAGTCGTCGGCTGTTTACGATGCCGCCGAAGCCCCAAACCAAGAGTGCCTAATGCACAAGAGTGCCTAATGGGCAGGTTTGCCTAATAGGTTTAGACACAACACGCTAAGATCGCTCAATATGCCAAGCGGGGGACAAACGTTGTCCCTCGCTTTTTTTAGTTGGCTACCAAAACACTGCTACCAAAACACTGCTAACAAAACATTGCCACCAGCGCGTTAGTCTTGATGAAGCTGGGGGGGTGTTCCAGCGATCGTTGCATTCTCTTTCGCAGCGATCGAATTCTCAAGTGAAAGCAACGCAAACAAGTCAGCCATTTCGGCTCGCGTCATTTGTTGCTCCAGTCCTTCTGGCATCAGCGACTGAGGATTTTGCCGCAGCTCCTCCACGATAGCCATGGGCACGGTTTCACTCTTGCCCCCTTGGATTTTCAGGACGATGCGTTGTTCACTCTGTTCGGTGACAATGCCATTGAGTACTCGTCCATCTTCGGTGAGGACTGTGACGCTCTTGTATGCATCGCCGATAACCAAGCTGGGGTCGAAGACGCTGATGACGAGTTGCTCGAAGCTGCCTCGTCCATTGCGTGAAATATTGGGACCCACTTCGAAACCACGGTCATGCATTTGGTGGCACTGGCCGCAGATGCGATCGAAGACGGCGATTCCTCGTTCTGCATTGCCTCGCGCGTCATCCCGTAGGTACTCGCTCATTTCCTTGACGATACGTTGGCGTTCTTTGGAATCTTCCGTGCGAACCGTTCCCCAGATTGATTGAACCAGCGATTGAATGGACTGGGGGCGATCTTTAGCGAGTGCTCGAATTTGGTTCGGACTGACGATATCGGGCGATAGCTTTTTTCCTTGGATCTCGTTTAGCAACATCAAGGCCGTGGAATCGCGTTGGCACATTCGTTCGGCAATAGTGGCCTGTAGACTAGCTGGCAACGAGGCAATTTGTTTAGCGAGTCGCGATCGCAGCGTGTCAGAGCCCTTTTGAATAATCGTTTCCAGCAACGCATCTCGCCAGACTGAAGCAACTTCACGCTGCTGTTGAACGTCCTCCATCCATTGGGACAGTGCGTTGGCGAGTGCCAGTTCACGCGATTCCGGCGGAATGGAGGCAAGAGATTGAAGTAGTCGAATGCGCTGTGCTGGAGTTAAGGTGACGTTGTTCATCTGTTGGATGATTTTCTCAATTGCTTGCTCGTCCCCTGTGATGCCGCGCAATTGCAGGGTCTCTAGGCTGGAAATCCCTGCAGTTGATTGCCAATCCACTAGCACTTTTCGGGCATCGCTCGCACGCAGTTCGCCCGTCTGAAACTTGCCCACAATGGCTTGGAGGATTTCGGCCGCTTGTTGAGGGCGTGTGTCGTGTAGGAGGGTCGAGATTCGCAACGCGGATCGCAGCGATTGCTCATCGGTAAGCCCTGATAAATCGGGCTGGACATCGGCCAATATTCGCGCCGCCAGGCGAGGTGCCATTTGCAACAGCAGCGAGTCGCTGCGATGGCGAGTGGGAATTAATTGCTCGAGAATCACATCCTGATCCTCAATCATCCGAGGCAGCATGTTTTGCCAAGCGATTTTAGGAAGCAAGCCATCATCTTCGCTGTGGTCGAGCACATCGATGATCCACTGCGTGGAGGAGGTGCCTGCAATCTTTCCGGCAGCAATGGCAACCTGCAGTCGCACGCGAGGATCTGGATGTTGAGCCTGCTGGGAAATGGCTTGGATTACGCTGGGGCTGAGAACTTTGCGCGTGGCGGCAACTTGAATGGCCCACGACACCCGTAGCGGATCATTGTCGTGGAGGAATGGCTCGAGCATCTCTGCGGTCATCTGCGGCGCATGGAACGTGGTCATCGCCAAATGCAGTGCGGAGGGGTTGGTCGATGGATCGACGTTGGATGTTTTAGCCGTTTTCAGCAAAGCCAGGAGTTGGCGGAACAGCTTTTGATTGACGGGAGAGGCAGGCTCCACCCGCAGTCGCTGAGAAAGTACCACAGCGGCACGTTGCCGGAAGAAAATATTGGGATCGGTGAGCAACGGCATGAGCGCCTCATTGTCGAGCTGTTTGAGGTCGGTCACCGCTGTCGCAGGGCGACGATCATAAACGATGCGATAGAGCCGACCGTGCCCCCGATCAACTCCCTCGGGGTCCGCCGACGCGTCTTGATAACAATGGTAGCGATCGTACCAATCCAGCACGTAGAGGCAGCCATCGGGTCCAACTTTCTGTGCGACGGGCATGAACCAAACGTCATTAGCCGTCAGGAAATCGGGATGGGGTGTCCCTTTATAAGTGGAACCCGCACGTTGCACCGAATCGACGTTAATGCAACCGCCATGGATGTTACCCATATACAATTTGCGACGATATTCCTCTGGGTATGCGGGGGAGTCAAAATATTCGATACCGCAGTAGGCTGCCATCTGATGATGGTAGTCGACGATGGACTCAATTTTCCAAGTGTGAGGAGGATACGGGCCTCCTTGCCGATGGTAATAGCCGGATTCGGTGAGGTGCCAGAGATGGTCGATAACGCAGGCGCTAATGAAGGCACTCCCTTGATCATCAAAGGCAACTCCCCATGGATTGCTGGTCCCTTCGCAGAACAATTCAAAACGCTTTGTGATCGGGTCAACGCGAAATAACGCGCAGGTGAAATCGAAGGTCTTGTCGTCTTGTTTGACCACGCTGCGATTGAAGACGCCGTTGAGTCCATAAAGATAGCCATCAGGACCCCAGGTGAGCGCGTTGGGCAATTCGTGCGTGTCATCCCGTCCGAAGCCCGTCGCCACAACAGTTTGTTGGTCGGCCCGATCATCGCCATCGGTATCTTGCAAGAAGAGCAGGTCGGGCGCATTGGCCACCCAGACTCCGCCATATCCCACCGCGATGCCTGAGGGAATATTCAGACCCTCCGCAAAAATGGTCACCTTATCGACACGGCCGTCCTGATCGGTGTCTTCAAGGATCTTAATCCGATCTCGTCCGGGTCCTGGTTCGTGCCGAGGGTACTCGAAACTCTCCGTCACATAGATCCGTCCCGCATCGTCAAAAGCCATCGCAACAGGGTTCAATAAGTCGGGTTCGGAGGCGACCAGCTCGACATGAAATCCCTCCGGCACCGTCATCTTTGCCAGCGCGGCCGCGGGGCTGAGCGGCGGCCCGGGCGGTTGAGTCTGTGTGCGGGGGATGAACTTGTCCTGGCCTGCTGCGTTGGAGAAAGCCAAAAGGCAAATGGCGAAGAAAAGCAGCGAAACGCTGGGAAATGATAGGCGAGACATCAAGAAAGCTACCTGTTAATCCGGGGAGGGATGTCGTAGGCGGGAGGGCCGGAGCAAGGGCCCCAGCATTGTACTTCAAAGAATGTACATTGAAACAATGACCTCAGCTTCGCAGATGCTTGTGCTCACTCCTCTGCTAACTGGCGAAGGACTTCAATCCCGCGATCGAGTGTTGCGTCGGAGGCCGCATAGCTGATTCGGAAGTGAGTATCCTGGGCGCTGAAGATACCGCCAGGAATGATCAGCAGGCCCTTTTCAATGGCTCGTTCGACAAACTGAGTGCCGGTTCCCTGAGGTGATTTTGGGAAAACGTAGAACGCGCCCCCTGGCACTGCGATGTCATAGAGGTCTTTGAGACCGTCGATCATTTTGTCTCGTTTTTGGCGGTATTGATCGCGGTATTCGGAGAGATCGACATCGATGGCTTGCAGGCCGGCCCATTGCGCGGGTTGAGGTGCGCATACAAAGGTGTACTGCTGGATTTTGGTCATGGTATCGATGATTTCCGCCGGGCCATGCACATAGCCGACGCGCCAGCCAGTCATCGCATGGCTCTTGGAAAAACCGTCGATAACGATCGCTCGTTCGTTGTAGCGCGCCGGAGAAACGAACGGTTCATCGTATTGAAATGCGCTATAGATTTCATCGCTGACGAGAGCAATGTTGTGTTTTTCCGCTAGCTCGGCGAGCGCGCGGAGTTCATCGTTGCTGGCGACAACACCGGTTGGATTGGCGGGGCTATTAACCAGGATCATTTTGGTGCGAGGCGTAATCGCTGCGGCGACTCGATCGGGGTCGATACGAAAATCGGGATAGGTGGAAATAGGAACGCTGACACCGCCGGCTAAAGAGATCAGCGAGGGATACATGACAAAGTAGGGATCGAAGTAAATCACTTCGTCCCCTGGGTCAACCATCGCTAACATTGCCAAGACGAGGCCGCCGCTGGTACCACTGGAAACAAAGACTTTGCGGTCTTGGTGTCCATAGGATTGATCGAGTTCACTCTGTAGGCGTTCGCGCAGGGGGCTGATTCCCTGAGTTTGCGAGTAGCCATTGCGACCCTGTTCGATGGCCTCGCAGCAAGCTTTCCGAACGGCGGGGGGAACGTCGAAGTCGGGTTGGCCAATCGACAGATTGATGGGATCCTTTAGTTTTGCAGCCAGGTCGAAGACGCGGCGAATTCCACTGCTTTGAAAGGCGGCTGTCCGTTGGGCGATCCATGTACGATTCATAATGCAAACATGGTTAAAGTGTTGGAGATGGTCGAACGAATGAATGTGTCGAGGCCGCACGGGATACTAGCGGCAAGTGAAAGTTGTGGCAATGCGCTGATCAACAAGGACGAATGTTGAATGGGACAAGTGAATCGAGTTGAGCGGGTGATCCCCATTTGTGCTGTGTTCTCGCGCCACGCGGAGGCGGTTCCATGGGCTTTGGCGAAACTGGAAGCCATTTGGGGGCCCATGGTTGCTCAGCAGGCGGCGATCCGATTTGAGTCGGCCGATTATTACGGACACGAAATGGGGGATGGTGTGCAAAAATGGATGTTGGCCGCCCAGTCGCCCCGAGATCCGGTGGAGTTGGCGGACTGGAAATCGGCCACGAATCAGTGGGAAGGAGACTTTCGCGAGCAGCATCCGTATCCTCAGACGATCACGGAAGCCAGGCCCTTGAATCTGGATCCAGGATATATCAGCCAGGGGAAGTTGGTGCTGGCAACGGTCAAAGATCGCGACCACCGCATCTACTTGCGCGATGGCATCTTCGCCGAAGTAACTCTTCGTTATTTGCGGTCGGGTTGGACCGACAATCCGTGGACCTATCGCGATTACCGATCCGAGCTCATGAAAGAGTTTGCCAATGGGTGTCGCGAGCGGCTACGCGCTTATTTGTTGCGTGAAGATGGATTTCGTCGCGTGCAAAAATAATAATCCCCGAGGGTGCCCTGCTCAGTCGTCGGTATTGTGAATTAGTCTATATTGAGCACGAATTAAGGAGAGTCGTTTCCGCCCAGCAACAAAAGCTGAGTGGTGCGCAGAAAACTTGGTGGGAAGCCGTCGCAGCGTAGATCGCTTTAAAGGATGAATTGTGTGGGATGTGGGAGGAATGAAGTCGGAATTGCTGGTGATCATTGCGGCAGTTCCCGCAGCGTTTATTGCTTGGTTGGTGCTTTTTGGCGTGCGTCGATTTGCAGCCAAGATTGGCCTGTTGGATAAGCCGGGGCATCGAAAGGTGCATACGGTGCCGACGCCCCTGGGTGGTGGAATTGGCATCTGGGCCGGCGTCATTGCCGTCTTTGCACTAGGGACACTTTTTGTGTCGATCTGCCATGCGGATCCGCGTTGGATGGGTTATCTACCGGCCACGTTGGCCAAGCACATTCCGGGGCTTTGGTTGCGGGCAGACGAATTATGGATGTTGTTGGCAGCTGCATCGATCATGGCTGGCTTAGGATTGGTCGACGATATTCGCGGGCTGCCTTGGCAATGGCGATTGGGAGTTGAATTCGCAGTTGCTGCTGGCACGGTGTTGTGGATGGGATATCAATTCACCGCATTCATTCCTTGGCCCTGGTTAACCAGCGGGCTATCGATTCTGTGGATCGTGGCGATGATCAATTCATTCAACATGCTCGATAATATGGATGGTTTAAGTGGTGGGGTAGCAGCGATTATTGCCGGGGTGCTGGGTTGTGTGATGTTATTGACTCCCGATCCAGGGACCGGCCAATCGCAATTGTTTGTGGCTGCATTGCTATTTATTGTCTGTGGGGCACTGAGTGGATTTTTGTGGCACAACAAACCGCCAGCTAAGATATTTATGGGAGACGCAGGAAGTTATTTCGTGGGCTTCCTGATAGCTGTGGCGACTCTTTTGGCAACATTTGCCGGGTACCAGCAGGCTCGTCCTCACGCCGTATTGGCTCCTTTGTGTGTGATGGCAGTGCCCCTTTATGACATGACCACAGTCCTGTGGATTCGCTTGCGCGAAGGACGAAGTTTGTTTGAAGGAGATAAGAGTCATTTTTCTCATCGCTTAGTCGCATTGGGCTTAAGCAAAACCCAGGCAGTGCTCACCATTCACTTGGTCACTCTGACGTGTGGAATTGCTGCACTTTTGCTGGGGCGAGTGGACATCTGGTCGGCCGGCATGGTGCTTGGCATTGTGGTCTGCATGTTGGCGTTGACAATCATCTTAGAGTCGACAGGATGGCGGCGCGATGATTCCTAATGCGTGGTTTGCAATGCTGTTGGTCGTGGTCGCCATGCGGCCTATCGATGCGGTTGAAGTGGATCGTGGCGGAGCACTTTTTTTAGTCCCTTTGGCCGTCGGCTTGTGGGTGGTCTCACGCTGGCAAACAAGTGCAAAGTCGACGCTCAAATGGGATTTGGCCGTTTGGGGACTCGTCGTGTGGGTGATTGCCTCAGCGGGATGGAATTATGGCCAAGGGAATTTTCGACAGAGCTGGAATGAAGTTTGGTGGTGGCTCACTGCGGGATGTGTGTTCACCGGAGGACTGCGAATTTTCACAAACACTAACGATAAAAAACTGGCATCCACGAATGCATGGTTGGTATTGCTTGT
The DNA here is from genome assembly GCA_041749395.1 of Pirellulaceae bacterium. GTDB lineage: Bacteria > Planctomycetota > Planctomycetia > Pirellulales > Pirellulaceae > Laterigemmans. The sequence goes on from JBGTBJ010000096.1 coordinate 25,007, forward strand.
GGCTTTGGGCGTTGGGCAGAGTCTTTTTGCTGCGCATCAGCAGTGGATCAGCTTGCCAGCGGACCGCGCTCTGTATGAAGCCAACCCAGAGCGTTTCATGCAACAATTGGGGCAGGTCGCGGAACTGGGTGCACCCGAGCGAGCGATCCTGGAAGGGCGGCTTTATGAGGGAGGTCCCACGGGGACTTTTGCGTTAGCCAATTCGTTAGCCGGTTACTTGATTGTCGCCATCCTCCTGGCAGCAGGGTTGTTGTGGCAGAGTTTTCGTGGCCCCATTAGTAACGTCGGTTTCGGTGCAACATGGTTTTTGCGAGTCACTGCAGGATTCGCTGTGGGAATGTGTTTGTTGGCTCTCCTCTGGACGAGCAGCAATTCAGCCAATGTAGCCTTGGTTTGTGGCCTGATGGCGATGGCCATCGAAGTGTTGTTTGGCAATTCGATATCCGCGCGGACTCGCTGGTATGGCACCATCGCGGGTGCAGGAATTATTTCGGTCGGCATTTTTGCTGCAACGCGGATGCCTGGGTGGTGGACCATTGCACCGAGATCCTTGCAATTCCGGTTCCAGTATTGGCAAGCCACGTTGGCGATGGTGCAAGATCATTGGTTGTGGGGAATTGGACCAGGCAATTTTCAGGATCGTTACTTGAAGTATCGATTGGATCAAGCAAGCGAGGGTATCGCCGATCCGCATAACTGGCTGATGGAAATGCTGTCGATGTCAGGCGTGCCTGGTTTGCTAATGCTGTTGATCGTTGTTGGATTGTGCGCCAAAGCCTATTCGCAGTGGAACATGACGGGCCAGTCAGAAGTGGTCCAGCCAGTTAAGCAAAACTTGCCGCAGCCAAGTCCATTCGATGCTGAACGCTGGTGGGCAGGCAAATGGACGGTCGGCGTGGGCGCGTGGCTCGGCTGGATTGGCGTCTGGGTCGCTTGGGTTAGCGCGCAGCGAATGCCCGATTTTGATGCCACAGTATTAGCAACGATCGCCAGCACGATTGTCTGGTTTGGATTACGACGAGCTGGTTTCGGAGCGAAGAATGTGAAGCTGTATCCCGGCGGCGCGAACAGTAGCCCCATTCTCTGTGGAGCGATTGTTGCAATAGGCATTCATCTACTGGTCTCGGGTGGACTGACGGTACCGGGGCTGGCCTTACCTACGATTGCCTTGATGGTGTTGGCAGTGAGAGAAACGCCCGCGCGCCGAGATGTGCCCGCGCGCCGAGATGTGATAGCCCAGGATTTAAGGGCAAGTCGGAGCGGCAACGGAAAGAGCTTTGACAAGAGCTTTGACAAGAGCTTTGGCGTGAGTGTCGCAGCAGCCGTAATTGTCATGGCAACTTGGTGGTGGTCGGCTTGGGTGCCGGTACGGGAAGTGGAAGCGGCTATTGAGCGTGGCGATGCAGCAGCCAGTGTGGGACGGTTTAAGCAGGCGATCGAAGAATACCGTCAGGGAGCCGAGGCGGATGCTTGGGAGCCGACACCTTGGATGCGCATTGCCGATGCCCAATTGTGGGAACTACTGGGCGAACCGGTGAATACGGTATTGCAATCGACTCGACATCAAGCCTGGCTCGATTCCATGTCCGAGGCGATCCAGCGGAATCCGCAGGCCCCCATGCTGGCAGTTTGGCGAGCTGAACAGCAATTAACCTATTTTCAGCGATTCGGAGACAAACGAGAGTTGGCGGAAGCTCGCGCGGAACTCGAGCGGGTATTATTACTTTCTCCTGGAGATATACGGGCAGTCACCCAGTTGGCTGCGGTTCTACAATCCATGGGTGACATGGAGCAAGCCGATCAACTTTGGCAGCGAGCGGACTCCTTGGTTCGACAGGGCGATCATAGGGAGCGTCGATTGGAGAGTGTGCGGGTGATCCAAGTCGCCGAGTTAGGGATTGAGGTCGCACGAGCGGGAGCGGTGAGGAAAACGGCGGCCGAAATTAGGCGAGCGGGTCGGTAGCGGGCCGCATGGAATAATCGACGTTCGAATGGGTTGCCCGTGTTTTCCGTTAGGACTGCCAGGGAGAGTCGCGAGGACTGAACCGCCGGTTCGTCGTGGGCGTATGGGTTTGAAGAGATTCGATTAACAGGCGGGTTGTGATTGAGGGAATGAACGTGCGAATTTCGTTTTTGTTGGTGTTTTTGTCGATCGTTACAGGTGGCGTTGTTGGTGCCACGTTGGGGTATCGTTCCTACGGTGTTCCCAAAAACGAATTTGGGCCCTATGTGCTGGACCGCTCGGCCACTTCGCAGGATGTCGATCAGTATTGGTCGGGAGACGCGCCAACCTCCGAGTCCGCCAAGGCTGAATTTGTTGATGGAACTTCCTATGATTTTGGGGTTATGCGACGCAATGCGACGTCCACGCATCAATTTGTTGTGAAGAATGTTGGTGCTGGGGAATTGACCCTCGTGGTCGCCGGTTCAACTTGCAAATGCACGGTGGGAACGTTGCAGGATTCGGGCATTGGCCCGGGGGAATCGACCGTGATCGACTTGGAATGGTCGGCGAAAACGAACGCTCGTATGTTCAGCCAGTCGGCAACAATAAAGACGAATGACCCGACGCAAGGCGAGGTTGCCTTGATCGTCAAAGGGGCCGTTGTGGACATGGTGGCTGCCGAACCCACAGCTTGGAATCGCGGCGATATTGCAACCACGGCCTCGATCGAGCTGAAGGCCAGCTTGTATAACTACGCGAAAGAACCCATGGAAGTTGTCCAAATTCGTTGGATGGACGAGGGGTTCGAGAAACGCAGCGAAGCAAAGATTGAACGTCGTCCGATGGACCCGCAGAGGGATGGTGTGCATGTGGACGCCAGCGAGGTGTTTGACTTATTAGTGAATATTGGTCCCGGCAGTCCTCAGGGGTTATTGCAACAGACGCTACGAATCGACTACCGCTCCAAAGGGGACGAGGAAAATCACCCCCCACTCGAGATGGTGTTGACTGGGCGTGTCGTGGGTGCATTAAGTGTATTGGGTGGACCACGTTTGGCTGGAAACGATTCAGGTACGTACCGCTTGAACTTGGGTGAGCTGGAGTCAGGTAAGGGGGCGGAGGAAAAAATTCACATATTATTTCGCGGGCCGCTCAAGGATGTCGCTAAATTGCGAGTAGCCAGTGCGGTTCCCGAGGTGGCTTTGGAAGCCGAGTTGGGAGAACCTCAGGATCGCGGCACTATGAAGCTCTATCCATTGGTGATCCGAGTGAAAAATTCGGCACCTGAAATGCAGTTGTCTGGATCGTCAAAGGAAGATACTGGAATCATTACTATCGAATCCGACGATGCCGAAGTTGCTCCGGTCAGGGTTGGTGTGGTATTCCGAATAAGCAAAAGTTGAAGTCCGACGAAGGCAGCGCAGTCCGCTGTGCCCATAGAAGGACCGAAGGCAAACCGAACAGCAGTCCCCAATTCTTGGGTTAGTGAAGATGCGCATAATGGGTTGGAATATTAGTCGGCTTGTATTTGTCACGCTGGCCGCCGTTTCGGTGGGTATAGCGGGATGCAGTTCTTCGCAATCTGACGTGCCCCCCTTGGCATCTGCAGGTCAGGAGAGCTCAAAAGCCAAGAGCGCGCCGACCGGAATCATCCTGGATGAAGGGGCCATCAGTCCTCCGGACGTCATGGTCGATCCTGACACCGTTGCCCATTTGCAACTTGGGGAAGCTGAGTCAGGAGATGGCAGCGCTGCGGATCCGAGTTTGGAACTTGTGCCGGAGCCCCTTTCGGAAGCGGAGTTGTCTGGCGAATCGGTGGTGGCGATGGCGGTACCCGAGGGTGACGGTCCTGCGGAATTACCAACAAACGGCGACATCCTAGTGCCGGAAGAGACAGCGACAGAGTCGATTGCTGAAACGTCATCCAATGAATCTGAACCGACTGAGATTGAACTGACCGAATCGGCACCAACAGGTGATGAGCCAACAGGTGATGAGCCTGCATCGCTATTGGGGGCTGGCTTGCAAACCGAGCCTGAGACGCATGAAGATTGGCCAGAACCCCAAGTCGTGTTGGTGATTTCTGGGCAGCAACATGGATACATCGAACCGTGTGGATGCACAGGTTTAGACCGGCAAAAAGGGGGCATGATGCGTCGCGCCACATTTTTGAAACAGCTTCGCGAGCGTGGCTGGGACGTCGTTCCTATGGATGCTGGCAATCAAGTTCGCAGAACTGGTCCCCAGGCTGCCATCAAGTTTCAAACGAGCGTCAAGGGTTTGACACAGATGGGTTATCGCGCCGTTGGTTTTGGACCCGATGATTTGCAGATGGGCGCTAGTGAGCTGTTGAGTGTAGCGGCGAGTGATGGCGACAAGGGGAGCCTTTTTGCCTCGTCGAATATTGAATTGCTAGCGCCCGACTTGGTACCGACCTTGCAACGAATTGATGCCGGGGGACGCAAGATTGGTGTAACCACGGCACTCGATCCCACCACACTGGAATCGCCCATTGATGATGCGATCGTGATTGGTGAGCTACAAAAAATGTTGACGGGCTCTCTCCAACAGCTCAAAGATCAGGGAGCCGACTTCAATGTGTTGCTGTTGTTTGGCACTGCCGATGCTGCACGGGACATTGCCACAAAGGTTCCTGGATTTGATCTGATAGTTGCCGCCGCCACAGTGGGCGAGCCTACCTATCAAGCCGAGTCGATTGAAGGGACGTCGAGTCGGATGATAGTGACGGGTGACAAAGGGATGTATGTCGGAGTGATTGGTTTGTTCGCGGAGGAGCCTTTTCGATATTCCCGCGTGGCCCTGACGTCGGAGTTTGAAGACGCTCCGGAAATCCAATCATTGATGGCCGAGTATCAAGATCAATTGAAGACTCTCGACTTAAAAGGATTAAAGATTGAACCCATTGCTCATCCTAGCGGTCGTGCGTTTGTAGGTGCGAAAGTCTGTGGCGAGTGTCATACGACCGCTTATACAATTTGGGAAGGGACGCCACATGCTTTGGCGACGGAGCATCTTGTGCATCCAGGCGAGCGGAGCGAAGTCTCGCGCCATTTCGATCCAGAGTGTCTCTCCTGTCATGTGACTGGGTGGAACGCTCAGAGGTACTATCCATATACCAGTGGTTACTTGTCTTTGGAGAAGACTCCTTTGATGGTGGGCAATGGTTGCGAGAATTGCCATGGACCGGGGAAAGCCCATGCGGACGCAGAGCGCAAAGGGAGCGGGCTGACGGCTGAGGAGATCAAGTCCTTGCGAAAGGCTGTCACATTAACCATGGAAAAGGCGCGCGAGAAATGCCTAGAATGCCATGACCTCGACAATAGTCCTGATTTTCATCTTGAAGGGGCGTTTGAAGAGTATTGGAGTCAAGTGGAACATTACGGAGTGGAATGATGCGATCGCCCCAAGTTCGAAACGGCAACCGGTTGTTGTTCGCTATATTGCTCGTTGGCTGGTTAGCACTTTTGCCTGCTGCGTGTGGCGCGGCCCGGGCAGGTGAATTCAATCAGGTGCTCAGCATCGGCGATACCGCACCGCAATGGGAGGACTTACCTGGAATCGATGACCGCATGCATAGTACGGCGGAATGGGCGGACTCGGAGATTCTTGTCGTTGTGTTTACCTGTTGCAGTTGTCCCTATGCTGTGGATGCAGAAGAACGATTGGTAGCGCTCGATGCATGGCTGAAAGAACGGGGTGGCAAGTTGGTTGCTATAAACGTCAACAAGGTCAAAGCCGATTTGATGCCCAAGATGAAAGAGCGGGCCGAGGAGCGTGGATTTGAATTCCCTTTCTTGTTTGATGAGTCACAGCAGATTGCCAAAAAATATGGCGCGACAACGACCCCTGAGTTTTTTGTGCTCGATAAGTCGCGGCGGGTGACCTACATGGGTTCTTTAGACGATAGCCCGGACGGTAAAAAGGTCACTACGCGGTACGTTGAAGCAGCCGTTGAAAGCCTTAGGCAGGGGAGTGTGCCTGAGAAAACGGAGACGGTGCCGATTGGTTGCCGCATTCGCTTTGAACGGGAACGGAAGGGGCGCTAAAATAGTCGCCTTTCGCTCCGCGAAAGTAGCGTTGGTATTCGCTGTATTTTTCGCTACTTTCGCGGAGCGAAAGGCGACTATCTTAATTTTGCCGCCTCGGGGCGAAATAGGCGTTGGCTTGGTTGGGTTGATTTAGGTACTTACTAGGTGGATTGCTAGAGAGGCAACGGTTCGCGCGAACCGTTGCTAAGGAAGCCTTCACCCACTTAAAACCCATGTCTACAGCCCGCAGACCCCAGTTGGACGATCGCCGCCGCATGGTGATCTACAGCCAACGCTTTGCTGATGACGAGGGTGCGCAGACCAAGCGTGCCAGGGGTGTCGATCCGAGTGTTAAGGAGGCGCGTCGTCCTGTTTCGGCATATGGTTGGCGTGTACAACGGCGATTGCGTGCGCGTTGGTATGGCTTGGTGCCTGTGCGTCGACGAGCACTTTGGGCTGTGACAGCAACGCTGTTCGCCGCTGTGTTGTTACTTGCCATAGGGCATTGGGCCGCCTTGATGTGGGCGCCGATTGCTTATCGACCTGAAATCGCTCGGCCACTGCGATTGGATCGCCCCGACAGTTTTGGGACTTGGCTGGGCAGCGTCATGTTGCTTTTTTCGGCAGGCATTTCCTTTCTTATTTATCAGCTAAGGCGATACCGAGCTGATGACTACCATGGGCATTATCGCTTGTGGCGGATCGCCATCTTGGTGTGTTTGCTCGCCAGTCTCGATAGTGTCGTTCAGTTTTCTACTATGTTGGGCGGGTTGATCGACGTTGTCTTAGCGCAGCGCGAAGTGCTTGCAGGGGCCGACTGGATGCGTTTGCTAGTTGGCATTGGGGGTGCAGCGTTTGGGCTGCGAATGATGGGCGAATTATGGCGCGATCGCTGGGCAGCCGGCACGATGTTCGCGGCCTTTCTTTGCTTTTCCGTAGGGCCCGCACAGCGATGGCATGTCCTGGGGCTCGATTCGATACAAGCAGTATTTTGGGTTCCCATCGCCCTGCTGATGGGAAGAACATTGCTGACAGTCACTACCGTAGTCCATTTGCGAACGCTGTACCGTGAAGTCAGGAAATTTGAGGCGAGCCAGCGGGTCAGGGATCAATTGCTTGGCATGTTGCCCAAATGGCCACAGCGCAAACCGAAGAACGAAGTGGAAGAAGTTGCGGCGCCTCCAAAACGCCGCGCTCGCAAAGTGGCAGTTGTCGAAACCAAAGAAAAAGAAGACGTTGTTGAGAAGAGAGTGCCGGTGAGCAGGCCCGCAGTTAGCCAACCGACGGGCAGTAAGCAGCCCGTCATTAAGGAGTCGGTGAGTAAGGAGCCGGACAGCGAGGAAATCGCGCCGCGGCGGCGTCGGTGGCCTTTCTCGCGAACTGCCAAACCAACAGAGGAATCTGTTCCATCGCTGAGTGAGACCGTGGAACCGAGTGCTGCGCGAGTGAAGCCTCGTGTCGATGCAGGGAGCGAAGAAAATACTGCTGCCCCTCGTCGCTGGTGGAAGTTAGGTAAGAAATCGGAAAAGGACTTAAATGGCGAGGCGAACGAAGAAGTAAAGCAAGTAAACAAAGTGCCACCTGCCACGGCCGTTGCAAATGCGAAGTCCAAAGAGCCAACGAACGCGAAGCCCAAAGAGCCAGCCGCTGCGAAGTCCAAAGAGCTGGTGGACGAAGGTGGCGAGAAGAAGCGGCGGTTTGGATTTGGCTTGGGATTGCTGAGTCGCAAGCGGACGACCGAAGATAAAGAGCAGGAAGCAGGCCAGGGAAAGAACGGGGCCGCAGCGCAAAAGCCGAGCCCTGCAGAGAAAAATGTAGCGGCGACAGCGGCGGCCGGTGTGAAACCAGCGGCCGCGCCTTCCACGACGAAATCTACGGAATCCCAACGAGAAGAGGATGAAGAGGGAGATGACGAAGGCGAGGAAGGGGAGGACGATGGGGTTGATTGGGGTGGTATGAATAAATCCGAGCGTCGTCGCATGCGGAAGTTGATGAAGCGTCAAGGCAAGGCGGCTTGATTCTTTTGGCGGCAAGAGTGACAACCACTTGTTGAACTTTTCCTTCCAGACTTTCTCGCAATATTCAATCGTTCATGGTCCGCACACGATTTGCTCCGAGTCCGACCGGTTATCTACACATCGGTGGAGTCCGTACGGCGTTATTCAATTGGTTGCTTGCTCGGCAGGCGGGTGGTCAATTCCTGTTGCGGATTGACGATACCGACCAGCAGCGAAACGTGGAGGCGGCACTGCAGCCCATTCTTGATGGATTTCGTTGGTTGGGATTGGATTGGGACGAAGGTCCAGAAGTGGGTGGTCCGCACGCACCTTATTTTCAATCGCAGCGGGGAGAATATTACGCAGCCGCAGTGCATCAATTGTTGGCTAGCGGTCATGCTTATCGCGATTACGCACGAACGGAAGAATTGCAAGAGCAACGCACGGCTGCTGAAAAAGCTGGGCTCGCGTTTGTTTACGATCGCCGATTTATGGCCGAAGATGACGCAGCTGCCGAGAAATTTGCTGCCGAGGGGCGGGCTGGTGTGGTGCGATTAAAGATGCCACGCGAAGGTGAATGTGTGATTCAGGACCACATTCGTGGCGAGGTTCGGATTGAATGGGCCAGCGAGCAAGACCATGTGATTCAGCGCGCCGACGGAACTTGCTTGTACCACCTCGCCAGCGTGGTCGATGATTACATGTATGAAATTACGCATGTAGTTCGCGCGGAGGAGCATTTGCCAAATACACCACGGCAAATTTTCATTGCGCAGAGTTTGGGATATCCCTTGCCCGAGTATGCTCACCTACCCTATGTGGCCGAGCCAGGGGGGACAGCCAAGTTGAGCAAACGCAAGTTAGACAAGTACCTCAAGAACAAGGATTTTGCCGCACTGCTGGCGCATGGCAAACGCATTGCTGAGCGGAGCCAGATGCAGGTGGATCAGGAGACGTTTAATCCAGTTATTGTTGACTTTTACCGCGAGATCGGATTTTTGTCTGACGCAATTCTGAATTATCTATTGTTGCTTGGCTGGTCTTTGGATGGGTCGACGGAGCGATTTACGCGTGAAGAAATGATTGCGAATTTCTCTCTCGCTCGGGTCAATAAAGCACCGGCCAGTTTTGATACACAGAAAATGATGGCGTTTCAAACCGATCGTATGGTCGAATTGGACGTGAAGAAAAAGACCGCTATGGTCTTGCCCTATCTACAGCGTGCTGGGTTAGTGAGCGATCCACCGCCATGCGAAGTGGCTGACAAAGTCGGCAGGATTCTGCAAGCTGTGGGGGATCGCGTCAAGGTTGCCGGAGACATCCTTGATTATGACTTCTGTTTTGTGGGAGTCGAGCAATTGCGATATGACGAGAAGTCCTTTGATAAACGAATTGCCAATGCGGAGGGGATCAAGCCGTTGCTGCAACGGTTTGCTCAACGGTTAGCACAGACGGCATCGTTTGTGGCGAGCGACTTGGATGCATTGCTGCATCAATTTTGCGAACAGGAAGGAATCCAAATAGGACAAATTATTCACGGATTGCGAGTTGCCGTGACAGGGCAGGGAGTCGGTTTTGGAATGTTTGACTCGATGGAAGTTATCGGACGAGAGGAGTGTGTGGCGCGAATTGGTCACACGATTTCGCGCTGATGAGTGGCCATTGGATTTGCTGAATGTCGCCCCTTGGGTGTGCGGTTTGGATACAGTTCCGTTGAGGGAATGTTGAGTTGCCGGGCGACTGGCTCTTGGTGCGGGCTCGTGGTGCGAATTGTCGCGGGTCGGTTGGGGGCGACGCCAAGGATTGAAGCGGTAGAATGACAGAGGCATCAGTGCCAGGTTGGGCTGGTGGATAGGCAATAGTTCCTGAGTTGCGGTGAAGTTGCAAGTATGAAACGCTTAGCATTGATCGTCGGTATGGTAGCCAGCATTTCGACCCTGGTTGGGTGCCAGCAAGAGATTCCTGATACATTCGAGACCAACTTGGTTCAGTCGCACAAGTATGCGATGACCAAGGGGCTGCCAATGGATCAAGTGGCTAAAGACTCAAACTGGGCATTGCAGCGACTCTTTGGAACTCCGAACGAGCCAAGGATTCCAGAGGGTCTGGATGAGGAGCTGGCAAGTCTGATTTCATTGGAGCGATTGAAGCGAGCAGCCGGGCCCATCCAACCGGAGGGGAGTGAAGTCGCGGGAGGCTTATATCGACGTCACTGTGCAACATGTCATGGAGAGAGTGGCAGCGGCCGGGGGCCAACAGGCGCGATCCTTAATCCCTATCCGCGCGATTATCGCATGGGTGTTTTTAAGTTCAAAAGCACATCGCGATCCGGTAAACCAACTCGGGATGACTTGGCCAAATTAATTCGTAACGGCATTAAGGGAACGGCCATGGTTCCGATTCCTGCGCTGACGGATGAGGACGTTCAGTCGCTGGTCGACTATGTCATTTATCTTTCTTGGCGTGGTGAGCTGGAGCGAATTCTCATTGATACGGCAGTTATGGATTTGGATCTTGAAGCCGATCCACCCGAGCGGTTGCTCGATACTGAGTATTCCAGTGTTACGGATGGTGAAAATGCTGAAATGTTCAAGGAGCAATGGGAATATGTCATTGAGCCCATGGAAGAGATTGGGCTGGAATGGTTAGAAGCGAGCGACGATGTCACGGAAGTCGAGTTACCGACAGACATTCCGATGCCAAAAGATCGCGCCGCCTTTGTGGCCATGCTGGCAAGTGAAAAGGGCGCGGAATTGCAGGCTTCCGTTGACCGGGGTAGAGAATTATTCGGTAGCGAATTGGTTGGATGTGCGAAGTGCCATGGCAAAGAGGGCAAGGGAGATGGGCAGACGAACGACTTTGATGACTGGACCAAAGACTGGACTGCCAAGGTAGGGCTGGACCCCAAAGACACCGCAGCATTGACCCCATTACTAGCGCGGGGCGCTCTACCACCGGTGAACATTCAGCCGCGAAATTTTGCTGAAGGTGTATTCCGTGGCGGTAGTGCACCGGAGGATTTATACCGTCGAATTATCAATGGAATCGCGGGAACTCCGATGCCCGCAGCCACGTTTGTCGACGGCAAATTTGAACGGGACGACGTATGGCACTTGATCAACTTCATTCGTTCTTTGGACAAGTCCGAATTGCCGACGGAAGTGGTTGGCGAGCAGCCCGTCACGCTCTAGGCCCGCTCTAGGCAACCGGGACGAGCAGGTTGGGCCGATAGCAAGTGGCCTGACCGACGCGGTGCGCTTTGAAGCGAGGGCCCAAGTCGTGGAGGCTCTCGCTGCAACCGACGAATAGGTATCCGCCTGGTGCAATGCGGCTGGCGAGTCGATCGAAGACTGCTACTCTAGCATCTTTTTTGAAATAGATGGCCACGTTGCGGCAGTAGATGATTTCGAAGGGTCCTTGTGTCGGCGGGAGTTTGTGCAGGTTGTGCACGCTGAACTGAATCATTCGTTTTAGTTCGGGCCGAACTTCCCAAATGTCGCCCGAGCGAGTAAAGAATCTTTCTCGTTGGGGCGCGGCAACGCCTCGGTCCATTTCGTGAGCTGGAAATCGTCCCTCGCGCGCTTTTGCAACAGCGGCCGGTGACACATCGCTGGCCATGATTGAAATGTCCCAGCGGACAATATCGGGGAGCGATTCTAGCAAGGTCATAGCCAAGCTATAGGGTTCTTGGCCAGTGCTGCAGGCAGCCGACCAAATGCGTAGGCGAGGGCGTCCGGTTCCTGCAGCATCACGGAGGCTTGGTAGAATCTGGGACTTCAGAGCTTCGAAGGGTGATCGATCACGAAAGAAAAGCGTTTCGTTGGTTGTGAGCGCATCGACCAAACGATCGCGCAATTGCATGCGGCTCGATTTTTCGGCATCGCGAGCCAGCGTTTCGTAGTCGGGGAAACCGAATTCCTCTAATAGTGGTCGCAGTCGGCCGCGAATCATATAGAGTTTGCTCTGGTCGAGAGCTACACCGCAGAGTTCTTCGACCAGATCACAGAGACGCGTTACGGAAGGTTCTATTACAGACATACCATGGCACCCTGTCCCGCAATGCGCGACATGAGCGAGGGGATTTGGTGAAGGGGTTCAATACGATCGGCTAGACCGGCATCGATCACTTGTCGAGGCATTCCAAAAACAATGCAAGAGGCTTCATCTTGGGCGATAATGCGTGCGCCGCAAGCGTGGAGTTGTCGACTGCCGGCGGTCCCATCGTTGCCCATTCCGGTCAAGACGATGGCTACACAATTTCCGCCATAGGTATCGGCGACGGAAGAGAACAGGTAATCGACGCTCGGCTTGCAAGCGCGAATGGGCGGGTCATCGGTGATTTCAATGTGACGGCAACCCGCCATGCCGGCGACTCGCATCTGAGCCCCACCGGGTGCAATATAAACGGTGCCTGGTCGAATCAATTGGCGATGCTGAGCTTCACAAACGGTGACAGCGCAGACGTCGTTAAGATCTCGCGCCAAAGATGCCGTGAAGAGTGGCGGCATATGTTGGACGATTAAGATAGGAAGAGGAAAATTGGCTGGTAGCTTTGGCAATATATCGCGTAGCGCCGAGGGGCCGCCGGTCGACACGCCAATGACGATAACATCAGCAGTCGTGCAGCGGGGTCGAGGCTTGGAGCTGACAGTGGGTGGAGGCGTTTCTATGCTGGGCGGATTGCCCAGACGCATAGAATTGTCCCGACGTGCGGCCCACGAAGGGCTGCTAGCGGTTGTATCGACGGTAGTGTTTGAGCTGCCTGATTCGGTACGACGCCTACGGCGCTTTCGAATCGCATCTATTTTCGGAACGAGTGCTGCCAGCAATTCTCGCATATTAGACTCGGGATCATTTGCATTTGGCTTCAGGACGAAATCAAAAGCGCCCAACGAGAGTGCTTTTGTGGTCACATCCGCTCCACGATCAGTCTGGCCACTGACCATAATCACATCGCAATCGATGCCCCGTTCTCGAATCGCCTTCAAGACTTCCAAACCATCTTTCCCTGGCATCTCGACATCGAGAGTCACCAGATCAGGACGATGTTCAGTAATCTTGTCAATTGCCTTTAGACCGTCGGCCGCAATATCAATCACAGTGATATTGGGCATTTGCTTGAGGCAATCTCGAACGACTTTTCGAAAAATCAACGAGTCATCAACAACGATGCAATTAAGCGGTTGTGGAGATCGATCGTGGTTAGGCGTAAAGACCATTGAGTTTTTTTGCTGAGGCAGAACGAGTCGGGCAAGGAATAAGCGGCGAAGGGGCATAAGCCGCCACAAACACAGTGGAATTAAACGGTCGCTTTGGAGTCCAGAGGATGAACTCTGAACTGACTTACGAGGCTATGCATTTCTTTTGCCAATGCACTTAGGTCTTCACCGGCAGTCCGGCTCTGATCTGCACCAGCAACTGTTTCTAGCAGTACTTCGTCAACTCGGGCCATACTTTGAGTAATTTCGCGGCTTGCCATTGCTGACTCGGAGACACCGCGAGCAACGACTTGGGCCATTTCGGAAGCGTTCACGACGTGCCCAGCGATTTGTTGGGTTGTAATGTTTTGCTCTTCCACGGCGGAAGCAATCATGCGGCTTAGTTCATTGACGCGGCTGACCACGGTACTGATTTCTTGAATCGAATGAACCGCTTGGCCAGTGCTATTTTGCATCGCTTCGATACGACCACGAATGTCGTCCGTTGCCGATGCGGTTTGCTTTGCCAATTCTTTAACTTCGGTGGCGACCACAGCGAAGCCTTTGCCAGCTTCCCCGGCACGAGCGGCCTCAATGGTTGCGTTTAGAGCGAGTAGGTTCGTTTGTTCGGCGATGTCTTGAATCACTTCAATGACTTTGCCAATTTCTTCTGCCGCTATTCCCATGTCGCCGACTTTCGCATTCGAGACTTCTGCCAGCGATGCAGCTTGACCTGCTACGTCGGCAGTACGCTCGGCGTTGTTAGCAATTTCAGCGATGGTGGCTCGCATTTCATCTACAGCCGTTGCAACGGTGCCGATGGAGTTGCTCATGTCTTCGGTGCTACGAGCGATAACTTCCATGTTGATGCTCAGTTCTTCTGCAGCACTGGAGACAGTGGCGGATTGAGCCTTCGATTTCGTGGCGCCACCGCTGAGGTGACCGGCTGCGTCGGCAAGCGAACGGCTGGCACCCGACAGCGTCACAACGTCGCCCGAGATCGAACGGACAATGTCGTGTGTGCGGCGAAGAAAGCGATTGAAGTAATTGGCCAGATCCCCAAATTCGGCCACTTGGTCTTCGTCCATTTGCTGAGTCAGGTCACCGTCACCTTCCGCAATGTTTTTCAGTGTTTTAACCGTTGCGTTGACGGGCTTCATTATTGAGTGGATGATCCACGTTGCCACAAAGAAGATAGCGATACCGGCCACAATGGCGGCGCCTACGCTGAACCCATACATTGCAGCTTGAACTCGCTTCGATCGCGCTTTCAGATCATTGACTGCGTCGAAAATGTCTTCTGTGCCAACTTCCGTAACGATTACCCATTTGAGTCTCAGCATGTCGATGGGAGCATATGCCGTGAGTACTTCCTTACCTTCATAATTCTTGGCACGAAGGCATCCAGAGCGTCCTTCGAGTGCGGCCGAAATGGCTTCGCTTTCGACTCGACCTGCTTTTCCCTTACGAAAGGACTTGACGACAGAGAATTCCTCAGCGTTATGAGCCGAATCACTGCGGAGCAGATTGTCGGGGCCAACAACATAGGATTCGCCCGTCGCGCCCAGTCCGATGCTACGAGCCATATTCTCATTGATGCGGCTGATGGGCATTTGGTAAATCAGCACACCAACTTGTTTTCCGGCATCCACGATGGGGCTGGAGATAAAGCTGGCTGGTGCGTCATAGCTGGGCCAGTAGCTGGCAAAGTCAACCAAGAACGTAGCACTGCTGTCAGTGGAATTTCGAGCCAGACGGAAGGCTTCGCCAATACCCGTTTGAGCGAAGGGGCCGTCGCTTAGGCTAGTACCGAAATCAAGTTCCTTGAAGACGGAGTAGACAATTTTTCCCGACTCGCTATCCACCAAAAACACATCGTAATATCCGAACGTATCCACGAAGTTTCGCAATGTCGGATGAATCACTTTGTGAAGCGCGTCGTAGTTGGTGCCATTGTTGACACTGTCCAGTAGGTGTTTGCTTCCCAGAGGATTGGAATTCGAGCGAATGAAAGCATGCTGTAGAGCGATACCGTCATCGGCCACTCGATCAATTCGCGAGGCTGTTTGAGGATCTGCATTCTCTGTCTGCTTTCGATACTCGGAAGCAAAGGGGCCGTCGTAATAGGCGCGGACATCAGAACGTAGCTTGGTGATATCTTCTGGGGTCAAGTTCAATTCTTCGCCATAGCTGGCAAAAGCCGAGCGGAAGTCTTGGACAGCGTCGACAACTTGACGATCATTGCTCATTGTGTGGATTTGATCAGAAATGAACTTGAAGTATTCCTGAATCGCATTCCCTTTTAGTTCCCGGATTGCGACCAATTGAGACGAAGTATTGTCTTCGATAGCCGCGGCAGCGTCTTCAGTCAATTTTCGACATCCGGAACTGGCATTCCAAATATTGAGAGCTGAGATTGCAACAAGTGGAACAAGACCGCAAAGGAAAAAGGCGGTTAATAAACGTCCGCGGAGTTTCATTTTAGAGGACCGAATTAGTTGGGCACACGAAGTGATTGAAATTGAATAAGGGAATAGCGGTCGACGGCTTTGATGGTTAAGCGACTTGTGACGCGTCAGTTGCTGCAGTCGCCAGCGCGTGCGAGTCAAGGATTACAACGACTGCTTCGTCACGTAGATGGACTCCACGAACGTAGCGACGATCTACTTGGCTCAAGTTGGGTGGACGTCGGCTGATCGCATCGGGAGAAATCGCCAGGATGTCGGAGACATGATCAACCAGCACGCCAACGCGTTCGCCACCGATGTTGAGGATCAGGTTGCGGCTCGTGCGCGAGCGATCGGGTGTCGTCAATCCGAGGAGGCAATGCAAATCGAGTACGGTAACAACGTCACCGCGTAGATTAATGACACCACGTATTGAATTGGGAGCGCCAGGAACTGGAGTGAGTTCCAGTTGGCGATTGATTTCCTGGACGTGTTCAATCTCAACCCCTAGCAAGCAATCGCCGACACCGAAGGTGACCAACTGCAGCATGCTAGGGGCATGTTGATGAGGATGGTTGTTATCCATAATGTTGTTCGCTTGGTAATGAGGTGCTAAGAGTTGTTTGATTTGGACTTGCTGGTGCCGATCAAGCGGGAGATCGAGCCTAGTAGTGCAGGCTTGTTCATTTTCACTTGATATTCGTTTACACCGACGCTGTGACCGCGTGCGATCGAAGCATCATCCGCTAGGCTCGTGAGGGCAATTACTGGTAGCTTTTTAAAGCGTTCGTCAGCGCGGATGCGTTCTGTCAGACCGAAGCCATCAAGTCGCGGCATCTCGACGTCGGTGACAACCATGTCGATTCCCGGATTGCTTTGGAGGGCTTCCCATCCATATTCGCCATCTTCTGCTTCGAAAATTTCATAGCCCTCTTCGCGAAGGGTGCGAATCAAGAAGCTGCGAAAAAAGCCACTGTCTTCGCAAACGAGTACTTTGTTGCGATCGACGACGGGGCGTTTCTTTTTAAACTCTTCAAACCACTCAGGACGAAGGACTTCGCATAGACCGTAAAGATCTAATAAACGAGTTGTCCGTCCATCGACTACTGTCACGCCGGCAACACCCCGTTCATTACAGGCGTCTCCATCAATGTCGACGCGGCAGTGACGAATATCTTCGAGTTGCGGAGCGATCAAGCCGATCTCGCGACCAAAGACTTGGAAGACGATAATGAATTGGCGACTACCTATTTCAGCAGGACCAACTTGAAGCGATTCCTCAATGCCAATCAGTGGCAGGGTCCCGCCGCGATATTGAAGGACTCTGCGACCACCAACGGCGTCGATTTGGTCGGCGCGAACCCGTTCGATACGACTGACAACATCCATTGAGACCGCAAAGCGATCGTTAGCCGAATGGCTAAGAAGTACCAGGCGGTGGTAATCTTCCGCTGCTTCAGCATTCGTATCGTTTACAGTGTTTTCATCTGCTTCGTCGCTTTCGCTGGCCAACGATGCTTGGCTTGCGACGCCGGCCGCATCCAAGATCATGGCGACTCGACCATCACCCAAGATGGTTGCGCCGGCGAGGAGTGATAGATGATTAAGATGACGTCCCAATGGTTTGACCACAATTTCTTCACTATCGAGTACTTGATCGACAGCCAAGGCAAAGCGAGTGGCACCCGACTCAATCACTACGACTTGGTCGGTATGGACCTCCGCGAGTTCTGCGTCAGTCGATTCGTGGACACCGAGAATATTGCGTAGGCGAACAAGCGGGATAAGGTTGCCGCGAAGCCGCAGCACCTCTGCGCCACTCACCCATTCGATTCGTTTTTCCTGTCCATCGGCACGGACAAGTTCGACGATATTAGTTTGAGGCAAAGCGTAGCGGTGACCGGCCGAAGCAACGATCATGCTGGGGACGATGGCCAAGGTCAAAGGGAGCGTGATACGAATGGTGGTGCCCTTGCGGAACACCGAATCGATTTCGACGGAGCCCCCCAGTTTTTCAATATTGGTTCGCACTACATCCATGCCCACGCCCCGACCACTGACATCGGTAATTTTTTCTGCGGTGGAGAAGCCTGGAGCGAAAATGAGGCAGAGCGATTCTCTGTTGGACATTGAATCGGCTTGTTCCGCCGTGATGACACCCTTTTCCACTGCTTTGCGTCGCAGTGTCGCTGCATCCATTCCCGCGCCATCGTCAATAATTTCGATGACGACCTTGCCGGCTTGGTGACTGGCACGCAGGTTGACTAGGCCTTCATCCGGCTTGCCAGCGGCGCGTCGCACTTCGGGTTTTTCGATGCCATGATCGGCCGAATTGCGAATCAGGTGGGTGAGTGGATCGGCAATGGCTTCGACAATGGTTTTGTCGACTTCCACTTCGTTACCTTCCATTTCCAAGCGGACTTGTTTGCCCAGTTGGGAGGAGAGATCGCGAATAACTCGAGGGAATTTTCCAAACACATTTCCGATGGGTTGCATCCGAGTCTGCATGATGGTTTCTTGCAGTTCGGTGGTCACTTGATCGAGTCCTGCTGCGATGCTGTCCAAGGCAGCGGTGCGTGTCCGCGAGTTACCAATGGTGCGCAGCAATTGATTGCGGCTGAGTACCAGTTCGCCGGCCAAGTTCATGAGTCGATCAAGAACACGAACACCGACGCGGATACTCGCTTCGGGAGTGGTTCGTTTCGAAGCGGCTTTGGCCGTAGCCTTGCGATGATCGTCGGCATGATCGGATTCGTGAGCCTGTTCCTGCTGGATTTCTTCGCCCACCGAGTGAACCGTCTGATCGACCGTTGTGATACAGTCGTCGGCCACTTCGATACCCGAGCGATTTTCTGTATCGAAGTCTGTCAGTGGATCATTATGAGCGGAGCAAGCCAGAGCAGCTTCCGCTTCATCGAGTCCGCTTGGATCGTCGGTTGAAAGGGGTGCTGGTGCTTTTGACTTGCGAGTGGCGGGGGTGCGAGGTTTGCGGGGTGCCTTGCCTTTCTTTTCGCTGGCTTTCGTCGGCTTGGCAGCGATGGGACCGGTTAGTACCGAAGGAGTGTTTCGAGCAGGCTTGCCCTTTGTTTCCTCTTCGAGAATCGCATCGATTCTGACAACTAGTTCCTTAACGTCTTCATCATTGCTTTCGCCAACATTTTCGTTGAGCGAGCGGAGCCGGTCGGCACCCTTGAGCAGCACATCGATATTGTAAGGATCTGGAATGATCTTATGCTCGCGGAATTTTCCGAGCACATTTTCCAAGCTGTGGGAAAGCCGATTAATGGTTTGCAAGCCCAGGAAACCGGCTGCTCCCTTGATGGAATGGATAGCGCGGAAGACCGTGTTGACCAAGTCGTCATCAAAATCAGCGCCGAGGGCTTCGATCTGCAAGAGCTGTGCCTCGATATCAGCGAGGTGTTCGCGTGCTTCGTCGACAAACTCGATGACAAGCTGTTCTTCATCCATTATGGATGCACCGATTCGATGGGGGAGTTAATGGGGATTTGCGTGCGGTAGGGGCCAGGTAGAGAGGGGCCTACTAGTAGGAAAGCCTAACTGGGAGAAATTCAACAATACCTGACAGTACAACCCTAGGTTACGGGTTGCGTTCAGCTGGGAGTGGCAGAGGAGAAAAGCTCAAAAATTTTGGAGCTATGGATTATTTGGCTTGCGTGCGATTCGTGACCTAGTATTCCCGGTTGCCTATACACTCACTGCAATCCGTGAACGCCGACTGGAGCGAGTTGGCCGAGCGAATCAAGAGGAAGAAACGAGAATGAATGTCTTGGTAGTCGATGATTCTGGCGTCATGCGCAAGATTATTGCCCGATCGCTGGCCGCGTTGGGGATAAACGACATTGAAGAGGCCGGTGATGGTCGTGAGGCCTTGGAGGTCTTTGGCGATGGAAGCGCTTTTGATTTGGTGATCACTGACTGGAATATGCCAGAAATGAATGGTTTGGAGTTGACCAAACAAATTCGTAGTGGTGGAAGCAAGGTTCCCGTGATGATGGTCACCACCGAATCAGAAAAAGAAAGCGTGTTGAAGGCCATTCAAGCTGGTGTTAATGACTACCTAGTGAAGCCCTTCGATAATGAAATGCTCAAGCTGAAACTCAATCGCTTGATCAAAGTCTGACATCGGATCATTGTCACATTCCTCAAATTCATTACTTTCTAAGAGCGCGCATGCGTTCCCCAACAACATGCATCAATCCATCATTCAAGCTTTTATTTCCGCTACGACCGAAGTGTTTCGGACAATGGTTGGTCGTGAAGTGATCGCGGAAGCACCCTATGCAGTGTCTGCAGCCAATTGTGAAGAAGACCTTAGTGCCCTGATCGGGTTGTCCGGCGGTTTGCCCGGCACTGTGATCGTGGGCGTCGATAAATCGCTAGCGATTGATTTTACTGAAAGCGTGATTGGGCATACCACGACACAGATTGATGAAGAGGTGATTGATGCCGTGGGTGAGATCGCCAACATGATAGTGGGTGCTGCTAAGTGCAAATTGACCACCTATAAGTTGAGCATCTCTCTCCCGAGTGTCATTTGCGGTCGTGGATTGACAGTCAATTTCCCGCGAGCGGTCAGGCCCGTTTGTATCCCTTTCCGTTGCGAAGGGAGCCGATTAACCCTGAGAATCGGCCTCTGCGACCCAGATGCCAGCACTGCGGAAGCAGAGGATTCTTTGGGCGTGCCCGTGCCGGTGTCCAACACGACGCGTGGGCCCGTTTTGGCATGTAATCAGAGGTGAATACCCCAGGGGGCGGTTTCCCCCTTCGACGTAGCACGTCCCGTTCGTCATAATCAGTTTGTAGCAGCAAGCTCGCACGGCTTGCCGACAATACACTCAACTGAACTGACAACTTTGAAAAGCGGGTCGCACGGATGAACGAAAATTCTTCTGCTAACAACGAACATGACGCCTTAGCAGCCAAGCAGAACTTTATTGAACAGGCAATTGACGCCGACCTAGCCGCTGGGCGATTTTCTGCCGTAAAGACGCGGTTTCCCCCCGAACCCAATGGTTATCTGCACATTGGGCATGCGAAAAGCATCTGCTTGAATTTTGGCTTGGCCAAAACTTACGGCGGGACATGTAACTTGCGGTTTGACGATACCAATCCGACTAAAGAAGAGACGGAATACGTCGATTCAATCATGGAGGATGTCCGCTGGCTGGGGTTCCAATGGGACAATCTCCATTATGCCAGCGATTACTTTGACCAGCTCTACGATTGGGCGGTTCAACTGATTCGTCAGGGGCAAGCCTATGTGTGTGATCTCAGTGGCGAGGATACACGCAAGTTTCGAGGCACTTTGACCGAAGCAGGGGTGAATAGCCCCTATCGAGATAGAAGCGTTGAAGAGAATCTCGACTTGTTCGCTCGTATGAAACAGGGAGAGTTTCTCGATGGAGCCCGCACATTGCGATCAAAAATCGATATGTCCGCGCCCAACATGAACCTTCGCGACCCAGTGATGTATCGCATTCTGCATTCACATCACCACCGAACGGGCGACAAATGGTGCATTTATCCGATGTACGATTGGGCTCATGGACAAAGCGATTCGTTGGAAGGGATTTCCTTCTCGATCTGTACTTTGGAGTTCGAAAATCATCGACCTCTGTACGATTGGTTTTGCCAGAGCCTAGCAATTTATCACCCGCGACAGATCGAATTTGCAAGACTGAATCTGACCTACACGGTGATGAGCAAACGCAAACTCCTACAACTCGTTCAAGAGAAACATGTGAACGGTTGGGATGACCCTCGCATGCCGACCATTTCCGGTCTACGGCGACGTGGCTACACGCCCGAGTCGTTGCGGAATTTTTGTGCTGATATCGGTGTGGCAAAATTCAATAGCACGATCGATGTGATCAAGTTAGAGAATGCGATTCGAGACCATCTCAACCGTGTCGCGCCGCGTCGGATGGCGGTACTCGATCCTGTGAAACTGACCATTACGAATTGGCCCGAGGGTCAAGTGGAAATGGTAGAGGCAGTCAATAATCCAGAGAATGAAGCAGAGGGAACACGATGGGTCCCCTTTAGCGGTTCACTTTACATCGAGCGAGAGGATTTTCGTGAAGAAGCACCGAAGAAGTTCTTTCGTTTGAAAAAAGGGGGCGACGTCCGGTTACGCGCTGCCTATGTGATCGACTGTTATGACGTGGTGAAGGATGCGGAGGGTGAAGTCGTGGAGATTCTCTGCACTTACGATCCAGAAACACGCAGCGGCAGCGGATCAAGTAGTCGCAAGGTGAAAGGAACCATTCACTGGGTCAGTTGTCCCCATGCAGTCGATGTCAACGTGCGAATTTACGATCGCCTGTTCAATGTCGAGCATCCTGATTCGGGCGCCGATGGCGGTTCTTTTCTAGACCATTTGAATCCGAATTCTGTGAGCACGGTCGCGGCAAAAGTCGAACCAGAGTTGGCTCAATTGGAAGTTGGGCAGCAAGTGCAATTTGAGCGACTGGGATATTTTGTTGTGGATCGTGATAGCACTGCCGAGTGTCGTGTTTTTAACCGGATCGTGTCCTTGCGAGATACTTGGGGTAATATGGAATCCAAAGGAAAGGTCAATTAGCCGACTTGGTTGATTGCCAATCCCCGCCAGCACCTTCTCTTTCCTTCTCCTGATAGTAAAGACCCGCCATGACCCAAGAAACAGTCGATGATTCCTTTCCTTCCGTTGAACCCTCTCCTACAGAAAGCACCGTTGAAGTATCGCCCGCATTCTGGTTGATCGGATTGATATTGGCTGCGAGTGTTTCTTGGGGGATGCTCCACTATTGGCCCTTTCGATTCGAATTGCCGGCTGAGTTGATGGGAGGAACAGTGGCGAACAATCCCGAGCTCTCTGCACGCGCGGCAGAATTGGGGGCCAAGAATCTATTCAAAAATGGATTGGTCAGCTTGATCGGGGTGGCGCTGGCCTTTGGAGTGATTCCCGTGATTTGTTGTTGGGGAAAGGGGAGCGGGCGCCTGTTGCCCAGTTTGGCATTGGCGGTATTGCTGGGGATTGGCTGCGGTTTGTGCGCCAAGTATGCGGGGGATGCGGTGCGTGTTGCGTTTGCTCCTAGCGAAGCGGAAGCAGAATTGCTCGAACCGTCAATGTTGGGAGACATTTTGTCCTACGCGGCGATGAGTGCCCTGGTTGTCTTGCCAGCGGCAGCACTGTTTTTGCTCAGCGCCAGTCCCCGCAGTCGACAGAAATGGATCGCGGTACCGCTGGCTGGAGGTTTGGCGGGCGTCTTGCTACCGATCATCGTGCCATTCGCGTTTCCAACGCTAAGGACTGATACCATTCCACCAAAAGGGATGGTTTTGACAGCGCTGTGGTTGGTGATGCTGGTGGTGCTGGTGTTTGGATTAAGCGTGACCACCGGTTCCCGAGAGCGCAAAGCGTGAGGGTGCATGTGGCCGGGAAAACCATTGTAGGATGCGGGTGTCCATCCAGTACCGTTGAGTGCCGCTTGCTAGAAAACCAACATGCCCTCCCCCGGCTGCTAAGTCGCATACCGTATTGGCGGGCCAAGTGACATTGTGGAAGCAAGTCGCTGGCACGATTGGATCGTCTTTGGCTGCCAAGACGAGGGTGGAGTAGGGATTGTCGCCAAGTTGGTGCAGGGATGACGATTGGTCGTAATAGTCAGTTGCGCTGGCAAATCCCGAAAGTGGCGCGGTGAGGCGATTATCCAGATCCCAGAGGGTCTTGGGCTGGGAGCGAAGATCGAGGGCCGCAAATGCGGCGCTCGATTGGACGCGTTGAGGAATGGATGTAAAAAGACTGCGGACAAAGTACCGATCGTAGGGGCGCATGGTCAGTCGCTGCATATTTCGAGAGCAACGTTGCAGGTCGATGGGGGGCGCCACTGCAATGGCCGCATTAATCCGTTGCTTGGTCAGCGGTGTAGGCGTCAGTCGTCCATTACCGATTTCGCCGAGCATTTTCAGCAATTGATTTCCACCCAACGAAATTCCCACGATCCATAGAGGGCCGGATTGGGTTCGCTCGGCTACCTCTTCCAACGCAGCCAGAATATCCGCGCTGCGACCGGCATGATTGACTCGCGTTGCCAGGTCCACTGCCGCCCCGCAACCTCGCATGTCAAGGCGAAAACATCGGACACCTCGAGCCAAAAAAGCAGCAGAAAGCCGCAGCATGTAACTGGCGCGATGAGAACCGCACAATCCGTGCACGATCATCAAAGAGGGAGAACCAGGCTGCCAACTCTCGGGGATACTATCGTGCAACATCAAGGCATCGCCATCCGCCAAGGGGACGGATGTGGGATGGGAGGGGAAGGAAATCTTGGGTGGGCGAAGCAAGGCAGTTGCTACTGTTTGCAAATGGCCTCCGCGAAGCAAAAAATGGGGTCGAAATGGCAGGGCGTCATGAGAAGACATGGATGAAGACCAAACGCGGGTGGCTCAAATCGGTTGTGGCGAGCATAATGCCCGCTTCCACAATGTCGATTGTCTTCATTTCACACAACCCACCTGACGAATTCCATGAGTTTGCTTGTAGTCGGATCAGTCGCTTTTGACAGTATTCATACGCCCACTGCTGAAAGAGAACGCGTATTAGGAGGATCGGCAGTCTATTTCTCCTATGCGGCTAGCTATTTTACCCCCGTCCGCTTGGTCGGAGTGGTTGGCGAGGATTGGCCAGAGCAGCACACAAAGATGTTGCAAGCTCGCCAAGTGGATACTGCCGGATTGCAAGTGGTAGCGGGCCAAAAAACTTTTTTTTGGAAGGGCAAGTACCTTCCCAATATGAACGATCGTGAAACGTTGGAAGTGGAACTGAATGTATTTGGGGATTTTGATCCGCATGTACCGGAAGCGTTTCGAGATAGTCGTTATGTCTTCTTGGCCAATGGTTCTCCAGTTGTTCAAGCCAAGGTGTTAGACCAAGTCAAGAATCCGGCATTAGTCGTTGCCGATACGATGGATTTGTGGATTCAGACGCAGCACGCCGACTTGGTAAAGTTGCTGAAGCGAATCGATGGGTTGGTGATCAACGACAGCGAAGCCAAGTTGTTGACCGAGGAAGAAAATCTGGTGGCTGCGGGTCAAAAAATTCGCACCATGGGTCCGCGCTTTGTGATCGTGAAGAAAGGGGAGCACGGCGCCATGTATTTTGGAGAAGATGGGGTCTTCACGTTGCCGGCCTATCCCACTGCGGTCGTGGTCGATCCAACAGGAGCGGGGGACAGTTTTGCAGGTGGGATGATGGGTTACATCGCTTCGCAAGGAAAGCATGATGTGGCCACAATCAAGCGTTCATTGGCATATGGAACTTTGGTCGCCAGCTTCAATGTCGAGGACTTTAGTTTGGAAAGGATGCAGCGAATCGAGCGCCCACAATTGGACGATCGCTTAGCCACCTATCGCGACATGTTGACCATCTAAGGTACTTCATCATGCAAACGATACGCAGCTTTATCGCCATTCCCATCAGTCCTGCAGTACAAAAGGGGATGTCGCTGATGGTGAAACGATTGGCGGGTGAACGAGATGGAATCAAATGGGTTCCCAGCGAGAGCTTGCATTTGACACTCAAATTCCTTGGCGAGGTGGACAATCGAGAAGTGCCTCGCGTGTGCGAAGTGGTGCGCCAGTGCTGCGACGGAATCGAGCCATTTACGCTGCGATTTTCAGGCGTGGGAGCTTTTCCTCAAACTTCCAAACCGCGTGTTGTGTACGCAGGAGTCATGGAGGGAGGGGAGCCGCTTGTCGCGATTGTGAGTGGGCTAGAGAAAGAGTTAGCCACATTAAGATTCAAGCCAGAGCCACGCGATTACATACCTCATTTAACCCTCGGTCGAACCAGAGGCGGTAGCCGTCGCGGTTCGCCCGAATTGCAAGAACGCTTGGAGCGTAATGCCAATCAAGCGCTAGGGCAAATGGATGTCGACCGCGTGCAATTGGTCGCCAGCTTTTTGGATAAGGCTGGGCCCACCTATCAAGTGATGGATACCATTGACTTAGTTGGCTGATGCACTTGCATTGATTTCAGCCGACAGCTGGCAAGAAAGATTTCCAGGATTCGTAGCGTGGATCCAATATCGATTGCGACAGCAGAGGGTTGAGGCGTGGTTTACACGGATTGCTGAGCAATTGCATTCTGGCTTGTTGAGGTGTGCGACCACCTTTGCGGCTGTTACAACGCAAGCAAGAACAAACAATGTTTTCCCAAGTGGTTTGGCCACCGTGAGAACGAGGCACCACGTGGTCCAGGCTCAGCTGTCCTGCGGGCTTTTCCTGTCCGCAGTATTGGCAGGTATGTTTGTCGCGCGCGAAGAGGTTTCTGCGATTGAAGCGAACGGCTGGCATAGGAATGCGATCAAACCTCGTCAGCCGAATGATGCGGGGAGCCAATAATTCGAATCCGACCGCTTGCAGATAGTCTTCGTCCGGTTGTTTTTCCAGTGAGGTCAGTTGGCTGATTTCTTGCCAACTGGGAAAATCGTAACTGGCATAGCGGTCGTTTTCTAACGTGATGACTTCGGCACAATCGCGATAGAGCAAAGTCAAAGAGCGTCGAACAGTGACGACACGTACCGCCATATAAAAACGATTCAAAACCAGAACGCTTGAATCCAAAACGGGCGAATGGGGTGCGGCGGACACCGGTTCGCAATGGAGTGAAGCGTCGGGTTCGATAGACTGGTTGGAGGGGAAACTAGCGTTTGCCATCGTGCGGAGCGTCCTTATGGGTTTTCCCGCTGCAATCCTCAACTGCGAATCATTCTAGCGAGGTGTGCAAGCCGGGACCAGCAACTAGGCAGTCAGGCAAGGTATAAGTTGCCAAGACTAAGGCGATAGCAACGAACTGCGGCAGCAGCGGTTGGTAAATTTTCGCGGTAGATTTAGCGAAGGAATGGGGATGGAAGTGGGAATTGCGGTATTGTGGGGAACAGGATTAATCGTCCTCTGTGCCTTAGCGTGGGGGTTGAACTTCATTTCGCTGCCGGGTAACTGGTTGGCGGTGGCATTAATTGGTCTTTATTTCTGGCTAGGACCAGCCGACGGGCGGGTGGCGTTGTCTTGGCCTATTCCCGTGGCGGCTTTTATGTTGGCTCTGGCGGGTGAATTGTTCGAATTTGTCGCTGCCGCCCTTGGGGCAAAGCGGGCAGGCGCCAGTCGTCGCTCGACCCTGTTTGCCGTCCTGGGTTCGCTAGTGGGAGCGATTGTGGGGGCCATTGTTGGCTTGCCCATCCCCTTTGTAGGTTCCGTGGTCGCAGCGCTGCTGTTTGGTGCAGGGGGCGCTTTAGGTGGCGCGATGTACGGCGAATGGACCGACGGAAAATCTTGGCAAGAAAGTTGGACAGTCGGGCACGCTGCCTTCTGGGGGCGACTTTTGGGAACGCTGGGCAAAGTTGCCAGCGGGGCTGTGATTGTGGTGCTCGTGCTGTGCGCCGTTTTACTGTGAACTCGCTTCGTGTGATTTATCTTGCGGGGCGGGTGAAGTTCTCGCTAGGATGGAGAGCATAAACTTCATGCGTTGACATGAATAACTTTTCTGCTTTGAGAAACTACAGAATGATCCATTACACATGCGACCGCTGTCATCGTGAAATCGATACCGAGGTCGAGGTGCGGTATGCCGTTCAAGTTGAATGCAGGGCGGTTTTTGAGTGCGGTCCGCATGGTGAGCCAAATCGAGAAGAGGATCACCTGCTGGAGCTGCACGAAGTACTTGAGCGAATGGATGACGAGCCTGAGTCTGTGCACGCGACCAAAACACAAAGTCAGCACTTTGATTTGTGTGCTGATTGCTACCAAGTCTATTCGCGAAATCCGCTCGCTCGAGAAACACCGTTGAGCATCGAGTTCAGCGAGAACTGATCAATTCAGTGAATGCTCGTTGGGCCGCTTGGTAATCGAGCACGGCGACGCGGACATCGACCGGTAAACGCTTTAACTCTGGGTCGCGATAGGGGTCGACTTTGGAGAAGATGGTACGAGTTAGCCAGTCTTCAGGGATGCGTGGATCCATCAGCTCTAAGCGATTGACAAATTGGTGCAACACGGTTGGCGCTGTAGAGCGGGCGATAGCTCGCGAGTGAACGTCTACTGACTCTCGCAGTTTCAGTTCCGCGTTGACCAATTGCATTGCACTTTGTTGTGCGGAAGTATCGCCACTCAAATATCCAGCGACCATCATGGGTTGATAGGCGATTTTTTTGGAGTGTCCATAAGCTGTCGCTTGCAAGTGAAACGCGCTGCCGCGCCACTCGCGGGGCGCTCGCACCAAGATTTGAAAATGAAAAGTTCCTTCCAGCGATTCACCTGATTTCGAAGTGAGTTTCAGTACTGTGGCACGTCCGCCCGAAGCTGTTCCGCTGGACAAATGGATCAACGAACTCTTGTCGGATATGTCGCTCCTGTCGGACAAGTGGCGGGCTGAACTAGCGGGATCGACAAGCGACACCGCAAGGATTTGCAAATTGGGATCGCACAGATCAACTTCCAATTGAATCTGATCGATACGTACTGGCCGATTCCCTAGTGTGATTGCGGAGACGCTCAGCGGAATCGACATCTGCATATTCCCCAGGGGCTCGATGGGAGCTGGAGATAGAGGGGTCGATATCGCTAAGGATGAAGCATCAAAAGAGATGCTATTCGACGCGGCATAGCCGACTGAGAATGGCAGCGAGATCGCTAGGCCGGTTAGCGCTAGTTTTAATGCGAAGAGGTGAAATTTGTGAAGTGATAGGTGGGACATGGTGGTTCTCCTTTCCGTGACCCGAGGACATCCGTTTCAGGCAGTGCTGACGATCCTGTCATGAGGGCCCTCCATCCCGGGAAGGCGAAGCAACACGATTACCGCGAAAGTCGATCGCCCCGTGCATGCATCCATTCCATCGTAGGGAGCAGTGCAGCAAAGGCAAGGAAGGGGAGGGGGCAGCATGGGCGTATTGACTTAGCTGTGCATGCGGGGCAAGTGCGACCCTTCGGCTATGATTTCCGCTTCGGCTGCGGAGAGGATCTCGAGTCGTTGCCGCACGACATCTCGCGGTGCAAAGTGTTCCGCCAGTCGCGTGTAAGTAGAATGGTGGCGAGCCTCGCTTTCGAATAAGTTTGCATAGAACTCCGCCAAATCCGAATCGGCTACATGTTGGCTCAGCAAGCGAAAACGTTCGCAGCTTCGCGCTTCAATCAATCCTGCGATCAGTAACCGATCGATGGCCCGATCGGGTTCCGAAGGACGCACGAGTCCATTGAGTCGTCGACCGTACGGACCTGGTTGGAGGCGACGAAAGACGATGCCCCTTTTGTCCAGATGATCAACGACCAAGTGAAAGTGCTCCAATTCCTCAAGCACAATAGTGGACATTTCTTTAGCTAGTTCTCGGTTTTCTGCGTAGGCATTGAGTAAATTCAGCGCGACGGTAGCTGCTTTGCGTTCGCAGTGGGCGTGATCGATGAGAATCTCGTCGAGATGGCCTTGGACATGTTTCAGCCAGCGGGTATCGGACTGAGATTGCAAGTGAAGCACAGGAAAAACCGAGTAGGGAATGGAACTGATGAATGGCGGTTGCTGGAAATCTTGATTGTGGTGAGAATCTAGCTTTTGGCTAGATGGAGAGATAAATGGCATTTTGGCGAACGAAGAAAAATCAAGAAGATCCCACTCCGTCCGGAACGCCCGCGGATTCGGGTGGTGGGTTATTTGCCAGGCTGCGACGAGGACTGGAGAAGACTGGTCGAGTTTTGAACACCGATATCCGGGATTTGTTCAAAGCGGAAGGTCGCTTGGTCGACGATGAGTTGCTCGAAGAAATCTTTGCCAAGCTAGTAACCACCGATATGGGCGTCGGTCCTGCCAAGCGAATTCGCGAGCGAATCGCGACGGAGTTTCGTGGTCGAGTCGTGCAGATGGAAGAGTGCATGCAGACTATCCGAGACGAGATCCGCGACATGTTGCGGCAAGAAGACGCCGATATTCGTTGGGCCGAGAGTGGGACCACCGTGATCCTTGTTGTGGGTGTGAATGGTAGTGGGAAGACAACTTCGATTGCCAAGCTGGCCAACCGTTTTCACAAGGACGGTCGCCGAGTGATCTTAGGTGCGGGTGATACGTTTCGCGCAGCGGCCGTGGAGCAATTAACCGTTTGGGCAGGTCGAATAGGTTGTGAGATTGTTACGGGCAAGCCGGAAGCAGACCCTGCGAGCGTCGCCTTTGCGACAGTGGAACGCGCCACGGCTGAACGGTTTGATGTTGCCGTGATTGATACGGCTGGGCGATTGCAGACGCAAAAGCACTTGATGCAACAATTGGATAAGATTCGACGCGTAGTCGGAAAATCCATTCCGAATGCACCGCACGAAGTGTTGTTGGTACTCGATGCGACCGCCGGCCAGAATGCAATTAGCCAAGCGCGAGGGTTTAGCGAGGTTGCGGGTTGCACTGGAATCGTGCTTGCCAAGCTGGATGGTTCTGCAAAGGGTGGAGTCGTCATACCGATTCGCGAACAATTTGCGTTGCCAGTTAAGTACGTTGGGCTCGGTGAAGCATTGGACGATCTAGCACCGTTTGATGCGGACAGTTTTGTCGACGCACTCTTTCGTTAAGAACATGAGATAGTTGCAAATAGTCGCCTTTCGCTCCGCGAAAGTAGCGTTGAATAATAAGCTGAGATATGAGGTCAATACTTGCCTATCAGCCGGAGCACGATTGGAGTTCTTGGAGCGAGACGGCTTTTTTCATGTTTGTTACAGGCGATGAGTCAGGTGGAGAGTGGTGGACAGGGTCCGTGGTGCAATGAATCTTCCATTCCCATTGGGCGGGTGCGTCTTGTTGGGATAGCTTTGCTGACCGGCAAAGTTTACCAGGCTTGGGTGTTTTCTCTGAAAAACCTTTGGTTTGGTATGATGGGCAAGTTCAATTCTGGTCGCTTAAAAAGTCGATAGCAGAAGTGGTTCGAGCGAAGAACGACGTTCTGGCTCGTGTAACCGATCCTGCGTGCAACGCGGATCTACCGGCCCCAAGGATTGGAATTAAAAATCTATGAAAGTCAGCAAACTTGCATGGCTGGCCGCAGCGGCGATCGGAATGTCCTCCGGCGTAGCTCAAGCTCAGCAATACGGCACCTACTCCGGTGTTTATCAAACTCAATATCAAGGTCAGCGTCAGGCAACTGTCAACCAAGTCTCGTGCAATGAGAGTGGTTGTGCGGCAGCCTCGTGTGACTGTGGCGAACCTGCATGCGGCTGCGAAGCTGTGGCTGATCCAGCGTGCGGATGCGAAGTCGCTTGTGATCCAGGATGCGATTCGGGATGCGACAGCTTGGGATTGGGATTGAATCTCAACCCCGCTGGCTGTTGCGACCTGGGCGACCCCTACGAATTATTCGGCGAATATTGCGGAATCAAAGTCGGCGGTTGGGGCCAAATTGGTTACCACAGCTTTGACGGTGGCCGACGCTTCAATAATCACGCTGACCGCGTCAACCTGCACCAAGGTTGGTTGTATGCAGAGAAGGCGATCGACACCAGTTGCGGTTTCGACATCGGTGGTCGCGTTGACTACATTTACGGTGTTGACGCCCAAGATACACAAGCCTTCGGTATCGCCAATAATCACTGGGATAACCAGTGGGACAACGGTATCTATGGCCATGCACTGCCTCAAGCCTACGCCGAAGTTGGTTATGGTGACTTGTCAGTCAAGATTGGTCACTTCTTCACGCTGATCGGTTATGAAGTGGTTCCAGCTACTGGAAACTTCTTCTACAGCCACGCTTATACGATGTACAACAGCGAGCCGTTTACTCATACCGGCTTCTTGGCAAAGTACAACGCCAGCGATGATCTGACCCTTTACGGTGGCTACACCTTGGGTTGGGACAGTGGTTTTGAAGACAATGGCGACAGCTTCCTCGGTGGCATTAGCTATCAGGTCAATGACGACTTCAACATGACCTACGCATTAGTCGCTGGTCGTTTTGGTGACGGCGTGGCCACTGCTGCCGGTGGATCGTTGGACGAGCGTGGTTACATGCACAGCTTGATCTTGAACACTGCATTGACCGATAAGACTACCTACATCTTCCAAACCGACTATTTGGATACCGAAGATGCCAATGGTGGCGTGGCTCGTAACACGTTCGATATCAATCAGTACTTGTTGTACAACATCAGCGATTGCTGGGCGTTGGGTACACGGGCTGAATGGTACAACGTCAACACCAACAGCCAGCTATTCAATGCTGCTCCAACATCCGGCAACACGGACGTTTATGCATTGACCGCTGGTGTGAATTATCGTCCTCATGCCAACGTCTTGATCCGTCCTGAAGTTCGCTGGGATTGGATTAAGGAAGACCGTGCTTCGCTCAATGCAGCCGGTTTGACGTTCAACGAGAACAACGATCCATCGCAAACGACGTTCGGTATCGACACGATCATTACGTTCTAATGTGAGGCACTGCTTCGGAGGAGTTTGCCAGGCGGGGTCGGTCGAACTCGGACAGCCGAGGCACGCAGTTTAACGTGAGCAATCGCCATAGGCGTCGCCAAGAATCGCATTCTTGGCGACGCTTTTTTCATTGCAGACAGCCCATTTCTCTTGCTGCCAATCTCTTGGGCAGTTCACGGTTGTCTCTTGCCTACATGTTAGGCATTTCTCAGTGGAACCAGCTCATTCAACGGCCTTCCGAAAAACAAAGCAATTTTTTTAAGTCTTTGATATCAAAGCACTTGCGCCGGCAAGGATGGTGTTGCGTTCGATCGTCGGCGCAGCTCGTGCATGTAACGCACCGACACTAAAGAGCTTGCGTAAAAGTCCGCCTTCGATCACCAGATTGAGGTGAAATTGGCCCGGGCAGGTGTCGAGGTGGCTTGTGCGCTTAGTTGCCCGAATGTATTGAGCACCACAGGCGTGTTGGTGCAGGGATTTCGCGGAACATTCTGCACGAGAGAAACGATTTAAATGATTCAGATTTTGAAAGGTCCTTGGTTCACAGTAGCACTCCTTGTGGGGTTGTTGGGGGTTGGCCTGTCACTCGCGTCGGTCGCTTCCGCGCAGGAAGCGGATGCAGCAGTAATGGAATCCGCGGAATCGGCCGGCGCGGGTGACACGGCTCCAACACCAGCAGTGGAGAGCGAAGAAGCCCCCACAGTTGCAGACATCGTCAACATTGCTGATGTCGATCCAGCACAGGCAACGAATTACACGATCAATACGATGATCATGTTTATTTGTGCGGTGCTCGTGATTTTCATGCAGGCTGGTTTCGCGATGGTCGAAGTCGGCTTGAATGCAGCGAAAAACACGGTCAACATTTTGGCCAAAAACGTGATGGACTTAGCAGTGGGTGTGCTGCTGTTTCTGTTCGTCGGCTTCAATTTGATGTATCCGGGCAGCTGGGTTGTCGAAGGCTATATTGGCTCACCTGCACCATTTGTCTCTCGGGATGCTCAAGTCGATAGCAACGGTAATTTCACTTCGCAACCACTTCGCGATGACGATGGGAATTTGAAGTACAGTTCGTCTGCCGACTTCTTGTTCCAAGTAGCGTTCGCGGCAACAGCAGCGACGATTGTTTCAGGTGCGGTCGCTGGGCGTATGAAGTTTGGTGCCTATCTGGTCTACAGTGCTTTGCTCACTGGTTTGATCTATCCCATCAGCGGTAGTTGGAAATGGGGTGGAGGATTCTTGCAGGAAGCTGGTTTTGCAGATTTCGCAGGATCGGTTGTCGTTCACGCAGTCGGTGGGTTTGCCGGCCTTGCTGGTGCGATGTTGTTGGGCCCACGACTGGGACGCTTCACAGCAGATGGCAAGGGTGTGCCTCTCCCTGGCCACAA
Source organism: Pirellulaceae bacterium (assembly GCA_041749395.1). Classification (GTDB taxonomy): domain Bacteria; phylum Planctomycetota; class Planctomycetia; order Pirellulales; family Pirellulaceae; genus Laterigemmans. The sequence goes on from JBGTBJ010000096.1 coordinate 58,484, forward strand.
TATCACTTTCGCGGCCTTGGGCGTATTTATCCTGTGGGTTGGGTGGTACGGCTTCAATCCCGGTAGTCAGTTGACCTATGCTGGTGTAGCGAATGCTGAAATCACCACCTACATCGCTGTAACGACCACGATTGCTGGCGCTGCAGGTGCGGTCTCTGCGATGGTGATTGCCTGGGTTATGTTTGGCAAGCCTGATTTGACGATGGCCCTCAACGGTGTCTTGGGTGGGCTAGTTGGTATCACTGCAAATTGCGATCAGGTGTCCCAGGTCAGTGCACTGATCATTGGTGGTGTAGCGGGTGTGCTCGTAGTACTTGGCATCGTAATGTTGGACAAGGTCCGCATCGACGATCCAGTAGGCGCGTTTCCTGTGCACGGCGTGTGCGGAGTTTGGGGTGGTCTTGCCACCGGAATCTTCGGTGCAAACATTCCAGACGGCTTGACACGAGGTGGCTACATTCTGGTTCAATCCTACAGTACTGGCATCATTGTCGCGTGGGCCTTCGGAACCATGTTCGCCCTGTTCTCGGTGCTCAAGGTCCTCGGTTTACTGCGAGTAAGTGCAGAGGAAGAAACGGCAGGCTTGGATATCTCTGAGCACGGCATGCACGCATATCCAAGTGATGCACTGGCGGGTCAAGCAGTCCATTAGTCGTTAACAGTATAGAAGCAACTTCTCGGCTCTTGCCTGGGCCAGAAGAATCCCCAATGGTCTGAGCGGGTGTCCGCCTCACCCGCTCAGATCGGGGTTTTTCAAAGAGAAGTTACCAGAGGCGTGATCTTCGATTTTTATTCTGCCCGCTGCTGAGGACCTCCACCCTTGGCAGCGGGTTTTTGTTTACACTCTCGGCATCACGAAGGACGTTTTGACTACCGTTATCATTCCTGTACAAAAAAACACAAACAATGAAGTTGATTATTGCCATCATCCAGCCCGACAAATTGGAAGCGGTCAAAGAAGCGCTCAGTGAGGTCGAAGTGGTTCGACTTACCGTGATGGATTGTCAGGGTTTTGGCCGTCAAAAGGGACAGACGGGCGTGTATCGCGGTCATGAGTTCAGCGTGAACTTGCTGCGCAAAGTCCAACTTCAGATCGCTGTGAATGATGACTTTGTCAAGCCAACGGTAGATGCGATCCTCAAGGGAGGAAGAACGGGCGACAAAGGGCAAATCGGTGACGGCAAGATCTTCGTCCTCCCGATGGATGATTGCATTCGCATCCGTACCGGTGAACGGGGAAGTGAAGCGATCTAAGTTGACCTTTGCATGATGCCGACTGCATCGGTGCCGACTAGAGCACGCCCTTTGTACTGGGGATGCCAGTCGTGCGAGCATCGCTTTCACAGGCCATTCGAATGGCGCGTGCCGTGCCTTTGAAAATTGCTTCAGAGATGTGGTGCGCATTGCGGCCGTAGTGCATCAGCACATGTAAATTACACCTCGCGTTGGCTGCAAAAGACTGCCAGAAATGTTCGACGAGTTCTGTATCAAAGGTACCAATCTTTGGCGAACCAAATTCTGCGCGGAATTCAAATGCGTATCGACCGCCAAGATCGACTGCGACGGTGACAAGTACTTCATCCATGGGTAAGCAGAAATGACCATAGCGATGAATGCCCGCTCGGTCGCCAAGTGCCTCGTCAACCGCTTGGCCCATGGTGATTCCAACATCTTCGGTCGTGTGATGGTCGTCGACATGCAAATCGCCCACAGCCTTGATATCAAGATCGATGAGCGAGTGTTTCGCAAACAGATCGAGCATATGGTCAAAGAAACCGATGCCTGTTTTCCGCTCCCCTTGGCCTGAGCCGTCAAGGTCTAGGCTAAGATGAATATCGGTTTCGCCCGTTCTGCGGTGAAGTTTGGCCGTGCGCATTGATGTAGAAGTCTGAGTCAGGTTAGAGCTTGGATGGTAGTAGGTCGAACAAGGCGGCGATTTCTTCTGGGGTACCAACGCTGATACGTAGGCCATCACCCCAATCGGGAAAATCCATATAACGAACCAGGATGCGGTTGCGTTTCAGTTCTTCATAGAGTTCGCGATGCGACTGATGCGGATGGGTGCACCAGACAAAATTGGCTTGGGAGGGCGTTACCGTGAATCCTAATTGCGTTAGCTGCGATTCCATTTGTTGTCGCGTGTGGCAAATTTTCTGGCAGGTCTCATGCAGCCAAGTTGTCGATTGAATGGCCGCGGTGGCACCGGCAATGGAGAGCGCGTCACAGTTGTAGCTGTCCTTAATCTTTCCTAATTCGGAGATTAGGTGGGGTTGGGCAACGACAAATCCAAAACGAAGGCCAGCCAGAGAGTAGGCCTTGCTGAGCGTGCGGGTTACTAGGATTTTGTCGCTTTGTAGAACGAGGTCCAAGCAGTTTGTGTCGGCAAAGTCTGCATACGCCTCGTCGACTACCAGTGGGCAGGGAAGCGATTCGGCGAGGCGAGCCACTTCGATTGGCGAGAGTACTGTGCCACTGGGGCTGTTGGGATTGGGCAGAAAGGCTAGTCGAAGTCGGTCCTCTCCAGTGGAAAAAGCGTGCGGCAATTTCCATTGGTCATCGAAGTGAACTTGCTCCCATGTGGCACCCTGAATATCGGCGAGTGTGCGATACAAGATGTAGCTAGGGTAGGGTAACCTCAAGTGTTGTCCTTCACCGACCATCGCGCGGACCAAGATGGTGAGTATTTCGTCGCTGCCATTGCCAGCTAGAATCCACTCGGGACCAGGAAGTCCCAGAGTTTGGGCTGCATGTTTGCGGAATTGGCTAGCAGTGGGGTCTGGATATTTTTGCAGTCCCGATCGTGCCGCCCCAACGATCGCATCCGTCACTGCTTGAGGTGGTGGATAGGGATTCTCGTTGGTATTGAGCTTGATAAAGGTATCTCCCTGAGGTTGCTCGCCAGGAACATACGGCTTCATGTAAGCCAAAGTGGGTCGAAACGGGAGCGGCCGAGTTGTCACGATGCGGTGTGTCAATGGTAACGAGCGAAAATCAGGGTGAAAGAACAAACAGCAATGCTGGACTTAATTTTTTAGGTCGGGTAAACGGTTGTTAATCGTCCGCCTTGCAGCGCAATTGGACACTGTTGGCATGGGCGGAAAGCCCTTCTTTTTCAGCGAGGGTTAACACGTCGGGGGCAATGGCGGAAAGGGAATGAGCGTCAAACTGAATCAGGCTGCTGCTGCGAAGAAAATGATTGCAGCTCAAACCGGATGCCCAACGTGCGGTGCTGCCGGTGGGCAGCACATGGCTGGGGCCCGCTGCGTAATCGCCCAGGGCAACCGGCGTGTAATGACCTAAGAAGGTTGCGCCGGCATTGCGAATTTTCAGTGCCAGCGAATGGGGATCGACCGTCTGAATGTGCAGATGTTCGGGCGCGAATTGATCGGTGATCTCAATAGCTTGAGCGGCATCATTGACCAGGATCAATGCGCTGAAAGCCTGTAGAGAATCGAGCGTTAGTTCGGCACGTTGAAGTTGGGCCACTTGTCTGACAAGTTGCTCATAGACCGCGTCGATCAACTCCGGTCGCCAAGTAATCAGGATCGCCGAGCCAGGAGAGTGTTCGGCCTGCGACAACATGTCGGCAGCCACGAAATCGGCGCGGGCCGTTTCGTCGGCGATGACGATGACTTCGCTGGGACCAGCGATTGAGTCGATATCGACTTGGCCGTAGACATGCTTTTTTGCCAGTGCAACAAACAAGTTGCCAGGTCCAACGATTTTGTCGACTGCGGGCAAGCAATCGCAACCATAAGCCATTGCGGCAACTGCATGGGCTCCACCGATTCGATATACCTCTTGTACGCCCAGTTCGTGACACGTGGCCAGCATGTCTCGGTTATAGGATCCGAATGGCGTTGGCGGCGCGACGACGGCGATCTGTTCGACTCCAGCGACTTGAGCAGGCACGACGGTCATCAACACGGTTGACGGATAGGCCGCCGCGCCCCCAGGAACGCAAACTCCGACGCGACGCAGCGGCAGATAGCGTTGGGTCAGGGAGACACCGGGCTGCGGTTGAATAGTGACGTCACGGTGCCGAATGGCGAGCTGGAAAGTAGCAATATTGTCGCGAATGCGGCGGACGCTTGCCAAAAAGTTTGGCTCGGCTGCTGCATGGGCGGCTATCAAGTCCGCTTCGGGGACTCGCAGTTGGCTCGCCGTCAAGTCCGCACCATCCAATGATTTTCCATAACGTAACAGTGCGGCTGTTCCTTCCGCTGCGATATCGTGACAGATTCGATCGACCACCTGGACGGGCGACAGGGGTTCGCCGAAGACTTCCTCCGTCAGTTGGCGGCCGCGGGGACTGACTACGTTTCCTTGGGGGCTGAGCTTACTTCGCAGCGCATCTAGTAAAGCGAACGCATCACCGGAGCGGGCATCGAGGCGAGTGATTTGGAGGGGGGGTGAGGTGGACATAAGAACCGCGGTCGCGCGAGGAGTGGCCAAAGCAATTTCATCATAAGTGATCAGGCATCATAGGTAATGGGCCTGAGTTGGAAACCATCCCCAGCGGCGATGTTCGGCAAGGCACTCGGCGGGTTACACTAATGAAACACTACTGGGGATTGTTCGCTACCCAGCACAGTACAAAACGGGCGGTAAATTCGTTGACCGTCTCGGATGTCATCGCAGCATGAAGGAATAGGGGCCCTGGTATGACCACCTGGAATCGCCGCAGGTTCGTTCAAACATCCATGTTGGGGCTGGCGACAGCCGGTATGGGATTGTCGTGGGAGGATGTGTGTGCAGAACCTTTGGCTGACGAGGGGCTCGTCTCCTACTTAAAGCGGCTCCGAAGCGATGCGGATGGCGGAGTTGGCAGTGGTGCGGACAACGGTTTTGATCTGAACCTTTATCGACAGCTCATCGGTCATGCCAACGAGTTTAAAGAAGGAGACGCCAGCCTTGGGGTGGCTGCACCGAATCCAGCGGCTCGTCAGCGGGCGCGACAGTTGTTGTCAAATACTTTGATTGCAGACTTGGATGCGCACCCAATCTTTGAAGATCAATTAACCAACTTGATTGACGAGTGGATTGATCAGGAGCAACGTGCAATAGCGGCCAGGTTGACTTTGGGCGAATTGAAATTGTTTCTATTAATGGAGACGGAAGATCGTATCAAAGAGCTTGCCAAAGGATTGTCTTCGTTTGTTATTGGTTGTGTCGTGAAGCTGATGTCAAACGATGAGCTCGTTGCCGTCGGTGGAAAAGTATTCCATCCGATGCCCGGTTCGCGATTGGGAGCCAAGGGATATTTGGGAGCTCGTGTTCAACCCAATTCGCCCACCGATCATGTTGATGATATCCGTTGGCAGGTTCTGGATGCATGGAGCTACGGAGTTGGCGATATGTTGCTGGGCACGAATCCCGTGTCAAGCGATCCGCAATCGGTAGTATCGATCGAGCAAACGTTGCAGGACTTGCTGGTTACTTTCGGTTTAGAGCGAACCCTGCCCCACTGTGTGCTTGCTCATATCGACGTGCAAGCAGAGGCCGAGCGATTGGTGCCTGGATGTACGCGTTTGTGGTTTCAGAGCATTGCCGGATGCGATAGCGCAAATAAGACATTTGATATCAGCATCGAGAAGATGATCGCGCATGCGGAACGACGCGATGGCCAATTTGATCTCTATTTTGAAACAGGGCAGGGGGCCGATTTTACCAATGGTCATGGTCATGGATTTGACATGGTCATTCATGAGTCGCGCAAGTACGGATTTGCGCGAGCATTGACCGCGCGAGTCGCGGAAGCAAAACTCCTGCGAGGAATTGCTTCGCCACCCTGGGTGCACGTGAATGATGTCGCTGGTTTTATTGGGCCGGAGGTATTTCGCCGCAAGGAGCAACTGGTGCGATGTTGTCTTGAAGACATTGTCATGGGGAAACTCCATGGGTTAACCATTGGACTGGATGTCTGTTCGACGCTGCACATGGATATTTCCCTCGACGACTTGGATTGGTGCCTCGATCAAATAATGCCCGCCAACCCTGCATACTTGATGGCCTTGCCTACGAAGATTGATCCGATGTTGGGATATTTGACGACCGGATATCAGGATCATGTGCGGCTGCGCGAGCGATTCGGATACCGTGTGGATGATGCGATGGGAGAGTTCTTTCAGTCTTTGGGAGTATTGGACCAAGCCGGTAAGCCGGCGGAGCATTTTGGAGATCCTATCTGGATGTTCAAACAATACTGTCGTCGGCAGGGAGATGTTCGCAGTGACGAAGCCTTGGAGTCCCTGGCGCGACGTGAAATGGCTGAAGTTCAATCTCGAGGTGTGTTCTTGGCAAGCGGTCATGGTGCGTCTTTCCATGATTTGGCTCCTGCAATCGATCAGAAAATACGAGCGATTTATGCAGATGCCAAGCAGAGTATTTGGTCTGAGTTGCCCGAGAATTTTTCCGCCTCGTTACCGCTTGCGATGTCCATTCGGACCGAGTCTACCAATCGCGAAGACTATATTCTGCATCCGGCCAGCGGCGAGCAACTCAATTCGCTTTCCAAAGAAAAATTGCAACAGTTGCGGCGGCGACAGGAGGGCGCAGTCGATATCCAGGTGGTGATTTCAGACGGACTCAATGCGCTTTCCATTCTCGATCGTGCACAGCTTATGCCCTTTCTCGACAGACTAGAATCTCTCCTTTCGACCACCGGCATGCGGTGCTCGAAAGAATTGCTGGTGATCCATTCAGGTCGTGTGCGCGCGGGGTATCGTGTTGGCGAAGAACTCTTCGTTGGCTTGTCGGGTCCGCGAGCCCTATTGCATGTAATTGGCGAACGACCAGGAACTGGGCATCGAACGTTTTCCGTTTATTTGACAGTCGCGATGGGTGGTGATTGGAGTATTCCGAATACGATTGATCATGATGTGACCAAAGTCGTTTCCGGAATTGCCACGACGGCGCTATCGCCGGACTTGGGCGCCAGGGAAACCGTGCGGCTATTGCAATTGGAAATGCAGGGTTGAACGAGCGACTTGCAAACTCTTGGCGACAATGGTTCGTCGCTGCCTTGGTGGTGATGCTGGCAATCGCAATACGGTGGCAGTCGTGTACGGAAAGCCTGTGGGTCGACGAGCTTCATACGTCATGGGTGATTTCTGGTGATTGGGAACAGGTTCATGAACGAGCCGTCATTGGGAATCAAACTCCCTGGTACTTTTTGGGCCTGTGGTGTTGGACGCAGTTGGTGGGGGAGGATGAGCTAGCGCTTCGCTGGCCTTCCATTTTGGCGGTCGCCGGTGCGAGTGGCTTAGTGGTGCTGACCCTCGCACGTGGGCTTGGATCGCTGCGAATTGGCGGATTGGCTGGAGTATTTCTTGCCTTCGATACCAGTGCCCTGTTTTTTGGAACGGAAGCGAGAGTCTATGCGTGGGTCCTCTTCATGGTCGCTATCGCGGTTTGGGCCTCATTTCGAATTTTAGAGGCAAGCGAGATTCATAAGTGGTCCGAACGTCGGACACTCGGCTACTTAGTTTTGGTGTTTTCACTGCTGGGGTTTCTCGTTGTCGGATTGCATGTGACCGCGGGCCTGACGATGGGGTGTTTGGGCGCCGCATCGTGCCTGTGGGGCTTGGGGTTGCTGTGTTCTTCGCTTACGTCGCAAAGGTCGATCTGGATCTGGCGAGCACTCGGAGTTGTAACCATTGGACTGGCGATCATTTTTGCTTTCGCCATGCATCGGGAAGTTGTTCAGCAGGCTTGGCTTTCGCGCGCCAAATGGGCAAGCTTTGCAACGCCGAAGGACTGGTACGATCTCTGGCGAATGTGGTCGTGGGACTGGCTAGTGTTATGGCCGGTGGCTATTTGCGGAGGATTGTACTTAGTCGGTCGGTTCCTCAAATTTCCGCCCGCTCCTTGGAGCCATGTTGGGCAACTATGGCGTTTCGCAACCAGTTTGCTCTTCGTCGCTGTGATCATTACGGGGGTGGCATGGGGAGTCGCTTATTGGCATATCGCGGCGATCTGGCATCGACGATTTATTGTCGGTGTGTTGCCTCTGTTGTGTGTCAGTGGAGCGGTATATTGGGAATTGGCGTTACGGTCCAGCGAGCGACTCCTTGCACCGCGATGGCATCGTTGGTCGTCGATGGGTTCATTAATTGGAATTGTTGCAATAGGGATGTTGAGTCAAGGAACGCTGAGCCGAGCCAGGCTTGCCGCGTGGGTTGAAGGGGATTTCCGCTTTGTTCAACGGGGTGAAGATTGGCGAAGTGCAGTTTCCTTTGTGCGTCTATCGATGGAGAGCGAAAACGCACAGGAGGGTTTGGTAGCCGTTGCGTCCGAATTGATTGAATCGGAATGGCTTGATCGAACAAAACGAGATGCGAGTGGAGTGTCGGAGCCAAGCGAAGAAAGTTTGACGAAAATTCAACTCGACTATTTGGGGTTTCCACTCCGTGGGTTGTATCCCCTGCCCAGCAAGCCTGTCGGGCCCGTTAGTTCGCCAACGAGTTGTGAATGGATTGTGGAAGCGATGACACGTCGTGTAGAGGCTGGCTGGCGACGAGGCAATGTTTGGTTAATCATTCGCAAGGGTCGGGGAGGTTTTCCTTCGCTGCTTCGTCAATTGGCGGATGGTAGTGGGGGGACGGTGGATTGGGGGGTGGAACTTGAAAAGTCATTTGGAAGAGTCACCGTGTTGAAAGTGGTGTTTCGCTCCAAAGACGGTTGACACCGAGGATTGCCTGCGGTGAACAATGCAAGGGTAAATGAGCTTTCGTTCTCTGTCGGACATTGAAATGAGTCATGGTGGAATAGTCATTGCGTCGATGCGGGGTGTCTGCCTTTTGGTTGCCTGTTTGGCAGTATCTTTTTCGTTTGCGGCCGAGAAAAAGGACTCTGAGACGGAGCAGCGAACGGAATCGGCTGCCCGGGGCTACCGTTTTTTGACCGAGAAGGCCTATTTGCCAGCCGACTTTGATCAACAGACGTTTGATGAAGTCTGGCTTGCCTGGCCGAAGGTGCTGCGCGAGCAAGCGAGGTTAGCAAGTGCGAGTGAACGTCAAGCTATGGCGTTTCAGCGATATGGGTTGACGGTTCGTCCACCAGTGGAATCAGGAGAGCCATCGATTTCGAATCCCGAGAGCCCTTTGCCGTTACAGTACGTCGTGGATTCCCAGGGTGGCTGGACAATGAACTGTTTTACTTGCCACGGTGGAACCGTTTATGGCAGACCCTATCCCGGGGCACCCAATAATCGATTGGGTTTGCAATCTTTGACCGAAGAAATTCGTCGCACCAAGTTAAGACTAGGCAAGCCGTTGGCGAGAATGGACTTGGGTTCGTTGATCATGCCGTTAGGATCAACAGAAGGTCGAACCAATGCGGTAATGTTTGGAGTGGGTTTGATGCACTTTCGTCGCCCCGATTTGTCGATGTTGGATGATATCGGGCCCCCTAACTTTACGCATCATGATATGGATGCGCCTCCTTGGTGGCATTTTCACCGACGCCCCTATTTGTATATCGATGGTTTTGCCGAGCGCGGGCATCGAGGGCTCATGCAATTTATGTTGGTCCGCGAGAATGGTCCCGAAAAATTCCAGGAATGGGAGAATGATTTTCGGGATGTCTACAACTATATGATGTCCCTGCGGCCACCGAAGTTTATCGGCCCCGTGGATGCAACCTTGGCGGAGCAGGGGAGGGGACTGTTTCAGGATCACTGTGCACGTTGCCATGGTCGTTATGGGGACGGAAGTCCGTTCCCGAACGTGATGGTGCCGCTCGACGAAATCGGGACGGACGGCGTGCGATTGTCTGCCTTGCCGGTGGAGGGCAGAAAGAAATACGCTGCTAGCTGGTTTGCCAATGCTGGGATGCCCGACGCACAGCAGACCATTGTTGATCCGCAGGGATACGTTGCCCCTCCGCTGGACGGCGTGTGGGCCAGTGCACCGTATTTTCATAACGGTAGCGTTCCGACGCTGTGGCACGTCCTGAATCCCGACCAGCGACCGTTAGTTTGGCGTAGGGCGTCCGAAGCGATGGATACGGAAAAGGTCGGATTTCAGATAGAAATCGTGAATCGAGTCCCCTTAACCGAAGAGGACCCAGTGGTTCGGCGCCAGTATATGGACACGCGACAATTTGGCAAAAGTGCGGCAGGACATGAATTTCCGTTAGAATTGTCGGGGGAAGAGCGCCAAGCCGTGCTCGAATATTTAAAAACGTTATGAGTTATTGGGTGGGCATGTCCACTGTCTGAGCAATGCCCTGGTGTGTAAAACGGACTGAATTCTAATTCGCTACTTTCGCGTCCTTCGCCGGATGCTTCGCAATGGAGTTTTTTGCCATGACAACTCAACTGCTTGCCGCTCGTGCTGGTCAGGTAACGCCCGAGATGGAGTATGTGGCCAAGCGAGAAGACTTGGCAGTGGAATTGATTCGGAGCGAGGTGGCGGCTGGGCGTATGGTGATTCCAGCGAATAAAGTCCACGTCGCTAGTGTTTTGGAGCCGATGGCGATCGGGATTGCTGCGAAATGCAAGATTAACGCCAATATCGGAAACAGTGCAGTAACCAGCAATGTGGGTGAAGAACTCAGCAAGCTTCACACCGCGGTTCACTTTGGTGCCGATACGGTGATGGACCTTTCTACTGGAAAGGACATCGATAATATTCGACGTGAGATTATTGCCAAGTCTCCCGTTCCAATTGGTACAGTTCCCATCTATCAGATGTTGGAGCAACTCGGGGGCAACATTGAAGATATGCGTCCGCAGCATTTCTTGGATATGGTCGAGCATCAAGCCAAGCAGGGTGTCGATTACATGACGGTTCACTGCGGAGTCAAGCTTGAGCATTTGCATTTAAGCGTGAATCGAGTGACCGGCATCGTCAGTCGTGGTGGTTCATTGATTGCCAAGTGGATGATGGTTCATAAGAAGCAGAATCCGCTGTACGATTCGTTTGATGATCTGTGCGATATCATGCGACAATACGATGTAACTTGGTCGTTAGGGGACGGTATGCGCCCGGGTTCGATCGCCGATGCATCGGATGCGGCCCAGTTTGCAGAATTGGATGTTTTGGGCGAACTAACACGCCGCGGTCAAGAGAATGGGACGCAGGTGATGGTCGAGGGACCGGGGCATATTCCCATGCATCAAATTCAAATGAACATCGAGAAGCAGATTGAAATTTGCAACGGTGCTCCCTTCTATGTGTTGGGGCCATTAGTCACCGATATAGCGCCGGGTTACGACCATATCACCAGCGCCATTGGCGCGGCGATGGCTGGCTGGCACGGCGCGGCCATGTTGTGCTACGTCACGCCGAAAGAACATCTTGGCTTGCCCAATCAAGAAGATGTTAAGCAAGGGGTGATTGCGTACAAGATTTCTGCCCACGCGGCCGATGTGGCAAGAGGGCGAAAGGGTGCGCAGGATCGCGATGATGCGTTGTCGCGAGCCAGATTTGCCTTTGATTGGAATGAGCAATTCCGGTTGAGTCTCGACCCCGAAACGGCTCGCGCCTATCACGATGAAACGTTGCCTCAAGACACCTTCAAGAGCGCTCACTTCTGTAGCATGTGCGGACCTAAGTATTGCTCCATGAAGATCACAGAAGATATTCGCAAAATGGCGGCTGAAGGCAACTTGGTAGAAATTAGCAACTGATGGATTGCTAATTCACTCTCCCGTCTTCGGGAGGGTGTATCAATCCACCCTCCCGTCTGCGGGAGGGTCGACGCGAGGCACGAGCGTCGGGGAGGGCGAGCGCAATCCTCTGCCCCTTTTTATCTCTCTCCTGAAAAAACAGCCCTACAGCCCTCCCCGGGGCTCCGCCCCGACCCTCCCGCTCGCCGCAGACGGCGACTCGGGAGGGTGTATCAGTCCACCCTCCTGCTCGCCGCGGACGGCGACTCGGGAGGGTGTATTGCTAAGTCACTCTTCCGTCTTCGGGAGGGTCGAATTTGTGAGTGG
>JBGTBJ010000097.1:0-33730 GCA_041749395.1 Pirellulaceae bacterium
AATCACAACCAAGCGAATCACAACCAAGCGAATCACAACCAAGCGAATCACAACCAAGCGAATCACAACCAAGCGAGTCACAACCAAGCGAGTCACAACCGAGCGAATCACAACCGAGCGAGTCACAACCGAGCGAGTCACAACCAAGCGAGTCACAACCAAGCGAGTCACAACCAAGCGAGTCACAACCGAGCGAATCACAACAGGCGAAGACTCCAAAACAGTCTGCACAGCAAGCTGTTGAGAAAGCGCGGAAGAAGATGGAAGACGCGCAAAAGCGACTGGAGGAAGCTCAGCGTGACAAGGCAGTTGAAGCTCAACGAGAAGCGGAGGATGCATTGCGTGAAGCCATTGACGAATTGGAACAGATCTTGCGCCAGTTGCGTGAAGAGGAGATGCTGCGAGAATTAGCGAGACTGGAATCACGCTTACGACAGATGGCGCAGATGCAAACCGACGTGCTCGAAAAGACTCGTCAGTTGGCATTAACACCGCTGAATCAACGTGACAGGCAAACGGATATTCGCTCTGGGAATTTAGCGTTCGACGAAAAAAAGATCGTTGTCGAAGCAGACCGCGCCATCCTTCTATTGCGTGAAGAGGGATCGAGCGTTGCATTTCCTGAAGTGGTTCAACAAATTCGCAGCGACATGGTCCGAGTTTCGGAACGACTTTCGCAGACCAAAGTGGAAGAGATCACACAGGGATTGCAAGAGGATATACTGGCCGCATTGGAAGAGATGATTGGCGCGTTGCAGCAGGCTCAACGTGATCTTGAAAAACAGCAGCAGCAACAGCAGCAACAGCAATCGCAAGGTGGGCAACAGGGTGAGCAGCCGCTTGTTGAGCCGCTCGCCGAGCTGAAGCTCATCCGCACGATGCAGACTCGAATCAAATCAACCACTGAGCGGTATGGAGACATGATACCGGAAGGTGGCGATGCAGCTCCGGATGAAGACTTGATTGGCTTACTCGAGTCATTGTCAACTCGTCAGAACGACCTATATCGTATTACGAGAGATTTATTGTTACGGCGGAACAAGTGATTGGCATTTCCCTTTTGTGACAGAGGATTCGATTTCATGAACCGCACATCACTTATCGCATTCGCATTGATCATAGCCAATGCCGTTCCGTCATACGGGGCTGACGAGCTGAAACGTGAGGCAAGTTGGTCGATACCATCGCTTGATCAAATGTCGGCAATTTTGGCTGATGGATTGGCACAGCAGGGAATGGATTCAACTGCAGTTGAAGTCGCAACCACGCAGTTTCGCCAGCGTATCTTGTCGGGAGATCAAGATGTATTGGGCGCGTACGTTGCCAGTGCGTCGAGCGCAATTCCCGCCATTGCTGAACTTTCCGTTCGGGTCGCGAGAGAGCCAGCGAGTATCACCACGGATGCAATGGTGACGTTTGCTGAAGCACTGCGTCCTTCGATTGAAGTCTGGATTGCCCGCTCGTTGATTCAGAAACGGCTCTATGATGAAGCCATACCGTTTGTTCAATCGACCAACCCCGTGCTGACGGTCGACCCGGCAGCGACCATGTTTTATCGCGCAGCCAGTTCGCATGCGCTGATCAACAAGGATCAGGTAATTGCAGACTTGGAAAAACTCCTAGAGAACGAAAGCACTATTCCAGTGCGTTTTGCCAGAACGGCCCAATTGATGCTGGCGGACATTAAGCCACTCAAGAAAGATAGCTTAGATGAGATTTCTCGGATGATGGATGACGTGGGGCGGCGTTTGGAGCTAGGTCGAATGGGTGAACCGGTCGCAAAGAAAGAGCAAGAGATTATCGACAAGCTCTCCAAGATGATCGATCAAATCGAACAACAACAACAACAGCAACAGCAGCAACAACAGCAGCAGCAATCAGGTGGCTCCGAGTCCCAAGGCGGGCAGCCCCAGGGTATGCAAGACAGCCAAATTGCCGGAGCGAATGGGGTTGGCGATGTGGACAAAAAAGACCTCGGAGACCGAAATGGATGGGGGAATCTTCCACCGGCGGAACGCCAAGAGGCGCTGCAACAAATAAGCCGAGATCTTCCCACGCACTATCGCGAAGCAATCGAGGCTTATTTTCGTAAGATGGCTACCGAATCAAAGTAACGACTGGGCACGATCTCGTGATTTTCAGGGTGGCAATTTCAGCGCCTACCCCACTGGGCAAAAGGGATGAATTGAGCAACAACCTAGAGCCACGTTTTGTTGCATCAATCATTCTTGCCCCGTAGTCTGTTGTGCCAGTCGATCAGTGGAAATCTGAATACCCTTTCGAGACCAAGTATCTTTCTATAGGCAAATTCAAATACGCCTATATAGATCAAGGTAAAGGGGCGTCGCCGGTGTTGGCTGTGCATGGCAATCCAACCTGGAGTTTCTACTGGCGTCGGTTGATATCTGGATTGCAGTCCTCGCACCGCGTTCTGGCCGTCGACCATATGGGGTGCGGCAACAGTGACAAGCCACAAGATTATCCCTATTCATTAGCTCAGCATCGTGACAACCTCGTCACGTTTATCGATGCATTGGATTTGCGCAATGTGACTCTGGTCGTTCACGACTGGGGTGGTGCGATTGGATTGTCTGCGGCCGTGATGCGTCCGGAGCGAATAGCGAGAATAGTGATAACCAACACGGGCGCTTTTCCACCACCTTATTTGCCAAAGCGAATTGCGGCATGTCGGTGGCCAATTTTGGGTAGCATTGGAGTGCGTGGTTTCAATGCCTTTGCTCGGGCTGCGATTACCATGGCGACGGCCAAGCACAGGCGACTGCCGGAGAATGCGGCTGCTGGCTTGCTGTGGCCCTATAATAGTTGGGCCAATCGTGTAGCCATTGATCGATTCGTTCGAGATATCCCCATGGCGCCCGATCATCCAACGTATCGAGTACTCAGTGAGCTGGAGAAAGCATTACCAACATTGGGTGACCGTCCAATCTTGATGGTGTGGGGAATGTTGGACTGGTGTTTCCGCCCTGAGTGTCTGCGTCGTTTTCAAAAGATATGGCCGCAAGCCGAGGTCTTGGAACTGAGTGACGTTGGCCATTACGTTATGGAAGATGCACCCGAGCAAACCGTTGCCGCAATTGCACACTTCTTGGCTACAAATGAGCATGATTGAGCTTGCGATTGAACTGTCAAGAATGAGCGACCCATGCTGCCGTACCTTCAGTCTCTTTCACTTGCCGACCGTGTTCGCTGGTCGTGTGCCTTGGAAGCCATCGCGCCAAAACTTGGCAATGTTCATCCTTCCGCATCTTTCCCCGATTTGTCCGCGAGCGATTTTCTTGTTGCCGGGAACTTGCTCGCTAAAGCGATAGAATGCGATGAGATTGTTGGGCAGCAGATTTTGAACGCAGTGTCTGCAGCACGGCAGACGCTGCGATCAAACGCGAATTTAGGCATCTGTTTACTGATCGTTCCTTTGGTTGCGGCGGAGCGTTTGAAAGTTGCTGAGAGACTTACTTGGCAGACCGCCATTGATCAGGTCCTCGCACAACTGACGGCGGAGGATAGCCGCGCGGTTTATGCAGCCATTCGTGCGGCCGCGCCGGGAGGTTTGGGTGAGGTTTCGGAGATGGATGTCCAAGATTCAGCACCCGCAAATTTACTTGACGCAATGCGCTTAGGCGAGAACCACGATCTTATTGCGCGACAATATGTGACTGGATTCAGAGACTTGTTTGAGACGGTTGTCCCGATAGTGGCCGAAGAGATCCATCGCGCTGGGGACTTGCTGTGGGGAGTGCGGAGTGCGCAAGTCAGAATACTGTCACTGATCCCCGATTCTTTGATTGGCCGCAAGTGTGGAGCGGAAGTCGCGCAAGAGGCGACTCGTCGTGCAAATGACGTGATGCGATGTACGGATTCGGTAGAGCGGAGTGAAGCAGAGCGACACTTTGACGATTGGTTACGGAGTGATGGAAATCGTCGCAATCCAGGCACCACTGCAGATTTGATTGCTGCAGGACTATTCATTGTATTGAGCCCTTATTAAGGAATTGAAGAGATGCAGGCTGGCACATTTCGAGTCGATGTGGCAAAAGAAGCGTTTGTTTTTTCTGCAGCCCACTTCATCACGTTTGCGGGTAATATCTGTGAGCGAATTCATGGGCACAACTATGGTGTTCGCGTGTCCGTCGAAGGACCTCTCGACGAGAATCGCTACGTGGTAGATTTTATTGCTTTGCGAGATGCCGTACTAGCAGAAACAGCTGCTTGGGATCACCACGTACTGTTGCCACGCGACCACGCGACGATATCGGTCCAGCAGGAAGAGGCAGAAGTGGTGGTTAGATTCGAAGATCGACGCTGGGTGTTTCCGCAGGAGGATTGCATCATCTTGCCTTTGGTGAATACAACCGCAGAGGAGCTCGCTCGAGTACTAGCGGAACGTTTAATCAAGAAGACCTACGCACAGTTTGGGAATGCGCTAAGCTTGATCGAAGTTGCCGTTGACGAAAACCATGGCCAGTGGGGTGTTTGTCGCCTTCCTTGGCCGAAAAATTGATTTCTTCGGCAGATTCACCGCAACAATCGTCGTCTATCGACGTGAATGGTGAACTCTGCCAATTCTCCTCATCGCTCGAACCGATAACGGACTGACAAGACATCAAGTCAGAGCGAAGGGAAGATATGGTTTGGCAAGGCGACACGACAATGAACGACGACGGCTTGCGAAAAGCCGCAATCTTGATCATGAGTCTGCCAACGAAGGCTGCAGCCGCGATCTTGACCAAATTGCCGATCCGTCATATTGAGCAAATCAGTATGCGAATTGCACAATTGGACTCGGTTGCCGGCGACGAGCAAGAAAGCGTTATTTCAGATTTCTTTACGACTAAAGCGAGTTGCCTCGATTCCAGTGGTGGTGGATTGGAACGAGCGAAAGAACTGATTCGGGAGGCGTTAGGAAAAGATGCTGCAGAATTGATTGGAAGTCTTCAGCAGACGATCGAAGCGATGCCCTTTGGATTCATTAAAAAGGTGGATCCGCAAACATTACTGACCTTTATCAATGAAGAGCATGCTCAGACGATCGCTCTTTTGATGAGTCATTTGCAAGCATCCTACGGTGCAGAGCTTTTGGCGGGTTTGCCGCAAGAAAAGCAACTGGATGTCATTCGCCGAATCAGTTCGATGGGACGCACGAGCCCTGAAGCCGTTGCGGAATTGGAGCGAGGTTTGGAGTTGCGGTTAAGTAGCATGGTCAGCCAAGGGCAAAGCAAGTCGGGTGGTGTAGCAAGTGTTGCAGAAATCCTCAACGTTTCAGAGCGTGCGGTCGAACGCAATATTATGGAAAGTCTAGCGGCCGAAGATCCAGAATTGATGGACGACATTCGTCGCTTGATGTTCGTCTTTGAGGATATTGGCAAGCTCACCGATCGCGATGTCCAGTGCCTACTCAAGAATGTTGAAACGTCGCAATGGGCTATGGCGCTCAAGGGGAGCAGTCAGGCATTGCAAGAGAAGATCTTGCGCAATATGAGTACACGTGCGGCAGAAAATCTCAGAGAAGAAATGGATTATTTGGGCAGCGTCCGGCTGTCAGAAGTCGAAGGAGTGCAGCAGAAAATTGTCGATATTGTTCGCCATCTAGAAGATTCAGGCGAACTAGCTCGACCCTCCGGTGAAGAGGAAGAAGAGTACATCACCTAAGGAGCTGCGACCGGGAATCCCCCCGAGAGGCGTCAGGTGCCATTCGCAACTTTGTCAGATCGGCTACCATAGGTGTATTCCTAATGCATCTAGTACGATTGGCAAAGAATGGAAACCGCAGTTACGTCTGCCCAGATCGAGTTGTCGTCGGTCAGTGTCGCCTATGATAAATCGCGATCCATTTTAGACGAGCTTTCGTTATCCATTCCAGCTGGGCGAATTACAGCGCTCATTGGTCCTTCTGGATGTGGAAAGAGCACTTTGCTCAGGCTGATTGCTGGCCTGATGCGACCGACCCAGGGGCAGATATTTTTTCGGCACACGGAGCAGGTTGCTGAGCCATCATTACCGGTGGGCGACTTGGCCTATGTCTTTCAGGATTCTGCTTTGTTGCCATGGCGGTCGGCAATACAGAATGTGTGTTTACCGATGGAGTTGTTGGGACGTAGCCAAGGTCGTGAAAGAATCCAACGGGCTCAACAGCAACTCATCGAAGTTGGTTTAGGAGAAGAGCATTGGAAGAAAATGCCTGGGCAGCT
Source organism: Pirellulaceae bacterium (assembly GCA_041749395.1). GTDB lineage: Bacteria > Planctomycetota > Planctomycetia > Pirellulales > Pirellulaceae > Laterigemmans. The sequence continues at coordinate 6,207 of JBGTBJ010000097.1, forward strand.
TTCGGGCGGAATGAAAATGCGAGTCTCAATGGCTCGAGCGCTTGTGACCAACCCATCCGTCTTGCTCTTGGACGAGCCCTTTGCGTCGCTGGACGACATGCTACGAGAACGCTTAGGACAACTCGTATTGCACCTTTGGAATGACAAACCGCGCACACTCGTCCTAGTCACACACAATATTGCGGAAGCCATCTTATTAAGCGATTCGATTGTGGTCTTGCGCGAGGGACGCATTGCTACGGAAATCCCCGTCCCCGATTCGTTAGCGAGCCGGGATGGAAATTTTGATTGTGTACGTCGTCTGCCCCAATTTGCCGATTTTTATATTACTGTTTCGGACGCACTCCGGGGCAGTGTGGAATGAGTCGCCAATCGTATTCGAAACGCATATTCATAACATTGTGGAAGCGTTTGAGCGTCGTTATTCCCGTCTTGTTAGTCGCTGTAGGGGTCTTGACTCTTTGGCATTTTTCAGTGCTATGGTTTCAAATACCAGCGATATTATTGCCAGGGCCTGAGCAAGTACTTCGAACCGCATGGGACAAACGGGAAGTGCTGCTGGAGGGGACCAAAGTCACTTTTCGAGCAGCTTTCGTGGGGCTGTCTGCGAGCATTGTGTTCGGAACGTTTGTCGCAGTACTCTTCAGTCAATCACGACACATCAGAAACGCTTTTTTGCCCTATGTAATTTTCTTGCAGACAGTACCCATTGTAGCCATTGCACCGTTGCTCATAACTTGGACAGGTTACACCTTCAAATCGGTAGTGTTAATCACCTTGACCATTAGCGTTTTCCCAATCATTAGCAATGTCACTGCAGGACTTGTTGCGGTCGATCGAAATTTAGAAGACCTGTTTCGTATCTATAAAGCGGGTCGTTTTGCCTCCATGTTTAAACTTCGCATCCCCACCGCAATCGAGTATCTAGTTCTAGGGATGAGAATTAGCAGCGGGCTGGCTGTGATCGGCGCGATTATGGGTGATTTCTTCGTCGGAAGTGGAGCTGAATATAAGGGATTGGGCACGTTGATGACTTACTGGGGGGCTCGCCAACAAACGGATGCCGTCATCGCAGCGCTGTTTGCTTCCACGTTTTTGGGGATCACCTTTTTTGCTTCCGTCAGTTTCTTAGAGCATTACGTGCTGCGACGTTGGACTCGGCCGTCGCGTTAATCACTTAAGACATTTATCAACGGACTTTTTTACTAGGGATATCATTCAATGGCGTTTCAAAAAAAACGAGTGCAGTTTGGCGGACTGAAGTGTGTTCAGATTGATGGGGGCAAAAATCCCAACACGGTGGTATTTTGCCTACATGGATTTGGAGCACCTGGAGATGACTTGGTGCCTGTTGCTGAGCAATGGATCGATCAATTAGGCTCGTCCGCTGGAAGCGTTCGCTTTGTTTTTCCTGCAGGGCTATTGTCATTGGACGCCATGGGATTGGCGGGTGGTCGAGCATGGTGGGAGCTCAACATGGCGAGACTAATGCAAGCAATGGAGGCGCGTGATTTTGATGAGATTCAAATGCACGAGCCACCTGGAATTAGCGAAGCCCGCACTGCCGTATCGACAATGATTCAGGAAGTAATGAAAGAGCTCGATATCGCGTGCTCGCAAGTAGTTTTAGGTGGTTTTTCTCAGGGCGCTATGTTGGCGATGGATGTTGCCTTGCGCGGAATGCCTAGTCCACCCGGTGTCTTATTTCAATATTCCGGCACGTTGATTTGCGAACCGATTTGGCGAAAAAATGTTGCCAAACTGGTCCATACCGAAGTCATTCAAAGCCATGGTTCCTTCGATCCGATTCTCCCCTATGAATCGGCCGAACGATTGTACGAAATCTTAAAAGTTGCGGGCGTTCCCGCAACGTTTTACCCGTTTGATGGCCCACATACTTTGACATACGAGGCGATTGAGGCCACGGCCAACGCCATCAGTCGATTAGTGGATTCAGCAAACCAAGCTAACTCAGCGGACAAGTGATTGAGTATGACCAGCGAACAAGCACTACCGATCAATGAGGTCCTCGAGGAGTGCTTACAAGCGCTGCGTGCTACGGGACAATTCGTTTTGTCTGCGCCACCGGGTGCCGGAAAGACGACGGGGGTACCGCTCGCACTACGACGCGCGTTCCCTGAGCAAGGCCGGATTCTGCTTTTACAGCCGAGGCGAATGGCAGCGCGGGCGGTGGCTGCGCGGCTGAGTCGCTTGCTGGGTTCCTCGGTAGGTGATCGCGTTGGGTATCAAATTCGTCTCGATCGAAACTGGGGCGATCAATCGGAAATCGTCGTTATGACGTACGGAGTGGTGCTGCGACGAATGCAGTCAGATCCTTTTTTGGAACCCTTCGGAACGGTGTTGTTGGATGAGTTTCATGAGCGGTCGCTGGAAGCCGATTTGACCTTAGGAATGCTCCATCGAGTTCGTACTCAATTGCGTCCCAATCTTCAATTGGGAGTGATGAGCGCCACATTGGATGCTGGCCCCGTCGCTCAATTCCTTGGTGACGCACCGGTCGTGGAAAGTCTCGGTAGGATGCACCCGGTAAAGATCTTGTATGCCGAGCGGTTGGGAAAGGAACGTTTGGAAGAGCAGGTTCCGAGCATCTTGCCTCGCGTCCTCGCAGCGACTGAGGGGCATATTCTCGTGTTTCTGCCAGGGGTGGGTGAAATCCATCGGGTTGCGAAACAGTTATCTGGCATGCCCGGGTTAGAGAGCATCGACGTGATGGCCTTGTACGGAGATTTAGCCCCTGAGAAACAAGACCAAGTGTTGGCAGAAACAGCGCGCCGCAAGGTTATTCTTGCAACCAATGTAGCGGAGACTTCCATAACAATTCCTGGTGTAACGGGAGTCATCGATAGTGGCCAAGCGCGTGTGATGCGAATGCACCCAACAGTTGGCTTACCACGGCTAGATCTCGAGCCAATTTCTCAGGCATCGGCTGATCAGCGCGCAGGCCGTGCAGGTCGAACGTCTCCTGGAGTTTGTTATCGATTGTGGCTTCATGCCAGCCATCGAGCCAGGGCTGAATTCGATACGCCGGAGATTATGCGCGGCGATCTATCGAGCGCCGTCTTGCAATTGGCAGGCTGGGGTGAGCATCAGCCTTTGCAATTTCCTTGGTTGACACCACCAACCCCTGATGCCATCGAGGGTGCACAGAAATTGCTTGGGCAATTGGGCGGCTTGGAGGATGGACAGATCACTCCCTTGGGGCGACTGATGTTGCGTGTTCCAGCCCATCCACGCTTGGCCCGGCTTTTGGTCTCAGCAAAACATCGAGGGGTTGGCAGATTAGGCGCCGTTTGTGCAGCAATCCTATCGGAACGTGATCCATTTATTGATGCGACCCCGGGAAAGATTTCAGCTGGCGATATGCAACTCATGGGACTCTCGGCTGCCAACATGGTCGACCGCGTCGAGCGAATGGAGAGATGGTTGAACGGGGATGACGATGACGCCATCGCCCGGGGTGCAGGAGAAATTGTCCGACGGGCTGCAGAGCAGTTTGAGCAGTCGTTGAAAAATATTGCTAGTTCGCATGACGAGTCCGAGCAAGATTGTGGACCTGCGTCGCTGGAGCGAGCATCTCTGGTATCGGTAAACGACACACATTTAAGTCGCGCTCTTCTGGATGCTTTCCCGGATCGATTGGCCCGACAAAGGCAGCCTGGTAGCGACCGTGGTTTGATGGTGGGTGGGCAAGGTGTGCGTTTGAAAGAACTGGCCAGTGTCCGCGGCAAGGAACTCTTTCTTTGTCTTGAAGTAATGCAGAAAGGCCGCGATGCTGATGTGAGGCTGGCTGTTCCGATCGAATCGGAATGGCTAGTCGGAACTGGTTTGCGCGATTGTGAAGAGTGTTTCTACAATCCGTCCCAAAAGCGTGTAGTGGGTCGGAAACGACGATATTGGTACGACCTGGTTCTTGCCGAGACACCCACGGAAGTCGTAGACCGTGCATTGTCAGCGGAAATTTTGTGGCGAGAAGTCTCAGCGCAATGGGATCGCGTTCAGCCTTTGGACAATCGCGAATTGAATCAATTTACTGCACGACTGAAGTGTTTGGCTGAGTGGATGCCCGACGAAGAGTTTCCAGCGTGGGGAGAAGCAGAATCGAAGGCGATTGCTAAAGAATTATGCGCTAACACCGTGTCGATCGAAGGAGTGAAAAATGGCCCCTGGCTTGATTATGTGAAAGGTGCAGTTGGGTACGAATGTGTGCGGAAAATGGACCAGTTTGCGCCGGAACGATTGCGTGTTCCCAGCGGAAATGAACTGACCATTGAGTATGCCGTCGGACAACCTCCCTCCTTGTCGGTCCGCTTGCAGGAAGTCTTCGGTTGGCAGGAAACGCCCCGAATTGCCAAAGGACGCCAACCCTTATTGCTGCGGTTGCTCGCACCAAACTATCGCGAGGTTCAGGTGACTCAAGATTTGGCCAGTTTTTGGCGAGGCACCTATAATGATGTTCGGAAAGAACTCAAACGGCGGTATCCCAAACATCACTGGCCCGAAGATCCGCTTGCCGCCAGTGCAACGCGTAGCGGTTTGGGAAGAGATGCCGATTAGCGATTCGTTTGCCGCTACTTGACGCGAAGGGCGTTGGGCCGCATGTTGAGGGAACCAACAACATAACTTTTTACGCCAGCCCAGTAAGTCGCATCCATGTCGTCTGATACTTCGACTAAAGTCTCCATGGCGTTGCTGCGAACGTTGCATCGGATCCAGCGGCAACGAACGGATATTGCCGGGCAATTGCGCAGGGGCCCACGTCAAATTGCCGCCAGCGAGGAACTCGTCGCTGAAATGTCGGCCAAAGCGACTGATGCGGCCGACCGTTTGAAAAAAGCGAGAATGGCGGCCGATGAGAAACAATTGCAGCTGAAAAGTCGTGAAGATCGGCTCCGCGATTTGAGAAACAAATTGAATTCGGCTGCCAGCAACCGCGAATACAATTTGCTGAAAGAACAAATCGCTGCGGATGAACAAGCAAATGGTGTTCTATCGGACGAAATATTCGAAGCGTTGGAGCGGCTTGATGTGTTGGAAGCTGAGCGCGTGACGCGGATCGAGGAATGGAAGCAACGCGAGAAAGATCACGTCGTACTAGCTGAGTCTTTACAACAAAAAATGGTCGATCTTGAAGCTGAACTCAAGCGAGTCGAGGCGGAATTGGTTGAATCGGAAACGGAATTGCCCGCTGCGATGCGCATCGATTATCACCGCATTGTTGGATCTCGTGGAGAAGATGCCCTTGCTTCTGTAGAAGGGGAGATCTGCGGCGGTTGTAACCAAACACTCACTTCGCAGATGATGAACCGCCTTTATTTAGGCCAGGCTGTGCGTTGTCCCAACTGCGGTGCCATGATGTATTTGGCCGAAGATCGTCAAATGCGGTAGCTGTTCATTGGACGATGTCGCGCTGGGGAAAATTTTTTTACCAAATTTTTTTTGTGCTTCCAGGCCCTACTTGTTCGCGCGGTATTGAGTAGAAAAACGAGGCAAAACTCGTTTCAGCGGCCAAGGATAGGAGGTGCCTACGATGATTGTGATTGGAATTGTTGGGTCACCGGCGGGCGGGAAATCTACCGTTGCTAGACATCTACGGGAGCTTGGAGCCACCTGGATCAATGCGGACCGAATGGCCCATAGGGTGCTGCGATCGCGTACAGTGGCCAGTCGATTGAGTACTTTTTTTGGCGCTGGCGTGCTTGATTCCCATGGGGGGGTGGACCGTGCAGCGCTCTCTGGGTTGGTGTTCGGGGATGACGCGGAGAGCAGGCGCGGGTTAGACTATTTAGAGTCAGTGATTCATCCACTTGCACGGCATCGGGTGCTGCTTCGATTGATGCGGTCCAGCCGTTGTCGACTTCCTGCGGCTGTACTCGATGCACCACTGTTACTGGAAGCCGATTGGGGCATCTTGTGTGACGTCGTGTGGTGCGTGGATGCGCCGGAGGAGCTTCGAAGAGATTGGATCGTCCGTCGTGGATGGTCGATTGAAGAGTTACGAAAGCGTGAGAGTCGTCAACTTCCAATTGCAGAAAAACGTCGACTATCGAATCATGTTTTAGAAAATAACTCGAATTGCCAAGCTTTACTTGACCAGACCGAGTACCTGTGGCGCCAATTGATGGATCGGGTCCAGCAAGCGTATTTCGGCGGGATAATATTTGATCCATCGCATTGTTTGCACTACTCGTCGCCTGACCCTACCTAGCATTGCCACGGTTGGCCTCGCCCCTCATCCTTTTCTGATTCACTGCGTTCACCGACGCACCGATTGCCATGCAACCACCACGTCCAGGACGGTCGCGAAACGACCGACCCCGTCGCAATTTTGATTCTAACCGCGATCGCCCTCGGCATCCCGATGCTGAGGTAGATCAGCGCATTCGTGAATTGGATGCTGAGCGGGATCCATTATCGTTACCTGAAGAAATTGTAGATGAAGCCAATCGATCAGGGCGGCTCGTCGGTATTCCCGGTGGCGGTGACAACGGTGACGATTCGGTAAATCTGGCCGCGTTGCAGCGAATGCCTCATGCTGAACTGCTAGAAATGTCCGGGACGATGGGGTTGGAGGATGTTGGAAATCTCAATAAACAAGATTTAATTTTTCGTATTCTCAAAGAGCGTATGAAGGCGAATGGCCTGATGTACGGCGAGGGTACGTTGGAGATCCTGCCGGATGGATTCGGGTTCTTGCGTAGCCCCGATTACCATTACCTCAGTTGTCCAGATGATATTTACGTGTCGCCTAGCCAAATTCGCCGCTTTGGATTGCAAACGGGCAGCACGGTAGCGGGACAAATCCGCCCACCAAAGGAAAACGAGCGCTATTTTGCCTTGTTGCGTGTGGAAGCAATTAACCGTCAAGATCCGACGACACGGACTCGCCGCACTCCATTTGAAGAGCTGACCCCGCTCCATCCCAACTCGCGCATCATTATGGAGCACGATTCGAACGAGATCAGCACCCGCGTGATCGACTTGATTGCTCCCATTGGCTTTGGACAAAGAGGTTTGATTGTCAGTCCGCCACGAGCCGGCAAGACGGTGATCATGCAGAAAATGGCTCGTGCTGTACTGAAGAATTATCCCGACGCTTATGTCATTATTTTGTTGGTTGACGAGCGGCCGGAAGAAGTCACCGATATGGAGCGGGAGGTCAAAGGTCCGAACTGCGAGGTAATCAGCAGCACTTTTGATGAACCTCCTGCTAGACACATCCAAGTGGCTCAAATGGTGATTGAAAAAGCCAAGCGGATGGTGGAACATGGAGTGGATGTCGTAATCTTTTTGGACTCCATAACTCGGCTGGGACGCGCTCATAATAGCGAAGCAGGAAACTCCGGCAAACTGATGTCAGGCGGCCTCGATTCCGGCGCGTTACAAAAGCCGAAGGCCCTCTTTGGATCCGCCCGCAAAGTCGAAGAAGGGGGGTCGCTTACAATCCTTGCGACCGCCCTGGTTGACACGGGCAGCCGCATGGATGACATCATTTTTGAAGAATTCAAAGGGACCGGAAACATGGAACTGGTTCTTGACCGTACAATCGTCGATCGTCGGATTTGGCCTGCTATCGACCTGCATCGCAGCGGGACGCGTCGGGAAGAGATGTTGCTCGACCCCGAGGAATATCGTCGTGTCTCGTTGGTACGACGTAGCTTGTCCTCTGTTTCACCGGCCGACGCCATGGAACAATTGACAAACAAACTTAGAAAGACCCAGAACAACGCAGAATTTCTGCTCAGTATTAAGGATTAACGGAACGTGACGATTCATTTGACAGGTACCGACGGCGATCTTCCTGAAGGTTATATCGCAATCGTTGTTTCTCGGTACAACGAACCAATCACTAGCAGTCTTTTGACGGGCGCATTGGAAACATTGCGTTCTGCTGGGATCGATGAAGAACGTATTGTTGTGCTCGAAGTCCCCGGCGCATGGGAACTCCCTCTGCCGGCAATCAATATGGCAATCAGTGACGCGATCGTCGGTGTGATCGCGCTCGGTGCAGTCATTAAAGGTGAGACTTCGCATGACCAACATATCAATCGTTCTGTCACCACCGCGCTCATGAATGCGTCAATCGATTCGGATACCCCTATCGCGCTGGGCTTGCTGACCTGCGATGACGAAGCACAAGCGATCGCTCGCAGCGGTGGCAGCATGGGAAATAAGGGCATTGAAGCTGCTGAAGCGTTGTTGGAAATGCTTCGTTTGAATGTCAAAATTCGCGAATTGCTTGGCGTCGATGCCGAAGAGGGAGACGAGTAGATCCGATGGCAACTCGTCGACGCGCCCGCGAAATCGTTCTGCAAATGCTTTACGAAGCAGATATTAATCCGGGTAGAGAACCCGAGTCGTCCTTGGACTTTATCATGCGCCGCATGAGAGGTCGGAAGGCATTGGCTGTCTTCGCAGAAAGTTTACTTCGTGGAACTCTGTTACATCGTGACAAGTTGGACCAAGAATTGGGGCGATACGCTACCAATTGGTCTTTGTCGCGAATGGCAGTAACCGATCGAAACATCCTGCGCTTGGGAGCCTATGAGATTCTCGTAGCGGCGACACCCGGGCGCGTTGCCATCAATGAGGCGGTCGATTTGGCGCGACGGTATGGCGATAAAAATAGTGCTCGCTTCGTCAATGGTGTGCTCGACAAGTTACTCCATAGCCAACCTGTCGCAACAACCAGCTCCATGAGCCGCTAGGACCGCAGGGAACTGGAACCCCAGGATTTCATTTCAATCGCGGAAGCTATTCGCGACCTACGATTGCATGACGAGAAAATCGGTGCCGCCCTGCGGCTCGATAATCCCTTTTGTTAATGCAATCGTTACAATCGCGATCATTGGCTTCCATGGAATTTCTGTTTGCCCTCTTTGCTTTACCAATGTTGGTATGGACCGTGTTGCTGCTGCGCCACGGCACCCTACTGCAGTTTAGCGCGATGGTATTGGTCGCAGGCACTTTCTTTGGCCCCCCGTTTTTTCACGTCGACGGACCGTTTCAGGTCAGTGCTGAAAGAGTGCTATGGGCTGCCCTTGTTGGTTACTTTGGTATTCTTTGGTTGATGGGAAAGACGGAACGCTTGCCTCTCTCACGGATCAACATTGTGTTGATTGCGTTTTGCTTGGTGACCGCCGTATCCGCAGCCTCAGCCGGCGCAGCACCCGATGGCCCCAATCCCATTGCTCGTTGGCTGTTCTATATCGCTTTGCCTACGGGATTGTACTTCGTTGCTCGCGGGACTCGATTCAGCGAAGCAGACTTTCGCTTTCTGATCACGCTACTGTTCGGAGTTGCTGTCTACATCGGGGCAATGGCTGTTTGTGAAACAAAGGGCTTCCATGGGCTGGTGTTTCCTCGCTACATCGTGGATCCCAAGATCTGGGAATTTTACGGACGCGCGCGAGGACCCTTATTAAATCCCGCAGCCAATGGCGTGATACTCACCATCGGCCTGGGAATCGGACTGACTCGATGGGTCAATGCAGAGCGACTCGGCAAAATTGGTTATGGTCTGTGTCTGCTGTGTATCCTTGCTGGCTGCTACTTCACATTGACACGTTGCGTCTGGATAGGCGCTTTCGCGGTCATCGGTGTGATGTGCTTTCAGTATTCACCTCGCTGGTTAAAGGTTTGGGGAACCATCTCGCTGTTGCTGATCGGAGGGGGCGGCGGCATGATGTTCAAAGATCAATTGTTGCGTCTTAAGCGAGATAAGGAACTCTCCGCTGAAGCGTCTCTCAAGTCGATTGAGCTCCGACCTCTCCTGGCCATTATCGCAATCGAGATGTTCAAAGAACGTCCTCTGATGGGGTTCGGCTACGGACACTACCTGCAAAACAACACCGAGTTTTCACAGGATCGAACTTGGGAGCGCCCCTTGGGGACGGCGGTTCCCTATATCCAACACAATATTCTCTTGTCGGTTCTGGTTGACTGCGGTCTCGTTGGATTAGTGCTCTATCTCATCTTGCTAGTTCGCTGGAGCTGGACGGGATGGAGTCTCTATATGAATAAATCGAGTCCTCCCGACTATCGGGCTTTCGGGTTTATCATCACGGCGACAATGATTGGATATGTCGTTAACGGCATGTTCCAAGACGTAACCGTGATGCCCATGATCCATATGTTTCTGTTCTTCCTGACAGGAATCTTGGAGAACGTCATGGCCAAGTGTCAGCAAGCGCAACCTGGTGCGCTGCGGAATCGCAATGCCATACGTCAAGGCATTCACGGTCCATCCAATCAAGCCATTGGCGATCGCCGAACAATGCCAGCCATGTGACTATGGGTACACTTGAGTCTTGCAGTGTTTATTACCGGATGAGGGGGATCGCTCGATCCAATTCAATTTCGGTAAAACTGTGGACAGCGGTGCGCCATCTGGTAAGCTATGGAGACAGCGGGCGATTGCTCCGCTGATTTTTCAGGCCTCTTCTCTGTTCCGGCCCCGCTGTCCGCATCCCCTGCGCGAGAGCGGGGTTTTTTATTGGATAATGAAGGAATGCTCAGGTGAGTTGGAAATCCGACGCTGATCAGTGGTGGGAGTTCATGGATGCGTCAACGCCATGGACGTTTCGACTCCAGCCGGAGAGGCCCGAGTTCGGAGTATTGGTGGGCCGCAGTCATTCGCATTCTGATGCAGGTCCCTTGTTTAGGATTCTGCCACCCGCCTGTGACGCTCCAGCAAATCAGAGCAGTGCTCCGTTATTTCCTGCGTTGGAGGAAGTATATACGCGTGGTCCATCGTTGATTTACACTCTTCCACAAGACTCGATCCATCATTTCGGACTGTCGGTCCACCACCGCGTCGTGCAGGCGAGCGACAGTTCAATTGTGGTTGAAACCGTTTTGTCGGTGCAGACAGATTTGCTTGATTCGCACCCCACAATTGATTTACTCTGTTGCAATGTAGATGGCGAAGTTCATGGCATTACCGAGCAGATATCCAATCAGAATCCAATTTTGCCTTTGAAGTTCTCGAGTGATATCCATCATCCACCCATTGCAACGCGATTTATTCGCTCTGCGCATCTCGGTTCGGCGTTGATCATTGTACCCCCAACTGATCGTGCCACAGCAATCATCGTGGAAAGCGAAAGCGGCAGCGCGAGATACCGATTGCTAGCGGAGTTTATGGAAAAAGGGGTCATTCGCAAGTCAAGGTTTTGGACCTGCTTGTGGACTTCGCCGCCGCAAACCGAGTCGATTGAAAAGCTGTATCATTCGCTATTGGACGAACCGTTGCCATTGACCTGTTAGCCCATTGCTCGTGACCTACTGGGAAAGACCATTCGTTTCCGAGCGGGTATCACCGGTTTCTTCTTAGCGCTTCGTCGGGTAACCTGCACTAGCTGTTGTTTATCTTTGATCCTTTTTTGTAGGGAATATTTGTCATGGTACGAACTGCCAGCACGATGTTGCCTTTGGGTACTACAGCGCCTGATTTTGCGCTCGTCGATACTTCCGGAGCTACCGTTCGGCTAAGTGACTTTTCGCATGCGAAGGGCCTTGTCGTCGTATTCATGTGCAACCATTGTCCGTATGTAAAACATGTTGCTCCTGAGCTTCAGCGTCTGGCCAGCGAGTATCAAGCAAAAGGGATCGCCTTTGTTGGGATAAACAGTAACGACGCGGATAAATATCCTGACGACAACCTAGAAAAAATGTCGGAAGAGAAGACAACGAGGGGATACACCTTCCCCTATTTGTTTGATGAGGATCAGTCGGTTGCCCATGCCTACCGAGCCGCCTGCACTCCTGATTTCTATTTATTCGATGACCAGATGCGTCTCGCTTATCGCGGACAGATGGATGGTAGCCGACCCAAAAGCGAGACCGTTGTTACAGGTGCCGATTTGCGAGCCGCTTTGGATGCAGTGCTGGCGGGAACTCCTGTTTCCGAAAATCAGATCGCAAGTATTGGCTGCAATATCAAATGGCGAAGTGGCGCGGAGCCCGAGTACTTTAACCCTGCTGGTACGGCCTGAGCCTTGGAAACATCGCATATCCCAGTCATGGCCAAGCAAGTACTTGAGATGCTTGCTCCAGCACCAGGCGAGACGATCGTCGACGGTACTCTCGGCGGTGGTGGTCATACATCCCTTATCGCGGAACGCGTTGGCACTCATGGGCGTGTTATTGCACTGGACCGTGATGCGATTCCGGTTGCCCGAGCATTAGCGAATCAACCTCAACCACCGGTGATACCGCTGCATGCCAGTTATCACAGGATTGATCGCGTTTACGATCATTTGGGCATCGGGCTGGCCGATGGTATCTTGTTGGATATCGGCCTTTCCAGCGATCAATTGGCGGACAAGTCGCGTGGATTTAGCTTTCAGGGTGATGGTCCACTCGATCTGAGATTTGATGTATCGGAGGGTGAGACTGCAGAGCAGCTATTGCGGCGCCTGAGCGAACAAGAGATTGCGGACGTCATTTATCGGTATGGTGAAGAACGCTACAGCCGTCGAATTGCCGCTCGCATTGTGCTCCGCCGCAAAGAAAGAAACCCTGTTAAAACGACAGCCGATCTTGCAGATATTGTTCGTCGTTGTGTGCCCAAAAGTAAGAATCATCCCATCGATCCCGCTACGCGAACCTTCCAGGCCTTGCGCATCGCAGTGAACGAAGAGCTGAGTATCTTGCAGCACACGATGGAAAACGCTCTCGATTGGTTGAATCCAGGAGGTAGATTGGTCGTTATCAGCTTCCACTCGTTGGAGGATCGGATCGTCAAAAATGCTCTGCGGGCACATGAAGGCTGGACTATTTTGACGAAGAAGCCTCTCATTGCAGACGATGACGAACAACAAATAAATCCTCGTAGCCGCAGCGCGAAATTGCGCGCCGCTAAAAAAAGTTGCCTTTCGCTCCGCGAAAATAGCTAATTTGATAGGCTGTGAATTTATTAATCGAAGGCAATCATAGTCGCCTTTCGCTTCGCGAAAGTAGCGTCAGTATGCGCTGCGTTTTCCGCTACTTTCGCGGAGCGAAAGGCGACTATTTTCGACTATTTTCGACTAGTCCGCAGGCCAATCGCTTAAGTCTTTTTTCTTAACCACGTTTGCGGTGTGGTCCGTGTAATGAGCGTCCATTTGCTTTAGTAAAGCTCGAGGGGTCCAGAAACTGCTTCCCTTGGCAGTTTTGTCCAACTCCATGCCTTCTAGTAAATATCCGAACCTCCGAGTGAATGCTTCGACACGTTCCATTTGGTTGGACTCTTCAAGCCCGGTCCAATCGGCGTGACGCGCTTGATAGGCGGCCGGCATTTGTTTTGGATTCAGATCCATGATCTGTATGTTTGGATCGACAGCATGAAATATCTGAGAGAAAAATAGTAACTCACGTCCCATCATGTGTTCTGAATTCCAACGCGGCGTGTGGGTGCCGTTACTCGGCTTAAAATTCATTTGGCTGAGCGATAATTGCGAAAATACTGCGCGGGAGGATTTACAGGCGCTCTCTTTTTTAGCAAACAGATCCGCTAACGTTTCATCCATTGTCCAAGCTTTCTCCGCCAACGTTACCCAGCGAGTGCGGCCAGTGAATTCCGCGTCCGAAACAGCGATGGTGTTGTGAGAAATTCGCTCCACTGACTCTTCGCCGATCTTCTCTAAAGCAATCGAGTCTCGCAACACGACCAAACGTGGCGACAGCGTTTCTTGCAATGCGACGAGAGATTCAACATCAGCGGTTGGGTCGTCAATCAGCAGTACGTCAACCGATGAGATCTCTTTCGGCAAAACAGTTTGCTTGCTTAGGGTCTCAGCCAATTGGCTGACCGAATATTTGCTGCTATCAAGAATCGTGACGCCATCTACATCAATGACATTCAGATTCAATTGGTTGCTGCGTTCGTCCCCGGCGACTTGGATACGCTGAATCTTTATCGCGTTTCCAGAATACTCTGCATCGAGATTGGTTGGAACTAAGTTTGCTTTGAGTTCGTTGGGGTGGCGGTCCAGTACGAGCTCTTTGCTATTGGTTGCTTCCCAAAAATCATCGAGAAATTCAACATCGGCCGATCGAGGCAACAACGCACGGTTTGTGGAATCAATGTTGAGAGCAAAGTGGAAATTCCACATCGTCTCCATGCTAATTCCATTGCTGGGCCAGTATCGAATCGCAATCGGCTCGCCGTCGTCCGCTCGAGAGTGACTAGGCGTAGTCAGGAACAACATCAACAATATGGCAAAACGCAGCATTGATCGCCGTTTAAGTCGCAGTATTGAATGCAGTGTCGATCGGTCTGGTTTCAGGTTTACATTTCGATACATCATCAGAATCTCGCAATTTTGGAATTCAATCGAGTTTTGGAGTTGGGAAATAGTGTAACACAGACCGCCACCAACGTTTTTTTGGCTTCCCGCTGCGTCCTTTGATAGGTCTTGCGAGCAGCCGCGAAGTCGTCGCAATCACGGCTTGATACCATATCAATACGCAAGGATCGCATTGTGGCTATACTCAATTGTGTGGATGGCAGGAGGAGGCGTGAAAGGTGGAATGGCTCACGGCATCACAGATGAATTTGCCTACCATGCGATCGAAGGAAGGGTTGATATAAATGACCTCCATGGAACGATACTGCATCTGTTGGGAATCGACCATGAACGATTGACCTTTCTACATCATGGACGTCCATTTCGACTCACGGATGTTGCTGGAAAAGTTGTTGATCAAATCCTCTCTTGATGGGATATATCATTGGGTTGAAATGAATCGGCTGCAGGTTTTGCCAATACTTCAATAGTCTTTTCCCCAGTGATGATTCGATTGCTTCGATTGAATGTCACGTAGCTCCACGCCCACTGAAAAAAGATCAAAACACGATTCTGGAATTGCACGATCAACATTAGATGCACGAATAACCACAGCAACCACGCGAAAAAACCGCAGAACTGTGACTTGCCAATTTTTGCTACGGCTGCGGCCCGTCCGATCGTTGCCATGGAGCCTTTATCTTTATAAACAAAGGGAGGAATGCTGGTGCTGCGGAGAACTTGTTTCCAATCCAATTCTAATGAGCCATCAGACTTTGCTTGCTCGCTGAAGTCACTAATAATTTTGTCGAGTGCTTTGGCCACGTAACCTCCTTGTTGCACAGCGACGGATGCAAGTCCAGGCAGTAGTTTGCCTGTAGCATCCGGGCATGCCGCAATATCTCCGATGGCAAAAATGTTTTCAAATCGATCGATCTGACAAGTGTTTTTTACCTGCAATCTTCCAGCACGATCTGATACGGTTTCCACGGCAAATGCGAGCTTCTTCCCCAATGGATTTGCTTGTACTCCTGCACCCCAGAGTACTGTGGCCGTAGGCACAATCGCTTCGCCGTCGGGCGTAGAAAGATGTACGGCCTCTGAGGTGATCTGAGTAACCTTTGAATGAAGATGCAATTCAATGCCGAGTTGACGCACCTTTTCTGCAGCACGCTTGCAAAGATCCTCGGGGAAATGGGCCAAGATATGCGGAGCAGCTTCAACGATGATAATTCGCGCTTCTGCCGGTTGGATGCGACGGAAATCGTGCTTAAGCGTATGGCGAGCAATTTCTGAAAGTGCACCAGCCAATTCGACACCAGTGGGGCCACCCCCAACGACCACGAAAGTCATCAACATTTTGCGTATGTCGTTGTCTTCCTCTCGTTCAGCTGCCTCAAAGGCGCTATATATCCTTCTGCGAATTTCCGCAGCATCTCCAATGCTCTTGAGCCCAGGCGCGACGGAGGCCCATTCGTCATGACCGAAATAGCTGTGAGTTGCACCTGCCGCCAAAACTAAGACATCGTAGGGCAGAACGCCGTCGGCCAAAACAACATTTTGTTTCTCTACATTGAAGTCGACAACCTCCGCCATTACGACTTCGCAATTACGCTGTTTTCGCACAATCGATCGCAAGGGTGTGGCGATATTCGCAGGCGACAACCCACCCGTTGCCACTTGGTAGAGCAAGGGTTGAAAGAGATGGTAGTTATGCCGATCGACGAGCGTTACATTTGCATTTGTGCGTCGAAGCCGTTTCGCCGTTTCCAAGCCACCAAACCCACCTCCGATGATCACAATTCGTGGAGGGTTAAAAATCGTCTTTGAATGCACTGACTCGGGCATAACTTATTTCGATAGTGAATGATTGATGGTCCTGTGGCAAATTGCAATCGCCGGTCCCTTGTGGACACCATGCGATTTGGCCAACAGAGCTTGCGATTTGCATTTTTTAAGTTCGCGCAGATGGACCCCAATTCTAGCGTGATGCTCTGCTAGAATGTCGCTAGTGCGTATAAATATTTATCCAATGGTTCACTCCGAAGTTAGAGCTATGCTGCAATTCATCTCGAAGTACTTCACCTGTGGGTTCATGGCCACCTTCGTATTGGCGACATTCAGTGCTTCGGGCCAGGCACAAGAATTGTTGATTTCCGATTTTGAATCCGACCAATACATAGGTTGGACCATTACGGGAGACGCCTTTGGAAAAGGACCCGCCGATGGAACTCTGCAGAATCAAATGCAAGTAGCCGGCTACCGCGGTGAGAAGCTTGTCAATTCCTTTTACGGTGGGGATTTGGCAACCGGTACCGCGACCAGTTCTCCATTCGTTATCGAACGTTCTCACATCGCATTTTTGATTGGTGGGGGGGCTGATCAAGAACAGGTTGGAATGGCCCTGATGATTGAGGGAAATCCCGTGCGTCGGGCGACCGGGAGTGAGTCTGAATCGCTCGAATGGGCTTCTTGGGCAGTGAGTGAATTTGCTGGAAAGACAGCTCAACTACAGATCTACGATCATGCCGTAGAGGGTTGGGGGCACATCAGTGTCGACCACATTGTTCAAACAAACAACAAGCCGCAACGCTTTGATCTTGACTATCGTTTAGGACTCTATCGAGAGTCGCCCAACTACATGAACGAGCCGTTTCGACCCCAATTTCATTTCAGTCCTGAAATCAATTGGATGAACGACCCGAATGGTTTAGTTTATCACGACGGTGAATATCACCTGTTTTATCAATACAATCCAGCCGGCAATGAATGGGGGCATATGAGCTGGGGCCATGCCGTAAGCCGAGATCTCGTGCATTGGGAGCATTTGCCGCTCGCGATTCCAGAAGAAGATGGCATCATGGCGTTTAGCGGTTGTTGCGTTGTCGATCACCACAACACATCAGGATTTGGGACCGCTGGAAAGCCCCCTATGGTTGCAGTTTACACCGGACACGGCCGAGGTGAGCAGGTACAGAATTTGGCTTTCAGCAATGATAATGGAAGATCGTGGACCAAGTTTTCTGGCAATCCAGTGTTGGACATCAATCAGGCAGACTTTCGTGACCCTAAAGTGTTTTGGCATGAACCAACTTCACGCTGGGTAATGGTTGTCTCCATGGCTACGGAGAAAGTGATAGTTTTTTACTCTTCGACGGATTTAAAAAATTGGGACGAAGTGAGTCGCTTTGGTCCTGCAGGTGCCAAGGAGAAACTGAACTGGGAATGTCCTGATCTATTCGAACTAGCATGCGAAGGGGAAGATGGTAAATCGCTCTGGGTTCTAGAAGCTGACATGGGAAATGGCGCCCTCGCCGGAGGCAGCGGTGGCGAGTATTTCGTAGGACATTTTGATGGCACGCGATTTACACCGATACAGGATGCGCGATGGGTTGATTTTGGCCGTGACTTCTATGCACCAGTGAGTTGGTCGAACGTTCCCGCATCGGATGGCCGACGTCTTTGGCTTGGCTGGTTCAACAACTGGGAAACCTGTTTGGTGCCAACGAGTCCATGGCGAAGCACCATGTCGGTACCTCGCTCACTGCACCTGCGCAGAGTCCCAGCAGACGATTCTTCCAGCGATCCAAAATCTGTATTTGTATTGGTGCAGCGACCGGTCGAAGAGCTTAAAAAGCTTAGAAAAGACGCCATAGTACTTGATACGTCAACCGCTAAATGGCCACCGATCGCAGTAACGAAGAAGGACGATCTCGATGACATGGTATTTGAACTCGAAGCGCTGCTAAAACCTGGCAACGCACGCTCGCTTGGCTTTCGCATTCGTACTGGTCCGGATGAGTACACGGAAATTGGTTACGACCAATTGAGCTCGTCGGCTTATGTTGATCGGATGAATTCGGGAAACACTGCATTTCACGATGCATTTGCAGCTCGACATGATGCGCCTGTGCAATTGGTTGACGGTGCTGTGAAAGTACGATTGTTGGTCGATCGATGTTCCATCGAACTCTTTGTAAATGACGGCGAAGTCGTCGTTAGTGACTTGATTTTTCCATCTGGGCAAAAGCCGATCATCGAAGCCTTTGTTGGTGGCGATTCTGCCTCCATTACCGATGCCGTGCTCTATCCTTTGAAGAGCGCACTAACGTTGCATAAATAAGTGTTGCGAGCATGCACGATGCAATCACATCTTTGGGAAACCGAACAAAGTTAACGTAAGCAGAGCAAAAAATGAACAGCGGCAAACGAATTGCGAAACGTGGGTCCCAGGTAGTTCACCTATTCAAATTTTTTTACGCCGCAATACTATCCGTTTTTTTTGCTTTAGCGGCTGTGGAAGCATTTGCACAACCCGCCGCAAAATCCGATGTTCCAATGTTTTCGGACTTGCCAAGTCCATGGAGAGTCGTGCGAGAAACGAAAGTAGTAGGTTCGCAGTTGAAGACCATTGCGACAAAGCTACAAGTTCCGCTTTCTTCGCTATTCAACACGGTTTTCGAATATGAGGGCAAGCAGGTCCAGATCAATGTTCTGGAGACAAGTGATATTGGCGAAGCAAGAAAACTGACCGCGATTCTTCAGAAATCAAAATCGAATCCTCGCTGGGTTGTACAGAACAAAACGAATGTGATTGAGTTTGTCGTGCGAGATCCTCAGCAGGCCTTTTTGGCAAGTCAAGCTCGTTATGGCCTTGCCATCCAGCCTCATGTGGCAAGCTACAAAGTCGGCTTTGATGCGATCCCAATACAACGTGAATTAGCAAAGGGAGATCCTGATGGACGCAATAAACTCTTTAATCGCTTGCTGCAACTAAGAAACGAATCGACCAGTCAACTGTCGGTCATTCAAGATTTAAACCGTCAATTCGAAGTTGGTCGTGACTTGGTTATGGTTAGCGATCTGCAGCGAGCAATACGAGCGGATTGGCAATTTCAGCCTGTTGCTGAGAAGACAGAGATATTGCCAAGCGGTGAAGTTCACGTTGCTTTTAAAACAATGTCGGACGCACTCAGTATACCCATGATAAAGGTTAGCGGTTTCCTCACTATCGATTCTCAGGTGCCTCGGCTCGCGGTGTCGGATTTTGATCAGAGTGCACTATTGCAGGCAACACCGACTTGGCCAGTCGATGCAAACGAAATTCAGGTAATTTGCGCGAGCATCATTTCTCCCGCTGACTCTGGGCCTACGAAATTACGCAAGTTGCAAAAGTGGTTTCTTGAACCGCAAAACTTTCGCTATGACGGACTCATTGGGTCGCGTTATGGAACACTTCGGGCATTGGAACAGAAATACGGCCGATGTTGGGATTACTCTGACCTTTTTGTGACGATGGCCCGATGTCTGGGTCTGCCATGTCGACAAGTCTATGGCTGGCTTTACCAGGGAGAGGGGCACGTTTGGTGCGACGTCTTAGTGGATGGCAAGTGGCAGATGGTAGATCCGACATCAGGCACGGTTTGTGGAAGTGATTACCTCCCTTTTTGCATAAGCGATGTTGGCGAGTTTACGATGCTCTACGGGGGGGACGTGCGGGTTGAATGGGTAGATGCCGAAATGCAGAAATGAAGCAAGACCACTTCGCGAGAGGTCACTTTAAAGCATTTTCGCAGTATTTCAGAGGAGGCTTGTCGAATTGGGAATTTTCGAATCGACTATGCACGGTCGAACGAGTCATCATCCATTCAAAGCGATAGCACGAGGTCCACTACAATGAATAATCCGGCAGCAAAGAAATCAAAGGCGAAGATTGTAGGATGGGTGTTATCCATCCTCCTTACCGCATTTATGATATTCAGTTCCATTGGAAAATTCTCTGACTTTGAAGGTAAGGCGGAGATGTTTGCGCAACTCGGATGGTCTGAAAGCGTAATGTTCAATATTGGCATTTTGGAAGTAATTATTGCGTTGATGTTTTTAATCCCACGGACCGCATTCGTCGCTGCAATTTTGCTGTCTGCCTATTTGGGAGGTGCAATTGCCACACACGTCAGAGTCAACGAAGCATACGTATTCCCGATCATTATAGGTGTGATCTATTGGGTTGCCCTGGGATTGCGTGACACTCGAATTTTCAAAATGGCCTTTTCAGCGTCGACATCGGGAAATGCTGTTGGATGATTTCCCTCGGATCCGTCGGCCTGGATACCCGTCCCGCGTTTGCCTGTCGGTGGGGCGGAGTTTTGCCCAGCCCTATTGAAACAATAGCTGTTTGCCAAATCGGTTTCTGAACTGATTGAAGTCGCTTAGGCCAATTGCGTTGTCGTCATCGTAGTCAAGCTCTCTCGAATATCCGGCCTGAGTTGAGTTCTTGCCAAACGCCGCGCGGAAGGCGTTGAATTCGGCCAGACTCACCATCCGATCTCCATTTAAATCACCGTACAGACTAAAGAATGCATCAGTAGACTCCGTACCATATTCATAATTGCCACCGTTGATTCCGTCCCTGTCACCGTCCAGCGCATTGCCATCGCGGGTGATCTTGCTGGCATCGATTCGTAATTCATAGTTGCCGTCAATTAGGGCTCCGTCACCACGTGTCGAAATGCCACTGAATGTTACCGTAGCCACCGTGGCGCCGTTAATGACCTGTGTCGAAAAGCTGCTGTTAACAACTCCCCCCGTATCGCTGTCCAAAGATCTACGATGGACGGCAAATGCGCTCGCGGCAACGTCCACTTCGCCATCGAAGGTGATCACTAATTGGTCGACCCGAGAACGTTGGGCGGTTCCATCGCCAACAGCAACATTGGCAACCTCGGCCAAATCAAGTAGGGTCAGTGTATAATTCACACTGGCGTCGGGCGTCGCGCCAACTGCTGTGTCGTCGACTGAGATCGTGATCTGTAGTGCAGCGAGTGTTTCGTAATCGAGTTGTGTGCCTGCGCGAAGGAACAACTCCAGTCCATCGATTTCAAAGTTTACCAATTGAGGGCCACTTAGACTTAGCTGGTTTTCTCCCAATTCATCATCATCAATGACGATGTCGGCAACCTTGATTCGATTAACGAGCAGAGCGTTC
Source organism: Pirellulaceae bacterium (assembly GCA_041749395.1). Lineage (GTDB taxonomy): Bacteria > Planctomycetota > Planctomycetia > Pirellulales > Pirellulaceae > Laterigemmans. The sequence goes on from JBGTBJ010000097.1 coordinate 27,480, forward strand.
TCGTTGATTTCGCTAAGAACATTCTCCAAGCGAACGGCAGTGGGTGGCAGATTAGTTTCCACCGGCTCTAGCACCACATCATTGCCGTCGCCACCGATATAGGAGATCGTGAATGCAATGTCATTGATAACGACAGATGCTCCCTCGGCTAAGTTGCTAAACGGCACTGTGGCAGTTGCCGACTGATTGTCGATCACCAGGATGGATTGACTGGCCTCGCGGGCGATACTCCCAAAGAACAGACCCGTGACGTTGGACAAATCAACTGACTGAGCTACGACTAGTTGATCATAGTCAGTGCCTGCTGTTGTGGTTTCTACAACCTGAAAATCCATTTCGCCCACCAACGCGATTGTACCGCCTAGTGTCAGGATTCCTATATCGTTGCCAAAGTTCGATCCCGGTTTCAAAACACCAATGCCGCTGACATTACCAGCAATATTTCCACTACCGGCTAACATTCCGCCTGCCATTAATAGCACATTCCCTAGAAGCTCGTCATCGACAACGAGCAACGCGCTGTCTCCAATCGTTGTTAGGCCAGCAAAAGTATTAACTTGGTCGAGAATCAAGATTGATTCTGTGGTCAGCGTGATCCCGCCGGTTCCTGACAACGGAGCAGTCTGAGTAACCGCAAAGGGAGTGGCAATTGTCAGTAACGTGCCAATCTCAGCACCGGACAAATTGAACCCGTCTTGGCTTTCCCGAATGACAATTGTATCACCAGAAACATATACGTCATTGAATTGATTACCGTCAGGATCCCCCATACCGTCGAGCATCACCGACCCGGCCGCGCGGAAATCGGCCAAACCAGCAACCGACAATTCGTTGTTCCCTTGGTAAATTGAAGCTTCACTTTCGAGGAAAAGATCACCGGTAAATGTCCATCCGCCAATAGCTTCTACGTCTGCGATGCCGTTGCGAATAACGACCTGTTCGTAGTCAAACGTATGGAACATTGAATTGGAGACGCGTCCCGTATCGCTGTCTCCGAGATGCAACGCCCCGGCCGTGATGCGGTTGAGTTCGACATTGGTCAGCCCCAGTGCCCGCGTGACGCCGGTAAGTACATCCGCTCCGCCAATTCGCAATTCGGTTCCTGAAGTCTGTGGAGCAATTGAGACCAATCCATCGGGTGTTTGAATCAAACCTAATGAGTTCGCATCTGGACCATCGATAACTAGGCTGTCAGTCGCAATTGCTATTGACGATCCCCACTCGGAAACAAGTGCCCCTAGGCTTCTCAGTACGACGCCACCAGCAACTCCGGAACCTTCTACAGCGATACTACCAGTCGAGGCAATTCGAGATTCCGCATTTTCAATCAACACACCCAATGCTCCGGGACTATTTGCTCCGCCTGTACCGACAACATTGACCGAACCGAAGTTGGTTGTGGCGATAGATCCACCAAAACTTAAACGCACTCCATGATTTGAAGCACTCAATCCGTTTCCGCCGGTTCCCGTCACTGAGATGGAGCCACCATCAGATGATACGCTGGGCGGACCAGAGCCGCCGTTACCACGAATGTGAACTCCGTGAATGAAACCTCCAGCGCCTCCGTTACCAGTTCCCACAATAACGACATCACCACCCTCTTCACCGGTAACCCTGCCGTTACCCAACAAGCTATCAACAATTACGCCAGCGGAATTGCTTGCGCTAGTTCCGTTGCCAATGATCGTTGTTCCGAGGCTGCCGCCAGTTATCTCTGCAAGAATAGATAGGGTGTGAGCCGCCTCAAGTCGTAAGCCACCTCCATTCGCTGAATCAATTGATGCATTGACCCGTATTGAATCACCGCTGCGAACATCTAAGAACTTTGCACCGGCAGGTTGAGTACTGTCCGTGACCTCAATATCTCCCGTATCAATTCCTCCAATTACCAAGTTGCTGGTGCTGATTTTGTCGATCTCGGCATCGGAGATACCCAGTCGTTTAGTTAGGCCGTCAAGAATGTCCTCTCCTCCGATATCTATCGGGAGGCCAGTGCTTCGTGGCCTCACGACAACCGTGCCATTTTCGGCAAAGATGAGACGTTCCGATGTGCCTGAAACCGCAATGCTGTCGGCGACTAGCTCGATATTCGATGAGGTTCCCGAGTCAATACGACCGTTAACAACTAATGCAGTGCTGGCTGGTCCTCCCATGGCTTCTAACTTTATTTGACCATTTTCTGCTAATACCTGTGTACTGGAACCGCTGATCCAAATTCCAACGTTGTTGCTGCCCCCACCTGCCTTGCCTGTTCCATTCATGATCACGGATCGCATCGGTCCAGCAGAAACGATCGCGCCACTATTAAGTTGGATTCCATAGTTATTCGAACTAGCTTCCGTGCCGTTACCAACACCAAAGATGGTGACATCATTTGTAGAAGATGCGACACGAGTATTAGTATTCTCTATGTAGACACCGCGATTGAATCCTCCAGTTCCCTGGCCGCCGAGACCCTCGATGTACACGGAACCCAGGCCATTTGCTGATACATTTTCGATCTTCGCGCCGCTACCAACCCATACTCCTCGATTGCTTCCACTCGATTGCGTTCCACCTCCTTGACCAATGACAGTAATCGGTGCCCCCTGAGCAATAATTCCAGAACCAGCTCCCACTACAAATACACCTGTATTGAACGTCCCATCGGCCATCCCGCCGGTACCATGAACGACTACTGGAGCGTTTGAATCGCCAACAAGTTGACCACCCACAGAGAACGCAACGCCGTGGTTATTGCTGCTGTTCCCTGTTCCACCGCCGATTCCCTCGATCTCAATTTCGCCACCCATACTTAGGACCTGACTCCCTGCGGTGATCTCAACTCCTCGGTTTCCACCGAAAGTTGTTGCTCGACCTTTTCCGTAAATATAGATATCGCCACCAGAGGCGGCAGTTACGACCGCGCCATTGGAAACGAGAACTCCTGTGCTATTCTGATCAGACACACCAAAACCATACACATCCAGTCCTCCGGCCCCGCCCGTAACGTCAGCCGAGATCGAAACGGTTCCCTGTGCTCGCAATAGAACAGACGCTGTTTCATTCACCGCAAGCGAAGAGTCGATATGGATCGAGATTGCGCGCAGTTCCAAGTTGGATACGCTTGGCAGTGTAAGATCACTAACAACCGAGATCGATGTGGGCGTTTGGATACTGCTATCACCAATGACGAGAGTCCCCGCCACAACCTGACTTAGCTCATTTGACGACAAGCCTAATAATTTCGGAGTCTGCGTGGGGACATCGTCTCCGCCCAAAACGATTGGCGTGAAGGGTTGTGACGTCCGAATGTTAACTGTACCCGTTCCAGCGTTTATGCGATCTGATGCAACGTCCATAATGCCTAAAGCGTCGACGTTGAGAGTAATCGGTGCATTGCCGCCAGATTGAATACGGGCACCGTTATCAAGAGCCAATCCATAGCCGCTGAACCAAGACGTACCCACTATCAAGATCGCTCCGCCCCCAGAGGTGACTTGCGCGTTTGGACCTGTTAGGTAGATGCCATTCGCGACGTCATTCGATTCGGTGCCTCCTCTGCCCTCACCTACGACAACAACATTTCCGGGTCCGACTGTGTCGCCGATTCGACTCTCGTTGACAAAAATTCCGTAGTTCAGTTCACCAGTGCCAGTTCCCCCGCGGCCAGTGATCGATAGAAGACCTAGGTCAGTAAACACATGTGAAGAATTGCTCATGTGAATGCCAGAAAGGTTGCTCCCATTGCCGCTTCCACCCGTACCGACAATCGTCACCGTTCCCGTACCGTAGGAATAGATGGAACCATTCGAGAGTACAACACCATACTTTGCGTTTCCACTCGCCCCAGTTCCCCCAGTTCCATTGACTGAAATGTTGCCACTCGAGTTGATTGAACCCGACGAATTTATGAGTACCCCACGATGTGAACTGCCCGAACCGCTGCCCCCGCTTCCAGTCACGTTGATGTTACCGCTGACCGATGCAATGGATCCTCCATTTATGGAAACGCCATCCGCGCCGATTCCGCTAGCTGCACCACCACCATTACCCAATACATTGATATTACCAGTGTTCGAAAAAATGCCGCCGTCTGCACCAATGACCACTCCATCAGACAATGAGGATGCCAGGCCTCGACCCTGAACAAAAACTCCCGCTCCCCCATAAAGCACATCTTGAACGTTAACAGTTTGACCCGCAATGATCTGAATTACATGATTGTCGTTTGTGATGACCGGATCTACTATTGTGATGGTTCCCGCTGTTGCATTGAGATAGATCGGTCCTCCTGATGTTGTGGTTGCAATCCCAGAGTTGTTAATGCCGGACACCTCGTCAATTTCTCCAATCGAAAATCCATTGGTGTCTTTGAGCGAGACGCTTCCGACATCCTCGTTGAATACCGCCAAATGATTGACGTCATTGTCGCCGTCCAGGCTAATTCCTGTGCGTGATCGGACGGCCAAGTGGGAAACTGAGATTCTTCCAATTCCACTGGAGTTAACTTCCGCTCTCGAGCGCAGGCTGAGCGTATCAAAATTTGTTGGTGAGATATGCTGCGAAACACTAATAGTACCGGTGCCAAGGTCATCGTCGCTGCCAACGACCAACATGCTGGCGGTTATCTTTTCAAGATCCGAATTGGTGATGCCCAAAGCGCGCTCAGGGCCTCCAAAAACGGTCTCGCCACCCAGGTTGATCTTTGTCAAACTCGCATCGGTCTCTAGGCGAACAACACTGTTTCCGGCATCAAGATTACCGCTTTCCAATTGGATACTATCTGTCCGAATCGTAACACCATTCGCAGCATTGAGCGTAGTGTTGGCTCCCGTCTTAAGAATGCCCCAGTTACTAACACCGGGAACGGTCGAGATAGCACTGCGACCAAGAAGACTAACCGCGCCGTTGAGGCTACTAATCTCTCCTCCCGATAGTTTTAGTCCAACATTAAACGCTGAGTTAACTGCGGCATATTCACTTCTTCCATCTAGGAAGACATCGCCAGCAATGGTCGAAGCGTTTCCGTCGAAATCCAAACCGGTTGATGAGATATTGCCAGCGGTTGTTCCGTAAAGGTTGATTTGTCCGTTAGCAGTCTGGATATTGCCAAAGATGCTTGCCCCCGCTCCTCCATTGCCTCCATCAGCAGTGCCTCGTATAAAAACATATCCATCTTGCGTAGTACTGACACTTGCATCCCCATTGATGCTTACTCCAGCGACCAAATGAGAATTCGAGTTACCAATCAAGATGATGTTACCGCCTTGATTGCTGCGGATGCCGTGACTTACAAAGAGACTGCCTCCTATAATGTGAATAAATCCACTGTCACTTAGTAGATCTGCATCGACGTCTACGCCCCCAGAATCGGTTCCCAGTACTTCGATTGTGCTATTGCCTGTAACTTGAACGTCATTCAAAAACTTGACCGTTTCGATATCATTCGCAATAAATCCGCCGCCGAGGACAAAAGGCGCGGTTCCTACAACTTCCAGCGATTGGCTATCGGTTTCTGCTGTGTCATTGACCACGATTCGCGAGACTTGGCTCGTCAAAAAGCTGCCCAATCCGGTTGGCGTGCTGCCAACAAACGCTGCCACAGTGATCAGGGTGCCGTTATTTTGAACCGTCACTTTCTCGCTAGCGTTTACATACTCAATTGATAACACTCCATCAGTTAAGCTGATGCTAGCCAGCAGTCGGCGTTCTTCCATCGATTCGAATGCCATTAAACGCCTGCGAGCCTGACGAGATTGAACGCGCTGCCCGCTTGCTGTTCTACTGCTAACGATGTTTCGCAATCTGTTTCTCATCTTCGTCGGTCTCAAATTGGCTTTTAATACCTATCAAGCAAACCCCGCCGTGGTGGGCCCATATTGGGATTGCCAGCTATAGGTTTCTTCAGGGAATGGGACAGTGCTTCTGTTGAGTGGTAAAATCTCTAATTAGCCAGACGGAACGGCAGACCGGTCTTGACGATTTATCTCCAAATTTTCTCAAATTTTCTGAACTGGTTAACTAATGCTCAATCCATCACACCATTTAGTGCTGAGCATTGGTGTTTCCTGTACCGATTGCAGCTAGAATCTTTGCAACGTATCCCGGTCTAATGAGCAGGACCAATGAAGTGGACCCCAATTTTAGGACCACAGCTTAAGATAGAAAATCGCGTTTTCTCCGGTATGCTGTTGAGGCGAAGCCAATTCGGTCTACCAAGGAAGAACCATGACAAGGAAGCGACGATCATTCACACCTTCTTTTAA
>JBGTBJ010000098.1:0-35022 GCA_041749395.1 Pirellulaceae bacterium
CTGCAGTTTCAATCCACGCGTCCCGTGAAGGACGCGACACGGCCTAGTCACATCCTCCTGGGCGAGTGAAAGTTTCAATCCACGCGTCCCGTGAAGGACGCGACATTTCGACTGGTACGAGACCTGTTTCATCGATGAAGTTTCAATCCACGCGTCCCGTGAAGGACGCGACGGCGTCAGGGTTGTGCATTACAGGCTACGATCGCGGTTTCAATCCACGCGTCCCGTGAAGGACGCGACAACTGATCACATGCGCTCGCAACGTAACTGCAGAGGTTTCAATCCACGCGTCCCGTGAAGGACGCGACTCGCTTGTCGGTCGCGGACCTAGTCGATCCACAGTTGTTTCAATCCACGCGTCCCGTGAAGGACGCGACCTGAATGTTGCTAAGCTTGTTTTTGGAATTCCAGTTTCAATCCACGCGTCCCGTGAAGGACGCGACAGTTCTCAGCGGCTGCTCGACGCAGCACACAAGCGTTTCAATCCACGCGTCCCGTGAAGGACGCGACGTAATTTTGCTTGGTTCATCCAGCTCAACACATCGGTTTCAATCCACGCGTCCCGTGAAGGACGCGACTTGCACTACGGGGCGCGTTCGTCAAATGATCAAGGTTTCAATCCACGCGTCCCGTGAAGGACGCGACTTTAATAGTTCGTCCACTCCGTCGGGCTAGGTGATGTTTCAATCCACGCGTCCCGTGAAGGACGCGACTCTAGCCTCATGTAAGGAAGCAGAGCAGATACATGTTTCAATCCACGCGTCCCGTGAAGGACGCGACTTTATCCACTGCGTAAACGATCCAAGAGCCGAAAGTTTCAATCCACGCGTCCCGTGAAGGACGCGACGACCGAATAAACGCATCTCTGCAGGTCGACTCGGTTTCAATCCACGCGTCCCGTGAAGGACGCGACGTTCACAGTCCCGCATCAGCGCTATGCAAACAAGTTTCAATCCACGCGTCCCGTGAAGGACGCGACAACTTGGCTGGGCCATTCCGAAACTCCAAAAAAATGTTTCAATCCACGCGTCCCGTGAAGGACGCGACGTCAAAACGGCAGGTCTAACCAATGCGTTTGCTGTTTCAATCCACGCGTCCCGTGAAGGACGCGACTGCCAATAAATCGGCAAACGTATCGGGTTGCCGGTTTCAATCCACGCGTCCCGTGAAGGACGCGACCTCCTTGGTCGACACGCGTCGTCCATAGATTCGGGTTTCAATCCACGCGTCCCGTGAAGGACGCGACTTGCAATATCTCCATAAAAGGTACGAAACAGGGGTTTCAATCCACGCGTCCCGTGATGGACGCGACGAGGTCACCGGTCTGTAGTGACTGATTCGTGAGTGGAGTTTCAATCCACGCGTCCCGTGAAGGACGCGACTTTCCGGCCCGAAACAGAGCGGAAACAACCGGGCACGTTTCAATCCACGCGTCCCGTGAAGGACGCGACAGGCCCATCCGGCGATGATGCGTCAGAGTCGCATGTTTCAATCCACGCGTCCCGTGAAGGACGCGACGGCCTGCACTGTCAAGATCGACGCAGCAGCACAGTTTCAATCCACGCGTCCCGTGAAGGACGCGACTAGAATGAGATGGGAGTCGTTACTGCGTCTTAGCGTTTCAATCCACGCGTCCCGTGAAGGACGCGACCGGCTGTTGCGTGGCAGGACGGGAACGCACTACGGTTTCAATCCACGCGTCCCGTGAAGGACGCGACCATCGCAATATCTCCATAAAAGGTACGAAACATGGGTTTCAATCCACGCGTCCCGTGAAGGACGCGACCTGGATGGCCGGGAAAGCTGGGGTTCACTGGAAGCGGTTTCAATCCACGCGTCCCGTGAAGGACGCGACCAGACAGGCACATTGCATACGTAAGACAGGAGAGAGTTTCAATCCACGCGTCCCGTGAAGGACGCGACCGGTGGTGAGTGAGTGTTTGATTTTGAAAGGTATGTTTCAATCCACGCGTCCCGTGAAGGACGCGACCGCGATTGTCGTTTGGTCGTGCTACCGAACGGCAGTTTCAATCCACGCGTCCCGTGAAGGACGCGACCCACGGTAAGGACCAAACGTGGAGAAGTCTGCATGTTTCAATCCCCGCGTCCCGTGATGGCCGCGACTTCCAGTTTGCGTGAGGAACGAATCCACTGAATGTTTCAATCCACGCGTCCCGTGAAGGACGCGACCCGAAATAGTCGGTTGTGTATGGCGAACCACTGTTGTTTCAATCCACGCGTCCCGTGAAGGACGCGACCAACATGGCCAAGACGCCAGCAACTCTTCAAGAGGTTTCAATCCACGCGTCCCGTGAAGGACGCGACCCACGGTAAGGACCAAACGTGGAGAAGTCTGCATGTTTCAATCCACGCGTCCCGTGAAGGACGCGACGTGTCAGGCGATTACGGTCTATTCCAGGAAGAAGAGTTTCAATCCACGCGTCCCGTGAAGGACGCGACAAAAAGATCCTCGCATACTTGCTTGGTTCTCAAAGTTTCAATCCACGCGTCCCGTGAAGGACGCGACTCCGTAAGTGTAAGTCCTTCTATGGAACGGGTTAAAGTAGGTAGTTTCGCGAACGGCCATATATATTTGCTTCAAATTACGCAGCAGTTGTTCGGAATCAGCGCAAACCCTTCTCCTGCATAGATTTAATTAATTCGCGAGTCGGCTAGAAAATTTGCCGACGCTGGGGGTTCGCGATCTAGCTTTCCAGGGCTTTCGCCGAGTTTTTAGTGCCAAGTCGCTTACGCTATGAGCGGACCTTCGAGGTCCAAACTTGGCTTTGCTCCAAAATGCTCGACACGCCGCTGCCAATTGGCCCCCAAGTAGTAAAACCGCAAGCTGTCGACAGTTGGGTCAACCAACTCACACAGTTCTGCTTTGCACTTCGCCCATTGTCCGGGATCGACTAACAACTCAAATACCGAGTTCTGCACTCGCTGGCCGTAGTTCAAACAAGTCTTGGCAACCCTCCGTAGTCTTTTGGTGCCAGCTGGACTACTGGTGCTAACGTCATATGTAACAAGCACGACCATTGTTATCTCCAGATGAACGGTGGGTAGGCGTCGGAATCGCCACGCAGGTGTCGAGCCAACAAACGGGCTTGAAGGTGGATCAGCAATCCTAGCGTTGTCTTTTCGTTCAAAAATGGGTGTGTTATCGTCTCTTGTTTGCGTTTCTGATATGCGGTCAACACCAATTTGCGTGGTTTATCCTTCAATAGTACCGCTCCAGATACCGTATACTCAAAATCACTCGTTTGAATCTGACGCCGGTTAATCAGTGACAACGCCAAACGGTCTACAAAAAAGGATCGGAACTCTTCGATTAAATCCAAAGCGAGCCCGGGGCGTCCCGAACGATCGCGGTGCAAGAAACCGACGGCCGCGTCTAGCCCCGTTGCTTCGCAAGCGCTGCGTGCATCATGTGTCAGCATCGAGTAAAGAAAAGACAGCAAAGCGTTGATTGGGTCGGTCGGTGGGCGACGGTTACGAGTTGCAAAGGTGAAGCCAGTTGCCTGTGGTGAAATCATCAAGGGAAAAGCGGTGAAATAGGTCCCCGCGCTTTCGCCTTCACGGCCCCGCAGGGCATCGAGCGAGGCTTCTTTTCTTACGGCGACGATATCGTTGGCCATCCGAGTGGCAAAGCTCTGCAATTGAGACTGTATGGCGGGATCTTTCGCGTCTCGTGCAGCACGAAGCAATACACTACGGCTGTTGGCAATCTTGGCCGATACAAACTCTTTGGAAATCGCGAGCGTTGCTTCCGCTTGGTCGGCACGGCGATACTGTTCACGTCGCAGCACGACGTTGCCAGGAGTAAATCCGGTGACAGCAGCCAGAAACCCGCCGTAGGGTGTCAGGAAACTGATTGAAACATTCGCTTTCGCGCAGGCTGCCATCAACATCGGACTGCACCCAACACGACCGAAGCAGACGACGCCGTCAAGGTTATGTAGTGGTACTCGCAGGCGCGTCTGCTTTTCAACTCGCACCTCAATCGCTTCGCCACTTTTGCGCAGGTAAGCGCCCTCAGTAGTAATGAACAGTGTATTAAGATGTTTCTTCATCAAGTGTCGCCTTCGTCTTTGGATTCAAAGTCATCGGATTCAGGCCCACTACTGGTCAAGATGGCGGCGTATTGTCGATCGTTCCAGGCCGCAGCTCCACTGCGCAAACGGTTTCCATCAGGCAAGCACGATTCGATCAGTGAGCACTTGTCGCACTTTGGCAACCGATTCGCTGGCGGGGTTTCTGCGAACTGAATCATTTGTCGCAATCGTTTGATCTTGGCAAGCGTCGCTTCACGCAGGGAAGCGTCAATTGCCACTTCCGTGCGCCGCTTCTTTTGGCCATAAAACAGATGAGCGGTTTCGATAGAAACACAGAGTTGTTCTTCAAGGCACAACGCTTGCGCGCAGAGTTGAATTCGATCACTGGCGTCCTTTTTCGGTTTGCCACGTTTGTATTCCACCGGTACCACGAGACCGCTGGAGTGAAATTCAACGATATCGGCTTGACCCACCAGTCCCAGGATGCGTGACACCAGCCACAGTCCACGTACCACGCGAACACCACGGATGGTTTCGTGCGAGGCTTCATGCGCCTTTTTGTGCAGCAGGTTGCCTTCGACGGTCAATTGGTTCTCCGCCCACAATCGTTCGACGTGGATTAGAGCACACTGGCGTTCGCAAAACACCAAATGTTGCAGTGCAGAGATGGGTAGCAGTTCATCGTCGCTGTAGCTCACACGGATTCGATTCCTTGTTGCAAGGTTTGGATCAGCCTGAGCGAGTTTGCGGAGCGTAGCGCATCGGCATCAAGCCACAAGCCGGGGAAAAGGTCACTCCTATAGAAACCATTCTCGGGCTGAATCTCCGCAAAATGTCCGTTCTTGGATTGCCACCAAGCGATGCGGCCCTGGATTGTTTCGAACACGAGATACTCACCGACCCCGGCTGCTTCGTAGACATCGCGTTTCTCGCTGAAGTCATAGCTTGCCGAAGATCCCGCGATCTCGACGATCATTTCGGGCGCACCGATGATAAAACCATCGTCGTCGAAATGAGTTTGCCCGTTGACACGAAGCAAGCACAAATCGGGTTGCGGATCATTGTCGCCATTGAGTCGAATCGTAGCGTTATCCGAGCCTATTAACGTCGGATGATGCATCGCGTAGTGTCCAATCCACAGTGCGAGCAAGAAGTGAGGATTTCCATGATGCACGGCCCGCAGCCGACTCATGATGTAAACCTTTTGATTGATTCGCTCCGCTATCACTTTCTCTGGGGTCGCACCGTACCGACGCCAATACTCCGCCGCATCCAACATGTCACCGCTCTCCAGCGGCGGCGTGTAGCCGCGGTATGGAGACGTGTTCTCGTGAATTGTGGAAGTCATGATTTACTGTTTCGAGAATCAAGGATTAAAACAGGCGATGAATGGAAATGCCTGAGGGAACATCCGCTTCGTTGACCGTCACCTCATAATCGTCGCTTGTTCGGGCTGGCAAATCAATCGATTTACGTCTTACGGTCACACGTTTTTGAAGCAAATGAGCGGGCGCGTTGCCGAGAGCATCCGTGTGTTCGAAGACAACCAATGCTTGCGGCGCCATCTGGCCGCGACTCGCCGATCGATCTAGCTCAAACATATTTTGCAACGACTGCCAAAACAGTTGCAAATCGTCATCGTTGAAACCCGTCTGCTTTGCGAAAAACGGATTCACGAAACCGTGGCAACGATACATACCGTATGGCACCGTGAACTTTCGCCCCATCGTACGATTGTCACCATCTTGTTTTTCCGCTTCCTTTTCCGTTGCGACCGCACAGCGCGTTATGGAGTGTTCAAGTGACACGATTGGATCAATGCTTCTCGAGAACGCCATCTGAATCGGCCCTCGAACTTGCCCGCAATTCACTTTTGTGCTCATCACAGCTCCGAATGTGCGGACATCATAAAAATTTTGACACATCCACTGGCGGCACTTTTCAACTTCCGGCTGTTTGGCTTTTGCAGGGTCAATTTTCAACGCCTCATAGGCACGTCCATGTGAATTGTTTAGCACGGCACGCTCTTTCACATAAATTTCGTGAGGCGGTTGCTCGGATTTGACATTGGATACAAAGTTTCGGACCTTCCGTTTTAAGCAAACATCTGTGACGAGTCCGTGGCCGGTCTCGGGGTCGACGCGAGGTAGGTTACCAGCGTCGGGATCGCCGTTTGGGTTGCCGTCGGTGACATCAAACAAAAATACAAAGTCATAGCGTTTGTCCACAATGTAGTTCCTTAGTTGAAGTTGGGGGTTAAGTTGAAAGATCAAGACTCGTCGGATTTATCCTTCTTTGTGAAAAAGTCTTGCCGTTGATGGTAATAGCCGATTGCGAAGAGCCCTTGGTCGACGAGACCTAGGTGTGGTGGGAAGGCATTAATGCGGCCGAGGATTTCTTGGATTCGCTTCTCAGCGACCACCTTCTTACCACCCTCGAGTTTGCCAATATGATGTTGATTCATGCGGATCAATCGTGGAAACACGGAAGCGGGCGTCGACGATGCGGCGCCGAAGTAGCGGTCTTTCACCGTCGCATTGAGCCCAGGCAATGCATCTTCCTGGGCACGTTCCAAACTGGCAAACAGCCGCCCGAGTTGGTACGCACATTCGGGCCGTTGGATGTCTAACATGGGCGAAATCTCCTTAGCGTGATTGTGATTTAGAATGGCTTTAATCGTGGCTGCTTTGACATGCCGAATATCCTTCTCAGCGCGAACTCGGCGAATGATTGCCGCCAACAAAGACTGTGGATACGGCCCACCGGTTAGGACACTGCGAAGCAATGCGCCGCCGAGCAGGGGAGGCACTTCCTGCGATTCTCTTGCTGTTTGCAACAGAATCATCCACAGTGGAATCCAATCTGAATCCTGGCTACCCTTGACGATTTCCATTCGGGCTTGATGTTCGGCTACCCGCCCAATCATTTCGATCGCGGTGCCGCTGATCCAGAGTCGAACGGACAACCTCGAGGCGTTTGGCGACAATCCAAGCACGTGAAATCCGACTCCGGGGTCCGGCAATACTGCGTGTCCATCGACTGCTTGCCTGAGCGTACGCCCAATCTCCGCAGCACGCTGTTCGTCCTCGACGGACGCCGGGTCCAAGCCGAATCCGAATATGTCTTCAATGGAGCCATCGTTCTGATCAGCCCAATAAATGCAGGTCGCGTCTCCGATCTGCAATTTCCGATGATTGTTGCGATCGAGCAAATGATTCAGTGCAGTCGTGTATTTAAACGCTACCGACTGACTTACCGGCGAATTGTAACTTTGCGACTTCCCGAGACTCGCAAAGGCAGGATTATTAAACGAGACGATGGAAGCACCCGATGATTGAGCGTCACGCACGCCTTTGATAACAGGGTGCAATCTCGCAAGGGAAATTTCTGTACCAGTAACAAGACATGTCCCTGTGACGGAATCCTCCGAGGATGTTGCAGCCAGTGAGCTCCAGAAGTTTTTGATAGTCATCAAATCATGCAAGTATCGCTGTTGTTGATTGATCCGAAAAACACCAAAGCCCGTGCCTACTTCGTCGAGCAATTGTATTTTTTCTGTGCTTAGCGACTCTGGCGTCCAGTTCGCAAAGAATTTACAAAGAGACTGATACGTCGGCTCGTTTATAAGCGATGCAAATTCTAAGTGGATGGATTTGCAAGCCTGGAAGCAGTCCATGACGCGGATTATCTTCTTCTCGCGTTTCACGCAATCACTGCCGGACTCGTTTGGAGGAGTTTCCCTGATTTCTCTGGGAACGTAGCCGAGCAGATACTCGGCCTTATCCCAAAGAAACATCGCCTTGATCCCACTTGTACGCCCTTGGAATGGTAATCGCATCATGCGGGGGCTTGGTTTCTTGCCGTCGGTATCGCGAATGTCGTTGATGGCCAACAATGTTCCGTCGTGGTCGATCACGACCTCAAAGCTGACTTTCTGGGGTGCGAAACCTTGCTGCGCAATTTCGACGTGCGGGTCGTCAGCGATGCGATCGTAATACTCGCACAATCGTTGCAAAATCATGATCGCACCTCTGCGCTTTGTAGCGGTGGGACATCAATGACACCGTCAACCATGGTGCAGCGGAAGAATCGCGGTGTCATGTCGGCGTCGAAATCGATGTCGTGCAACATGAATCCCAAATCGCGAAAGCCTGCAAGCGATTCCGGCACGGTTGCGAGATCGCCCTCATGCCACTCAAAGTCAGCTACAAACTCGCGGCATCCCAAATAGGGACGTTGAAAGCACTGACCCTTCGTCGCCCGGCGTTTGAACATCTCATAATGTTTCTGAGGTGACTCGTTATTGTTTCGGACAACGTAGTGTCCTTCGATGACATACTCGACGTCTTGCAAAATCGTCGATGCGCGTTGTTGTCGATCGTCTTCGATGACTTGGGCGAGCATTTCAGTCTTGGTTCCGTCCAAGTACCGTTTGAGTGTCGACTCGGACGGGCCCACGCCACCCAGTTCGTTGCGGCGTACATTGGTAAATCGAATCGGGTTAACGACACGAATGCGGTCGATCACCCAAGTGATTTCTGGCTTCCAATAAATCGCTTCAAAAATCCCACGGGCGGCCGAGGGAGTGATCACGTCATAACTGACCCGCTCAACCTTCATTTCCGGTCGCGTGAAACAGGCGAAGTCCCCCCACACCCGAACGGCGACGCGGTTTTTGTCTATATTCATTCAGTTTCTCCTACGTCAAGGATGGGGAGAGGGGAGCCAGACTTTTAGTGTGTTTAAACGATAGTGTCTTCAACTGGAAGCACTCCGTCGGCTCGATTGAGTGTGAGTCCGATGCACTTATCGTAAAGGTGTGATTGCGTCAGTACCCAGCAGTCGTGAAGTTGTGTGAGGGCGCCCGCAGCAAGCAGGATTCTTTTTTCGTGATCTCGAACACTGATCGTGTATCGTTGCAAGCGTCGGTAGTCAGCACGCGTCAAGGGACGATGCACATCGTTTAGCCTTTTGATCAATCGTTTGCCGTTTCCCCAAGGGACGACGATTGGGTCGGATACCTCAGTTATGAAGCGGTAACGATCAGCAATTTCGCGAAATTGAAACTCCATCGTGCATGGAGATCGACCGACAGCTTGCAAAACCTGGCGTTTGTCCCAGCCTGACTCGCCGCGTTTGAAGTAGTGAAGTTGAAAATACTCTTCAATCGCTGCGGGACTGAGCAGATCCTCGTACTTCCCGACGAGCTCGCGTCCACTATCCGCAGCCTGCCGCAACATTCCTGGCGGCGGCGGTTGTTCGCTTTCAAAGAAGTAGACTTCGCCACAAGTCAGACGTCCTTCGCGATTGCAACGACCGGCGGCTTGAGCCAACGAATCGAGTCCGCAAGTAGCTCGAAAAACAACCGGAAAATCCACGTCGACGCCAGCTTCGATTAATTGTGTGCTGACAACACGGCACGGACGGTTGTCTTTCAACCGGGGACGAATTTTATTTTCCAAGACCGCGACACGATGTGCCGCACACATACGAGTACTTAAATGAAAGTTGCCGGAGTCGCTGCGCAGACCTTCGAAGATTTGCGCCGCGTGCGGTCGTGTATTGACTATGCACAAGACCTGACGTTGCTGGTTGAGGCGATCCACCAGTTCGCTATCGGACAACGCGTCGGAGACATGAACGCTGACGCGACGAAGGCGGTTATGCAGACCATGCACGTCGGCTATGATTGGCTGGATACCGTGCAGTCCGATCCGAAACGTTTCGCGGTAGGTGAGTGCCGGTTGCGTCGCAGTGCAAAGAACGACAGTGCAATGAAACGACTCGACCAGTTCACGTATCGCGAGCATTGTTGGTGTCAGCAGTTCGACGGGCAATGATTGCACTTCGTCCAAAATAATGACACGGCGAGCAATTCGGTGCAGCTTTCGGCAACGTGACGTACGACATGCGAACAACGACTCAAAGAATTGAACGTTTGTTGTCACGACAATCGGTGCGTCCCAGTTTTCCGATTGCAACCGCTTTGCTGTTGTTTCAGATTCATCATCTGGATTCAGATTGCTGTGATGTTCGAGAACGATGTCTTTGCCTAGTGACGAGAAGATGCTGCGGTAGATCGCTGCGTTTTGATCAATGATGCTGGTGAATGGAATCGCAACGATCGCTCCGTCCATCCCGTTGATCGCAGCATGTCGCAGCGCAAAACGAAGTGACGCCAGGGTCTTGCCGCCGCCTGTGGGAACGTTCAATGAGAACAAGCCCGGTCGGAGCGACGCTGCGTGGTAGCACAACTCGCTGACTTCGGCTCGAATATTGTTGACGACGGATGGCGTGGAGTTTGCCCGGAGTTGATCAAGGTGGCTTTCAAGGTGATTGGCTAAATCCCTCAGAGTTACCGAGGTAATACACCGTTCGCTAGCTTGCAAAGGAGACATGAACGCTTCGGTGGCCAGGAAATCTGCATCTACAAGTGCCGAAAACATCATGCGGATTAAGAACGAGACTCGGAAAGCAGCGACAACGTCTTTAGAGATGGTTTCGTTCGGAGAAATTTTAACAAGTGGAGGTAATGGCGGGACATCTCGACTCGCAACTGACTTCGATGCCTCACATTGCCATGTTTCGTCAATTCGCTTGTTTAACCGAAACTTCAAACCGCTCCGTCCTACACCTACGCCCCAATCTGGTAAACCTGCATGGTGGCCAGCGAGAATATAAGCGAAAAGTCTGCCAAACTTGGAATCTCGCTGAGTAATCCATTTTGCGGCAGCGGTGGAGTGATCCACTCGACCAGAGACTTCGCTGCGATGAATGTCTTCCGACTCGCCGGTCCGCTTCAAATAAGTTTGAAACGAGCCACTGTACTTGCCCAAGTCATGCCAAAGGCCGAGAATTTCGCCACAGTCTCCGAGTTTGGGATCGACTCGGGCGAGAAAGTTACGGCATAGCTGAGCTACGTTTCGTTCGTGGTCGCTCATCAATTCCCATTCGGTCTCGGGGCGATTTTCGAGGGTATGGGCATAGTATCGCATCAGTGTTAGGTTTCCAGAAAAGAGCCCTTGAATTCTGCTACAAAGATATCGACACTTTTGACACGTTTGGTCAAAGTCGAGATTTTTTTGAAGAAATTTTCAGAAAAAAGAAGGGTCGGTCTCACTGGAAATGGAGTGTGGTTCTCCAGCAAAATCAAATCTGAAATAGATTATCGAGGCCTCCCAAGAGAAATTACATTTATCAATATCAGCCTCCAGCGAATGCATGATTGGGGTGACAAAGCACACGCTGAGCGATTCGTATTAGGCGGCCAACCCAGGCCAGCAATTAAACTGCGAAATGCGCATTTGCACTTTCCAACACTCGCATCCCCGTGGAATTAAACACCAGTAGCAGCGTCGAACATATGATTTCGTACTGCCGGGCAGTTGGATTGGGTCACGGTCCACATTCGTGTCTGCTCTTTCCAGTCGTATATTGCCGCAATTGGTCGCACTTCGCGTTCTTTGACGTGGTCTCGCCTTATTTCAAACTTGTCGCAAAACAGAATTTCTTCCTGGATATGGGCGGGATATGGTGGGTTCGCTTCTCCGTCATCAATGATCCGACCAGTTCCCTGCCCTACCCAAGTTATGAGGTCCATTGATGAGTGACAGTATTCGTATTCGATTCAGCGTAGGACTAATTTTCATAGCCATCGATCATGCGGTGTTGTTGGAGATTGTCTTAGAAGCAGTCCATTCACTACCGAAGGCAACGGCTCCCAGTGAATTTTCAGTCGGTCCACTTCGGATTCCGCCGAGTGTTCCTTCAGTGGGACAAGCCGAAGGACTACCACAACCGAGCCGTGTTTAACTGCACGCTCAGGGCGAGATCAAACAGCAGGACTTTGTCCCTTGTTCACCTTGCCCGCCGAACCGTGGCGATATTTCATTGTTTTGCCCGATCTGAAGGCAATATTAGTCGCCTTTCACTGCTTGCAAAAACTCTATGCCAGAGAGGTGGTCGTAGTTTTTTAGAGAGTTTTTTAGACTCGCTGCGCAGAATGTCCTCATCGGCTGCGTTCTCTGTATGAAAAGGTTACTTCCAGTTCATTCAGAGAGTCCAAAATGTTGCGAAAAATCGCTTCCAAACGTCTGTTTCGAACTCGAGCTCTACGTATCGAACAGGTCGAAAGTCGTCAATTAATGGCCATGGACTTTGCTTCGGTGTCTACTCTGGGGCAGCCAACTATCGAGATCTCGGCCCACGAGCAATTGATTCTGGAAATGGTTAACCGGGCGCGGGGAAATCCCATGGCGGAGGCAGCGCGGCTTGGGATTGAACTGAATCAAGGTTTAGCAGACGGCGCTATCTCGACTGTGCCAAAGCAGCCATTGGCGCCCAACGCCGCGCTCAGTCAAGCCGCCAAGTCCCATACCGAAGATATGCTGACGCAGAACTATTTTGAACATGTGGGGAAAGATGGATCGACGCCAACTCAGCGAGCTCAAAAGGCGGGATATCCAAGTGGCGCTGCTGAGAATATCTCAGTTAATTCGTACTGGGGTGATGCAGTCGACGCGGCAGTTGCGGGCTCACATGATAATTTGTTCCTAAGTCCCGGGCATCGTGCAAATCTAATGAGCGACGCAATGCGAGATTTTGGTGTCGGCGTATCCGAGGGCATGTACACATTTTCGAGTGGTGAGTACCAAGTGGTGATGACCACAGAGAATTTTGGTCGCACAAATACGCCGACGCGTGCCGTGACCGGAGTGGTTTATACAGACGCAATCATAGACGACAATTTTTACTCGATAGGCGAAGGAATGGCTGGTATCAGCATCGGAGCCGAGCGAGCCGATGGCGAATTCTATGAAACCAAAACAGCTAGCGCAGGTGGCTACACTCTTGAGTTACCTCCAGGACAATATCGCTTGATTGCATTCAATCCAGCTAATAACACCCTGGCACAGCTCGGTAACGTGACAGTTTCCGATGTGAACCTGAAAGTAGACATCACTGCGGACCAGTTCCTGCCGGTCTCTTACGATGGATTTATGCCCATTGGGAATGGGGACAATGGGAATACCGATGACTCTAACCCATTGCTGGGCGACTCGCATAGCCAATACGATGTGAACTTGGATGGAAAGATCACCCCGATTGATATACTGCAAGTCGTTAACTACCTGAACAACCATCTTGGAAGTTACGAAGCTGCCTTCGATATGAATGGCGATTTGAAGGTGTCGCCAATCGACGCGTTATTGATGATTAACTATTACAATAACAGTCCTTCCATGCTTGACGCAAATAGGTCCAATGCTTCAGTAAAACTCGATACGGGCCTGACAATTGATGGAGAAGGCAGCGCTTCGACAACAGTAGATTCACTGCCACCGATTGTGCAGGACATGGTGAGCAAAGCACTGGATGCTGTTCGTGGCTGGTATGCAAATGACATTTTCGAAACGGAGGTCGTTAGCGTCAAACCAGTCGATTGGCATAATTCGAATTTTGGATTGCCCGGTATTTCGCAGATGGCGATTACACCTGGATATCAAATCGTCTTGCGTCATGCCACCTTGCTGTTCGAATATCGCACCGACCTAAATGGTTCAATGCGCTACGCAGGATTCGCTAAAGCTGATGCATTCCTCGATAATCCCAATGGCACTTGCTGCCCGTGGGACATGAGTGCAAATTGTTTGGTAGCGATCGACGAGGCGCTGATGGCTCTGACCGATGATTTCATTAACTCCGAAAACTAACTTGATGACATTGAGCAAGCTGAAGAGATCGTCCAGTGTTTTTTGGCTGCACAGATCGAGTCGGTAGACAGCAAAAAAATCCAGAGCCACCTCTTGATTTGACTAGCTATTGGCCGTGAACTTCTGTTGTTGAAATGCCGAAATGGCTTCTTGCAAACGATCGCGAGCAGGTTGGGTCAAGCGCGAAAAACCAATACTCCGGGCTAATGCAATGGCTGGATCCGGTTCCGATAGCAGGTGCTCATTCGCCTGGATCAGTCCGATAAGTTCGGCTATGGGGATTTCATCGAGGCTGCGGCGATCATCGTCAGAGTGAGCGTCTCGGAAGCGAATGACAGGCTCAGGTGCCTTGCTCGACCAGAGGAATCGGCCGGTTGCTTCCTCGGTGGCTGGAATTCCAGATAGCAGATCAAGGACTCGTGCTCGGATGTTGGCTCCGGTTCTTGAAAAACCGTGTGCGCGGGCGACTTGCCGGGCCAAGATATCGTCGCGAATGGGTGCTTCTTGCTTCAAAATTGCTAACGCCATCTTCCGAAGTTCATCATCATAAGATGAGTCATAAAAGCGGGCTTGATTCGATGCTGCGTCTCCCAACTTGACGCGTGCATAGTGAACCTGCGGCTCATCGTTTGAGTCGTGATTTAGCTTGAAACCCGCTGCGATGACGAATTCCGGTACTGCAGGATCGATGAGGTGTTGTGCATGGGCTCTTTGATCGTCCAGAAGTTTCTGCAACTGACAGTGGATGTTTTCAGCCGCAGACTTCGCGTCATACCACCAATCAGGTGACCAGATACGAACGATGTTCCAACCTAAATTCTCCAGCACCTGTTGTCGGATCTTATCGCGATCGCGCGCCACTGCGCTTCGGTGGTAAGTTGCACCATCGCATTCGACGCCAGCAAGATAGGCCCCTGGCTTATCGGGATGGACAACCCCTAGATCCACGCGGAAACCGGACACACCAACTTGGGGAACAACCTGCCAGCCGTATGCTTGTAATGCTTCTGCAACTGCTTCCTCAAGGGGCGAATCGAAACCGCCAACACTACCGTCGCTGCGCGCGGCGATTGCTTCGGCTCCCTTTTCAGCATATTCCAAGAAGCTCTTTAGATCCTGGACTCCACGAGAATTGATTCCATTAATGCTCAATTCGTCTGCGGTAAACGAAGAAAAGACAACGAGTTCCTGTCGAGCACGCGTGACAGCTACATTCAAACGTCGCTCGCCTCCATCGCGGTTCAATGCTCCGAAGGTTCTAGGAATCGCTTCACCCGTCGCCTTCCGGCCGAAGGTGATGGAAAACATCATCACATCTCGCTCATCACCTTGAACGTTTTCTAAGTTTTTCACGACCGTTGGCTCGATACGGTCATCGGCAAAGAACCAATCGAGTTCGGGGCTGTCTCGCTGGGCTTGATCCAACAGGTCTTGTATCAACGACTGCTGCTGGCTGTTGAATGTAATCACGCCGAATGTCAATCGTTTGTTTTGAGGGAGTTGCAAATTCTGCTTCATACGAGCAACTACGTCGGCAACGATCGCCTCTGCTTCCTTGCGATTCGTGCGACTCATGCCGCGGTCGTACATCGCCTCTGGAAGGTGAACGAACGAGACGCCCCGATCGTCAGAC
The DNA here is from genome assembly GCA_041749395.1 of Pirellulaceae bacterium. Classification (GTDB taxonomy): domain Bacteria; phylum Planctomycetota; class Planctomycetia; order Pirellulales; family Pirellulaceae; genus Laterigemmans. The sequence goes on from JBGTBJ010000098.1 coordinate 15,402, forward strand.
TCGGCTGACGGAAACGTAACCAGATTATTGCCGTAATAATTCCAATTGGAAAACGCGATGAGGGATTCATGGCGACTGCGGTAGTGCCAATTCAATTGCAGCACTGGTAAACCAGATGCCTTTGCTTCGTCCAGAATACTCTCAAGATCTTTTTCGTGATCATCTATCTCGTCATTTGATTGATCGTCATCTGTGCGCCCGAAAAAATTGGTTGGCGGCAATTGCTTGGGGTCGCCGACAATGATGGTTTGGCGACCACGCGCAATTGCCCCTACTGCGTCCCATGTCGTGATCTGAGATGCTTCGTCGAAGATCACCACGTCGAACAACGCTTGATGCACAGGGAGGTATTGCGAGATCGATAATGGAGACATCAACAAACAGGGTGCCAGTTTACCAAAGGACTCTGGCATCGAACCGATTACTTCGCGAATGGATTTGCTGGGACGCTGCAATCCAAGTTGGTGACGCAGTAGTCCGAGCTCGCTCCGCCTCGGGACACCCTCGGGTTTGGGTAGGTCATGAGCAATTGTCTGTTTGGCTTGCAACGACGCTAGTGATCTCGCTTGCTCGTCGAGTTGACAGAAATCCATGATCATGTCTTCGTGCCGAAACCGCTGGAAATTGCGAAGCAAATCGTCGCGGTCGATCACTCCTTGAACCCACCAGCGGGCGTAGGCAAGTCGAAAGCGATAGCTAAGTTCATTGGGGGCAATATCGCCTTGCTCCAACGTTTCGACAAACTTTGCCAGCCCCAGTGCGTTTGCAGCGTTGCGGATCTCGCACCAACTAGTCCAGCGTTGCAAGCCCCTTCGGTTCGATTCAATTTGAGTGGCGGCATTCTTCGATGTTGCGACAATCTCAGTTGTTGTATTGGTGATTGGCGTTTCACCGGCCGTTTCGCCGAACGCTTGTACCGTCTGGTTAAATGCATTCGTTGCGTCACAGATTTGCTTCGCCGCCACAAACAGCGGAGCGTCCGGTTGTCGACCGTTGATGTATGGATGAACCGCTTTAGAAATCTCGTTCGTTCTACCGAATAGCTTTCCTACTTCAACAATGGCTTGCCTGAGCGAGTCAGCTTTCATCAACTGCGAATTGAGTTGACCGGTGTCGGTTTGAGTTGCATTGAAATGCTTCGACTTTCCGGCCAGTGGACTTTCTTTGATTTTCTTGAGTTGGACTCGAATCTCGCGGATAGATGCAATGTCAATCTCTGGGTGCGCGATTCCGTCAGCGGCATAGGTTTGCAACAAACGAGTTACCTTGCGTTTTGCAAACCAAGACATTGGCCAGAACGCGGACGATGCCTGTCGCCAGCTATTATCGAATTCTTCGAGAGGAATCGTGTCGAGCGAATCGTCATAGTTGGCCGACGAGGATTTTCGAGCTAGCTGATAAGCGGCAATCGCGTCTTCCAACTGCCGCCGAGCAGCGGGATACTTGGCGAATTGCTTATCGAATAACATCCGAACATCTTCATTGCTGCAATTCAACAATGTCAGAGCCAACCGTTCGAGCCCTTTTATTTCACCAAGCGATACATCGTCGCGTCCTGCAACGCCAATGCAATCAAGAAACTTGCGCACTGATTCCTGCAGTTCAGTTGCCGCTCGCTTGAGTGATTCACAATGCGAGAGGAGAGTTTGCTCCCAGGCAGCTGACCACCGCGATGCCGAGACGGCGGGCAATTTCGCTTCAGGATCGATTGCTCCATAGGTAAGAGAAAGTTTGTCGATTGTCGCGGACAAATTTTGGAACGAAGCGAGGTCGTGCTGGACTGAATCTGGCCAATCAAACGCTGGGGCTGAGATATCGCCTCCTTTGACGCAGGTCCCCATGGCTTCGAAGGCTGTCCAGCCATTTGGATATGTCTTGTGAATGGCAGCAACGTAGGAGTTCAATTCGTCGCGACGGACCTTTAGCCGGCTACTGACTGAAACCCATTCGTTCTTTTTCGTCTTTCGATTGTTTTGCCAAGCTGCGTCGAGTTGATCGAGGAATTTTCGTCGCTCTGCTTTGTTACTGTGCAATTCCAAACAACAGTCACCTAATCCATGCTCTCGTAATCGACGGTAAACAACATCGAGCGCGGCGGTCTTCTCGGCGACAAACAAAACTGTTTTTCCCGTCGCCAGACATTGGGAAATGATATTGGCGATCGTTTGGCTCTTGCCGGTTCCTGGAGGACCGACTAGCACGAAATCCTGACCCTCTGACGCTGCCATCACGGCTGCAAGTTGAGAGGAATCAGCCGGAAGTGGATGAAAAATCTCTTTGGGCTCGTAACGAACATCGATTTCGTGGGCATTTGGAATCGAACCGCAGCCCGACTCAAAAGGTTGATCGGGATTGTCAATCAGATGCTTGACGACTCGATTGTCTTTCAGACTGTCGATCCGTTCGACCAAGTCCTTCCACATCAAGTACTTTGCGAAGGAGAACGTACCAAGTGCAGTTTCATCAACAACTTCAAAGCCGGGGATCTCACGAACTTCACGCCGCATTCGCTCCATTATCTTCGGGACATCGACACCGTTTTCGTCTCTCGGCAATTCACTCTCAAAGTACGATATATCTCTATCGAAGTCTTTCTTAAGCAATTGGATGAGTGTCGCATTAAACCGAACCTCATCCTCATGTAACGATAGATGAAATGGCGAAACCGCGCTCTTGCGAATCAGCTTGACGGGCACGAGCAATAAGGGAGCGCGGTAGGTCTTTGTATCTTCCGGCTTTTTCCACCGCAAGAATCCGACTGCCAGGAACAGAGTATTCGATCCGCCTTCAGCGAGATCATTTCGAACATTGCGATAGATCGCCGTCAGCCGCCCAGAGAGTTGTTGGTCAGTGAGTGGGCATGAAACTTCTTTTCTTTCAAGTGCTTGCCTGGCAAACTCGACGTCGAGATCTTGATTTGTTTTTTGTCGATGAAGCTCGGCATCCCGTCCGCCCAACGGATTGTGCTCGGGTAATGAAATGAGACGAAGTTGTTGACCTCCGGCGAGTTTGTCTTCCAATAGCGAAATGTCTGGACACAGAATCGGAACTGACTGCTTATTCTCTTTGAAGTTAAGCAATCGGTTCCGCAGTGACAGATCCAATAGTTTTCGCTGCCAACGGTCAATTCGACCTTCCGAAGTTGTGGGTGTCTGTTCGAACTCATCTTCCATCGCGGCGGTGACTAGAGGAGCGGCTGGCAATGGTAATAGTCCGCTATCGTAAACAGCACTTTCCTCAGCAATAGCGAATCGTTCATGCGATGCGAGAGGACGAATCTGCGCCATGCGGGCGCGACGGATGTCGATAGTCGACAAATACTCTGCTTCTTTAGACTCGCTGGTCGAGTTTGCGGCCGTGCTGATCGCTGCTTCGAAGTTCGCTGGCGGGCGATGCGTGATCAATGTCGTTTCAAAGGTGATCAGTTCACGAGCAGCAATCGCCTTGCGAATTTCACTGCAATCGGTTTCGACAGTCTGTAAAAGCGTTTTCTCGACAAGCCAGGCCCCCACAAAACAGTGCCCCTTGACCATGACAATTACCGGATTCAATCCGACTGCTTCAATGGCCGCAGCGAATAACAGGGTCGAGTCCAAGCAGGTCGCCAAGCCATCCCTTAAAACCGTGGAAGGCCGCCGCGTCTTTTGCCCATCGTTTTCAAAGCTTGGTGGCGGATTGGCATACGTTAACGACTTGGCGGCAACAGCAGACCAGATCGCTGCGATCAGCATGTAGACTCGACCGGGATCGGCGCTCTGATACCCGTCGAGAGCCGACGAATGGCCATGCTTGGCAAGGACATCTCCGGCCAACTTTAGAACTTTGGACACGGCGGGATCGTTGGGCATTACGTAAGCCGCCAACAATTCGCCCTCCGAATTTAACCCCGAATTCAAACCGCCCCATTGATCTCGAGCCAATACACGAAGGTCGTGCTGAGCTGTAGCGATAGCTCTGTCACCCGCGGTTAACGTGAAGACCAAAATGCCACGTTCAGCCTCATTCAATCCATTCAAGTATTCTGGTTCAAGTTCAATATCTCGATCGCGAAGCTCAACACTAGAGCCTGTACCGAGATGATCGATCATCCATTTCTTAGGGCGTGCAAATCCGGGAACGCTGCGAACCTCAAGACAAAGACCTTCAATCGTTTCGCCTGATAGGTTCTCAATCATCAGGCTTCGAAGCATTGGAACAGAATTCTGCCACGATGCAAAATTTAGGCAGGTCGCCACGTTGGCCCGGATGGCGACAGTACTTGTTGCAGAAGGCAAGTTTTGATCGGAACGCATGTGCCTGTTGCCCTTCTATGATCTGGCGTTGACGAACCCGATTATAGACGAACAATCTGCGAGCGATATAACGTTGGCTAATTCCGTGCGGGAAAACTATCCAAGCTAGTTCAAAGGTGCTGTTTCGGTAAGATATTCCGCCAGAATCAACTCCCATAGATCGCCTGCTCACTCACAGCTTGCGATCATCAAGGCCTTACTGTGGCACGTAAAGTTTTGATGCACCATGTGGTGGATGGTAACGGACGTCGATTAGGTTGTGCGGGTGTTTCGCACCTGCTTCCAATGTTAAGTCAAGCACGACTTGCCATTGACGCCATGTATCGACCTGACCTCGCAGAATCGCAACTCCATCCTCGACCGTCACCTCAATCTGATTACTTTTGTCAAAGAAAGCAAACTTTAACTTTCGCTCCAGGTCTTCCTTGATCTGTTCGTCGCTCTTCTCCTTCCACTTCTGTTCAATCGCCAGTGCGTTGTTGACGTGCACGACACCCGCGACGCCACCAGCCAGCCAGCCAGCGACCTGTTTCTCTAGCTCGGATTCAACGATTCCGAATAGGCTAACATGTCCACGTTGGCAGTGAATGCGCACGTCGCGACGTTCCAGGTACGGGTTCAGTCGGATTGCTTCCTGCGTTTCACGAACGATCTCAATATCGCTGGGAGGTTGATCCGGGGATTCGACCATCAGTTCGTTTGACACTCGTTGGACGCCGATGACGTCCATCGCCAAGCGTTCTGCTTGAATCTTAATTCGCAATCGGGTGACTTTTCCCGTTAACGTGACAGTGGCGGAATCGACGTTCGCGGTAATCGCATCCGCTTGCCCAAAGACCAGCGAATCAGCACGAAAGGAGCGATTGAGAGCATCGCCAATTTTCTCGTCGGTCACATCCGCATAGCGCGCTTTCCGTCGACTGCCATCGGCTTGGTTTGGGTCAACTTTAATACCGCTTATATCAACGTCTACAATGCCTCTGACCTCCGCAACCTGCTGCAAGCGATCCTTCACTTCGGCTGAGCCTACCGTTCCGGCCAATAGAGCGACATGATCCTGGACATCTACTTTGACATTCGCGTCATCGAGGTAAACGGATTGAACAAGCAACGCACTGATCTCCTCTCGCAAGTCTTCATCACTGCGATCGGTCAATATGTCAACCGTCAACTGGTTTACAACATTCGTCACGCCCCGAACGCCGGACGCGACGAATTCGGCAATTCGCTTTTCAGCGAGCGAATCGACTTTTCCTGTCATGGCAATTTCACCTGCCTTAACATTGACGACGATCTGAGGGAGATCGACACTGTCGTTGATGCGAAGCACCTTCAAGACATCTTGGCGAAGCTCATCATCAGAGCGAGACGAGACCTTGACGACTATCTGATTGAGAACGGCTTCGACACCCCGAGTTCGTTTAGCGATACGCGAGGCGAGTTGTTTATCTTGTAGGCTTTCCACTTGTCCTGACAGCGTTACCAAACCTGCATCCACATCTACAGTCAGCGAACTTGTCGCCAGCCGTTCCGCATCTTTGAAGTCTAACTGGATTGCCTCAGCAATCTCGATGGGCTGACTAGAATTCGACTCCTTTGTCTGTTGGGCCGACATTAAATTGTCGCCGGTTAACAGCAATGAGAGTGCGATGATTGGTAGGTACGCTATGTTGCGGAGCATAGGAAACGTCACCTTTTTGACGGGGATGAGATTTGCGAGTCAATCATTACAAGCGACGCAATTCGTATGCCAGAGGTATGAAACGTAGTGAAGGGATGAGGGTTGTCGGCGTGATGGTTGCGCATCCGGCACGCTGGTCTGCAATCGACCACGACGGTACTGAATCGCTCCATTTCGTGGTTAGCCATGCAAAGGCACGCCATTCGCAAGACTCGTAATTGAATGGACTATAGAACTGCATGCACTCGGCAATAGGTAACCACCGCCCATGTTTCAAACTGAGCGTAATATGATTCGAAGTAGCTTCTGTAGCCTCGTATTCGTGCTTGCGTCAGCGACCTATATTATTGCTCAGGACACGGCTAGTACTGCGACCGATGCCGACCTAACGCCCACAAAAATCGTGGAAGTCGACGACGTTACTGAAGATTCAGCGATTGCGACGCGGCTACGTCGAATCTTTGAATCACCGGGCTGGTACGAATCTCTGGAAGTCACATCCAATAACGGAATCGTTACAATCAATGGTATTGCGGATACTAACGAACATCGCGATTGGGCTAGCACCACGGCACGTCGCACACAGGATGTCATTGCTGTCATCAATGAACTCGACGTCGAAGCAACAGTAGATCTTGCCTCTAGCAAGGATCTAGTCCAGGAGAGCTTGGATGGGCTGTGGCGAGACTTCCTGGTACGCTCGCCCCTCTTGTTTGCTGCATTAGTCGTAGTGACGATCACCGCCCTAGTTTCCAAGCTACTAGGATGGTGTTTGGTAAAACTTTTGGGAAATCGCGGACTGCGCTCAAGCTTGAAAGATTTGATATATCACCTCACCTCCATCGCCGTCTGGATTATTGGTCTATTGACAGCGGCTGTCGTCGCTTTTCCAGGAATGACGCCATCGAAAGCGCTAACTGTGCTTGGGCTTGGTTCTGTTGCGATTGGCTTCGCATTCAAAGATATCTTTGAAAACTTCTTCGCGGGCATCCTGATTCTTTGGCGATACCCATTCGATCGAGGTGACTTCATCTCCTGTGATGGCGTAACAGGAAAGGTAGAGCGGATCACTATTCGCAATACTCTGATCCGCCGATTGGATGGCGAGCTCACAGTAATTCCCAATGCAACGCTGTTTAAAAACAATGTGGATGTGTTAACGAGTCAGCCACAGCGACGCGTTCGGATTGCCTGTGGTGTCGCATACGAAGTGGATGTGGATGAAGCGCGTGAAGTGATTCGAGAAGCGGTGCAGGGATGTGACTCGGTTCAGGGAGTTCGGACGGTCGAAGTGTTCGCAGAGGAATTTGGCAGTTCCAGCATCAATTTTGAAGTGGCCTGGTGGACCGGTTCCAAACCCGGCGATGTTCGTCGCAGCCGCGACCAAGTGATCGCCGCCATCAAACGAGCTCTGGACGCCGCGAACATTGAGATTCCATTCCCGCAACGAACGCTGAGTTTCAAAGATGTATCAATCTTAGAGAGATTGCAAACGTGAAGCATAAGACGCGGTCATGACGCCCAGCCAGTTGCGCCCTATGCGTGGTCTTCTGCAGTTTCTTCTGCAATCCAAGGGGGCGCAGCGAGCGCAAATTGGCACAAATTTGTTTTACGTAGTGTACAAGAAAAATGCTGCAGCAAAGCAAACTGCGGCGAGGATGGCGACGTAGCTCAGCGCCACGAGGACGAACGGTACGCCGGGCGCCTTCTCTCCGATCGAATGTTCATCGTCTGTGACAGCTTCCTTGATTTCTTCGGTTAAGCTTTTTTCGCTAGCCATGTGATATTACCCATTGGAGGAGTGGAGTATTCTGCGGAGCCGATTCAACGGCACAAAGATGCAAATGACGCGCCATTACTTTGAGTGCAAGCTTTCACGCTTGAGAGGTCGATCGATGTGCACGGGCCTGATACACGTATTGCAGGCCGCTGAAGTCACGAGCATAATAGAAGCTCAAATCGTGCCGGAAATCACGCTATTTTTTGAGGGCAATGCTGACATTGCACTTGGGTGCCGATCTGTAACAGGGTGACATCGAAGTTAGCGACTGACCCTTCGCAGACGTAGTTAAATAGGCAATTGAGCGATTGGCGAAGCGAGCAAGGAACAACTGGCATAGCAATGGATTTATTCAGCATCGCGTCGATCATTATCGCTTTGGCGGCCTTGTTCGGCTATATCAACGTTAGATTCTTGAAGCTACCCAAGACGATCGGCCTGATGGTCGTGGCCATTCTTTTTACACTGGTGGTTTTTGCCAGTGCGTGGGTCAATGACCGAATTCTAGAGTACGCACGCACACTGATCAGCTACATTGATTTCCAGGAAGTATTGCTGGATGTAATGCTCGGATTCCTGCTTTTCGCGGGAGCACTACATACGAACTTTGATCAGTTGCGGGTCCAACGCTGGCCCATATTGACGTTTTCAACGCTCGGTGTATTGGCGTCAACCATGTTGGTTGGAATCGGGTCATTCTTCACCTTCAATGCTTTGGGCTTAAACGTCCAATTCATACATTGCCTGCTCTTCGGAGCGCTGATTTCGCCCACCGATCCTATCGCAGTTCTAGGGATTTTGAAGAACGCCCGGGTGCCGCAAGCATTGGAAACCAAAATCGTCGGTGAATCATTGTTCAATGACGGTGTAGGCGTCGTTGTCTTTCTAACCATCTTCGGTATTGCGTCAGGGGGCGGACAACCCGCCGATATGAATCCATCGCCCACTCAGCCGACTGAAACCGTTTCCGCTTTGAATGGAGGCAACGTCGCCGACGCAATTCATGGGTCGCCAGAATCTTCACCAGAATCTTCGCCAGAATCTTCGCACGATGATGACCAAATTTCGGTAGCGAAGATCGCAGAACTTTTCGCTGTCGAGGTGATTGGCGGTTTGGTCCTTGGGTTGGTGCTCGGTACCATAGTGTTTCTGTTGATGCGCTCAATCGATGACTATGAAATCGAGATCATGATCTCGCTAGCTTGTGTGATGGGAGGCTACTCGCTGGCTACTTTCTTGCATGTTTCGGGGCCTCTGGCGATTGTTGTGGCGGGATTGCTCATCGGTAGCGATGCCGCGCGTGGAAATTCAATGTCAAAGCAAACCGAGACGTATCTCGACAATTTCTGGGAGATGGTTGACATGCTTATGAACGCGATTCTGTTCGTTTTGATCGGACTAGAGATTCTCGTTCTCCATCTCAAAACGGGCTATATATTTGCGTCCTTAGCTGCCATAGTTCTCGTGCTTGTTGCCAGGAATATGTCGCTCCTTATCCCAGTTTGGCTATTCGCGAAAAGACTTCATTTTGTACCACACTCGCTAACAATTATGACTTGGGGTGGGCTGCGTGGAGGTATCTCGATTGCCTTGGCTTTGCAGCTAACACCGAGTATGAATCGTGATCTCTTCGTTACTGTGACTTACGCAGTCGTGATCTTTTCGATCATTGTGCAGGGTTTGACCGTCGGCCCGCTGGCCCGTCGTTTGATCTGCACTCAACCAGCTACACCCTAAAGATAGTCGCCTTTCGCTCCGCGAAAGTAGCGTTGGGATTGGTTGCTTTTTTAGAACTTTCGCGAAGCGAAAGGCGACTATGATTGCCTTCGATTAATACATTCACAGCTTACCCGCGAAAGTAGCGTTGATATTGGTTGCTTTTTTAGGACTTTCGCGGAGCGAAAGGCGACTATGATTGCCTTCGATTAATACATTCACAGCCTACCCGCGAAAGTAGCGTTGGTATTGGTTGCTTTTTAGGACTTTCGCGGAGCGAAAGGCGACTTTCATTACTGGACTTGTTTTAAAACGGAACAGTCTTTGCAGTAATTCTCCCCTCCTGGAATTTTTGTCTTTGGGTCGACTTGCATGCATCTGCCAATTGAGATGTCCGTGAATCGCCTTGTCGAAGCCAATCTATCTTGCAAAAACGAATAGAACCTAAACCGGAGACCAAAGATGAGTTTGCACACACTTCCCTTTATCCGACTTTTTGCACTCGTTGCGACTGTTGGCGCTGTAGGCTGCGATCAACCTGATCCAGCGGCAAATACAGTCGACGCGCCGCTGACAAGCACTGAGGTTGATACGGACCTAGCACCAACCGAAAATACCATGAAAGCAATGTGCGAGTTGGTGCCAATCGGAGACAGTAAAGTAAAGGGTTCTATCAGTTTCACTCAAGTGGGCGATTTGGTGACAATTCGTGGCGAGGTAACTGGATTAGCACCTGGAATGCATGGGTTCCACGTACATGAGAAAGGTGATTTGTCGGACAGGGAAACTGGTAAGTCCGCCGGTGGACACTTCAATCCGACGGATCAGCCACATGGGAAAATGGCAGACCAGAAGCGTCATGTTGGAGATCTTGGAAACATTGAAGCCGACGCCGAAGGTGTCGCCTTGATCAACAAAGAGGATTCAGTGATTTCGCTAACAGGCGACCATTCGATTATGGGGCTTGCGATTGTGATCCATGCTGACGCGGACGATTTCACTCAGCCAACCGGCGATGCGGGTAGTCGCGTAGCGTTTGGCAAGATCGAAGCTTGGTCGGGTAAGTAAAATTTCGCACGTCTGTTTTCCGTTGCTCAGCGATTTTGAGCTCAAGTAGCTCAGAATCGCTAGGGCCACGCTACAGGGCCACGCTACAGGGCCAGCCGCGCTAGTGGGGGCAAATGACTGTAACAGTTCCCCTGGTCAGCAAACGTCGATTCAAGAGCGTGGCCGCAAGTTTACAGCGAGTCAGCCACTTGCCAAGTGTTCGTCGGTTTGGCTGGGGGACGCGAGACGGTTCAGTTGTATTTCCGATACTCGCACTGCGGCCGTTTCAAGATAGACACCCAGTTGGCCGTTCACGAAACTCTGGTCCGCTAATGACAAAACTACTCGGCCGTTGATTGACAGTTCGATGTAGCTTCCGAAAGCAATCAATTGCACGGACGCACCGTTACGAAATTCCGAGTACCAGAAACCGGATTGCAATGGACGAAACTGCATCATGTGTTCACCACTGCCGTCTTCGCCGGTACCCCAGGCTCGCAACTGGGCGACTCCCTTTAGCAGGTCAAGCGACAGATAGTATCCGTCACGTGTTTCGGCATCGATGCGGAACACCAAGCCGCACTTGCCGAGCCCCTGCATCTCTAGCTTCGCTATAAAGCGAAAATTGTCTAGCACACTGTCAAATACAAATGCTTGAAAGCCGCTATCACAAGCCAAATCTAAATGCCCCCCATCGACCTGGCATTGTTGGGCTTGGGAGCCGATGTCGTCGATTAAGCGATGAATGCACTTAGCATCGACGGGTTCTTGCGCGTACTGTGCGATCCCTTCAAACGTGACAGCTCGTAATAGTCCTTGTTCATTTTTAACGAGGCGTTTTGGTGGTGGCATCAAGTTATTTGATGTTCGATCCGTCAAATTCATTGAATAGAAATTCCACAACAGCCAACCTTGTTCGTCGCGACAAACACGTCCGGCGTAGTTGCCTTGAGGAAGCAGTACGTTGTCGTGGTAACTCTGCCAGCGGTTGCCAATTTTGTCGGTGTGCCAATAGCGAATTTTGGCGTCTTCACGGATACTTCCGATCAAGTAATGGTCCTCGTCAACAACGATAAGATTGGGAACTTCTACATCGTCGTACAAGCGGGGATGATGCAACGCAGCCTGGCCGACGAAGTGATTCGGTTCGACCTCCTTCATCAAGGCAACACAGCCACGACGAACGATCGGGCCCGTATTGACGCGGCCAGCTGCTAATAACCAGCCATCGCGTCCGTCGTAATAAAAGTAGGGATCGCGAAAGCTGACCCAATGACGACCTTCTTCTAGCGAAGCCTCGTAGTGTTGTGGATCAGGCTCCAAAGGAAAGCAACTCTCTTTATCAAACAATGCATGACGGCAGTTGGCAGTGTCAGCTCTACTTTGCCTTAGTGCTTGCTTTACTCTTTCGGGGTCTTTTGGACCGCGATGGTCTACCCAGTGGACCGGTGTCTTTCGCCAGTGGAACAAATCATCGCTGACTGCCATCCCTAATCGTTGATATTTGCCCTGATCGCGGCGTGATAGTCCTGTGTAGAACATGCGCCAGCGACCAGCGCTATGCGGATCAGGTGAAATGTGCATGGTCCACAACATCAAATCGTCCCAACTGCCCGGATCGCCAATGAACAGAGCGTTGTTGACGCGTCGCCAATTCAGCGCGTCGGTACTAACGGCATGGGCGATAAAGTCGTGGTTGGGCAGAACGAGATGAAATAGGTGGTACAGCCCGTCATGGAACATGACGTCTACGTCGCCAATCGTTTTCCTGCTGCCATCAGTTTCTGAGAACATTTCTTATCGCAAGTTGAATATGGTTGATTTTCGGCCTTGCTGGTTGCTGGCCGGCTTTCACAACGAGATTGCAGTTGTGGGATTCGCCAAAAGTTCGCAGCTTCCATTGTTGTAAATAATGCTTGGCGAGCTTCAAAACTCAGGGAATGCAGGACAATTTGCCTGCACCCACAAAATGTACACGATCGCTTTGTCCTCCACCCACCCCACTTTTCTGCAGAACGGGCAGCTTCACTTCAACGATTGGGTTTTGGCATGGTACCTGCATGAATGGTACGTGCATGAATAGCTCTTTAAGAACATTGTTAGCTCTCTAAGAATCAGTACTTCTCAAAATAGGAGCAAGTTATGAGCACACATTCGCTCAAAGGAAAACGAATCGCATTCCTCGCCACAGACGGTTTTGAACAAGTCGAGCTGACGCAGCCCTGGGAAAAAATCAAAAAGGCAGGTGCGGAAGTTGTATTAGTATCCCCGAAAGAGGGCAGTATTCAGGGTATGAATCACGACGAGAAGGCGGATACTTTTAACGTCGATCAATCGGTTCATACCGCATCTGCCGAAGACTTCGACGGGCTCGTTTTGCCAGGGGGAGTCGCCAATCCGGACTCTCTGCGAACCTGCGAAGATTCAGTAAGTTTCGTGCGAGATTTTTTCAAGCAACATAAGCCAGTGGCAGCGATCTGTCATGGTCCTTGGACATTGGTCGAGGCGGACGTCGTCCGCGGCCGTAGAGTAACTTCGTGGCCAAGTTTGAAGACGGACCTAAAGAATGCTGGTGCTGAATGGGTGGACGAAGAATGTGTATGCGACGAAGGCTTGGTGACCAGTCGAAATCCAAACGATATACCTGCGTTTTGTGCGAAGGCGATCGAGGAGTTCGCTGAGGGCAAGCATGCGAGGCAATCCGTATAGTTTTCCAGTAGTCATTTGCGGCACGCATTGTGTGTCCCCGCCGCTTGTGAATGCAACTGCGGGCAGCTCAAATGGCTTGCGATTTTACATAGATAAAAAGGACAGAAAAGTGAATACTCAACAAAAGCTAATCGACCTGCTCAAAGACTTTGATACCGCTATGCTGGTTATTCGCGGGTCCGACGGCTCGCTTGATGCACGCCCGATGGCGGTCGCTCAAGTAGAGGAAAACGGTCAAATTTGGTTCGTAACTGACCGCAACTCAGGTAAGATTGCCGGCTTGATGCTCGACTCTGAAGTCGCTGTTGTAATGCAGAGTTCTAACAAGTTTGTTTCGCTCTCGGGGAATGCTCGCGTAATTGACGATCGGGCAAAACTGAATGAACTCTGGAAAGAGAGTTGGAAAGTGTGGTTCCCTGAGGGTAAATCGAGCGAGTCCATCGTTCTGCTTGATATCATTCCGTCACGCGGAGAGTACTGGGACAATTCAGGCCTCCAGGGTGCGAAGTATTTGCTTAAAGCTGGTATGGCATACTTGCAAGGCGAACGACCTGAGACAGAAGCGGAAGTGAACGCATCCGCTTCCTTTTAACAAACTTCAGCCATTCTCTTGCTAACCACGGCCGTCGGAGCTGCGCATCGTAGTGGCTAGCAAGCGAAGCTATTAACAATTTGGCGGATCACCAATGGATGTGAAAAAAGATGACGCACCTCTAAACCAAGTACCGTGTCCCAGGTGCGGAAAGTACGTTAATGACCGGGCGGTTGCGTGTCCGAACTGCGGTGAGAAAATATACGTCAACATTCCCGGTGACATCACACCCACCAAGCACTCGCCTCTCACTTACCCCGATTGATCGCTTATCAAATTCGCTGGAGCTTGGCGACTAGTTTTCGGGTGATGAATCGCGGTAGGAAGCTGACCGATGTAACCATCAAGCGATTTTTCCAACCAGGAATGACAATGTCCTCGTTGCTACGGTAGCCAATGTAGCCCGTTTTGGCTACCGTTTCTGCCGATGAGATTGCCGAGGAAAACATGTCGAGCTTACCCATTCCGGAGTCATCGCCGAAGCCGGTCTCCGTCGCTCCTGGCTCTAAACAGGTGATGTGAACGCCGGAGCCAGCTACCTCTTCGCGTAAACCTTCGGTGAATGACAATACGTAGGCTTTCGACGCGTAGTATACCGACATATTGGGCCCAGCTTGGTAGGCCGCGATTGAGCCGACATTAAGAACTCCACCCGTACCTCGTTGGAGCATTCCGGGAAGTAGCAAACGAGTGAGTCGAGTAAGAGCGACCACGTTGACCATTAGCATGTTGGTTTGGCGATCAATATCAAGCTCCGCAAATTTGCCTAATGCACCGAAACCTGCATTGTTGACGAGTGTATCGACTTCAATCGACTTCTCTTGGAGTTTTTGCCAAAGTTCGTCTGCTGCGGCGGGTAAGGCGAGGTCTTTGGGAATGACTGTGGCCATGATGCCATGTTCATCACGGAGCTGGCTCGCCAAGTTATTGAGTTTGTCCTCGCTCCGTGCAACCAGCACAACATCGTCGCCGCCACCGGCAAATTGCTTAGCCAGCTCCCAGCCGATACCGGATGAAGCGCCTGTAATTAGCGTTGTGGGCATGGTCTCTTTCAAATTTGTGGAAGATTTTGTGCTTCTGTGCATCGCAGTTAAAGCGATTGCTGTACCACGGGTTGACTCAAAGTCACATTTCGGAGGCATTCCCCATTAGCCGCGAGTCAAAAGTGACGCGAGCCAATCACGCGGAATAATTTGCGTCGAAGTTGCAGACAGCGTCTAAAGCCGGTAGGTCTCATCGCGTGGTCGCATATCGATCATTGTGATCGCACTCGCGTCAGCAAATAGTTCATGAAGTGTCACTCGGTTTTGCACTGAACTTTAAGGTCGGGGTTAGTTGCGCGTCCCCATGCTGTTTGCTGAGAGTTGGTGCGGTTTTACGAGTGGGTCAATTAGATATCGGCTTGCGACCCGTGGCATATGACTTGCTATTACTGCCTTGCCACCAGTTCTAACCTGTGATTTGCCATCTGGCTCAAGTCGCAATAAACAGCCGCGATTCCCTTATGAAATCACAAGCAAATGGACTTTCTCAAACACACCTTTTCGGAATTCTCCAAAGATCGCTGCACGACACATGCAGCGGCATTGGCGTATTACACCGCGTTCGCGTTGCCCCCTTTGCTGTATTTGCTACTGACGGTACTTACTATTGGTTTGTCGGTAGCTTATAAGACTGACAACGCGAAGGAAAAAGCGCAAGCGTCATTGCAGGAGCAAGCAACTGAGATCCTCGGTAATCAAGCCGCTGCTGAAGGGATCACCATGATTCTTGAGAAAAACCGGGAATCGGGTGGCGCCTGGTGGAAGTCCCTACTCAGTTTCGCTGGCATCATTGTCGGTGCAACAGGCGTTGTCGGCTCTTTGCAAGATGCCCTGAATCGAGTTTGGCAAGTGCAACCCGATCCTGAGAAATCAAGCATCGTGATGATGCTGGGAAAACGCATATTGTCACTAGCAATGATACTGGGTCTTGGTTTCCTCTTGCTTGTGTCGATGGTTGTGTCTTCTATCCTCTCTGCAGCCGGAGAGCAGATAGGAGAAATTATCGGCATGAGTGGAGGAATTGCCGATACGATTAACTATGTAATTCAAGCGGCAGTCGTATTCACCGTCTTCGCTGCAATCTTCAAATTCATGCCAGACGCAGTCATCCGATGGCGCGACGTAATCGTTGGTGCGGCGATCACAACAGTACTGTTTCTTGCCGGACGAATGGCGATGCAGGTCTATTTTTCATATAGCGAACCAGGAGCACAGCTTGGAGCGGCTGCTGCATCGCTAGCCGTCATACTCGTTTGGGTCTACTACACAGCGAACATAGTGTTGTTGGGTGCGGAGGCGACTCAAGTTTTTGCCGTGCGTTATGGTGACGGAATTCAACCTGAAGACAATGCAGTTCGTGTTGTCCAAAACTTTAGTCGTTCTGGTACTGCAGCCAGCGAGTGAATCAAATGCCAATATCCATCGAGCGACCATCCGCGCCATCTTTTATCAAGCGTTTGTTCTGCGTGTTCAACGCTTGGTGCAAGCATCCTGAAGATGTTTCCGCAATATGTCCAAGTTCACCATTTTTGACGGAGAGTGTTGCCAAACGCGAGTGCATTCGCAACGCTTCCGTCGTCATTGAATTAGGGCCAGGTGCTGGCGGAACAACGGTCGCACTGCTGGAGAAGATGAGGCCCGATAGTCGGTTACTGGCAATTGAAAAGCTGCCTGCTTTCGCTGAGGCACTGGATGAAATTGCGGATCCTCGCTTTTCGCTCGAGATCGGTGACGCCGTGGATCTCATTCGCTGTTTAGAAATGTATGGATTAAATCAACCTGATGTCATTGTTTCGGGAATTCCATTTAGTGCATTGCCATCTGCTGTTGCCAAAGTGATCGTGCAGTCGATTTACGCAGCGCTTGCACCTGGAGGAACATTTATTGCCTATCAGGTCCGGTCGGATATCGAACAATACGCTTTACCATTGTTCGGACCGTCCACGTCTAAAGTAATCGCACTGAATCTTCCTCCACTAAGAATTTTTGAGTGGAAGAAGGTTATTTAGCGAAGCTACAGATTGCTCGCGTATCTGCCGACGTTTCGCTCAAACACAAGCTTAAAACTTGTGATTACTGAATTGCCAAGTTGGCACGGTGGTTGCGGCCTTATCTATACCAGCATTATTTCGATGCAGGTCGCTTATCTCAGCGGCTGCCCAAACTTCACTTCTTTAAAGAAGGTGCAACCAATGAAGATGCAACGCAACATTCCCACAAAGTCAAGAACTCGACGCCGCTGGGTCCTCGCAATTGCCCTAGGGGCCATGACTCCCGTTGCTGGTCTGTTATCCCAGGCTAGTGCTGATGAAGAATTCGGAAGCAATACTCCTTACTACGAAGACGATGCATGGTACGACGTCAGTGAGTGGTTCGACGGAAATGACTACAATCCGACGGACGAGGCGATCGGGCGTTGGGATGGAGAAACCTACGGCACGTCGGATGCGTTGGTCAGTTCCGATGGCGACAACGATATCAATTGGAGCGATTCGGATTACGGATACTTCGCCGATAACAACGCAGCCAACAGCGACGCGAATTGGTTCTACGACTACTATGACTACGGCTACACCGACTTTGGCGACTACAATAACGACGGAACCTGGGACTACACAGCCACTTACTACGACTACGATAAGGATGGCGTTTACGATTCAGTCTCAGAATACGTCGACACAGATCGCGATGGTGTCTACGAAACCTACAACTACGTAACGTTTTCAGATCCCAATACCGACCAGGACCCAAAGAACCAGATGAAGTCGCAGAGTGACCAAAAGTCGCGTAGTTCACAGGTCGTTATGCGGCAAGGTTCGATCAAGTCTGCAAAGAAAGTCAAGACGCCCCACGGGACGAACATCGTGGTGGCTTTGACCGATACGAAAAAAGGCGATAACGTCATCGTTGATCTCGGTTCCGCCGACCAGTACGACACGATGCCTCGGCTAGGACAAGACATTGCGGTCGAAGGCACGACGTTCAAGGCGGGCGAAAAGTCGGTCTTATTGGCCAGTAAAGTGACTCGCGACGATAAGAAGCAGATGATCGACCGCAGTGGTCGCGAATTTACCGGTACGGTCGATGACCTGAAAACGATGAAGGTTCGCGGCAAGACGCACCAGTTTGCGAGAATCATGACAGACAACAACAAGAAACTTCTTGTCGACATGGGCCAGCAGGATAAGCTGAAATTAGATGTCAAAAAAGGCAGCAAGGTGAGTGTTACTGGACCAGCCGTGAAGGTGAAGGACCGTGTAATGCTGATCGCTCGGGAAATCTCGTCGAACGGTAAATCGGTTGAAGTTGAACGTATGGCGCTAACGCAGTAGTGCGGCGCAATTTTGACTATCTGCCAGGCTACTCACTGTTCGATCATCCGAAGCAAGTGAAAATGCTTGTCAATGTGAAAGATTCGCCCGGCGGGGACGCTCGTTCCCGCTCGGGTTTTTTTGCGTCACGAATACTCCTCCGCAGAAAAGATCGCCCAGTACCAACGCTTGCCGCATGGCACATCGATTGCGTTTGAGTTCAATTATGAATAAGCCAATCACTCTCAATCGAGTTACCAACTCGCAGATTTTCGGTCTTGCGCTGATTTTGGCCGCCCTCGTCCTTGCGACAGCTGGACTGTTTACGCCAATTCTCAGCATCTTGCTGCTGGTCTTCGCCGGACTATTGTTCGGCGTGTTCGTTCACGCAGTTAGTGCATGGCCTGCAAAACATACACCGCTTTCCTATCGCGTCAGCTTTCTGGCCGTGGTGACGCTCCTGTTGCTGTCGATCGGCGTCGGTTCCTTCTACCTCGGTTCGCAAGTCGTTCAACGCGCCGATGAGTTGTGGACTCAACTACAAACGGCAGTTCAAACGGCCGACGAGAGACTATCTCAGAACGATTGGGCCAGCGAAAATCTGCCAAGTGTTTCGGAGATGCAGGAGAAGGTAGCCAATTCAACCGGTGCTATCTTGCCGGAGATGTTTCAAGGATTGCAGTGGTTTGGCTGGGGCGCTACAGGAGCACTCGTGATTTTTTTCGTCGGACTCTATGCCGCATATGACCCCGGTCTCTACCGAACCGGTCTGATCAAACTGGTGCCAATGGACCGACGTGATCGCGCGGAAGAGGTCTTGGATCAATTAAATTCGGCACTCCGATTATGGATCGTCGGGCGGCTCCTTTCGATGTCGATGGTAGGAATCGCAACAGCGGTCGCGATGTGGTGGTTGGAGGTTCCTTTGCCGGTATCACTCGGTGTTTTGGCCGCACTACTCACGTTCATACCCAACATTGGGCCGCTTATCGCCGCAGTCCCTCAAATGTTGTTGGCTGTGAACATTGGCTCAGGAACGGTCCTCTACGTTTTGCTTTTCAATGTCATTCTGCAAACCGTCGAAAGCTATCTGATCACACCGCTTATCCAGCGACATGAAGTATCCCTGCCACCGATACTAACAATAGCCGCACAACTTGTGATGGGCGTTTTGGTTGGAATCATCGGCGTGATGATGGCAGCGCCACTCGTTGTTGTCGCGATGGTAATAGTTCAAATGCTGTACGTTCAAGATTGTTTGGGCGACGAAATGCCTGGTCAATTGACGGGTGATTCTGACTAGCTGTTAAAAAAGGTGTCTGACACGAATGGCACGGGCATAAGCAAGGCAAATCAAGATGTCGGGGCCACGGCGCCACGGAATTAGCACCGGTAGTGCTAGCAAATGCTTGCCGAAGTCTTCGAGCATATACAGTGCCAAAAAATGCGT
>JBGTBJ010000099.1:0-49542 GCA_041749395.1 Pirellulaceae bacterium
TTGTTTGAGTACCTCACTTACTACAATGAACTTCGTCGTCATTCATCGCTCGGCTATCTGACGCCGATGCAGTTCGAAGCAGCCGCATAAGTAGCGCAAGCTTCTCGGTGGCCCCCGAAACCGGCACCACCTCAACGAGCACGAGCACGAGCACGAGCACGAGCACGAGCGGGGCAGGAAGGGGAGGGGAGGGGGAAAGATTGTCCGCTCTCTTGCTTTGTTTTCGGTAGCGATTGTGACGGCGATTGGGGATTCCATCGGTTGATGTCATTTCGTTGCCTTGGAGGGATCGTGGAAGGGCAATTCTGGGGACAGAAAGGTGCCTGTTTCGACAAGTTGATTTAGTGCTGGCATGGAGAGGCGGTTTGTTTGGGGCCGTTGTGAGCGGGCTCTAGAAGGCTTAGAATGGGTTTTTACGCACAGGACACACATTTGGGTGTTTTTCGGTACCCCCCATCGAGGATGGCTCCTTGGCTACAGACGGCAGTGGAAACGGTGGCAGTGGTGGTGTTCCTTCGGGAAGCAAGCCAGGTGAAGAGAACAATGGTGGCAACGGTGGCGCAGGAGCGCTCCGGCTGATCAATTTGCCCATTCAGGATGAGTTGCGCGATAGTTACTTGACATACGCGATGAGCGTTATTGTCAGTCGAGCGTTACCGGACGTGCGTGACGGGTTGAAGCCAAGTCAGCGGCGAATTTTGGTCGCCATGAATGATCTGAACTTGGGTCCGGGGAGCCGCCGGGTGAAATGCGCCAAGATCTCTGGTGATACCTCGGGTAATTATCACCCGCACGGGGAAAGTGTGATCTATCCGACATTGGTCCGGATGGCACAGGAATGGAACATGCGATGCTTATTGATCGATAAGCAAGGGAATTTTGGATCGATCGCCGGCTTACCACCTGCTGCGATGCGGTATACCGAAGCAAGGTTGTCGCCCGTTTCAGCGATGATGCTGGACGATTTGAAGCTGGACACAGTGGACTACGTTCCGTCGTATGACGAATCGCGGACAGAGCCGACTGTACTGCCAAGTAAATTTCCGAACTTGCTCGTGAACGGAGCGAGTGGGATCGCCGTCGGTATGGCGACGAGCATTCCGCCGCATAATCCGACGGAGGTTTGTGAAGCGATTATTCGCGTCATCGACAATCCAGACATTTCTATCGAAGAGTTAATGCAGATCGTTCCTGGTCCCGACTTCCCGACGGGGGGAATTATTTGTGGTCGGGCGGCGATCCGTCGCGCCTATCATACGGGGCGTAGCACGGTTGTTGTGCGGGCCCGTTGCACGATTGAGCAGATGAAGGGGAATCGCACTCGTATTATCGTCAGCGAGATTCCCTATCAACAATATCGTGACCGTGTGATCGAAAAGATAGCTGCACTGGTCAATGGAGATCGTATCAAGGGAATCTCCGGCATTCGTGACGAGAGCGATTTGAACGACCCGGTGCGGTTGGTCATCGATATCAAGCGAGATGCAGATCCTGATGTTGTTCTGAATCAGCTTTACCAGTTTTCACCGCTGCAAGATTCATTTTCTTTAATCCTGTTGGCGCTGGTGGATGGCAAGCCGAGAGAATTGAATCTCAAGGAACTGATGACGGAGTTTATTCGTCACCGGGTTACTGTGATTCGGCGGCGAACACAGTTTCTATTAGCGCGGGCGAGACGGCGAAAACACTTTGTCGAGGGCTTGTTACTTGCACTTGCAAATATCGATGAGATTATTCGCATCATTCGTAGCAGTTCGACTCAGGCGGAAGCGAAGACTCGTTTGATGGGAGTGGAGTGTCCAGCGGCAATGTTGGAACGCGCTCTGGGTGAAAAGGGTTTCGGCCAGTTCACTTTAGAGCGGGGTGAAGTAAAGGACACTTACACGCTGACCAGCGTGCAGTCGGATGCCATTCTGAAGATGACTTTGGGTCAATTGGTCAACCTCGAACAGCAACGTCTGGGCGAAGAGCATGGTCAATTGCTTGAAGAAATTGCTGGCTACATTGAAATCCTCGGCGACCAGAAACGCATTTACGGCATGATCCGTGAGGACATGGAGGAGGCTAAGCGTCGCTTCGGTGACAAGCGGCGGACCGAAATCAGTGGCGAAGAGATTGGAAATATTGATCTCGAGGACTTGATTACCGAAGAAACGATGGTGGTCACGATTTCACACCGTGGTTACATCAAACGAACTCCTTCCAGTACCTACCGGGCTCAAAAGCGTGGTGGTAAGGGAATGAAAGGGGCGAAAGCGGAAGATGAAGATCCGATCCAGCATTTGTTTGTCGCCAGCACCCATGCCTACTTATTGTTCATCACAACGGTAGGTAAGGTCTATTGGCAAAAAGTATATGACCTACCCCAGTTAGCACGCGAATCGCGAGGTCGAGCTATTGTCAATTTGCTGAACCTTGCGGAAGGAGAGCAGATTGCACAATGTTTAGCCGTGCGTGATTTTAATCAGCCCGGCCACTTTATTTTGATGGCCACACGCGGTGGTCTAATCAAGAAAACGACACTTGAGAGCTACAGTCGCCCGAAAAAGGGTGGCATCATTGCTATCAAGTTGCGTGAAGGAGACGAGTTGGTTGATGCTGCGGTCGTCGGTCCAGCGAGTGAGATGGTGTTGGTTACATCCGAGGGAATGGCGATTCGTTTCTCTGAACGAGACGCTCGGCCCATGGGACGAAACACATCGGGTGTGAAGGGCATCAACTTAGGCAAAGGTGATGCGGTTGTGGGAATGGTGGTGGCCGATCCCGATGCAACGCTGCTGACCGTTTGCGAACATGGATACGGAAAGCGAACCTTCTTTGGTCCCAATGCGCCGCTTGCCGAATTGCCACCCGTGGCAGATGGAGATGGTTTGTCCGATAGCGATGAGGGTGATGCGGATCCGGCAGTGGCGGAAGCCAAGGACGAACCGGTAGAAGAAGATGCTGGAGAAGAATCGTCCAGCGGTTCGGCTCGGTATCGCACACAGCGTCGTGGCGGCAAGGGACTTCGTGACATTCGTACGAGCAAGCGAAATGGAAAGGTGATTTCCATCGTTACTGTTACTGACGAAGACGAAATTCTCATGATGACGGCCCGAGGAAAGATCCAACGGATTGAGGCCAAAGATATCAACGTGATTGGTCGAAATACTCAGGGTGTTCGCATCATGAGTCTCGACGATGCGGACAATCTGATTGCAGTCGTTCGTGTTCCCCCGGAAGAAGTGATTGAGTCCGATATCGTCGATGGAGTCGTTATCGCTGGCGATGTCGCTAGCAATGGCTCGCCCACCTCCGTGCCGCGAATTACGGATAGTGATTTCGGTGCGGTCGAGTCAAGCGAAGACGAATTGAGCAACGACGAATTGAGTGACGATGAATTGAGTGACGACGATGCTTCAATGAATGACGACGACATGAACAATGCCAACGACTTTGACGAAAGTTGATCTCTAGGTGGGGCGCTAGCTGAAGTACCGTCACAGGAAATTTGGTCGCTGGGTGAAAGGGATTGATGTGACCGATTCGGAACAGGGTGACGAGAGCGAAGAAGAATTTTCGCTCGATGATCTGGGAGCTGCCTACGCTCGTGCGATGGTCGAGTCGGGCATGCTCCCCGAACCTTCCGAGGAACCCGAAGAAGCATTGAATGATGCAAATATGGAGGGAGTGGGTGCTGCGATTCATGATGGCGAGCCGGTCGTCGTAGATGAATCCGATGAAGAAACCACTGGCATCAGTCCGCTGAGCATTGTTGAGGCGGCCCTGTTCGTCGGACATCCCGAGAATCGTCCCCTTACGGCTGCACAGATCGCAGGGACGATGCGTGGTGTGTCAGCAGAGGAAGTGGATCAGATTGTTGAAGAACTGAATGCTATTTACGAACAGGACGGACATCCGTTTTACATTGCGAAACGCGATGGCGGATACTGCTTTGGTGTCAATGATGCAATGCGTGAAGTGCGCGCATCGTTCTATGGCAAGGTTCGCGAAACGAGATTGAATCAAGCGTCGATTGACGTCTTGGCCCTGGTGGCGTATCAGCCTGGAGTGACCGCTGCTGTTATCACCGAACAGCGAGGGAAGGATTCGTCGTCCATTATTAATCAATTGGTGAGACGCGAATTGTTGGAGATGAAACGGGAGAGCCATGACGGTGGTAAACCTGTTGCGTCATTTTACCCAACAACACGGTTGCTAAATTTGTTGGGATTAAGAACGCTTGGTGATCTGCCGCAAGTTGATGAAGCGGATGTAGCGCCCCGTTTATAAAAAGTGGATAGTCGCCTTTCGCTCCGCGAAAGTAGCGTTGGGAGGGGTGAAAAAACGCTACTTTCGCGGAGCGAAAGGCAACTATCGGCGACTATCGGCTACTTCCAGACTCTGCAAATTGGTACTGGGTTGAGTTCGAAGCCAGGGGGATTCGCCTCAGGTTGGATCGTATATGTCCGGACTTGCGTTGTCTGATTCATCAATTCGTAGAGCAATGCAGTCGTGGCTGGAGGCTGTTCGGCGTCCGCAGGTAGTGCATGAAATACGGGACCGCTTGTAGAGCTTGTGCCGTCTCCGATTTGCAATTTGTTGTCTCTCCATTGGATGGCAACGGTGCCCGGGGCCGAGTGTTCCAATGCAAAAAAGGTAGGCAGTCCGGGAGCGCGAGTGGCAAATGGTGCTTGTCCGTTTAGCGCTCTACTGGGGTAGAAAGGAACAGGAAGATTCAGTTGTGAATGGGCCAGATCCAGGCGATACATGATTTGGTTGTAATCGTATCGAGGTGTCGGGTCCAAGTTACCCGAGAAGGAATTCGTGTACGTTCCTTCGAAATAGATGAGTCGTCCGCCATCCTCGTCAAAGTTTGGATGATGTTTGGGATTGTAGAAGCTGTACTTGTCATGCGTAACGATCTTGCGCGCATAGCGCCAAGGTCCTGTGGGGTTGTCTGACTCTGCAAACCAGACTTCGCCCAGCAAAGACGATTCACCATCAAGTTCGACCGTAATCATCAACCAACTCTGGCGAAATTCATTCCAGTAGACCGAACCACTGTGAGGTTGGACTGTGCGGCCCGAGTCGATGTCATGAAGGATATTGAGTCTCTCCTCGGGTTTCATCAAGCCAGATTTCAATAGCATTGCTTGATCTTTCAGTGAGAGTGGAGGCGTGTTCTTCTTCCATGAAAACTGCAGGACTCCTTCCTGGTCTCGATCGAGTTGTCCATCTTCTGGTCGAGTACCCGGCACGAGGCAAGTAAATCCTTCGTAATGAAGTGGATTGGTAAATGAATTTGGATTTGCCGCAACGCGCGTCAGTGGGAGAGGATTTGCAAAATAGACATATTCAACGTCGGCATCCTTAAGAACAAACGTGTGTGCTTGCGGATCCAGAAATACGTTGGGTCGATTCTCAAAGTGAACGTGCTCATCGAACTGCTGTGTTGTGTCATTCCAGATAACAAAACCCCAGCGATACGCATCGAGTTGGTTACGTATTTTGACATAGTTTGCGTACATACGTTCGGGTCCGTCCGCTCCCTGAAGTACGGTGACGGAGCTGATCCAAGTTGGTCCGTCGCCTTCCATGATTGCCATGGGACGAACGCTTCCTTGCTCATCAGTGAAGTAATGAAAATTAAGACCGATGTCGGTAGCGAGACCTTGGTTCTGAGGTGGCAGTGTGGTTGCCCCGGAAAC
Organism: Pirellulaceae bacterium; assembly: GCA_041749395.1. Taxonomy (GTDB): domain Bacteria; phylum Planctomycetota; class Planctomycetia; order Pirellulales; family Pirellulaceae; genus Laterigemmans. Next base: position 5,691 of record JBGTBJ010000099.1, read on the forward strand.
ATCAAAGATGCCGCCGATGGGATAATCAGGTTTTAGAGTATCCCCCCAAAACCAATAATCTTTTCCTTGGTACCGACAAGTATTGACGCTGTCACAACCAACAACGTCAGCGTTCCAAAGTGGCTGGTCCAAGGGCGTATCTCGTTTGAGCAGCACACTATCACGATAGATGCCGCTTCCTGTGACTCGATAGAGTCGTTCGGCAATGTTCTTTCTCGCGATTTTTAGTCGGGCTGTTCCACCTGGTTTGAGAAGGAGTTTTTGGCCGCGGAATCCAAAGCCGTCTTTTGGAAATTCGTAGCCATGACTGCGAATAGAAAAGTAAACAACCTGTCCCATGAGATCGGGTTCATTGATAGCTACGTTGCCAAGGCTGTCAGAGACAAAGCGAAGATGATTGACAGTTTCTAATTCCACTAAGGGAACGCCACGGCCGGTGGCTTCATCGACAATTTGAACCGCAAAATACAATGGCTCTTCGGCAGCAAGCGTAAGTAGTTGTGCGCTGACCAGAAGGATCGAAAGGGGGCAAGCGGTTGTCATTGGATTCATTATCAGTTGCTTCAACGAGATGGAGAGTCCACGCAGTTTGTGAGTCGGCGGGCGAGCTGTGAATTTATGATAGTCGCCTTTCGCTCCGCGAAAGTAGCGTTGGTATTCGTTGTTTTTGCAGAACTTTCGCGGAGCGAAAGGTGACTATGTGTGAATACTGACGCTACTTTCGCGGAGCGAAAGGCGACTATGTTGGTTTGCAGATTGTGGGGGTGATTAATTTTAGGGGGCGGGTAAATTGGCAACTAGGGTTGTCGCTGTGGCTTTTTATCGAGTCCAATTGAGAAAACTAATAACTTCCAGAAGCGTACCAGCAACTGGGAATGACCTTTGATGACATAAACGAGTTCACCATGATGAAGTTGAACGAACAAGAAGCAATAGACCGAGTGGTTCGATTGATGGCGATTCCTGGCAAGAGTTGCGAGGAAAAACTGATCGCGGACGCCGTGTTAGCAGACTTGACGGCTGGCGGAGTGCGGAACGCAATGATTGAGTTCGATAGTGCACACACGCGGACTCGTTCACCAGGACAAGTGGGGAATTTAATCGTCAGGATTCCGGGCGAGTTGCCGGGACCGCCTACGCTATTGTCGGCACATTTGGACACGGTTCCAATCTGTGTTGGATGCCGGCCAGTGATAGACGGAGAATATGTGAAATCGGCCGATCCCAAGACCGGCTTGGGAGCGGATAATCGCGCTGGAGTTGCTGCACTATTAACGGCGGCAATTGAATTGACGCGAAATGGAGTTCCACATCGCCCGCTCGTGTTGTGCTGGTTTGTGCAAGAGGAAATAGGTTTACAGGGATCAAGAAATTTGGATCCTGGGATTTTGGGTGACATCGGTATTGCAGTGAACTTTGATGGCGGCACGGTAGAAAAGTTAACCGTGGGTGCAACAGGTGGAGTACGGATGACCGTGCAGTTTTATGGTCATGCGTCGCATGCAGGGATTGCACCAGAGGCGGGGGTGAATGCAATTACGATTGCTGCGTTGGCGATCGATCGCTTGCGTCGTGAAGGCTGGTTGGGGCGTGTAGAAAAGAATGAAGGAAAGGGGACTTCCAATATTGGTATTATCCAAGGGGGTGATGCAACTAACGTTGTTACTCCTTACGTCTATTTGAGAGCTGAAGCGCGAAGTCACGATCCGGTGATGAGGGAATGCATTGTGGCCGCTTTTCGAGATGCTTTTGCAAGTGCGGTAGAGGAGGTACGAGCATCGGATGGTCGGACGGGGCGCGTCGATTTCGAATCCAGCGTGGACTACGATTCTTTTCGGCTTGCAGAGGACACTCCCTCTGTGCTGGCGGCGCGTGAAGCGGTCCTGTCAGTAGGAAGGGTTCCTTATGCGGATGTAGCTGGGGGAGGCCTGGATGCGAATTGGCTGTATCGACATGGAATTTCTGCCGTCACCTTAGGATGTGGCCAACGGAATGTGCATACTGTTGACGAAAAATTATGTATTGCCGATTACTTGGATGCCTGTCGCATCGCGATGAAAGTTGCGAGTTGAAGAAGTTGCGAGTTGGCGAAGTTGAACAGGGGAGCGGGCTTTGAATGACGACGACGAATTGTGTCTTTGCTTTCACGTGACTCGTAGAAAAGTTAAGAACTTCATCCGTATCCATCACCCACGTGTGGCTAGTCAAGTCAGCGAGTGCGGTGGTGCGGGAACGGGGTGCGGCTGGTGTAGAGCCATGATTGGTCGACTCGTGGCGCAGGCCCAAGGGGCGAATGATACTGAACCATGGCCTGAGGCAGACGAATATGCAGTGGGGCGGCAAAAGCATTTAAAAGAGCAAGCGGGGCCAGCTCCGGAATCATGACCGAACCATGTGCAAATGACCGAAGCATTTGGAATTTAGGGGTTAAACATGTTGCCTAGGAAGCGGGGCCTGTGGTGTAGCGTAAAATAATGGCTCTCGGTACATTGAGAGAGTTGTCGCAAAACATAATTTCTTCTCCCCCTACGCTTGTGGTATCTATGGCCCGTCGAGTCGTGAATCGTAAGGAGCTCCGTGCAGAAGCGGAGGCCGCCGAAGCACAAGAAGCCGAAGCACCAAAGAAAAAGAAAGCGGCTAGAAAAACGTCGACTTCTACAACTCCGACGAAGCGTAAAACGAAGGCAAAAGTTGCTGTCGACGTACGAATGAAGCTGTACTGGGGTGTATTCAGCCAAAATCTCAAACGCGTTGCCGTTTTTGAATTTGATCAGAAAGATGAAGCCGAAAAGAAATCGGAAGAATTGAGCAAAGGTGGTAAAAGCCCGCACTTTGTACAGAAAGTTAAAGAAGCAGTGGTGGATGCTGAGTGAAATTTAGTGCAGGGGATGTTCCAATGCACGGACTTTATCAAAGGCTTGCACGACTGTTTTAGGTGCCCCTTATCGCGCCATACCATTTCAGGTGGGCGCGATCGCAATAGCGAAGGTTTGTGGATTCACACCATTTCTGGACCCAGTCCGCTTGATTTTCCAGGCATTCTGGGGTTGGTGCTTGGGGCATAATCCAGATTTTTTCTCGTGCTATCGAACATGCGGACTCGAGTTCGGCGACGGCCGCGAGCAATTCGTCCGTTTCATTCAGATTGTCCAAAACAAATTTGATTTGATAATCTTCCGCGTGGGCCATGAGGTCTTTGATCACGGCAGGTTGCCAACGACGACGATTGTGTGCGGCAATCCATCGCTCGCCAATGACTTTTGGCAAGTGATCGAACCGTTCTTGCGGGGGCGCGCTGCCGCTGAGCTTGGGGCTGAGTGAAAGAAGGTCGCATTTTGCTGGTCGAAAAAGTGTCCCTGCAGTCTCGATGGTCAAATGAAGACCCGCTCGGCGAAGCTGATCGCACAGTGCAGTCACGTTCATTGGCAGCAGGGGTTCACCCCCGGTTAGAACGACATGACGCGGTCCAGAGGAACTCGCCCACTGGACCAGTTCGTCGATGGGAATAAAGTGACCATCTGGTTCCCAAGATGCGTAGGGAGTATCACAAAACCAACATCGCAGATTGCAGCCGCTGAGACGGATAAAACTGCTGGATGTACCGGTTAATAGGCCTTCCCCTTGGCGACTCACAAAACGTTCGCTGACTCGGAGTCGTCCCCCGCTATCGGTCATCGCTTCGGAATGTGACAATTCCGTTTCTAACCTTGGAGCATTCACATTGAGTACAGACTTAAAATCGATCTTGGAAACGTTTGACAACCCGGTGCCAGGTCGACGGTATACGATTGAACATAATGCACCTGAATTTACGTCGGTATGTCCGAAAACTGGACAGCCCGATTATGGGACTATTGTCTTTCGCTATATACCCGACAAAAAATGCGTCGAGCTGAAAAGTCTCAAGATGTACCTTCAGGCCTATCGGAATGAGGGAATCTTCTACGAGCAAGTCACCAACCGCATCATGGACGACTTTATCGCGATCGTCCAGCCGTTATCGGCAACCATTGAGAGTCGATGGACCCCACGCGGTGGGCTGCACAGTAACATTACGGTGCAGTGGCCTGAGTAAATGGGGCCTCTAACGGCTAATTGGAACTTTGTTGATCGAAAAGCGAGATTGGAATAGGGCATGGGTTCATCACCACAAATATTATTGTCTGGTTTTGCGGACGAGTCAGCCAATGACAAGCGGGCCGAGCTTCAGTTTGCGGCATTTGCTGCAGTCGGTCTGAAGTACTATTCAATTCGCTTCATTGATGTCGGCGAGGGCGTAAAAAACGTCATGGCGCTGAGTGATTCTGAAGTGCAACGGGTTGCCCATTTGCAGCGAGAGTACGGGTTGCAAGTCAGTACGATTGGTTCGCCGATTGGCAAAGTGAAACTGAAGGATGTGGATGACGGTACTTCCAATCGTTATGTGCCATTCGAGCAGTACTTGGCTCAAGACGTACAAGTGGCTTGTGATCGAGCAGAAGCGCTAGGATCAAAATTGATTCGTGGTTTTGCCTTTTACCATCCCAAGGGAACTCGACCTGAAGAACATTTAGATCAAGTCTGCGATCAATTGGGTCAAATAGCAGAAGCATGTGACAAACGAGGTTTTACTTTCGGGTTGGAAGTAGAAGCCAACCTCGTCGGGCAGACGGGCGAGTTGCTTGGTGAAATATATCGTCGGGTCAATCATCCAGCGTTGCTTACCATTTTCGATGGTGCGAATATTGTGACCCAGGGATTTACTGCCGATGAGACCTATGCACAGTATTTGGCAATGAAGCCGGGCATGGGTTGGATGCATATTAAGGATTACCACGATCCGAGTCCAAGTGGTCGAATCGACCATGTGGACGAAGCGTCGTTAGAGCATTTTGTCCCTGCTGATATTGGAGATACGGGACACGAAGCGATATTGCGAGACTTTAAGAGCCTGATTCCTGAAATGGAAAGTCGACTTGCGCTGCGAGGCGTGCCTGGAGTGTTTTTAGACCTAGAGCCGCACGTGAAAGGTGGCGGTCAGTTTGGAGGCTTTAGCGGACCGGATGGATTTGGTGTTGCAATGCGTGGTCTATGTCGAGTGCTGGATTACGTAGGTATTGAATATTCGCTGCGCAATATGGATGACATTCGCGCAGCGCGAGGACGATAGTTTTTTCAAGGGATCGATATTACCTTTGATAAAACCAACCCAACAACAAACCAACAATTATCCCTGTCTTGAGAGGCCGAATCGATGAAGTACGGAATGAATCTATTGCTGTGGTCGGGTGAGCTTAGCGATGCTTTGCTACCCGTTCTGGAGAATCTAAAGTCTCTAGGATTTGATGGCGTTGAGATTCCTATTTTCAACTTGGATTTGGATTATGCGGCGTGGGGTAAAAAATTGGATGACCTTGGATTGGAGCGAACAGCAGTGACCGTTCGCAATGCGGCCGATAATCCGATTTCGCCCGAGGCGAGTGTGCGGGCCAAGGGGGTGGAATTGAACAAGCGAACCTTGGATTGTTGTGCAGCGGCTGGCGCTCAAACCCTTTGCGGGCCTTACCATTCGGCATTAGGAGAATTCAGTGGGGCAGGGCCAACGGCCGATGAATGGAGCTGGGGCGTGGAGAGTATGCGGAAGACTGCCGAGCATGCGGGAAGTGTCGGTGTGAAGCTGGGAGTTGAATGTCTAAACCGATTCGAATGCTACTTCCTCAATTGCCATGCTGATTCGGCAAAGTTTGCTCGAGAAGTGGATCACCCAGCCTGCGGAATCATGTACGACACCTTTCATTCAAACATTGAAGAGAAGAGCATTCCGGATGCGATTCGCGCGGGTGGTGATAAGCTGTTTCATGTTCACATCAGCGAGAACGACCGCAGCACTCCGGGGCAGGGTAGCATTCGCTGGAAAGAAAATTTCGACACCATTGTTAGCTGCGGCTATGACGGTTGGATGGTCATCGAAGCTTTTGGTCTGGCATTGCCTGAGTTGGCAGCCGCCACGCGAATTTGGCGCCGGATGTTTAACGACGAGATGGAATTGGCCCAGCAAGGTTTAGCGTTTATGAAGGGCGAGATACAGTCGCGGAAGTAGCCTCGCAGGAACACCGGTCTTTGCTGGATTAATGCGGACCAGAAATAAAAAAACCGTCCACTCAAGCTTTCGCTCGAGTGGACGGCAAATGCAAACCTCCGGTCGTAGGCGGCAAAAACGGAGCCGCTGGGAGAAAAGCGTGGACCGGGCGTGCTACTGCACTAGCCACTAGTTTGGTCCAGGCCAACCCATAAAATGATCCCTCTGCCTACGGACGACCAGAGGAGAGTGGGCTGTGCATGACAGTTGTTCCCACTGGTCCAATTTTAGGCCAATGAAGGCCGACAGCAAGGTTAGTTCGGCAAGTTCGATGTGTAGATTGAAAAATAATTTTTAAGTTCCCTTTTTTGTGTTTTATTCAATGCACTTAAATTCCCGAGCTTACCGCCTTTGTCTTCATGTAATGGAGCAGGCTGAATTACTCAAAATTTCTTCAGTGAACGTTGGTGGTGGACAAGTCATTGACTTTGGAGTTGGCGTGCCAGGCGGGCTGCAAGCGGGGCTCCATCTGGCGAGAATTTGTTTGGGAGATTTGGTAGAAATTTCCATCACCCCATGCGACAGTGCGCAATTCGGCACGTCGAGCTCAGTAACCGTACATCTGGATCACCCAACATTGGCCTGTTTGGGAGGTCAGTATGCTGGCTGGCCTGTGCAAGCCGGTAAGTATTTTGCCATGGGAAGTGGTCCCATGCGACAGGTGCGTGGGCGCGAAGCGGTGCTCGATGATCTCGGTTTGGTGGTGTCAGCGGCCGACAAGGTGGTTGGGGTCTTGGAAACGGATCAAATGCCGACGGCGGAGGTGATGGAGTACATCGCGCACGAGTGTCGAGTGGCAACGAGCCAAGTAATCGTTTGCGTCGCGCCAGTAACGAGCATTGCTGGAGTGGTACAAGTCGTTGCCAGGAGTGTCGAAACGTCGTTGCACAAGTTTCATGCGATGGGAATGAATCCACTCGTGGTGCAAAGTGCTTTAGGGACGGCTCCGTTAGCGCCGATGGCCAAAGACATGGTGGGCGGAATTGGACGTACGAATGATGCGATCCTTTACGGCGGGCAAGTAACGTTGTGGGTAGATACGGATCAAGAACAAATTGACGCGATAGGTCCCCAGATTCCAAGTGGCGCGAGTGCCGATCATGGCAGGCCATTTGCAGAGATATTTAAGTCATATGATTATGACTTTTATAAAGTGGATCCGCATTTGTTTAGTCCTGCTGAAGTGACATTCGTCAATTTGCGCAACGGAGTTAGCAAGTCGTTTGGGCACTTGGCACCAGAAGTCCTGCATCGTTCGTTTGGGGTCAGCGAAAAATCGACTTCGCGAGCTATGGCGTGAGTAGAAAACGAGTTTTGGTGCTGGGACCAAGCGAAGGCTGGCACGCAAATCAACTACGGTTGGCTGCGCAGCGTCAGGGCATGTCGATTGAGTGGGCCACTTACGAATCGCTGTCGACATCATTTAATGATTGCGGCGAGCAGGATGTGGCGTGCACCATTACAGCCGGTGAGGGATTTCCATCGCTTCCGGAAGCGCCGTTGGAAGAGACATCTTTGCGAGACTTTGATTTTGTGCTCGCGCGTACAATGCCGGTGGGATCGCTGGAGCAGATAACTCTCAGGCTGAGTGCATTGCATAGTTTAGTAATGGAAGGGCAGAAGGTGGTGAATCCTCCTGCTGCATTGGAGATCGCGATTGACAAGTATCGAACGTTGGCTCGTGTTGCTCGATTAGGCTATCAAGTCCCTGCAACACGCGTTGTTCAGTCTCGGCGTGAAGCGATGCAGGCGTTTGATGAGTTGGGCGGAGACGTTGTTGTCAAACCACTGTTCGGCGGCGAAGGACGTGGGGTGATGCGAGTTGCCGACCGCGAACTTGCTTGGTTTACATTTGCCACCCTGGAACGTATCGACGCTGTTTTGTACGTGCAAAAATTTATTCGGCCCGGTGGTGTGGATACTCGGTTGTTGGTAATTGGTGATGAGATTTTTGCTGTGCGACGCTATGCTGTGCGAGGGTGGAAAACAAATGTTTCCTTGGGAGGGAGATGCGAGGCCGTTGCTATTTCGGACCACCAACATCGGTTAGCCCGAAGCGTTGCGGATGACATCGGTATGAAAATCGGTTCTGTCGATCTGTTGGATTGCGAGTCAGGAATTCCAAAAGTATTAGAAGTCAATGCGGTTCCGGGATGGAAGGGAGCAGAGTGTGCGTTGGGTTTTAGTATCGCTGAACGCATGTTGAACACACTGAAATGAGCAACGCTGAAAACGAAACGCACGAGGACGTAAACGGCAACGTAGCAGAGAGGCTGAGTCGCAATGCGAGGTTGACGCCCCAGGCGTTGGCGATTGCGGAACCCAACGGGCCGCGGCGACCCGACGGAGCGCGTTCCTACAACGCGATCACGTATGAGGAGCTCGATCGGCAAACCCAGCAAATTGCCTATGGGTTATTAAGGTCGGGTATTGAACCGGGCATGCGATTGGTCTTGGCCGTGCCCTTCGGCATGGAGTTTATTCGGCTTACCTTTGCGCTGTTGAAAGCAGGAGTCGTGCCAATACTGGTCGACCCAGGAATGGGGCGAAAAAACATAATCGCCTGTTTAGAGGAAGTAGCACCTGACGGATTTGTTGCGATCCCCAAGGGGCAAGCGATACGGACCTTAATGAGACGACGCTTTGCAAAGGCCAAACACAACATCACTGTTGGGAAGAGATATTTTTGGGGTGGTCATACACTCAAGCAAATCGAAACGCTTGGCTTGGTCGAAGTCGCTTTGCCGCGCTGTTCGGAAGACGATGATGCCGCAGTCATTTTCACCACGGGCAGCACGGGGCCACCGAAAGGGGTTCGATATACGCATGGCATTTTTAATCATCAAATCGATTTGATTCGGCAGAGATATCAGATTCGTCCTGGAAGTCGTGATTTAGCCTGCTTTCCGTTGTTCGGTTTGTTTGACGTTGTGATGGGGGTAACGGCGATTATTCCCGATATGGATCCCACGCGTCCTGCAGATGTTGATCCGCAGCGAATTTTGGACGCCATTGTGCAATGGGACATTGATCAAGCTTTTGGTTCTCCCGCATTATGGAATGCCGTGAGTCAGTGGTGCGAGCGAACAGGAAATCGGCTTGGATCGTTGCGGCGAATATTGTCTGCTGGTGCGCCGGTGCCACCTCGCGTGTTGGCCTCCTTGCGATCCATTGTGCATCCAGAGGCGAATATTTACACGCCTTACGGCGCAACGGAAGCGCTGCCGGTTGCGTCCATCGAATCGCGGATGGTGATTGCCGAGACGGCCGCGGCCAGTAGGGCAGGGCGGGGGACCTGTGTTGGTTCGCGATTCCCTTCCATTGAATGGAAAGTGATTGAGATCAATGACGGTCCTTTAGCGCGACTTGAGGATGTGCGAGAACTGGCTCAAGGGCAGATTGGCGAGCTCATGGTTGCCGGGCCGATCGTCACCAAAGAGTACGTGACGCGGCAAGAACAGAACGCAGTCCATAAAGTGCGCGATGGACAACGTGTTTGGCATCGTATGGGGGATGTTGGTTACTTGGATGACCAAGATCGTTTTTGGTTTTGTGGTCGCAAATCGCATCGTGTGTGCGAAGAACATTGTGTGCGTTACACGATTCCGTGCGAGGCGGTGTTCAATAACCATCCTCATGTATTTCGTAGTGCGCTCGTGGGCGTGGGCGCTATCGGTAAACAACGCTCTGTGTTGATAGTCGAACCCGAAAGAGAACACCGTCCCAAAACCTCAAGCATTGCTCAGCAACTCATCGACGAGTTACGACAATTGGCGACCGAGAATTTGCTCACTCAGGGAATTACGGATATCCGCATCTATCCCGAGCGACTACCGGTGGATATTCGCCACAACAGCAAGATATTTCGCGAACAATTATCTCGTTGGGCGCAAGATTAATGCGAATACCGGCGGATGGAACGTATCGTGCGCGTTGGGTGGTACCCGTTGTTAACGCACCTATCGATGGTGGTTATGTCACTTTTCAGGATGGTGTCGTGGTTTATTGTGGGAAACATTGTCCCGCAGGACCGGCGTGTGATTTGGGGGATGTCGCTCTCCTGCCAGGATTGATCAATGCGCATACGCATTTAGAATTTTCAGATTGTGAAACACCTCTGGGTGAAGCGGGAATGGAACTTGTTCGCTGGATTGAGCAAGTGATTATGTATCGTCAACAGCATGGCATCGACGACCAGCAGAGAAGGGCCAATATTCAACGGGGGCTTCAAGAAAGTCGCCATGCTGGAGTGGTTTGTCTCGGGGAAATTGCCTCTTGTCCTGCGAAGCCACCACAGCTGCTCGGGCTGCAAGATCCCGATCTCGTTTTTTTCACGGAAGTGTTGGGGATGAGCGCTGGCAGACGTTTGCAAACCGTTGAGTGGAGCGAGGGCGTTCGAGAGGAACTGCGGGCATCTAAGAGTGGTCAATACCGAGTAGGGCTCAGTCCACACGCGCCATATTCAACTCCGCTGAGTTTGGTCCAGGAGATGGCGTTGGTATCTAGTACGCAGGGTTTGCCATTGGCGATGCATGTCGCCGAAAGCTCACCCGAGTTGCAATGGATGGAAACTGGAGATGGAGCATTCCGGCAGCTCTTTGAACGCCTGGGGATGGATGTTCCGTTTGAGTCGCTGGAGTTGTACTCATTGCTTGGATTGCTCGAAGTCCTTTCTCAAGCGTCCAGTTGTTTGGTCGTGCATGGCAATTATTTGGGAGTACAAGAGATCGAGTTCTTGGCAGGGCAGCCGCAAATGAGTGTTGTCTATTGCCCGAGAACACACGCGTATTTTGAACACCCAAAACACCCTGTTGAGCAATTGCTGGAAAAAGGAGTGCGGGTGATTTTGGGGACTGATTCGAGAGCTAGCAATCCTGATCTTTCTGTTTGGCGTGAAGGTTGCTTTATTAGACAATTGTTGGGTGGTATTGCGCCGCAACAGATCCTTTCCATGATGACTCGCGATAGTGCGGATGCCTTGGGGCAGCAGCGGTATGGACATTTAATGGCCGGGGCAACGGGTGGGATGGTCTGTATCGCCAATCATGCAAGCACTGAGAAACAGCTCTGGGAATCGTTATTTTCGGTTCCAGCGGTGAAATCAGAACAAGATTTTCTCGACTCGCTCTAGTTGTGTGCTAGGTTTGCGAAGGCGCGGGTTGGGTTGGAAACCGCGCGAGGAAAGTGCTTAGTTCTAATTTCGTCGTTCAACATAAGGTTGTCCTCCTATGGATACCACAGGGATCGAATCGATCGATTCATCGTATATTGCCGCTGGCATTGGCGCATTATTGCTGTTCGTCTCGCTAGCATTGCTAATGCAGGGATGGGTCATGCGGCTCTGTATCCGGTTGTGCGGTGGCGATGAGGTTGGAATTTTATATGCCATTGCCGTGGTCATTTGCAGCATGCTGGCCAGTTTTGTAGCAACCTGTTGCCTGGTCGCTTTTGTTGCACAACCAACTCAATGGGCAGCACTGGGCTGTAGCGTTGCGGGAGGAGTTGGCGCGATTGCCTTGATGGCAAAGATGGACCCGTTGCGAGGATTTGGCGTTTACCTGTTGTATAGCATTTTGGGTTCGATCGTTACGGTTGTCTTTGCAATCATGGTAGGTGTGGCATGCTTTGCATTGGTTCCTGCCGACAAGTTGGCGGAATTTGCTAAGGCAGGCGATGCCTACGCAGAGCGAGCAAAAAAAATTACTGGCGTGATTCAACAGAATGGTGAAAATTCGCAAGAGAGTGGAGCGGGCGCCTTCTCGCTGGAGGCGCAATTGAGTTCTTTGCGTGGCGCGGTCGATGAACAGTTGAATGAGCAGGAGGAAGTATCGAACAAGTCGCCAAGCAATATGCGGGACGACAAAGCGAGCGAGGGCTTTTTCGGAGTGGGAGCTGCCACAGCAACTGAGACGATGAAGCAACAAACCCAGGCAGCGGGTCGCGCGTCTCAGCAAGAAAACGCCAATGGAAACAAGCAGAGAGCTGTGGAAGCGGTTTCGCCTTTTGATGGGACGACGCGTTCCAATCCATTCGCTGTGGAATAACCCCAGACGGCAACATAGTCGCCTTTCGCTCCGCGAAAGTAGCGTGCTGGTTACCATAGTCGCCTTTCGCTCCGCGAAAGTAGCGTGAGATGGGGATAGACGCTACTTTCGCGGAGCGAAAGGCAACTATCTGCGAAAGGCTGCTATTTGCGAAAGGCTGCTATTTGCGGTATGACGTTATGACAGATCGGTTTGTTGTCCTGCGAACTTCAGACTGCGGACAATCTGCGACATCAACTCGTTCGCATCGACGCCGCAGGCAACTTCCATATTGTTTTGCCAGCTACGTTGAACTCTGCGGTCGAAAATGGTGGCACCGCGGGTAATCACTCCCTCCGTTTCCACATCACCGGCCATTTCTCGCCATTCGAACAACTCGGGTTCAATTGCTGCGAATAGTGCAACAGGGTCATACAGGGGAATGAGTTCGCGACCCAATCGCTGATGCTGCGCTCGAAAGGCAAATTGCAACAGCCGATGAAGCAGACTCCCGGCACGCGTGTAGCGTGGTGGAAGTTCGTCAATCAGCTGCATGCCAAACAGCACTGATTCTGTGACGTCGAGTGGAACTAGGCTTTTGGTTGTTGCGGAGTGAAAGATGGATTGGGCGGCATCGGGGTCAAAATACATGTTGAACTCCGACGCGGGCGTAATGTTACCGCCACAGGCCATCGCTCCACCACTAATGATGATGCGATCGACGATTTCTTCCAAGCCGGGATCGCGTTGAAAGGCTCGCGCAATATTGGTGAGCGGACCAAGACAGACCAACGATACTTGGCCGGGGAATTGTCGCAGTAGGTCTGCAATGACCTTATCGCTGGCGGGTCGGTGTTGCCGTTCGCCCGATTCCAAATGAAGTCCCGCAAGACCGTCGGGTCCGTGGAGGTCCAAATCATCTTCGACAGGCGCGTTCTCGATTGGTTGGGCGGCGCCAATTCGCGGGTAACGAGGTGGATCGAGCTCGTTGACTAACGCCTGGACGTTGGCCGTTGCTCGATCGGCATCGATACGCCCAGCCGTTGCGGTGATCGCGAGGACTTCCACGCGAGGATCGAACAACGCAATACAGACCGCAATCGCATCGTCGATGCCCGGGTCACAATCGATAATAATTTTCCTAGCCATAGCATTGATTCTACGGAGTTATTGTGGGACACGGGGAGGGGTGGGGCGTTGTTTCCAGCGGGTGTCGGCAGTTAAGTTGCCAGGATTCGAATTTGCGTAGGTTCGTAGTAGATATGGCGGAGAAGTTATCATGATCCACTTTCGCGACGCAATTGCCAAAGTTCGCACTGGCTCCCATTTGGGGGCCGGAGAAGTTGCGGTGCTGGTCAATGAGCTTCTGGATGGTAAGGCGTGTGGAATCAACGACACGGAATTGGTGCGGGATTTCTTGTTGGCTCTGCATGAGAAGGGTGAGGTTGCTGAAGAACTTGTAGGTGCTGCACGGGCCATGCGGGCTCATATGACCCCTATTCGCACAGAAACGGGCGGTGGCGTGCTGCTCGATACGTGTGGAACGGGGGGAAGTGGTACAGGAACATTTAACATCAGCACTGCTACGGCTATTGTTGTTTCGGCAGGAGGAGTGCCTGTGGCCAAGCATGGCAATCGCCGGGCCACCAGCAAAACGGGGTCGGCGGATGTGCTTTCGGAACTAGGTGTGAAGATTGAATCGGACCGTGAAGTTGTTGAAAGAACTTTGGCATCATTGAATCTTTGTTTCTGCTTTGCCCCGAAGCTCCATCCAGCGATGCGTCATGTCGCTGAGATACGGCGAAGCATCGGCGTACCAACAATGTTTAACTTTCTGGGTCCGCTGTGTAATCCGGCGGGTGCCACACACCAATTGCTAGGTGCTGGTCGCAGCGAAATTCAGGTTGTGTTAGCAGAGGCACTTGCGGAACTGGGAACTGAGCGGGCGATCGTGGTCCGCGGTGACGATGGACAGGATGAAGTGACGTTGGATGGTGAGACGACCGTTTTGGAAGTCCGTCCTGACAGATCATTGAAACGGCACACCTGGACGGCGGCATCTTTTGGGTTGCGGCCGGCTAAGGTCGATCAAATGCAGGCGGCCGACCCGGCAGCGAGCGCGGCGATCATTCGCTCCATCCTGAGCGGTGAACAGGGACCCTGTCGAGACATTGTAGTGGCCAATGCGGCTGCTGCTTTTTGGCTAGTAGGCCGCCAGGACTGTTTACTCAAAGGTGCTGAGTTTGCTGCAGAAATTATTGACCGTGGGATTGCCGAGGAACAATTGAGGCGATTTGCAGAGGCATCGGGGGCCGGCTGAGCAGAACGTTGCAGGATTCGCCGGTTTTGTGGAGATGGGGCGGTGTTGGAATGCTGACAGTTTCTGCACTGAATACTACGGATGTGGCCTGCACAGCGTTTACGGGTTTGGTAAATTTTCAGGAATGCCTGTGCCTGGAAAGGATGAGTCACTCGCAAGTGCGTCGGATCGGGATTTCTGGAAGCTGACTAGTTCGGGAACATAATGAAGACATTATTGGCGGAACATGAGTTGCAGGAGGGAGTCAAACGCCTTGCCGACGACATTCAGCGAGTTTACGGAAACCGCTCGCTGACGGTGGTTGCCGTGATGACTGGCGCGGTCGTGCTTTTGGCGGATCTCATTCGTCAATTAGAAATGCCGTTGAGAGTGGGCGTAATTGGTGCCAGCAGCTATCGCGGTGGAATGAGTAGCGGAACATTGTCAGTCGATACGCAAATGATGATCGATATTCGGGATCGAGATGTCTTATTGGTCGATGATATTTTTGACACGGGACGAACTTTAGAAGGTCTGATTGAACGTGTTAAAGGTATGGGAGCACGATCGGTTCGGACAGCCGTGTTGTTGCACAAACAACGACCAACCGATGTGATCGTTCGTCCTGATTTTGTCGCTTTTGAAATCCCTGATGAGTTTGTGGTGGGATACGGGCTCGACTATCAAGACCTGTACCGCAACCTTCCCTTCTTGGGAGTACTTGAACCTGTTGACTTAGAGCAAGTTGAGAAAGACCAAGTAGATAGGGACCACGCGGCCGAACCGAGTCATGGTTGAAGCGGCTCGTCAACCGGGAATCTCTGTCCTGCTAGTGACCCGTCGGTTTTGGCCGCATACGAATGATGGCACCGGTCGGCTTGCCATGTTGGCCGAGGGGATACGCCGTGGTGGGCAGCAGCCAACGATCATGGCTGCGCGCTATGCAGCGTCTTGGCCGACTGAATTCGATTTTCGAGAAGTGCGCGTTGTTCGTCCCGTTGCGGCCCCGCGTGGTGATTGGTCTGGCACTTTGTATGGTCGTGGCGTGCAGCGATGGTTGCGTGAGCATGTTGCACAGTACGATGTGATTTACGCAGATAATATGCGCGACGAGGGGGCTGCTGTTGTGGAGGCATCGCGAGCCCAAAACGTGCCATGCGTGGTCAGGTGTTCGGGGACGGGATGGAATTCTGACTGTACTTGGGCTAGCGAATCACGACATGCGCGAAAGCTGCTGCAGATATCGATGCAGGCAAATGCAATTGTGGCTCCTTTCGCCAGTTCGGCCCGACAGTTGGTGGCCTGGGGTGCAAATCGATCGTTGATTCAGCGAATCTCCGAAGGGATACCAAGTATTGTCAGACGGGACGATGGAACAATCGAGGCGGCCCGCGCTGCATTGGCAGATGTCAACAGGGATTTGCGCGTGCCACGCAAAGGTAAAGTAATTTTGGTCACTGTTCCTCTTATGCATGAGAGCAACATCTGGACTGTGGTGGATGCATTGCCTGATTTAGTGGATAAGTATTCAGACTTGCGAATTTGGCTTGTTGGAGAGGGCCCACAGCGCGAGGTGATTCATGAACGGTTACAACATTTAGCGATTCGCGATGTGGTCTCCATGCCGGGAAGCATCGGGCATGTGGACGAGTTATTAAAGGCTGCCGACATGGTGGTCGTACCAAGTGAGGGAGAGAGCCTTGAGCATCGCGTTCCTTCGGCAATTGGTGCCGGCTTGCCTTTGGTGGTCGCAGACTTGCCTGATATACGCGCAAGCTTGGGTCCGGCCGCGAGTGAATTTGCCAGCTATCCGCCGCAGTCGAGTGCAGGGTTGATTGCTCAAGTCATAAACATTTTTGACAATTATTCGGACGCTGTCGCGCGAGCTTCCGAGATCCGCAATACACTTCGGCGTCAGTTGCCGAGGGAGCATTCCATTGAGTCTCATTTGCAGTTGTTTTCACAACTGGCCCGTAGCCGAAAGCAAATCGACAACGATCCGGCATCAGGAGTCCAGGCATGAAAATAAAAATTGTTTTCGTAATTCCTACGATGGACCGTGGTGGAGCAGAACGACAAGTTTGTTTATTGGCTGCCGAGTTGCCGCGAGAAAAATTTGATGTGCACGTTGTATTGTTGACGCGTGAGGGGCCGCGAGTGACAGAACTCGATGCAGCCGGGATTGCGCACACTTTGATTGGCAAGTCGTTTCGCTTTGACCCAACGGCCTATTTTCGACTTCGTAAGGTCTTGAAACAACTATCGCCTGACATCGTGCATACCTATCTGTTCGCTGCGAATAGTTATGGCCGAGCTGCGGCACATGCAGCGGGTGTGCCTGTAATCGTCGGTTCTGAGCGTTGTGTCGATCCTTGGAAAACCTGGAGACACCATTTCATTGATCGATATTTGGCGAAGTTCACTAAGGCCATCACGACCAACAGCAGTGGTGTCGTCGATTTCTATCGCCAACACGGTATTGCCAAAGAACTATTTTGCGTTATTCCCAATGGAATCTCTCCCAGCAAAGTAAGCCAAACAACGCGGGATGAATTAGCCACGTCCTTCGAACTGGATCCGCAGCGAAAGTGGATATTGGCGATTGGTCGACTATGGCCGCAGAAGCGATATCGCGATTTAATCTGGGCTGCGGAAATGCTCAACACTCTTCGTGGTGACGATGTCACCTTAATCATCGCCGGCGATGGTCCGCAGCGAGGTGAATTGCTGCGTCATCGTGATGCGGTGTCCAATGATCGTCGTATTCGTTTCGTAGGTGAGAGGGACGACATCGCTGCTATGTTGCCACATGTGCAGGCTTATTGGATCGGAAGTGGATATGAAGGCCAAAGCAACGGACTGATGGAAGCAATGCAAAGTGGAGCCCTGTGTGTGGTTTCCGATATTCCCGGTAATCGCGATTTGATCGAACATGACAAGACTGGACTTGTGGTCGAATTGGGGGATGCGGCCGATTTTGCACGTCAAACCGAGTATGCGTGGCAGCACCCCGAACTGGCTGCCGCGATGGGGAAAGCGGCCGCTAAGAAGATCGCGAGCGACTTTCGAATTTCAATGATGGTGGATCGACATGTTGCCCTGTACGAGTCGCTAATGGCGGAGGTACGAGGCGAAAAGGTGGGAAGACATGCGGCTGGTAACGATCACACCGGGGACTGACAAGGAAATTTGCCCAAGAATTGGCAAAAATGCTCATGAGAGCGTTGAGCATTCTTCGCGGGTGGATAAATTCAACAAAGTTGCTGCGAGGCAACTCTCCCCTTGGTATGCCTCCCTAATCGTTTTTGAGAACCCCATCCCATGTCTGATGCTGGCCGCCCGATGCTGGACGAAGTTGAGCAATTGATGCTCAATGCCCAGTTACGCGACGAACTCGAACCTTACGTGGACGAGTCGCTCAGCGGGTTAGCACAGCGGCGGATGCCGCTGAGCGTCGAAAATGAATATCTCGCTTCGATGCTGGCCTGGGAGCGAGCCCCAGCGATGCCGATCAGTCAGTGGTTTTCGCCCGAACTGATTTTGCCAAACCCCGACTCGGTGTCCTCTTTGCAGCTTCACAGCTTGCTCTGGGATACGATCCAGAGACTTTATGATCAACGCGTCGTGCTTGAATGCACGGATCATTTAGACGATTCGCAGCTCTATCGGATCATTTATCGAGACATTTTGCCCGCATGGGAAAAGAAAGTTGACCTGCCCCGCAACTTTCTCCATTGGCGATGCCTCGATGATGATGATGTGAGTACCTGGCTGCGATACTACGCTACCAAACGCGAACGTTTGCAATTTCGCGAAGAGACAGGTATCGAGCCTCCCGCTGCTGAGCCTGCTCCCTTCCCTCGTCAAATGCCCAGTCGGATGCTGTAAGCACAAGTGCGGATTGCGGTGTCCTGAACCTTTGCCATTGTGATATCTGCCATTGTGATTTCAGCCTGTGTGATATTCAGAGTGCAAACAATCGCCCGAATAAATTTGACGACCCCCATCAACTGGGAGACATACACCAGTGACAAAATCATTCTCAATCAGGAATTGAACGGCGTGGGCAATGTGATCCGGGGTGCCGACTCGCTTCACCAAAGTTGATTTGGCAATTGCGGCAGCTTTTACTTCATCTGTGTCATCCGAAAGCAGAACGGGGCCGGGCAGAATGCAGTTGACGCGGACCTGCGGATTGCGATGTGCCAGCTCCACGGCCAGCGAGCGCGTCATCGCCTCGACGGCACCCTTGCTGGGAAAATAGGCTGCGTGATCGAGATAGGGACGAACAACTGCCCAATCGCCGATGTTGATGATCACTCCGCCTGAAGCCTGTTGAACCATTTGGAGACCGGCCGCTTTCGCAGCCATGAATGCCGCAGTTGCATTAATCTCAAAGTAGTTTCGAACCTCGGCCGCTGTTACGGATTCGAGTGGCGTGGGAAACCAAATCGCTGCGCTATTGACCAATACATCCAAACGACCCCACTTGGCAATCACTTGGTGGACCAACTGTTCAGCGACCGATGCATCACTCAGGTTTCCCTGGAGGACTACTGTCTTGGTGCCGCTTGCCCGCAGGTGATGTGCCACTTCGTCAGCGCCTGCGGTGCTTCGGTTGGCGTGCAATGCAATCGAGTAGCCAAGCGATGCCAAATGTATCGCGATCTGCCGACCCACCCTCGGGGCGCCACTGCCGGTAACAAAAGCAACTAAAGAAGCAGGCATAAGAGTTAGACTTTTTCGTGCAAGCAATTACGAAGTAAGTGAGGAAGCATGGAGGCTGTTAGCGTCGACATTCGCGCAACGCATCTTCGACTTGCTCAAGCTGTTCATCGATGGAGCGAGATAGATCGAGAAACAGCCACCGCACCCCGGCGATTTCACACGAACCACCCGTTTCTCCGCCAAGCCACTCTGAGCGAATTCGATAGCCGCATCGTTTGAGCTCGTTGAGTTTGCGACGCAAAACAGTAAGGTTGGATTCAACTGGCAATGGTTCCTCAAGCGAATGGCGCAGCCGATCACGTCTCTGCTGTGCATCACGGGGTTGTGCATCACGGGACTGTGCATCGCGGGGCTGTGCATCAGGGGACTGTGCATCGCGGGGAAGTTGTGCAGTCATTTACGATCTCGTGAAATATGTACAACGAACTACCGGTAAGCCTTTCATCGCCCATCGCGTACTCACGATGGCAAATCGCGTACTCACGATGGCAATGAGAAAGCGGACGGATTGTATCGATCTGGACTGAAGCGGCCTATTGCATACCGTCGATAGCAAAATAGAGTTCGGCTGGAAACGCTGGCGATTGAATTGTACGCGATAATGGGCAAGGCACGGCAATGAGCGAGATTAGCGAAGTTGCGGAAGCTAGGGCAGAGATTGAAGTGTTGAAACAACAGCTGCGTCATACTCAATCGCTAGCCACCATAGGTGAATTGACCAGTACTGCGACACACGAGTTCAACAATATTTTGATGACTGTGTTGAACTATGCGAAAATGGGTTTGCGGCACAAGGATGATGCGACCCGAGAAAAGGCGTTTGGAAAAATTTTGGATGCATCTCAAAAGGCCGCCAAGATTAGCCAAACAATATTAGCCCAAGCTCGAAATCGCAAAGAGGACTATGTTGCCACAGCCTTGGATTCGATTATTGACGACACGCTGGTGCTGTTGGAGCGAGAGCTACGTCGCTATCGGATCGACGTGGTGCGAGAGTTTTCTGTGTGTCCTCCTGCGCTGGCCAATGGCAATGAGATTCAGCGAGTGCTCATCAATTTAATGGTCAATGCGCGTCAAGCGATGCCTGACGGGGGGACGTTGAAAGTGACGCTGAGTTACGAATCGGAATCGGGGCAGGTTTGCCTTGCGATTCGCGACAGTGGATCGGGCATACCTGCTGACAAGTTGCCACGCATTTTCGATCCGTTCTACAGCACGAAATCGGGTCCTGATGCCTCTGGAAAAGGGGGGACTGGATTGGGGCTTTCAGTGTGCCGCGATATCATCGAGGCACACCGAGGAAGAATTCGTGTGGAGAGCAGTGTCGGGAAAGGGACCGTCTTTATTTTGCGACTTCCGGCGGCCCCCTCAGCGGTTGCAGAGCCGGATGTGGTTACGGCTACTTCTTGACGAATTTGTAGATTCGTCCACCTGAAGTCATGGTGCTCATCAGGACTTCGCCACTGTCCGTTTGGCCGAAGGTGAAAACGGGCAGGTGGTCCCAGAAGATCTCGCGATTTTCAGTGACGGTCTTGGCGGTCTCGTCGTACTTCAGTGCCCAAACTCTGCCGCTAACATAGTCGCCGTACAGGTAATAGCCTTCCAATTCCGGCGTTGCGGTACCGCGATAGACAGCGCCGCCGGTGACCGATTTTCCCCAATCTTCGGTGTGGGGATATTCCACCAAGGGGTCAATCAACTTGGGGTCTGGTTCAGAACCACCGCCGTTGAGCGTAAACTTGTGACCGGCTTCGCGTAAGCTCCAGCCATAGTTACCACCCTTGGTGATGATGTTGACTTCTTCCCAATCATTTTGTCCTACGTCGGCAGCCCAAAGTAGATTGGTTTTGGAGTCGAAGCTCATTCGCCAAACGTTGCGAATTCCCTTTGCATAAACTTCGGGTCGAGCTCCAGCCGTGTTGACGTAGGGGTTATCTGCAGGTACGCCGTAAGCGAGTTGGTCGGTTTTCGTATCGATATCGATTCGCAGGATTGAACCAAGGAGATTTGTTACATCCTGTCCGGAGCGAAGTGGATCATTGGCCATACCGCCATCGCCTAGTCCCACGTAGAGGAATCCATCGGGCCCAAATACGAGCGTTCCTCCATTGTGATTCCAAAATGGTTGGCGAATACGCATGATTTCACGGCCGCTCTTGAAGTCAGCCACTTGATGTTTTGAGTCTGTGCAATGGAACTCAGTAATCACAGACACGTGGGCAGCATCGCGGGTGGTGTAGTAGACATAGAACTTGCCATTCTCTGCAAATTGAGGATGGAAAGCCAAGCCTAGCAGGCCCTCTTCATTTTCGTTGTCCTTGTAAGAAACCGCTTTATTCATATCCATGAAGAGGGTGGCTTCTTCAACGTCGGTCTCTGTTTCGCGAACGAAGTAGATCTCACCTGTTTGCGACGCGACGAACAATCTGCCGGACCCGTCGCCCGCTCCTGTCATGACCACAGGCCGACTAATACGCAAATTGGGATAAGCGAATGTGACTTCGATTTCCATTGGTGTGGTAACAAGGGATGCGGGAGGCGACGCCAAATTAATGGTAGGAGATCCAGGCTCCGCGGTTGTTCCCACGTGCACGAAGAGGTTCATTGCCATAGGTGCACTGGCCAGCAAGGCAGCAAGGAGGCTCTTACGGCCAAGTTGAGAAATTCGTCGTTTTGCACTCATGTTGGGCTTCAAGCGAGTAAAAGTAAGAAAAGGAAAGAGCTTCGTCACACGCATGTGTCGAAAAACAAAGCCCGTCGCAGGAATGAACCCAGCGACGGGCTTATAGGATAACCGAAAAGTTTGTTCGTAATATCGTGCGACGTTACTTCACAATGCCGAGCAATTCCATTTCGAAAATGAGCAATTCATTGGGGCCAATTTTGGGAGGGCTGCCTCGCATTCCATAGGCGAGAGTCGCAGGGACATAGAGTGTCCACTTGTCGCCTACTTTCATTCGTGGCAGTGCTTCTTGCCAACCTTTGATTAATTGACCCACTTGAAATTCTGCGGGTTCGCCTCGTTCGACCGAGCTATCGAAGACTTCACCGCTGATCAGGCGTCCGGTGTAATGAACACGAACGACATTTTCGAGTGTGGGTGAGGCGCCATTACCTTGTCTCTCTGATTTGTATTGCAAGCCACTCGGCAGAGCTTTTACTCCTGGCTTCTTTGCGTTTTCAGCTAAGAAGAGTGCCCCTTTTTCTTGATTCGCCGCTGCCGCATTTTCCATTTCTGCTTGCATTTTTGCGCGAGCAGCTTCTTCGCGCGCTTGAATCAGAGTAAGCACTGCTTTTTGCGCTTCAGCGAGTTCTTCGTCGGATAGGCGTGGTTTGCGTCCGGCCAATTCGTCGGCAATAGCCATGGCAATAGACGCGGCATCCACATCTTTCTCAGTCAAACCCTGGGCTCGCATTTGCTCGCCGATCGAGAGACCAATGTAATAGCTCAAGGCATTGGCCGGTTTTTCTACAGCGGGGGTTTCGACAGCTGGTTTTTCTACAGCGGGGGTTTCTGGTTCTTGTGCCATGGATTGCATTGCCATCGCCGCGCAAACGGAGAGGCCTAGGGAAAAAAATCGTAAATACTTGATAATCATTCGCTGCTCAGTGGGAGAGGGAAGGCGTTGGAGGTGATTCGGACTGGGGCTTCACACGCCACGTGGGAAGGAATCACGCGAGGGGCGTCTAAATATAGAATAACCAACCATCCTCGAGTGAGCGACATGGCATTCGTTCATTCTTTGCTAGGCGGCTGCCCGAGTTGAGTAGGCGGTTCGAGCTGTTTCGTTTCAGACAGGCTAAGAAAATGGGGGCAGTGGACCACTGGCTGCGGAGGGTATTTGGGCCAGAGCTTTATCGTTAAACCGATATTACAGAGCAGAAATCGTGAGCCTTTGCCTGAGGTGATAATGCGGTGATTGCGACAGGAGTTGCACAAAGACATTGAATTGGCATTGTAGGAACGGGCGCTGCAGGAGATGCGGTTAAGACGGCCGACTGCAGGGTGGAAAAGGGGCAGTCCGGTTACGCTATTGCACTGGACAACCACCTGGGCTGGAGGCAAATTACCCCTCTTGGAATCGCTTGATTTTGTCGATCCAGTTTTTCGCTACTTGGGTGACAAATTTAAGTTCGTACTCGACTGCGGAAAGATCGGCATTGTTACCAGCGGCTTCAATTCGTCCGGCCGCCTCCACTTCTTCTCCCGATGATACATATCTCAAGCAGGATTTAAGAGAGTGAGCGTATCTCTTTACCAGTGGCGCGTCTTGGCTGGCAAAAGCGACATTCAGTTTGTCGAGTAATTCTGGAACTTCGATCAAGAATGCATTTGCCATTTCGCGAAGCAGGCCGGGTCCGGAGCCAACTTGGCTAGTGAAATGGTTGATCCATTCGCGATGTTCTTCGTCGCCATTCATGGAGTGGAAGTTTGGTTAGAAGGAATAATCGTCAGAACTGGTTTATCCACACATATTATCTACTCGCTTCATCTTTCCGAAACCGAGTTTTTTGACTCAAGCCATTTGTGACATAGTTTTTCGGTAGAGAGGGCAGGTCGTGATACGACCTCAGAGCGTCTGCTAGTTGCAGACCTCGACCTCTGCCTCCTTGCTCAAGGCAAACCGATTGAAAGATCGGGGCGCAAAGCTACGGGCCCTGGACGAAAAGGCTGTTCGGAAACGGACAGAGAACATCGTCAAGGGTAGCCGGGTTGCCAAGGTACGCAGAAGCGGGGAGACGAGGTTAGCCCAACTATTCGAACCGTGGTCCGTTTGGCCACGGTTACCGTGTTGTCGTTTCCCGTGCTTGATCGGTCGACAGACCGTAAGGGCACAACCCTCGAGGGAGAAGGTAATGGATAAGTTTGTAAAGAAGTTTGTTGAGTTCATGAAGGAAGAAGACGGCCCAACAGCTGTCGAGTACGCCGTTATGCTCGCGTTGATCGTCGTAGTTTGCTTGGGTGCGATCGGTACCATTGGTACGAACGCGAACACCCAGTTCCAAACGATTTCGACCAGTCTGCAAGGCAACTAATCAATTCGCCTGTTCCCAGGTGCATTGAATCAATCTAACTCCGGAACGCTGACCACAGTGGTTTAGCGTTCCGGGGTTGAGTTTCATTAATCAAAAATCAAATTTTTATAACAAGTGGGACGCTGCAATGAACTATCCATTGTTGCCTCTAGACGCCGGTCAAAATGTCATGCAGTTAATCTGCTGTGCAGTGACGATGTTCGTCGCGATGTTCAGTTGGATTACGTGCGTGCGGTAGTAGCGATACACAAATTTCGGGGGAACAAATCATGCAGTCATTTTCTCAACTTGCCGTGGAACACTGGCCCGTCTGGTTGGTGAGTATCGTCTTGGTTGTTGCAGCGATCATTGACGGAAAAATTCTCAAGGTACCCAATTGGCTGACCTTCCCATTCATCCTCTGCGGATGGATGCATGGAATCCTTTATGGTGGACTCGAAGGTTTAGGCTTTAGCCTGCTTGGCACTTTCGTTGGAATGATGCTGCTGTTGGTGCTCCGAGCTGTTGGTGGCATGGGAGCGGGTGATGTGAAATTACTCGCCGGTGTGGGGGCTTGGCTCGGTGCCACGACAACTTGGTGGGCCTTCCTGGCGACCGCCGTTGTTGGTGGAGCAATGGCCGCCGTCATGATACTCACTAGTGGACAGTGGCAGCGCCACTGGGCCATGGCGCATCAAATTCTCAATGAGTGGGTAACGATTCGGAATCCTGAGAAGCTTGCCGCAATTGCTCGCGAACGTAAGCCAACTATGCGGCTGCTGCCCTATGGAATTCCGATGGCTATCGGTTCAATCCTGTATTTTGCTTTCTCCGGCATGCTGGTTTGAACGAGCTGAAGCCCAATTTGCAAAAGAAAAAGGACTGTGTTCGACTCTGGCGGATCTGCGCAATCTGGGTTGTTTGTGTAGTTGTTGACGATTAGTCGTAGTGTATTGCAGTGTGCGTAGATAAAGACCGATTTCTAAACATTGGTGTCGCTGAGTTCGTTCCGATTGTTTTTTGGACTGTAACAACTCGTCGTTTCACCAGGACTGTGGATTGTGGCGACTGTGTCAATCGAATTGCTTGGATCGTTTCAAAGTGAAACATTCCAGGAGTGATTCCGCAAACGCCAATGAGAAGGGTGTGAATTACCATTCCCGTGGGACTTCCGCAGTTTTGGTTGAGATGACCAACAGGGTCTGAAGGCAAACGACTAGCTTTTTAGCGACGACCGCTCCGCAGGTAATGAAAGTCATGCGAAACAAGTTTATACCTCTCATCGTTGCACTGGTCTTTGGATCGGTTGCCGCTGTTGGGTTTTCCAAAATGATGAAGGCTGGGCCGCAAGTTCAGACCATCGAAGTTTATGTTGCCGCAAGAGCGATCAATCCTGCTGAAGAAATAACTCAAGATGCCATTAAGTTGGAGCATTGGCCGGCCGAGAAGGTACCGGAGGATGCTATCCAAGACTGGAAAGCGATCGAGGGTAAGTTCGCTGCGCAGCGTATTTTTGCTGGAGAGATGGTAGTTGGTCGAAAGTTACTTGATGAAAAAGATTCCAACACGATCAGTATTCCACGTGGGTACAACGTTGTGACATTGAAGACGGACGAAGCGAACAGCGTTGGTAGTCTGGTAGCACCTGGCGATCGCGTTAACGTCATTGGATTCTTTACGAAGAGCGACATCATTCCTGCCACCTCGACTCGCACGATCTTGAGTGGAATCAAAGTGTTTGCGGTCGACGGACGAACGACCAGAGAGGAAACCAAGGAAGGGGCTTCGATGCAATCCGCGCGAACCGTCTCCTTGTTGATTCATTCGGGTGATGCAGAGGCTTGGACGTTAGCGAAGGAACTCGCCAAAATTAGTTTGAGTCTTGGCCGTCCCGACGAAGGCGAAGTGGATGGAGTGATGCCTGAAGGGCCGAATCCCGCCGGTCGAGAGTTCTTGGCGTGGCTGAGTGAATACCAAACTTCAAAGACGGTAACGACCTTTAGTGACCACTCCGAACCGATTCAAACTGTAGTAGCACAGAAGAGAGAAACGCCCGTCGCACCTGCCAAACCCTCCGTGCAACACCAGATGGTGAAGATTGGTTCGGATGGCAAAATGAGCGTCTACACGTGGGAAGATGGGAATCCCGTCCCCGTGGTGACCGGAAGCGATTCAAAACCAGAACAAAGTACCACGACAGTTGGACTTGGTACCATTGAAGAAGACTTGAGCTATCTCAATGGAAGCGACAGTCCACTCTATAGCGATCCAAGTAAAGACACTTCGGTTGGGGTTGACAATTACAATCCATTCCGAGGGTTACAAGGTAGTGATGAGTCAGAACCGACCCAAATTGATTGATTGCTACGACTCGATTGAGAAGTAGCGGAGGATCTCACGGACGAAATCCTCGGTCACGCAAGGAAGCAAGCAAGATGGTATCGAAAATAAAGAATCGCCG
The DNA here is from genome assembly GCA_041749395.1 of Pirellulaceae bacterium. Taxonomy (GTDB): domain Bacteria; phylum Planctomycetota; class Planctomycetia; order Pirellulales; family Pirellulaceae; genus Laterigemmans. The sequence continues at coordinate 32,336 of JBGTBJ010000099.1, forward strand.
CAGAGCCTTGCGCACTTTGTTGGCTAGCTTCTTGGTCGCTAATGCGTGTGCCAGCCTGGCCACTGCTCAGGCTCCTACTCCGACCACCGCCGCGTCATCGGCGGTCAACTACAACGTAACACAGAGTGTGGAAACGTTGCAGATGATTGTGAAAAGTAGTCGTATTCTGACTCTAGACAAGCCAATTCCCAAGTTCCAAGTTCAGAATGAACAGATTCTGACGGCGAACCCTATCACTCGAAACCAAATTCAGGTTTCTGCACATGGAACTGGGATCACTCAGCTCAACATGTGGGATTCGGATGACAATCTCTATACGGTAGATGTTGTTATCTCCGCAGATGCTCGTGAAGTCGAAGGAATTCTGTCGACCCAATTTCCAGGAAGCAATTTGAAGGTGACCGCCCTCTCGAAGGGTGCAGTACTTTCTGGGACAGTCAACAATGTCGATGACGTCGATCGAGCGGTTCAAATTGTTGAACAATTCTATGCTCAAGTAGTTACGAATGTGCGCGTCGTTGGTGTTCAACAAATCATGTTGCACACCAAGATTATGGAAGTCTCACGCACGAAATTCCGCGAGTTGGGGGTCGACTGGGCTCTGTCGGATCGCACCAACGGGACGGGGGTGTTGTTTGGCGCCGGCGGGATGATTGATTCCCCAGGCTCGAACTTCACGACCATTTCACCAATCAATTTACAATCGAACACCCGACTGGCAGCTGGTATTGGTCGTTACGACTTAGATGTTTTGATCAAGGCACTGAGGCAGAATGATCTCATCAAAGTATTAGCTGAGCCAACAGTTGTCGCCACTCATGGTCGTCCGAGTCGTTTCATCGTTGGGGGCCAAGTACCCTTTATTGTGCCAACGGGTAACGGATCGATTTCGATTCAATACGAAGAGTTTGGCACCGCAGTCGATTTCCTGCCCTTCGTCGTGGGACCAGGGCGAGTTCGACTTGAGGTTCGTCCGGAAGTGAGCGAACCCGATCCCGCGAGAGCCGTGGTTTTGCAGGGTGCAACGATTCCGGCATTTCGTCAACGTTATGTTGAGACTGCTGTAGAAATGAACGCAGGTCAGACATTTGCTATTGCTGGCTTGCTGCAAAATCGAACAGAAGCCACCATGAAAGCAACTCCCTTTTTTGGTGAACTCCCTTTTGTTGGCTCGCTGTTCCGTCGCATATCGGAGCAAAACAACGAAATCGAATTGCTAATTACGGTTACGCCTGAGCTCGCTGAGGCTATGGATCCACACCAAGTTCCAGCCGGTGGCCCGGGGCTAAATTCGGAATCGCCTAGCGACAAAGAACTGTTTATGCGTGGCTACATCGAAGTACCCCGCACAGATGGTAATTGTCCAGCGCCAGGAATTGTTGATGCGAATTGCGCTCCTGCAGTGCAAATGGGAGACTACAGTCATTCTGCATACTCTGTTGGACCACAATATTCAGCAGGACCAATCGAGCAAAATTTCCAATATCCAACGTCACCTGTGGTGCCTTCGGGGACGCCAACTCAGGTAGGTCCAGGTGTCATGATTGTTGCACCGCAACAATAACTCACTCCTGAGGCAGACAACAGTCGATCTCGATTGGATATAAGTTGCTGATTCATAATTTACGCTGAAAATTGAACGCCAATGAGTACTGTACTTCGCTTAGCCATTGTCGATCCAAACGACGGCTCTCGTGATATGCTGAAGTCGATGCTAATGAGCATGGACATGGTTTGGCTAGAGGCGGAGTGTTCTCGTTATGAGTTCTTCTTGGATGTCATTCGAGAGACAACTCCCGACATTGGTTTGGTGGCATTGGATAGCAATACCACTTCATCAATTGAGTTGGTAAGAAAAGTAGCATTGGAATTTCCCGATACCATTCTTCTGGTAACGTCGACACGCGCTGATGGTCAGCTGATTCTGAGTTCGATGCGAGCGGGTGCAAAGGAGTTCTTGACGCTGCCTATTACGTCTGAAGAGTTAGGTGCGGCTCTTGAGCGAGTTGGCACATCAAAGTTTGGGACAGGCGATACGAAGAATCGATCGTGCGAAGTGATCTCGGTCGCAGGGGCCACTGGCGGTGTTGGTTCGACAAGTGTCGCGGTCAATCTTGGCTGCATCTTGGCAGCGCAACCCGGAAACTCGGTGGCTCTCGTTGACTTGGACTTGGCTCTAGGGGATGCGGATGTGTTCCTCGATTCCATTCCCGATTATACGCTGGCCGATGTTTCACAAAACGTTGCCAGACTTGATATTCAATTGCTCAAGCGCTCTCTGACAAAACACTCTTCAGGATTATATCTATTGCCTCGTCCGGTAGAGCTGCAGGACGCACAAGTGATTACGGCAGAAGGGATGAACAAGGTGATTGGGCTCTTGAAAGCGTCCTTCACCCATTTGATCATCGACCTCTCAAAAACTTACAGCAATATTGATATGGCTGCACTGCAGCAATCCAATCATGTGATATTGATCACACAATTGGATTTGCCATGCCTCAGAAACGTCGTGCGATTGTTAATGAGTTTTGATGAAGTGGACGACTTGAAGGACAAAATCCACATCGTTGTCAATCGCGCGGGTTTGGACACAGGCCAGATCAGTTTGAAGAAAGCCAAGGAGACCATCGGACGCGAAATATTCATGCAATTGCCCAACGACTATCGCACGATGGTCGAAGTTCGTAATAATGGGGTCCCCCTGATTACTCAGGCGCCAAAGGCAGCGATCACGCAAGCACTACGAGAATTGCTGGCGAAACTCTCTGGAGAAGATCGGACGCCCGAAGTGTCTGAAGATGGGGAAAAGAGTGTAACCGCAGCGGGAGGCTGGCGTAAATTTTGGCCTGGCCAAAAGTAGTTTGGTAACCCCTTAGATTATGATTACGAGTTTTGCTCCATGAATTATGAAGCTACGCTGCTGGGCGGTATCCCGGCTGAGAATGCAACTTTGTTTCGCAAGGTTTTGATGACGGCAGGAGATCCTGCCGCTTGGATTGAAATTCGTGGTGGTGAATCGATCCTGCTCATTCGTGACATTGAAGTAGCGCGTGCTCGGGCAACGAGTTCAGCAGATAAAGTCTTGCCGCCGTCCAGCTTTATGCCAGCCGGTGGATTGAGCGCGGATCGAGCAACGGCGACAGCGCAGGCCGCGGCCGAGTGTTTGCGACAGGCGGGAGTGCATCGGGTTCGTACGGACCGCTCGCTGCCCTTCATCTACGCGCACTATGCAATGCAAGTTGGCATGGAGTTAATCTATGATTCCAGCTTAGGTGTAGTAGATCGGCGAACCAAATCAGAGCAAGAAATCGAATGGTTGGCCGAGGCTCAAGCGATGACTGAGCTTGCAATGGAATTAGCCTGCCAAACGATTGCTAGTGCCAAGGCACGTGGAGACGGGATGCTGATGCATGACGGCGAAGTGTTAACGAGCGAGTTCGTTAAAGGGCTGATCGCCAAATTTTTGCTCGATCGACAGTACACCACCAGTCATGGGAGCATTGTGGCAACTGCACCTCAGGCAGCCGATTGCCATGATTCCGGTTCTGGGCCACTAGTCACTGGTGTACCGGTTATCGTGGATATTTTCCCGCGCTGCGAAGCCACTCGTTATCACGGCGATTGCACAAGGACAGTGGTTCACGGCCAACCGAGCGATATTGTTACGCGAATGCATCAAGCCGTGGTTGCTGCCAAAGCCGCCGGCATCGCCCAGTTGAAAGTGGGCAACACCGCAGCAGCAGTGCACGCCGCAGTCGTTGCCGTACAGCAAAGCTACGGTTTCGCACTTTCACGCGGCACGATTTCTGATGAACCGACGATTCAGCATGGAACTGGTCATGGAATCGGTTTAGAAGTGCACGAGCCGATTCTGTTAGACGATGGGGGCGGTGAGATGCTCGAAGGCGAAGTCTTCACTGTTGAGCCAGGATTGTACGGTAGAACATCCGGTGGAGTGCGCGTGGAAGATATGGTGGTTGTCACGTCCGGTACACCGCGGAACCTCAATCGACTTCACGAAGGACTCGATTGGCGCGTCGATTGAGGTCGCATGCAGTGCTCATTTTGCAGAATCGCTTTCTACAGTGATTCGCCGGGATTCGCGGTATCAGCAGTCGGAGCGAGCGGGGCAGCAGGCTCCAGCTTTTTGAGCATTTGGAAGAAGTCGCTATCGGTAGTGAGAATCATGCGACTATCCTTGTTTAAGGCTTTCTCATAAGCCTCCAAAGTTCGCGTGAATGTGTAGAAGTCGCCTACTTCATTGATGACTTCTGCATACTTGCGTATTGCTAGCGCATCTGCTGTCCCTTTCGTTTGGCTTGCCACTTGTTGCCCTTCTCCTTCAATTTTTGCTACCTCGGCCTTGGCCTCGTTCACAATCTTCTGCTTCAGGCGTTCTCCTTCGTTGGTGTTTCGAGCAGAGATTGAATCACGCTCGGCAATCCATCGATCAAAGGTCTTGGCTCGAACGGATTCCACGAAATCGACTTGAGAAATACCAAGATCAACAAGTTCAATACCTCGACCACCTTCACCGTCATCATCGGAGGGTCGGGCTAAACGGCGCGTGGCTTCTTGTTTGATGATCTCTAAAATCTTGGTGCGTCCCATCTGAATGCCCGCGGTGGCCGCATTGCCAGCTTTCGTGGTCGGGGCCAATGCAGAGTCGAGCAGCGCGGGATCGCTAGCCAAGGCGGGATCGTTGGCCAGTACGGAAACGATCGCGCTGCTAGCCGCAAGGTCGCTGCTGGCAGGTATCGGACGGTTGGTGCTGCGAACGATCTCAGCCAAGTCGTATTTCGTTAGCACGTCACGAATTGCGCTTCGTGTGATTTGCGCAACTCGTTGCTCTGCATTCTCGGTGGTCCGCAATCGTTTGACAAAATCTGTTGGTTCCTTGATCCGCCAAACGGCCCAAGGAATTAGTTCAATTTTCTTGTCATCTCGGGTGGGCAGATCGGGAAGTTCATCAGAACGTTCGCCACCCCAAAATTGTTGTGTTTTGGGCAGCATCCGCACCGTCTCCACAAAGGGGACTTTGAAACGAACGCCCGGTTCCGTGTATTCGCGAACCGGGTTTCCAAAGCGAAGTACTACCGCCAACTGCTGTTCGTTGACCGTAAAAACCCATGACGGCAAAAAGAGAAACAGGACCGCGATCACGGCCATGGAACGGATGATAATTTTTACGAAAGTGTTATTCATTTAAGATGGAATCGGTGGATTGTGTGGTAATGGGAATCCGCTATACGCTGAGCAACAGGGTGATGAGACCGCAATCGCACTACGGCTGAGAATTCGTTTCTGCACCAAGGTTCAATAGTGGCAAGAGGTTGCTCATGTCTCCATCCAAGATGGTTTTCGGACCACTGTTGGTCAGCACTTTTTCCATCGTTTCTAAATACATGCGTTGGCGAGTGATATCCGGCGCCAGTTTGTAAGATTCATACTTGGCACGAAGCGCTGAGAGCTCCCCTTCCGTTTCAGCCTTTAAGCGAGCTGCGTATCCTTCCGCTTCACGAATCAATTGGTCTTTACGAGCCTCGGCCATCGGTACCAGCATATTGCGTTCTCGCATTGCCTCATTGACGCTCTGGTCACGCTGTTGAATCGATGCATTCACACTATCGAACGAAGCGCGAACGCGCTGCGGAGGAGTGACTCGTTGCATTTGCAAGTCAGTGATAATCACCCCGCACTGCAGGTGATCCAAGGCGACTGACATATCGTTCCAGGCCGCCATTTTGATCGCTTCACGTTGACCAGTGAGGACTTCTTCAGCGCTGTAATCTCCGACGGCGCGGTGCATGGTGCTGCGAGCAATGGCGACGATGGTTTGCTGTAGAGTCTCGACATCCTGGAAGCTCAGCACAAACTGCTCTGGCTCAGCGATTCGCCAAATGACATTCCATTCCACCACTGCTGCGTAGAGATCGCCGGTCAGGATCAGCGATTCATCTTGAGTGACTCGATCGCTAGCGGTACGCGCACCGAACTCTGCTTCGGAAGAACCACCGGGCAGTCGAATGCTCTGCTCGGACGTATCGACAACGATTGCTTGGTCAATCCAGGGAAGTTTGACATGGAGTCCTGGCCCGACCGTGTTGTGGATTTTACCGAATCGAAGTACGACCGATTGTTCGTATTCACGGACCTTGAACATGCCCGTATAAAACAAATACAAAATGAATACAAACGCTACACCCACGAGGGCCACGGAGATGTAGGTACCTATGGGGGGCAGCGGCGGGTTGGCTCGACGACCTGTCGACATGGTACAAATTTCCAGTAACTATCAGGGAGACAAAGTAAATAGAGGGCTGTTTTCACTCAAACTTGTGGAAACTTACCTTACCGGGCCGTGATTGAACCTAGTGGAGGCGCTAAAAGGAAAAAAACACGCCCGAGTTGGCGTTGCAAACATTGGAGAGAGCGATACACTAGCGGGATTCTTAATCAGACTATCGTTACGGATGTTGGCACATTTTTCTGATGACAATCACAAAAGAACGCAAAGAGGCAGTCGTCAAAGAGCACCAGAAGTTTGACGGTGACACAGGGTCGCCCGAGGTGCAGATTGCGATTTTGACCGAAAGAATTAACGGACTGACCGAACACATGCGGACCCACCGCAAGGATTATGGCTCACGCCGCGGTCTTCTAGGGTTGGTCAGCCGTCGTCGACGGTTGCTCGATTATGTGCGGGATCATAACCCGCAACAATACTTGGATATCATTAGTAAGCTTGGTATCCGCAAGTAGCCGGGAAGCCCCGCGAGTGTATCGTTGGGTGTCTCCTGAAGGCGCCCGACAGCGGGCGCGACTCGATTGGCCGTTGGGCTGTTTGTCGTTCGTCGACGCAGCCAAGCTGAAGGCACGACCCTAGTGGTCTGCATAGAGCCGCGGCCAGCTTCCTTTCTCGCTTCGCAGTGTCACTCAGCGTTCCCCCGTGCTGCTTTTGCAGCGACATACGCTGCATTGTTGATCGCTGTTCGATGGAGAGTTTCCCGAGCTTGGCTTGGGCTTTGTTCCGGTGGTTTGTTTTCAGTTCGGACCCGTTATGTCCTTGAATCCGCACCCCCTGCCGGAATTGTGTATTGGTTGGTTGCGGATATTTGTTGTGGTAGGTAGGTAAAGGAAGAAATGTCTGTGAAGATTCGAGTAGAAAAAAAGATTGGTGAACGAGTTCTCTCGTTCGAAACAGGTCAATTGGGTAAGCAAGCGGCAGGGACCGTTCTAATCCAGTATGGCGATACCGTTGTGTTGACAGCGGTTGCAACCGGTACCCCACGTGCCGGTATTGATTTTTTCCCATTAACGTGTGACTACCGCGAACGATTGAGCGCGGTCGGACGTTTCCCAGGTGGCTTCCTGAAGCGCGAAGGACGACCCACCACCAAAGAGACGTTGACTTCACGTCTTATGGATCGCCCAATTCGTCCTCTTTGGCCAACAGGCTTTAATGACGAAGTCCAAATTCAATCGATGGTTCTGGCCAGCGATGCACAGAACGATGGTGACGTATTGGCGATGAACGGAGCATCCGTTGCATTGCATATCAGCTCGATGCCCTTCATGGGCCCCGTCGGCTCCGTGCGAGTTGGCAAGATTGATGGAGTCTTGGTTCCCTTCCCGACTCATGATGAGTTAGAGGAAAGCGAACTGGATCTCATTGTCTCTGGTACGCGTGATGCCGTCACGATGATTGAAGGTTTCAGCCAAGAAATGGTTGAAGACGACATGATGGCGGCCATTACTTATGCCCATGGTGTAATTCGACAAGTCATCGATTTGCAACAAGAGTTGCAGGACAAAGTTCGTCCTGAAAAAACAGTTTTTACTCCACCTGCAAATGATGGCCTCGGCGATCGACTTTCGGCTGCATACTACAACGATCTGCGCGCCGCCAAGCAAACCGGCAGCAAACAAGAACGAGCGGCCGCCGTTCGCGCTATTCGTGATCGAGCCATGTCGGAAATCATCCCCGATCCATCAGCCGATGGGGCCGTCTGCCCCAATCGCTTCAAGACGGTTTGGGGTGAGCTCGAGGAAAAAATCGTTCGCGATTTGATCCTTGCTGGAACACGTCCCGATGGCCGCGATCGCGCTTCCCTTCGCCCGATTCACTGCGAAACCGATTTGCTCCCACGAGTACACGGTTCAGCACTATTTCAACGTGGCGAAACCCAAGCCCTGATCACGATCACTTTGGGGACCGGCCGCGACGAACAACGTGTCGATGGCTTGCAGGAAGAGTACAGCAAGAAGTTTATGCTGGATTACAATTTCCCCTCCTGGTCAGTTGGCGAAGTACGGCCAATCCGCGGCCCAGGGCGTCGGGAAATTGGACACGGTGCGCTCGCTGAACGCAGTGTTGCTCCCGTCCTGCCTTCTCCAGAAGACTTCCCTTACACGATTCGAGTTATCAGTGATATTCTCGAATCCAATGGAAGTAGCTCCATGGCTTCGATCTGTGGCGCTACCCTCGGTCTGATGGCTGCTGGGGTTCCCATTAGCAATCCTGTAGCAGGGATCTCCATCGGTTTGGTCAAGCAAGCCGATGACAAGTGGTGTTTGTTGACTGATATTCTTGGTGACGAAGACCACTATGGCGATATGGACTTCAAAATCGCTGGAACTCAGAACGGCATCACTGGTATCCAGTTGGATCTCAAGATCCATGGCATTACTGAAGAAATTATCCGAGCCACGTTGCGTCAGTCTCGTGAAGCGCGGATCGAAATTCTCCGGAAAATGCTGACGACGATCCCACGCCCTCGCCGCGAAATTGCTGCGACTGCACCCCGCTTGCTGCGTACCAAGATCGATCCTGCCAAGATTGGCATGCTGATTGGTCCTGGAGGCAAGAATATTCGTGGTATTCAAGAACGTACCAATACGGTCATCGAAGTCGATGATGACGGCGTCGTTACTGTGGCCAGCACCAATTCGGAAACGGCAGCAGAAGCAATGCGAGCCATCGAAGCCTGCACCGCAACCGTACAGATCGGCAAGATCTATCACGGGACCGTTAGCAGCATTAAAGACTTCGGCGCCTTTGTCGAAATCCTTCCCGGTCGCGACGGTTTGGTCCATATCAGTGAGATGAGCAATGGCTACATCAGCAGCTTGGACAAGCATGTCTCGGTCGGTGACCCGATGAAAGTTCTTGTCATCGATATCGATGAACATGATCGTGTCAAACTGAGTCGTCGTCGCGCATTGGAAGAGTTGGGCGAAGAAGACGAGTTGGCGGCAATTGTCGCTGGTGACGACGATGGTGGAGAACGCGCTCCACGTGAAGATGAAGATGGCGAAGGTGGTCGTCGTCCCCCACGACGTCGTAGCGGTGGTGGTGGTGGTGGCGGACGCAGTGGTGGCGGTGGCCGCGGACCAAGCAGCGGTAGCCGACCTCGTCGTGACTAAACTGTGTTGTTAAATAACTGTGTCGCGACCCGTCAACCTCGTTGATCGGTTGTGATACGTTGAAACTTGTAGGCGTGGGTCGTACTATTGCGATCCACGCCTTTTTTCTTTGTCGCCAATAAAATAAACAAAGAAATCGACGACCGCTTGGTTTGCCTCAGCGTTGGGTGAGTGCTCCTCGCGGTTGCTCATGCCAACCCGCGCCGAATAGCCAAGCAGTTTGTTAACGGCAATGGAATGCGAGAGCGCCGTCCAGCGATTTGGCGGGTCCTCTTCTCCGCCCGACACAAAAAAGGGACGGGGTGCCATCAACGCATGCAGCTCATGTAGATCGCGTCCCTGCAGAACTAGCTCGGGATATGCACCGTAAGCAGGATTGTCATCTGTGATCAGACCACGCGTCCGCCACGGTTTTGGATGATAGCCCAAATACCAGGGCTCCCAATAGTTAATGCTGGCTCGGGTGTTATCAAACATAATGCCTGGATCGGACCAGGCAGCGCATGCGAATTTTTCGTACAGGCAAGACGCAAACATCGCCCATTTGCCTCCAAAGGAATGGCCCACGATACCGATGCGATGTGGGTCAACGTCTTCACGATTAGCCAACACATGCCAAGCGTTCGCCGCAGCGTAGGCGAGCATCGATAATGGTTGCACTGTGGCATCATCGAGGGAAGGATGAAATATCGAATAGGTTTGTGCTTTGGTTGCTTCAGTCGTTCCAATCGACAGCACAACGAATCCTTGTTTGGCCAGCAGCCATCCATAATCACGATGCTCCGCACCAAGCCCAAGCGACGATTCGGGCTCGTAGTACACGGTGACAACGCCAGGTTTGGGGGACTTGCCTTTCGGGATTAAGAGATAGCCAGTGGTCAGTTCCTTGGGAGTCCACAGGAATTGAATTTTTTGTTGAGTGATCTCATCACGCTCCACTGTCTCTAAGACAGTGATACTGGGTGATTCAATCAAGGGGGGCCAATGACCAAGTAGTTCTTCCCATTCTGCAAGGATTTCTTGACGTCGTTCCAACCACTGTTCTGCGGTGGATACCTCGCGACCATCAGAAAACAGCAATGGGGATCGATATCGCTGAGCATCGATTGGAGACAATTCGGGTGCTACGAAGTACTTGGCGATCCTCATCCAAGACTGACTCGGCTCGCTCTTTGGGTCGTTGCTTTGCCATGGCTCTTTGCTGTGCAATGAGAAATGTAGCTCTTGTCCAACTGCCAGCGACACAGGCGACGAGAAAAGCGCAAGCAAAGTGGCAAATAACAGCAAACATCGACGGATTTGCATGCGGCACCGGTCAGATTAAAACGAGAAACGGACGCACGAACGGAAAGCGATTTCGCAAAGCTCCGGCTATGCCAAAATGTCCTTGGCGACCCGCCCTGCAACATCCGTCAATCGGAAGTCACGCCCAGCGAAAGGAAACGTCAATCTCTCGTGGTCGATGCCCAGGAGGTGCAGCAGGGTTGCGTGGAAATCATGAACGTGCATTTTGTTTTCGGCAGCGTAGTACCCAAATTCGTCTGTCGCGCCATAACGATAGCCTCGCTTCGTACCGCCGCCGGCCATCCACATCGTAAATCCCTCTGGGTTATGGTCGCGACCATTCGTTCCCTGAGCCGTTGGAGTGCGTCCGAATTCGCCACCCCATATAACCAACGTGTCATCTAGCAACCCCCGTTGCTTTAGGTCTTGTAGCAAGCCGGCAATAGGCAGGTCCACTTCAACCGCATTCTTGGTGTGACCTTGCAGCAGATCGCTGTGTTGGTCCCACTGCACGAAAGCGTCACTGTGGGTCACTTGTATGAATCGTACACCTCGCTCGGCAAACCGACGCGCCATCAAGCACTGTCGTCCAAAGTTGACCGTGTGTGGCTGATCTAGCCCATACAACTGATGAGTCGCTGCAGACTCCGCATCAATATCCATCGCTTCGGGCATCGAACTCTGCATGCGAAAGGCGAGTTCAAAAGAGTCCATGCGAGCATTCAGCGCTGAATTCAAGGGCGAGTCTTCCGCGTGCGTACGGTTCATTTTTGCGATCAGGTCCAACTGGTTACGCTGCAGCAGGGTGGATGTTTCTTGATTCTCCAGGAACTGCACTCTCGCTTCAGCACTGGGCTGGCTGGCATTGCCAATCGGTGTTCCTTGAAATTGAGCGGGCAGGAATGCCGAGCCCCAATTCTTCACACCGCCATGTGCCAGAGTGGGACAAATGGTAAGGAAGGCGGGCAGATTCTGGTTCTCTGTACCTAGCCCATAAGTAATCCAAGCGCCCATGCTGGGACGCACAAAACTATCGCTACCGGTGTGTAGTTTCAGCGCCGCACCACCATGGGCTGGATTTGTGCCATGAACCGAGTGCAAGAAACACATATCGTCTACATGCTTGGCTACATTTGGAAAGAGTTCACTGACGGGGATTTCCAAGTTGCCTGCTGGTGAAAATTTCCATGGTGACTTGAGCAACTTGCCCGTTGGCGCGAATTGCACACGCGGCTTGTCGAAGGGTAATTCTTCTCCATCTCGTTTTTGCAATTCCGGCTTATAGTCGAACGTGTCGATGTGCGAAGGGCCCCCTTTCATAAACAAAAAGATGACACGTTTCGCGCGAGCAGGAAAATGCGGGATTTGCCCTGCCACGGACGTGCCCTTTTGCAGAGACGTCTCCAGGGCTTTTATGTCGGAGGCGGCGCATGTTGTGTTCTGTGATCCACCGCATAACATGGCAGTGAACGCGATTTGCCCAAATCCCAGGGCCGTGGTCTGTAAAACTTGCCTGCGATTGAATTTGTTACAGCAGTCGTTCATGGTCGTTGCCCTCTACTTGACGTGTAGAAACTCATTGGACGCCAGCATCGCTTGGCAATACAGTCGCCATGCATCAACGTTATCAATTAATGCCTGTGTATCATTAATGAACGCTACATCGCGAACCACTTCTTCTACGGTTGGTTGGCGGCCAAACGCAAGTTTGTACGCGGCGCGTATTCGACATTCGCACGATGACGGAGTGTCGTTTTCGTCGGGCAATGATAGCAGTCTATGCGCCATTGCTTCTGCAGCTTGAATAGCAAACTCACTATTCATCATCATCAGTGCTTGCGAAGCGACAGTCGATGTCGCTCGTTCACTTGTGGCAACGCTGGCATCCGGAAAATCAAACAGTTGGAAAACGTCGTAGAGGTGATTGCGAATGACGGGCAAATAGATCGATCGACGCGTCACATCGTATCGGGTCATGTCTTTACTCGTGTGGTCAAAGAGAAACTCACGATTCTTGACATGCAAGTGGGAGCCACCCATGCGACGATCAAGCAAGCCGCTCACGGATAAGAGTGAATCACGAATCGACTCTGCATCCAGCCGACGAATTTCTCTCCGCCAAAAGAAGTGATTCTCTGGATCAAGCTGCTGATTTTTTTCGCTGGCAAATGTTCCTAATTGATAGGTTTGACTGGTTAGAATCAGGCGATGGAGATGCTTGAGCGACCATTGCGAATCCATTAATTCTGCTGCAAGCCAATCGAGCAATTGCGGATTTGTAGGCCGTTCGCCAGTGAGGCCAAAATTGTCAACCGAGTGGACGATTCCTTGACCAAAGTGCCAGTTCCAAACTCGATTTACGATCACGCGCGATGTAAGCGGATGCGAAGGCGCTACCAGCCATTGCGCGAGTTCCAAGCGACCACTTCCGGCTACTTGAATCGCAATCGGCTCCAGGTTTTCAGTAAACACAGCGGGAAGTGCACGCGGAACAACATCACCCAAAGTCAGGTGGCTTCCTCGAATATGCACTGCTAGATCGGTTGCTGTCGGATAATCGACAACCGCCATAGTTGAAGGTAGTTCCGGAATAGCCAACTCCAGTTGCTTTTGTTGCTCACGGAGCGCGGCAATCGCTTGGATAGTATCTGCTGGGTATCGTGATTCCGGGTTCTCCGGTAGCGTCGCTCCGCTCTCCATTGAAGCTATGACGTCAGCATTCGCTTGATTTACAAGCTCATCGATCCGTTTTTTAGTCTGTTCGACTGCAGCGATCGACTTTTGTTGATGATCAATGTCGGACTTGGTCGCGATGGAAGTCTCATTCCATTTGGCGATCTTCGTAAAGTGCTCCATTGTTTTGGTGCTCTTGAAGATACCAGCTAATGCATAGTAGTCCGCCGTACGAATTGGATCGAATTTATGATCGTGGCAACGAGCGCAACCCAGAGTCAGCGCCATGAAAGATCGACCCATCGTGTCCACTTGTTCGTCGATGATGTCCATTTCCATTTTGGTTTCATCGACTTCAGCGAGCACTTTCGGACCCAGGGACAAATATCCGGTAGCAATGAGTCTCTGATACTGGTCGGCTTCGTTCGTCAGTGGTGCGAGAAGATCGCCCGCCAATTGCTCAAGAATAAATTCGTTAAACGGTTTGTCATCTATTAATGCGGACACGACGTAGTCTCGATATCGCCACGCATTGCCATGAGCGATGTTCTCGTCCATGCCGTTGGAATCAGCATAGCGGGCCAGGTCGAGCCAATGGCGTCCCCAGCGTTCGCCATATGCCGACGAGGCCAGCAAACGATCAACAACTTTACACCATGCATCCGGCGCATCATCAGAAATAAAATCCTCCACTTCTGCAGCTGTAGGTGGAAGTCCTGTGAGATCCAACGTAACGCGCCGAATGAGATCGATTCGATTTGCGGAAGCTACAGGCCGAAGCTCTTTTGCTTGGTATTGTTGCCAGACAAGTGCATCAATTGGATTGTGCACCCAATCTTTTCCGTTGCGATCTAGGTCAGGTAATTGAGGACGGGCAATGGGTTGCAGAGCCCAGTGGTTTCGCTCGGTTTGTAAGTCGAGCACTCGCTTGGGTCTTGTCTGAGCAGCGGCAGTCCGAGGATCGAAGGCGCCTCTTCGCACCCATTCAACGAATACTGCAATTTCGCTATCGCTGAGCCGACCAGCGGGAGGCATCTGCAGTTGAGCATGAGTGTGCCGAACAGCCTGTACCAACAAGCTGGCATCTGGATCATGGGGAACAATGGATACACCCAGATCTCCCCCTTGCATCCATCCCTGCGCATTGTCAAGTCGCAGATTTCCCGCTAGTGGTTCACTATCTCCACTGTGACACTCCAGGCAATGGCTCTCTAGCAAAGGGCGAACTTCACTTTCAAAAAAGACATTTTCTGCAGCGAGATCATCGGCTGGGCCGGCAATCGCAGCGCCACACACCGCCAAGCAAGTGAATGCCAAGCAATTAATAGCGACAAGCGATACTCGTAGCACGACAAGCGATGCTCGTAACATCACAGTGGGCGTACATCGCGCGTTCTGTTCGTACGCCAAGAGATTCATAAGCGACAGATCTCGCATGTTATTCCCCTGCTAGGAGGATGGAGTGACGAGTTCAGGCAGGGTCGGTGGGACGCGGGACGCGATGCAGCATAAGAAACGCACCACCCACGCGGTCTCCATGATAACCAGTTTCTCCGCGCGACGCGAGCAGAATGGCAGTGCTGCTAGACGTGGCGAACCGAATTGAGTTGCTGGTTCATCTCAATCACGGCTGCTTCAACCGCTTGTTGCCAATGGTGATCGCCGAACCGCTGCGAAAACTCTGGTCGCAGATGTGCAAATATGATGTGACGCGAGCTGTTGACGATGGCTCCCAGTCCTGCATCATCAAATCCACCTCGCACGTCTTCGGCAGCACCACCTTGGGCACCGAAACCGGGAATCAGAATCCAAGCCGAATGCATCGCCGCGCGCAGTTGGTTCAATTGATCCGGATAGGTTGCCCCCACCACTGCTCCCACAGGACCATATCCGGATTGGCCGAGTCGGGCTGAGTTTTCTTGTTGAACTAAATGCGCTACATGTTGATAGACGGTGACTTCTTCGCTGACGCGGTCTTGCAACCAACCACCGCCAGAGTTTGATGTTTTGACCAACACGAAAATACCAGCGCGATGCGATACGCAACGGTGAATGAAGGGCTGCAAGCTATCTTCGCCCAAATAAGGGCTGACAGTGAGCGCGTCGCTACCCCAACCACTTTCATTGCCACGCCCTAAGTAGGCTTCGGCATAGGCCTCGGCTGTGGTCCCGATGTCATTTCTCTTGCCATCTAACACGACCAGCAATCCAGCCTTTGTCGCGTGCGAGATCACGTCTCCCAAAGCGACCATGCCATGCGGGCCCAATTGTTCAAAAAAGGCAGCTTGAGGCTTCACGACAGGTGCTTTTCCCACAATGGCATCGATTACTCCGCAACAGAATCGGCGGTAAGCGTCTGCTTGTTCGGCGGGTGAGGCATTGACAGCCGGTCGAATTCCCAACGGTAGGCTAGCGAGCCGAGGATCAAGGCCGACGCAAACTGCTGAATGAGTGGCGCGTACCTGTTCAGCCAACCGATCGCTAAAGCTAAGCTCCGACATGGAAGGTTCCGTTCCCTAGAATGAGTAGGCTCGATGGATTTGCAGCTTCTCTGAGCTGTCATTTTTGAGAAATGTTAACGGCCAGGCTGGAAAATCCGAAGTCTTGAGACAGGAAAATGCAGATTTAGTAGTGCAATAGGAAGTAAATAGCGGAGTATTTTCGTTAGGATCGGAAAAAGGGTCCTCGCTGGCGTTGAACGAATGGGGATTCTCTGGCATATTCTCCAAACATGTTCCGGGGTATAGCGCAGCCTGGTTAGCGCGTTTGACTGGGGGTCAAAAGGTCGCAGGTTCGAATCCTGTTACCCCGACTTTTTTCAGAATCGAGCCCTTTGGCGAGTACGTCGAAGGGCTTTCTCATTTGTACGCAAAGAGTTACGTCGTCTAAACGATAGTTCAAACAGAGGATTTCGAGTATCTGGCGTTTTTCAGGGTAATTCGCTGTAAGCCATTTGTCCTTAAGGGTTTGCGAGAGTTCAAACACTTTTATGGCCAGATCGGCCATTTCATGATGGGAGCGGTTTGCAGCTTCAATCCGTAGTTTGATGTCGGCTTCGCGATCGCGAAGTTCACGCTGCTTCTTAGCAAATGTCTTTCGCTAGCCGGGGAAGGGCCAAGTGAATTGGTGTAACGAGATTCTACCGGAAGGCGAAGCAGCTGCGAGGAAAGTGGCCGTTGGAATGGCATCTAGCCGAACCAAAAATCGTCTTTTTGCAAGGTAATTTCGTGTAATTGATTACACGGAATGGTGATACCTTGGATTGTTTCTAAGTCAAAACAAGTTACGTTGACGGTTACTTCAATTTCTTACGACGTTGCTACCCGAACGCCATTGGAACGTGGGCCCAGCAAGTGACATTTTGTGACATTGATTCCCGATCGCTCGCATTTGCGGATGATGTATTTCGCTTCCTCCATGTCGTGCGAAGAAACAAAAATCTGGTAGCCAAGTTTCACGATTAGGCCCCGGAGAATGTCAATAAATGCCGAGGCGTGAAGCAAGTCGGAGTTTTGCAAAGGATCATCCAAAAGCAACGCTGGCCATCGGCTCCAGCGGTATTCAGTACTTGCGGCAAATAAAGTCGAAAGTCCTTGCACCGCCATCTGTCCATCGCTCAGTTCTACTTGCGGACGCGCCCGACCCGAATTGAGTCCCGATTCCTTGCTAACTGACTGATGAATGAAGTGGACCCCAATTTTAGGACCACGGCCGCGCGTTTCTTAGATAGAGGGAACGTCGCGTTTTAGCCGGCCACTACGGTACACTTCTGCTGGCGTTTGACGGTCAAGCGAAGTGTGCTTACGGACTGAAGTGTAGTG
>JBGTBJ010000100.1:0-95559 GCA_041749395.1 Pirellulaceae bacterium
CACTACACTTCAGTCCGTAAGCACACTTCGCTTGACCGTCAAACGCCAGCAGAAGTGTACCGTAGTGGCCGGCTAAAACGCGACGTTCCCTCTATCTAAGAAACGCGCGGCCGTGGTCCTAAAATTGGGGTCCACTTCACAAGTACTGCGAACGACGTGGACATAAACGATTCGGATTGTATTGGTACCAAGTAAGATTTTATGTCGAACCCTCCACGCGAATTGTCTGCTTACGAACCGTACTTGCGGCTTGTTGCCCGCAACTATCTGGCGTTCGCGGGCAATGTCCATTACGACGCAAACGACTTAGTCCAAGAAACATTGACACGCGCCTACCAGAATCGTGCTCAGTTTCGTGGCAGTTCCGATGCCGAGTTCACTGGTTGGTTGCGAAAAATCCTCCGCAATCACTTGCAAGACCTACTTCAGCGCAGCGAAAATCGATTCGCAAACGACGTACGATTCAACAAGCTGGACGATTCGTTTGTGCGTCTAGAAGAAATGGTCGTGTCAAACGATTCGACGCCGGGCCGCCGCGCTGCTCGTAAGGAACAAGTTGCATTTCTTGGGTTAGTCCTGCAACAGCTTCCTGAAGACCAGCGACTGGCAATCGAATTACGCCACTTACAAGGTTTACCGTTATTGGAGATTGCTGCTCGACTCAACCGTAGCCCTGCCGCAGTGGGCAGTCTTCTCTACCGAGCGCTGCAGGCACTACGGAAAAATTTACAGGACCCCGATTCAACCTCGTAATGAAAAGCCAAGTTCGTTTAACCATGAATCCATCCAGTGAGTTTAGACCAGATAATACGATTGCTGGCATCGCTATCGCCGAATATCTTCAAGCAATCGATGATGGCAAGCCGCTGGACCCCGAGTCGTGGCTCGCTAAATATCCTCAACAAGCAGGTTTGTTGCGCGACTTCCTGCGATCCGATAAGGATCTGGCTACAATTCTCTTGGCTCGACGTTCGCCAATCGGCTCGCAAGACATAAATGCTGTTCCTGCCCTCGCCGACTCCACTGATCGTTCGGCAGTATCAACTCCCATGATGAAAACTGGCGCAACGTTTTCAGGTGAACTGGAATCTGGTGCACCCTTTGGATACTACACGCTAGGACTGCTGTTAGGTAACGGAGGTTCGGGAACCGTTTATCAGGCGACTGATTCCCGACTGAATCGCGAAGTTGCTATAAAGCTATTGCGTTCGGGGGCGGCCGCCAATCAGCAGGAACGAAAGCGTTTACGTCGTGAGGCCGAGGCCATTGCCCAACTTGAGCATCCTTTTATTGTGCCAATTTATGAAGTGGGTGAGATTCAGGGACGCGAGTTCATTGCGATGAAGCTGTTGCAGCCTCTTACACAGCAGAGAAGCTCTAGCATTGAGGCCGCCTCTCGCTTGCTGCCCATTTGTGAGGCGGTTCATTTTGCTCACCAACGTGGTATCCTGCATCGTGATTTGAAGCCTGCTAACATCCTGTTGGATCAAAACCAAGTTCCCCATGTTGCGGATTTCGGTCTCGCAAAACGCTTTGATTTATCGGAGGAGTCGACTGTTCAGGAGCTAATGGTCGGGACTCCTGCTTATATCGCTCCTGAGCAGATTGCCGGAGACTCGACAATTCTTGCTGATGTGTATGGTCTCGGCGGAATCCTGTACTGGATGCTGACGGGCAAACCGCCCCATGCTGCCAAATCGATTCCAGAGCTTTTGGCTTCTTTCGATCGTCTTCAGCCACCAACGCCACGAAGTCTTTGTTCTACGATTGATCGCGATCTGGAAGTGATCTGCTTGAAGTGCTTGCAGATCGATCCGAACTCTCGATACACGTCGGCGAGGGCGTTGCATGATGATCTGAAAGCATGGCTAGCCGGTGAGCCAATTCAAGCGCGTTCCACCTCTCTTTCGCAGCGGGTCACGCTCTGGTGTCGTCGCAAGCCTGCACTGGCAAGCTTATCGGTCGCACTGCTACTTACGCTTGCGATCAGCAGTTCAGTGGTACTGCTAAACTACTCGGCACTGCAAACATCAAACCAACAGCTCTCCACGACCAATGACGCGCTCCATGAAGCCATCTTGAAAGAGCAGGCCGCATTGAGAGCTGCGGACGATAATCTTCGCACGGCAACAGCCGCCGTTGAAAAATACCTTACCCGCGTCAGTGAATCGAAATTACTGAATACTGAGAAAATGCAACCGCTACGCCGAGAGCTTCTCGGAGATGCGCTTGAGTACTACCAGCAATTTCTAGAAGGACGAAGCGATGATCCTCGCTTGCAGTTCGATACGGCAACTGCTCTCTGTAATCTAGGACGACTGCAAGCTAAAATTGGAGAACTACAAGAAGCGAGTACTCAATTCGACAGGGCTTGGGAGTTGCTCCAGCCACTGCTTGGAGTGGACTCGGTAAGTAACGAACTCATTCTGCTTGGGGCCGATACCTTACGCGAACAAGCGTTGCTTAAAAAACGCCAATCGCAATTAGCCGAATCAATTGCCACCTGTGAACAAGCGCTGACGCTGCTTCAGCCAATTGCGGATCAGGGGCGCCTTCCGCAGCAACTCTTTTTGGAGATCACCGGTGAGATTGCCAAAACCGCGAGGCAGATGGGAAATTTACAATTGGCAAACGAGCGTTATGAAGCTGCAATACAAGGGTTCGAGAAGCTGGTTCAAAGCGACCCACAAGATGTTCGCGCTTTCAATGGTCTTGTTACCAATCTAGGGAATCTGTCCAACCTGTACATGCAACAGCGTAAAACCGATCCCGCTTTCGAGTTGCTAGATCAGCTTATCGAGAGGTTGGAGCAGTTTCTTCTTGATCGTACGGATAGCGGGTTTGAACGCCTGTTGGCAAACTCTCTCAATTCGCGTGCTGTCTTCTGTTTCATGACCCAGCGAGCCAAGGAATCCGTACCTTACGCCCAGCGAGCTGCAGAGCTCAGCGAACAAATTTTAAAACGCGATCCCTATCCGATCGAATCTCGCGAAATCGCCGGACAGTGCTTACTGACGCTTGAAACTGCCTATCGCATGGTTAATCAACATGAGGTGGCAAATGACGTTTCAAATCGCGCAATTGAGGTCTATCAGGCGCTTCAACAGGAACTGCCACAGGTGCGGGATTATAAATTGCGACTGGCGGCCCTAATACTAAATCGTGCAAATAGTCGCGATGATTCATTTGACACCGAAAAGGAAATCGATTTTCGTGATGTCATTCGTGTCACTGAGGATCTGCTAGCAGCAAATCCGCAAGACACCACGCCTCGCAATACTCTCAACATTGCGCGTGGAGAACTTGCTCGATTACTAACCCGCCAATCTCGTTTCATTGATGCACTGGAACTATGGCCCGTCGTCGACTTAAGTCCGGCTGTTCCCTACGCCAATCTCTTTCGAGCAGCCCATGCGTTAACCTTGGCGAAAGCAGGTGAATTCGATCAGGCGCTGGAAACGCTCCAACCATTGCAGCCCTTTACAGAGCAACCCGATTCTGAACGTTGGATCTGTTTGCAAACATTGGTTTGCTGTGCCGCCAATAAATCAGACGACGGTCAGCAAGCTACTGATGAAGCTCGGGAGCAATGGCTTCAAGCGGCGATCCAATGCCTACAAGTATTCTCACCAGAAAAACTATCTGCTGCGCCCGAGTTCGTTAGTGAAATCCGTCTTAGCAGTGATTTTGAGAGCATTCGAACTCACCCCGAATATCAGCGTTTACAAACGAGATTCCAATGTCTAGTGAACGATTAAGTTTTTTGTCTCATTGGATACACCAGAGTTGGGCCATCGCAAAATCCTGTTCAGTGTCTCTCACTATGTATGAGCGGCAATCGACGGCGACAGTCCATGGGCAGCTTGTTCATAGAATTCCACCTTCCCTGTGGCCACGTCATACATTGCTCCTACCATCGCAATTTTATTTGATTCGACAAGGCTGCGAATTGTGTGGCTGCGACTTAAGATCTGCTCCAACGAATGAAACACATTCTGGCTCGCGATCTGATCGATGTATTCCTCGCTGGCGGGACCAGATGCTGACGTATCTGTGTCTCGAATCGAATGCCGAATTTCGTCGACGATATTGAACAAGTGGCTGCAGCCGGTCGCCTGACTAACATCGATACCTTCGCGCTGAGCTTGGACGGTCGATGTCACAGCACCACAGCGTGTATGCCCAAGTACCAGCACGAGCTTCGCACCAGCTACGGAACACGCATATTCGAGACTGCCAATCACGCCTCCGCTAGTAACATTGCCGGCTAACCGAATACTAAAAATGTCACCCAAGCCAAGATCAAGAATCGTTTCCACCGGTGCACGGGAGTCAATGCAGCTAAGAACTGCAGCCAGCGGAAATTGTCCCCTTGATGTGAGCGCAACTTGCTCGCGCAAATTCCGGTTCAATCGTTGGCCCGCAGTAAAGCGTTGATTTCCCTCTTTGAGAATTTCCAGCACATCGAGCGGCGTAAGCAGCTGCTGTAGTTCTTTTGTGGCGTGCTCGACATAGCGAACATCGTCATTCAGCTGATATTTCGGTTTAAACCCACGAAAGCTCACCTTTACTTTATGGGCTTTGGACGTAGTATCCCGGAAGTCGCGAAGGAGACTGAGTACATCCGGGTCGATATAATCGCTATTGGAACCGTCCAGGAGCAGATGCGTGCCACTTGGTGTTGAGTCAAGCACCGATTGAATCGATGCGCGATTTAGAAAGCTGACTTGATTGGCAAGTTCGATTCTTGCAGTTTCGATTCCTAAATGTTTTTCTCGAATAATATTCACAGGAAAACGTACGCTGCTATTCAGCACAAAAAAGACGCTCACCACCAATCCAATTAAAATGCCAATCAACAAGTCGCTGAATACGATAGCCAATAGCGTTACCAAAAAAGGAACAAACTGGTATCTACCACCCGCCGCCATCCTGCGGAATAAAGCTGGGCTTGCCAACTTGATACCAGTTACCAGCAGAATTGCAGCCAGTGCCGAGAGTGGAATCATATTGAGATAGCTAGGAAGTACCGCAACACTGACCAGCAACAGAATGCCATGAACGACAGTTGACAGTTTGGATTGAGCCCCCGCGTTGATATTGACCGATCCACGGATAATGACGCTCGTCACAGGTATGCCTCCCAATAAACCGGTCAGCATGTTTCCCACACCCTGTGCCACTAATTCTCGATTGGGCGGCGAGCTTCTCTTCAACGGGTCAAGTTTGTCTACCGCCTCTAGATTCAAGAGCGTTTCCAACGAGGCCACTGCGGCAATGGTCGCCGCCGAAGTGTAGATCGCTGGGTTGTTCCACATTGAAAAGTTAGGGGTACTAAAGAACGACATGATGCCGTCTCCAGACCCAACCACCGGAACTTGTACCAAATGGCTTTCCAGGATAACCCATGGTTCTCCTAGGCTGAGAAAAATGCGATTCAATGCGACTGCGACCAATACGACGACCAACTGAACGGGAATCGGTAACTTCTTCAGTAAGTCAAACCTATTCCAAGCCAATAACAAGACCAGCGACAGCAGGCCGATCACCATCGCGCCGAGGTGAACTTCACCGCGAAACAAAGTCAATAGCTCGGTAAATGTGTTTTCATGGTCGGGCTGCACAAAGGCCATTTCTCCCTCTGGATCGGAATCGTGCCCGAGCAAGTGAGGTATTTGCTTTAGGATCAGGATCACACCAATTGCCGCCAACAACCCATTGATGACGCTACTTGGTATAAAACTGGAGAGCCTACCCGCCTGAGCAAGTCCCAATAGGACTTGAAGCGCCCCCGCAATTAAGACTGCTAGCAAGAAGGCTTCAAACGAGCCCAGCCGCCCGATTTGCATCGCCACAATAACGGTCAACCCGGCCGCAGGCCCGCTAACGCTAGTTTTCGAACCGCTGAGCAGGCCAACGACAATTCCGCCGATGACTCCCGCAATAATGCCAGATAAGAGTGGTGCATCCGATGCCAGTGCTACTCCTAAACAAAGTGGGAGAGCGACTAGAAATACGACTAGCCCCGCGAGAACATCGTTAAGTTTTGAGCTGAGCTGTGTGTCTGAATTTCGCAAGTTTGCTGTTACCGAGTTGGGCATCTTAAAGCTATTCAATTTTTAGATTTCATCGTGGGTGTTGTAGGCGCACACTGTGCACCTGCTCCAGGCTCAACTGATAGTTTCAGCCTGACGTTTGCTTCGCGAGCGTCTCCGGCACAATGGGTCGGTCTAAATTAGCAAGAGTTGCTTAAATCAGCAGCGGTAACAATCGCGCGGACAAAGAGTGGACGGTGACGCGGTCGAGCTGCAGAAACGCCCCGACGGGCTTTATTGTCTGCGGGTACACAAAATTGGTGCCCTGCGAATCCAAGTCCCGTATTCTACGAAGGCGTTGCCGTGCGAAGATAGCTTCGTTGCATTCCCGCTCGCATTCGTCCGTACTTTCCGATTCCAGCTCTAAGGGAAATTGGCTTGTAGAAACGAGCGATGTGCAAATGGAGTTCGCCAGTACAAAACTCAAAACGACTAGCGTCAAGATAGCAACTTTGGATATTCCGAGGAATCGCTTTGCCATTGCCTCTCTAGCCTCCACCGAATTAATTGCCCTTTGCCCGTCAAATCTGCACGAACATGCCGTACACCCACCTGCATGAATATGCCTCAGCGGTCAATAGCATCCAGTTTACTCGCTCCTACGAGGTTACGTCGAGCCATTCTTGCCGAGAGGATGAGAATAAATCAAGATGCTTTGCTAGTATGCTTTGTCCCAGCAGCAATCAATATTTCTACAAATGTGGGCAGCGTAAATGGACTTAGAGTTTCTGTTGTCGGTGCTTATCATTCAGTACCAGTTAGCAGATAAAGCGGCCGTTATGGGGGCGTATCGAGAATGGGCAGAATCCAAGCCAGGGGCGTTTCAGGACTACTTGGTTAGTCACGGGATAGTACGAGAGTCGGATAGGCAACTGATCTTACCGATGTTTAATGCTCTGGTTGCCAAAAACCAGGGTGACGCACAGCGCTGCTACAGTGCATTGAGTTCGATTGACACGGCCGTGCGTGAGGCCCAGGGCGAATCGCCAGACCGAGAAGCCACAAGTCCCTGGACTTCAGTGGAGTTTGAAACGCCTAACAAAGCAACTGTAAGTGGCGCAAAAAATCAACGTTCGAGTTCGAGCGTGCCGCGATATCGCATTCTGCGTCCACATGCGAAAGGAGGGTTAGGCGAGGTTAGCGTGGCAACCGATTTCGAACTAAATCGCGAAGTGGCTCTCAAAGAAATTCAAGATCGTTTTGTCCATGATGAACACAGTCGGGCTCGGTTCATGCTGGAAGCCGAGGTGACCGGCAGACTCGAACATCCGGGTATTGTACCCGTATATGGCTTGGGTACCTATGCCGATGGTCGACCATTTTACGCCATGCGATTTATCCAAGGTGATAGCCTGAAAGATGCTATCGCAAAGTTTCACTCCCCCACCCAGCCGCATACAACCGATAGCGAACGCAGGTTGGTAGAGCGTCAGCTGTTGCGAAGATTCGTTGACGTTTGCTTCGCTGTCGATTTCGCGCACTCGCGTGGAGTGCTCCATCGCGACATCAAGCCGGGCAATATCATGCTTGGCAAGTACGGTGAAACGCTAGTTGTTGATTGGGGGCTCGCCAAGTTGATGGGAGTCACAAACGCTCATGATGGGATGCCGCAAATATCGCTCAGTTCCAATAGCAACTCCGCTCCCACTCAAATTGGCTTGGCAGTGGGAACGCCTGCCTACATGCCACCAGAACAGGCATCGGGTCGAATTGATTTGCTAGGTCCGCATTCAGATACATACAGTTTGGGAGCCACCCTCTATCACATTTTGACGGGGCATGCACCTTTTGAGGGCCCAAATACACATTCCATTCTTCAAGCTGTTCAAGCTGGTGATTTCCCTCATCCACGGATTTGGGACAAGGAGATTCCGCGATCACTAGAATCGATATGCTTAAAATCGATGGCCCTAGAACCAAAGCAGCGGTATGCCAGAGTACGTGAGCTTGCGGAAGACGTAGAGCGTTTTCTCGCTGACGAACCGGTGAGCTCTATGAAAGAATCATGGGCTTCAAAAATGCTTCGCTGGATTCGCAAACATCCCACCGCAACTGCCGCTGTTGTCACTGGAGTTATTGTCACATCACTTGGGTTGATTGCCTTTTCGTCCATACTAGGCAGCAAAAACCAACAACTTAGGGTCGTCAATAGTGAATTGGATATTCGAAACCAGGAACTAAATTCCAGCCTCAATAGAGAGTCGGCAGCAACGCAAAGCGCAGTCGCCAGTGCGACAGTTGCTAAGGAGCAAAGCCGCTTGGCGTTGTCCACACTGCAGGGTGTAGTCGTTGACATTCAGTCAGCGGTTAAGGATATGCCCGGCAGCAACAAGATTCGTCGACGCCTGCTGAATACCTCTCTTCAGCAACTGCAACGTGTGGCTTCCGATTACGTAGCTCGCAGTGCCATCGATCAAAGCACGTGGACTGCGCTTCAGGAGCTGGGCGACATCGTGCTTGATTTCGGCAACGAGCCCATTGAAAGCCAATCATCCGATTCAACGTTGCCGAAGGAAACTTCTTCAGCATTGAACTTGGCAAGGTCATTGTATGATCGATGCTTGGTGATCGCGCGGGAATTAGAGACAAATGCGGACGACAAAGGACGCGCCAGGCTTCGTATTGCTGATACCTTGTCGCAACTCGCTGCTGTTCATGAGCGTTCCGGTGAAACGTCCAAGGCGATTCAAGCTTTTCAAGAGGCTGTTCAGTTACAAGAGTCTTCAGAGGAATTGAATGTCCCCAAGGAGCAGCGTAAGTACCTCTTCAACCTTAACGAACTTGGCCGCATGCAACTTCAAATGGGAGATACCCAATTAGCTCTTGAGAGTATTGAAGCGGCCCATGTAAAAGCTCGTGTTTGGATGGCTGAAGGTAGTTCAACAGAATTGGTCGACGGTTTGGCGCTTTCTCTGGAACGATTGGGTGATTTTTGGCTATTAACTCGTGATTTCGAGAAGGCGAGGGCAGCATCGGAAGAGGCACTTGAGTTGCGAAATAAACTGGTTGCTGAAAATCCGGATGACAAGGCCGAAAATCACGCCTTGGCGAACTTGCTCGATACACAGGGGGAAGTCTATACACGTTTAATTCGACATGAAGACGCATTGGCAACATATGAGCGGGCCTATGCTATTCGCGAAAAGCTCTTCAACGAAGATTCAGAGAATCAATTCTATACTCGCGCTATGTTGGCGACGATCGACCGTCTGGGTGACGCCTATTTCAATCTAAACAACATGGAGTTGGCACTCCATTGGTATGAACTGGGGCGAAATCAAAGGCGGAAAATGCTGGAACAGGATCCTGAGAATGCCCGGATGGAACGCGAATTGGCGCTGTCGTACGAGAAAATCGGCATGGTAACTAGAGTTTTGGGCGAATACCCAGACGCTTTAAGAATTTTGTCTGAATCACTTGCCATTCGTGTGAAGTTGCTGGAGAGAAACGCCGATTCGGCACTCGCACTTAGGGACGTGATGGTCACACATTCACAGCTATTCAATACATACGCTCAACAAGAAAACTATCCCAAGTGCTACGAAC
The DNA here is from genome assembly GCA_041749395.1 of Pirellulaceae bacterium. Taxonomy (GTDB): domain Bacteria; phylum Planctomycetota; class Planctomycetia; order Pirellulales; family Pirellulaceae; genus Laterigemmans. The sequence goes on from JBGTBJ010000100.1 coordinate 9,642, forward strand.
ATCTGCTTGCAGCGCAAGTGATCGCTCAAGCAATGATCGACAAAAATATGAACGTCCAACGTTCTCAATTTGAGTATGATCAAATCACGGCGCAGCTCGAAGAGCTTAAGAAACTGATGGAATAATCTCTTGGCAATTAACATCTATCCAATAACGAATTAGACCAAATCGTGATCGAGCGAATCGCTATAGCTGGGTACCGATCCATTCAGTCGATTATATTGAGACTGGGGCAACTGAATGTTGTCACTGGCGCAAATGGTTCTGGCAAATCAAACATCTACCGCGCACTCAAGCTGATCGCTGATGCCGCAACAGGACGGCTCGCCGAATCTTTTGCTCGTGAAGGCGGATTTAATTCGGTGCTATGGGCAGGCCCGAAAGCGAAAATCAAAGAGCCTGTCAGTCTGCGGTTGGGATTCACCTCGCAACACTTCAGCTATTGTTGTGACCTTGGGTTTCCTATTCCATCGAGATCGGCCTTTAACCTCGATCCCGAGATGAAACGAGAGTGTCTATGGAACGGTGTTGGCATGGATGCCAAGTCGCTGTGTGCGGACCGAAGAGCAACGACTCTTCGTATCCGCGACGCGGTTGGTAAATGGACTGATGTGGATCTCTCATTGTCGCGACACGCAAGTATGTTGTCGGAGTATTCCGATCCATTTAATGCGCCCGAATTAATCGTGTTGCGTGAGAAGCTTCGTTCATGGCGTTTTTACGATACTTTTCGGGTGGACAGTCAATCGCCAGCCCGTCATCCTTCGATTGCCACTTTCACTCCGATTATGTCTGGTGACGGCGCCGACTTGGCAGCAGCACTACAAACGATTCGTGAGATCGGTGATCACAACGGACTCGATCGAGCGATCGACGATGCTTTTCCAGGTTCAGAGATTCGGATTGATCCCTTTGACTCGGGGTTGCGGTGTGCGGTACAGCAACCAGGACTTTCGCGATACCTAACTGCCGCCGAATTGTCCGACGGAACGTTGAGGTACTTACTGTTAATTGCGGCACTACTGACTCCTCGTCCGCCAGAATTGATGGTCTTGAACGAGCCAGAAAACAGTCTCCACCCCGATCTGATTCCAGCGTTAGGGCGACTACTCATGATGGCTGCTGAAAATAGTCAGGTAATTGTGGTGAGTCACAATCCGATCTTGGTTGATGCATTGGAATCAGACGAAAACTGCGTGTCGATTCGGTTGCAAAAGGATGACGGCGCGACAGTTCTTCAGGATGGCGATCTGCTAAGTCAATTTGGTTGGAAGTGGCCCACAAGGTAAGGTTCGACAATGAAAAATCATTTTCCCAGTGCTGTCATCTTCGTCACTGCGATATCTTGGGCCGGATTTGCGATTTGGCTTGGGCTCAGTCCTTCAGCTCTGTTGCCTGCGTTTGGAGTCGAGGAATCAACGCCACAAATGTTAACCGAAGTGCGTGCATTCTATGGCGGTGTTGAAATGGCAATCGCGGTGGCGATGTTAGTGTTTTGGCTACGGGGTGATTTATTTGCATCGCTAATGATCGGCGGACTGCCGCTGTTTGGAGCGGCGATCTGTCGATCCCTTGGGTTGCTTTTGGATGGATTTTCGAACCTCCATGCAATGTTTGCCGGATTTGAGTTTTTGGGGTTCACTTTCTGCGTTGCGGGAATGTGGTCATTAAAGAAAGTGAGCAGTGATGGACATTGATGCTCTCAAATCCGATGGATTCGTTTTCTTAAAAGGGGCTGTCGACCGAACCTTGGTTAATGAGTTAAACCTCGCCTGTGAATCGGCCTTCGTATCAGATGACGAAGTGATGCGAGCAAGGTCCAGTCGGGGCCACGTCTATGCGGCTCGAAATCTGCTGGATGTCGTGCCTATGATTAATACTTTTTGGCAAACTGGTGTGCTGCGTGAGGCGTTGCGGTTGATACTGGGCGAAGCTTGTGGATTAGTGAGAGTTCTCTATTTTGACAAACCACCTGATCGCTCATGGGCTTTACCGTGGCATAAGGATTTAGCGATTGCCGTAAAAGACAATTCGATTGAATCGAATTATTTTTCACGGCCGACCGTAAAAGCTGGGGTGCCGCACGTGGTCGCCAGCGACGAGGTTCTTCGTCGCATGATTACGTTGCGGGTTCATCTCGATGAGGTGACGGATGAGAATGGACCGCTACGTGTGATCCCAAAATCACATGTTTCCAGAATCAGTGATGGCGTTGGCGTTGACCGTGCACTGACGATCTACGCATCGGAAGGAGACGTTTTGGCAATGCGTCCACTCCTATCCCATTGCAGCGGTGCGTCGTCTCCAAATACAACTCGGCATCGGCGGATATTGCATCTCGAGTTTGCAGAAGCTTCATTGCTCCCAGACGGATTCGAGTGGCATGACTTTATAATGTTGAGTTAAAAGGATTGGCACACAGTACTAGAGTGACAAGCGCTGAGTGACAGTCCCACTGGTACCACTCTTTTTTTGCTCATTTACTGCGATGATCCAGAAATTGAAGAATCACTCTACGCGTTTCATCATTCCCAATCGGTAAGGGTTAAATCAGCGGCTCAAAATTGAATCTCTAACGGTTGCGCCACGGAATTTCGAGATCAAACCGAGAACCTTCGCGTATTAGTCGAACGGAGACGCTGTTCTTTCCCGTTCGAGCCGATTCGATCAACTCGACCAAGTGCTCTCTTGATTCGGGTTTGACGCGATCTATTTCAAGTATCTGATCACCCACGGATAATCCAGCCCAAGACGCCGGGCTGTTTGGATAGATGGATGTAATTCGGAATGGCTGCACTCCCGATTGAATTCTAATGCCCAGTACCCAATTTTGCACTGGTTGAAGGCCGCTAGGCACAACGACAGTCGTTTCTTCCATCGAAGCAGCGTTCGCTGGTTTGCTGGGACCGTGTAACATTAATGGAGTCCATTGCTTGTCCGCTTCGATTTCCGCTGGCTGTAGAACGAGCAGGTCGACGTGTGCGCGCAGTGTTGTTCGATCAATATCGAATCGAAGGTCGAGCCCACGAAGCCAATCCAGGAATGCAAATTTCCAAGACGGTGGCGTTTTTGTCTCTGTGAAATAGCTAATTTCAGGCCATTGCGTCCCTGCCCAATAGGAATGGTCGGCAATTTCTCTCAAATTGAAATCACCGCCGAGTGGACAACACAATTGCGCGCCCAATATCGTTTCCACCGACTCACGCGTTTCATTAATAGGCAGCCGAAGCCAACTACTAATATCGTTTAAGAATCTCGCATTTTCGGACGACGCCTTGCGTGCGGCCAGGTAGGCATACGCTTGGATATAGGGTTCCGCTTTTGAATTGCTTAGCGACTTTACACGCAAACGAACTTGAGGTGAAGAGCCGACATTTGTCGGACTTAGTTCTTCGTTAAGGACCGTTTGTCGAAGCGCACGACTCGTGGACGCAACCATCCAATTGTCATTGGAAGAGACGAAGTTAGCGTACTGAATCGCATCGCTGGATTTTAGAATTGCGTTTGATATAAACAAACTGAATAGGTTGAAGCCAAATGTGCCACCCTCGCGTGGTGGCACCGTGCGCGCTCTATCCGCTTGAATCGATTGTACATCCTCTTGTCGTTGCACTCGATCGAATGCCGACGCTAGTATTTTCAGTACGCTTGTACTAGGTGGAGAGATTGCAGCATAGGAATTTCTTTTCGCATAAGTGCTCCCTTTGGAACGGTTGACCAATTTGATTTGGCCATTTTCAAACAAAAAGGGAACGTCATCATCTCGCAGTCCCAAGTAGAGAAGATGAGAGTTTGGCGATCCTGCATCGCCGCGAATCGATGTATCGAGACTAATTAGATCACTATTCATCGGTGCCACACGCGCATCGCTGGCGGGGGCAAGATATCGTGACAATAACTCATAGTGTTGCTGAGCGTAAGGCGTGATGATGATATCCAAGCCAACTTTCTGGAGGTCATCTTTATCGGACTTGTCACGTGACAATACGACTGTAACTGGATCGATTCTTCTCCATTCTTGGGCATACTGCGCCAAGAACTGACGATAGGCAATGACTTCTGTCGGAGTTGCTTTTTGAAGCGGCATGTCGGGGATCGGTACGAAATATCCTAGTGCGCCGCGCTGTGAATCTCTCAGCTTGCCTTCTTCGAGCATCGGGTAGCTACCGTCGGGCCGTATTCCGAATCCGTAAGGTAACAATTCCGATTCGATCAATTGGTCGGTGGTGACCGCGTCGATATGTTCGGCTTTTGCAATCATGCGCGCTAACTGGAATTGCTTCAATTCTTGGGCGGCCTGTCGGCGGCGAGTGAGTTCGATGCGGTAGTGTGGGCTGATCAAGTTCTGAAAAAACGGATCAGAAAGATAGAGCATCGCTAATGGCTGTTTCTGATTATATTTTTTGCTGATCTGGTTTGTTTGATAACGCGCGTAACGGAACTCGTTGAGTTTGCCAAGCGAACCTAATCCGTTACGCGTTTGAAAAAAACGCGACAGTAAATAGTAAGAATTGGTAACGAGATGGAAGTCGCCATCGATCGCATAGTAAGATCGAATGCTATGGTCGTCCGATGTCAGAAATGAGACGTCGTGACCATCGATCGTGACGCGGCGTTCATGGGATTCTGGAACACGCGACCGAGCTTGATTGCGCTGGGCCTTAAGAACGTTTGCCAAGTCATTCGAGTTGCTAGCTTGAAACAGAACTCCGATCGAAGCACCATCATCGAACATGGGATCACAGCCAATGAGGGCCATGTCAGCGATCAACTTATCGAAGTCATCCTGCGCAAATTGGTCAGGTGAAAGACCCAGCTGACCTTCAAGCCTCACTCGAGATTGATGATCGACGACATTGGTGGAAACGATGTCGTTCAAGCTACCGCCCCAGCCGAGTAGAAACCGCCGAAACTGGCGATAGTTAGCTAAGCTACCGGTCCGTAAATAAAAGCACTCAGCCGGCACATGCATGGCGATGGGCTCGATCCAAGTGGTTGGAGGTGCTTGCGGGATCCATACACTTGGCAAAATGGGACGCATTGGAATAGCCTGATCCGCTTTTTCACTCCGTCCCGACTGACTCAAGGCTACGTCAGCACGCATTGCTAATTGAACGGATTCAATTCCAAACAGCATACCAATTCCGCGTTCGAACTGGTGCTCTAGGCTCGTTTCATTAGTGCCTGCGTCATTCTTTGCGTTGTTAGGCCATGGGCCAGCTAGCTGAAGGCGGCGCGCCAGCATGTCCAACAGCGACTCTTTGAGTTCCCTTTGTTCACGACCATAGCTGGTTGGGATGACCGAAAACTGTTTCCACCATTGATTAAGTAGCTCATTGTATCGATCTCCATCCAGATTTGGCTCAATATCTTTCTCTTCGAGTAGCGTACCAGTCACAGAAGAGAGCGACACTTGGCACGGTTGCGAACCTCGAAGTAAGAAGAGAACGCGAAGCCGATCCACCATCATGGTAGGTTTGTTTGTAATTTGCTGGTACGACAAATCAAAGGAGATATAGTGTGCACGCTGGTCGGTCGAATCCAAGAACAGTGGCTGATCCGGGTAAATCAAAGGACCGTGACCCGCCTCATATTCCAGCTCAACCATGCTGACAGCGAATGGCTCTCCGGAAAATGTTTCGACCGCGACGTTCGCAAGTTTGATTTCTGCGGGACTTTCGAGCATGTCTTCGACGGAGTTCTTTCCGTTAAGATTATCACCCGCGCCGCCTTTCGAATCAGCGATTTCAGTTCCCTTGACTTCGGCGGCTTCGGCTCTGAGCATCTTCGGCGTTTCTAGTCTTCTGGCCAACTCCTTAATCAACGCATTGTTTAGCGGATCGGGTGAAACATCCAGTTCGCTGATGGTGATAGGGACGGCGCCGTCCTCTGCAAGTGACCGCAACTGCTCATTGGACATTCCATGTAGCAGTTGTTCGAGTCTTTCGTACTTTATGTCCTTGGGCTCATCGCCAATCACTGTCGTGACGTTGCCCGCAAAGGAGACAACCATGAATCCTGAAATAAACACGATCCACCAATTTGCATAACACTTAGGTCGATTCATGATCAGAATTCCGAAGAGCGGTTTTATAGCAATTACTTTATTTGTCTAAAGATACCAAAACGGCATTCGCCACACGCATATATTCTAACTTTTTCCTGTAAAGGTTTCGTCGCTTCAAAAGAATTGGCGAACACATCATTCACGGCGATTCCGACAAGGGAATGGACGCATGTCAGTATTGCATATACCGTGCTGTTTGGTCTCGTAAGTCGTTAAGTGATTCTGAGGATGCCTGGTATTTTTACCCAAGCTGAATAACGGTTGGCACCAGGGTTAAGCAGTGCATGATGGGTAGATTACGCTAAATGGGACCGCTGCGAGGTAAGTGGGTGGTGCTGTTTGCGAGTGGGTGGCACCAGCTGCGCCAGCTGCGACTGCTCTGCAATCTGCGAATGTTCTGCGAGCTACCCAACGGGAGGCATGAATTTTCTGGAAAAGTTTGCTCGATTATGCAAGAACTTGGAATGACGTGGAACTTACTGTTAGCGACAATGAGTTTCACTGAAAACGAGTTCCAATGATTCCCAGCCCGCCAGAAACCCGAGCCAGCTTGATTCTGCGTCTGCGCGACGCGGCGGATGTGGCCGCGTGGGACGAATTTGTCGCAATTTACGGACCACTTGTGTATCGCATGGCTTTACGTCAGAGGCTTCAGAGAGCCGACGCCGATGACGTCGTGCAACAGGTGTTCACCGCCGTCGCGCAATCGGTAAACCAATGGTGTGAGCGCCCCGAGCGAGGACAATTTCGTGGGTGGTTACTGTCGATTGCGCGAAACACGGCTATCAAAACACTGACGCGAAAACCCTATGGAGGCGTTGGATTGGGTGGTGACCAGCCGACCAGGTCGTTAAGCGAAATTGTCGATCCACGTGAGCAATTGTCGGGTCAGTTTGATCTTGAATATCGACGCGAAGTTTATCGTTGGGCTGCAGAGCAAGTGCGTGACTCTGTTGCTCCAAGCACTTGGAATGCGTTTCATCTGACCCATGTCGACGGCGTGTCTATTGCAGATGCGGCGACTCAACTGAACATCTCGGTCGGCAACATCTATATCGCGCGCAGCCGCGTCATTAGCCGTTTGCGCGAACTCGCCAGACAATTTGAGGTGTCCGAATGAACCAGCAATGCAAGAGCTACTCTGACGAACGTCTGTGGGACATTTTGAGTTCCGATGACGATTACGACGACAATCAGGTCTCAGCAAACCACCTAGCAGATTGCCCGCATTGTCAGGCACGCTTGGAACAAATGGCGGCCGCGCCATCCCAATGGCGCGACATCCGTGATAGCTTAATAGTTGATAATGCACTCGAAGATGTAACGACTTCTGTGCATGGAAGAAAGACGAGCGAAACTCCCCGAGAAGGACGTGAGCGTTGGAACCGGCCCAGTGCCTGGACGGAGTCGATGGCCAAGTCATTGCTGTCAGCGGCGAGTCATCCGGAAATGCTCGGCCGCATCGGCCGCTACGATGTGGAGCGTTTGATCGGCAGCGGCGGTATGGGAGTTGTCTTCAAAGCCTATGACACGGAACTCAATCGACCAGTCGCAGTGAAGTTGTTGGCTCCCTATTTGGCCAGTAGCGGTTCGGCACGAAATCGTTTTGCCAGGGAGGCTCGCGCGGCCGCTGCAGTGGTCGATGATCACGTGATTCCGATTCACAACGTTGAAACCGATGAAGAGCATCCGTTCTTGGTGATGAAGTATATAGCGGGCGGTTCACTACAGCAGCGACTTGATCGCGAAGGCCCTTTGAATGTTTGCGAAATACTGCGTATCGGCATGCACACGGCCAAGGGGCTCGCTGCCGCACACGCTCAGGGCTTAATCCATCGAGATGTGAAGCCTTCCAATATTCTGCTGGATGAAGGTGTCGACCGCGCGCTGCTCACCGACTTCGGCTTGGCCCGCGCAACCGACGACGCCAGTTTGACTCGCAGCGGTTTTCATCCTGGCACGCCGCACTATATGTCGCCAGAACAAGTACGAGGCGAAGCGATCGATGCGCGTAGCGATCTGTTCGGACTGGGCTGTGTGTTGTACGCACTGTGCACCGGCCATCCACCGTTCCGAAGCGAAACTAGCTTCGCCGTCCTTCGACGTATCACCGATGATACGCCCCGTTCAATCCGAGAAACCAATTCGAGCGTACCAGCATGGCTCGAAGAGGTTGTTATAAAGCTGCTCGCAAAGTTGCCCGATGATCGCTACTCGTCTGCGACCGATGTCCACGCACTACTAGAAAAATGTCTCGCCCATATTCAGCAACCGACCGCGGTAGACTTGCCCGTTGAACTACAGATCAAGGCACCTTCTCACAAATGGTTTGCTGCGTTGGCAGTTGTTCTTCTTAGCATAGCGGTTTGCGGTTCATTTTGGTGCGCAGTTTGGTGGTTCAGTCATAGTCCCGAAACGTTAGGAGATAATGTCACTGCACCACGAACAGAAAATCCCTCGCTGTCGAACGAACCAGAGTTGCAGTGGGAGAGTGATGTGACTCAGTTCGAGTCGCTTCGCAGAGACTTTGCTCCGGTCGAAGCACAAATGAATTCGCTATGGGACATTGAGCCCACTGAAAAGTCGTTTCACGACAATCCGTAGTCGTTGGCGAAGAAGTTGAAATTCTGACACGTGTGTGTCGCCGCTATACGAACAAGATCAAACTAATTATCCAGTTGACCTTCAAAGGGAGTTGAATACGTGTCTGCTCACAATCGCCACCGATCGGTATTCCTCAAAACACTAGTTATTGCCTGGCTGGTTTGCCTGGGCACTGATCTATTCGCTCAACCGCCCGAGATTCCCGGGCCGCCAAGCTCTTCTCCATCGACACAGCCTACTCTTCGCAAAATAACCTTCAAGCATGCAAAAGCAGCAGATGTTCTCAACATCCTCCAACAGCTTGAAGGAACGAACACTGGTATTGTTGTCGATGAGCGGACGAATTCGTTGATCTTTATGGGGGACGATGTGGATGCACGGTATGCTGAAGAAACGTGGGCATTGCTTGACTCCGAACCCACTTCACCTATGGAGGCCGTTCCAGGTGTCTCTCCATCTGTTCCTGGGCAGGTTTCCAGCTCGCCATCAACGCAACCGGGGCAGACGTTTTCTTTCTCGATCGATTTTGAACCCGGCAATTCCATTGAGACGCTGAAACGGCGTTACAACGATCTGGAGAAGCAATCCCATCTGCTCGCAGGCAAGTTCAAAGATTCAATGTCACTCAGCGAAACGCAACTCACTGATCTGCACCTTGCCGTCCGCGAATCCTTCGAAGCCCGACAATCTCTTCAACGCGCCGAACTGGCGGAACTTGCACGTCGCATGAAACGCATGCAACAGTCGATTGACATGCGTGACAAGTTGGCCGACAAGATCGTCCAGCGACGTGTAGATGACTTACTAAATCCCAAGTTGAAGTGGGAGGCCAAAGAGAATAGTGAGTTGGCAGCAACAGGTAATATTGAACCGTCAGAGATCGATTTGAGGGCATCGTCACTGACACCAGTCGAACAAGCCGTAACGCGCCTTCTTAAAGGACTTTCGCAACCATCTACTGCAGTTGGTAGCCCTGTCCCAATTGCAATTGCCGTGGTAGGAGTTGATTATCGCGGCCAAGTGGAGGCAGGCGATCTCAAGGAATCGATCTATGAACAGGTTGCTGCCCAAATAGCTCGTCAAGCCACCTTTAACACTATCAGTCGCCGTATAATTGACGCTGCAATGGTGGTACAAGCCCTGCAGCTAAAAGACCTGAGCGTTGTAGACAATCGTCAGAAGCTTTTCTCAGGCTTGCGCAGTCATGAGGTTACAGCGAATGCCATTCTCCTCGTGACATTGAAGCATCTAGGTGACTTCGACGAGAAGCGGAACAACCAGTTCGAAGTTACTTTAGAGTTCACTGATGGCATGGCTGAAAGTAAGTTCGAGCATGTGACCATTAACAGAGACTTAGCAACTCCAGATGCTGCGAGAGTTGTGAAACAGCATGTGCAGGGCCGCTGGATTATTGAAAATCTTAATATGGAAACAAAGGATCTGCTGGAGTTTCAAGGTCCTTTGGAACTCCGAATCGACGGTGAAAACATGACTATGTCAAACTGGACTTCCTGCCTGTTCGACATGCAATGGCGAGGGGATTCTGAACGCAATAATTCCGACGAAAAAATCTTTCCGATTGATTTTGTTGCAGATCCAAATGGCGAACACATTGTTGCCCCTGGAATTATCTCTTGTGAGGGAGATCGCTTACGTATCTGCTTGTGCACAAGCAATTTCGACGGTGCTGGGAAAGCCTTCTTTCGGCCCAGTAAGTTTTTGGCAGGATCGCGAGTCATGTTGATTGAGTGCCGTCGCGCTCCGTCCGATACCGCAAGAATTTCAGCAGCTACCGAATTGGATCGGTCAACACCCCAAGCGACCTTGGATTATTTGCACCGTTATTCGATTGCACATTCAAACGCATTTCCGGCTGAATGCTTTACCGAAGATGCAGTGCTAGAACTGAGCGGTGCTGCGCTCCAGCAGCTTTGTTCAATGTCTGGCTTGTCGCAGATTGGGCTGCAAAATGGAGGTGTGATTGGCTCGAAGGACAATGTGCCGATCATCTCGGGCACTGTTCCATCATTCCATATTCGAGTGGATGCACTACTGAAGAAGCACATGTTGCCAGCGCCGTCCAAAGCCTCCATGGATGCTTACGAGTTGCTTGCCAAGTTGACCTTCGGTGCCGCGCTGAGCGATGAGGAATCGCTGGTGAAGCCTGATCGCGAACTGTTGCAACTCGCCGCGGGCATACTGAAATCGCCAAAGGATTTCTTACCCGAAGCAAGTGAATTGATGAAAGAACTAACAGATGATAGTTCACAGGAAACTGATCCACTAAAGAAAGAGCCAAAACAGACACCGAAGTATGAAATTGTCATCGACGGCGATTATGCAACAGCGACGGAGATCGTGGACAACCCAAAAGATGCGTCGTCAATTCCAACGTCGTTTAAGTTGCAGCGAATCGATGAAAACTGGTTTGTCAGCCAAGTGTTCAGTGACGAAATGTTGGCCCAGTTGATATCGAGCATGTCGAGTGTGCTTGGCGTGATATCGGAGAATGTACCAGAGACTAAACCCACGCCGCCCGAGTGGAATGACCTCTTGAAGCTACTTCCCGAATCGGGCACTGCGTTGTTGATGTTCAGTCATGAATCAGAAACCAGAGAACAGATGCTGCCAGTCGCGAAAATGGTTGCTGAATCAGCTTCCGCGCAATTCATCGAACTGCCACTCACGGAATGGCGGAGGATCATTGGTCCCGAGGCCACGCACTTTGTCCTGATGAAAGATCGACAACTGGTGGGCACTCGAACTGGATTAATGACCGAAACGAGGCTGCAGGACTTTGTTGCCAAAGCCAAAAACTGGCTGACTCCGCGATCTACAGGTGTGGAAGAGAACTCGTTGGTACGCATCGATTGCTATATCAACCCTGGCACCAACAATATCGGCAGCCAACATGGCAGCGCTTATCCGATGACAACGGCGGTCATTGCAGTGCACGGAGATCAGGCTCTGCTATTTGGACCAGAGAGTATCGCGAACTACATAGAAAGTGGCTATGCCTGCGTGGCCATTGTTGGCGATGCTTCGGGGAAGCAGAGACAAGTTCCGCTGGATATCGTCCTCAAGGGTCCAGTGAAATTGCAGGGACGTAACAAAGATGATCCAAAGTCAGCAGCTACGATCACTGTTACGCTTGGTGATGGTACCTCCAGCGAAATTCCACTCGCAGACGTAGAGAGCATCTACCCGAAGTCAGTGACTGAACCGCGGGATATGTACGACCTTGGTTCAGCAATCTACCACATTCGAGGTGTTGACGGATTGAAATCAGTGAAGCTAGCTGCCGTTGATGATGCGGCCAAGACTGATCAGCGTGTGTTGTCAGGCAGCTTTACTCGCGATCAGCACTTTCCACCAATTCACCGTTTTCGCTCGCCAATTCAATGGCAATCTCAGTTAGTGAAGTCGGTCGGGTCAATTTACGGTGGTAACATGAATGGTGCAGAATTGTTCGACGTGCTCTGCCCAACACTGCCCGCCCCGTGCGGTTTAACTTTCAGCGAGCATGGCCGACTAATCGGCAAGTACGGTCTCGGCAGTCCGTCCGCGAAAGACATGACTCACTCCGTCTTTCAACCCTATGCAATGCACTCCATGTTGCATGCTGCACTGGAAGAGATCGAGGATGGAGCATTAAAGGCTGCGTTGGCGGAAACGCTTGATGAATCGACGTTAACATTGTCAGTCGCGGATGAGAAGATTCCAGTAGCAAACGACGCAGGCAACGCCAACATTTCGCCCCCTTTGACCGTTTCGCCATCAAAGTTTGACACTCCGCAGGCGTTGCTGTCTCGCCTCGACGAATGCAGCAAGAATGGGTCGTACGAAGAATTTGTAGCCCTATTCACTGACGAAGGGGTGCGAGATTTGGCAGGAACTTTGATGTTGTCGGCAATGCAGTTGACGGCGTCGGTCGAATTGGGCGAGCAACAAGGTGCAGGTGTTTCAGCTGAACTGGATACGGGCGTTTTAGCAGTTAGAAAAGTGCTCAAGGATTGGTTGATTCAAGATTCTACTGCTGAGCAACAGCAAGCGATGGGCAATGCGCTATCGACAATGTTCGGCGCAATCGGTGGAGCTTCACCGAACGAGTCCGGGATTCAAGAGTTCATTGTCTCAATGCGCAAGAGCGCAGAGAGTATTAGCGATCAGCGAAAATTCGCAGTCGAGATGATGTATGCGTACGAAAAGCTGACCAGCAAGCCATTCGTATACTTCAGCGGTCGTGAAATCAAATCTGAGTGGCAGGTTGTGCAGTTTGGTGAACTAGCGTTGGGAACTCTGAGCGATGGATCGGAGCCATCGACAACGATCACCTTGCAGCAAATTAATCAAACCTGGGGGATCAGCAGCTTGTTCAATGAACTGCTGAATGTAGCGGAACCTACTGCACAGTCCCCGAACACTTCTAGCGCAGATCTAGCGGGTTCGAGAACTATCACACGGCGGTACTCAGTAGGCAGCTTTGTAACGGAGAGCTACTTTGTGGGGAAAGGCGGCTATGACACCAAACAAGTTTACGACCAGTACGAAAGCGAGATTGAGCAGTCATTGCAGGAATTGGCAAAGACGGTAGCGGCGACATGCACTCAGCCTCCCAAGTTTGTGCAGGTCCTTAGTAGTTCGCGATGCTTATTGGTTGGTCACTCTGAGGCGGGTCACCTGGATATCGCGAATTTCATGAGCGATATCGGCATCAACAACGACCGAATTCGCTTGCGAGGATTCGCTGTTGAGATCACGAATGACGAGGCGAAATCACTTAGCATCGAGTTAACTCAGCATGTACTTTCACCATTAGAAGTGGAAAAGCTACGGGACTATGCGAACGGGGATATTGTAAAGAGCAAGAAGTCCGAGAGAGAAATGGGCCAGGACGAGTTTATCAGCATCGCCGCTATGGACGAATCGATCCCATCAGGAACTCGGATCCCATTAAAGCAGATTGGAATGCCAATTCCATTAACGATCGCGGCCCGAATCGTTCCTGGAAACAGGCAGATGCAGATCCGTTTTGATTTGCACAGGCTTGGAGATGAAAACGCGGAATACGTCGCACCTCGATTCCAATCGCTGGCCGACGGACAGTCGGTACTTCTCGCAATCGCAGACGGTTACTATTGGCTCGCAACGGCGGATATCGTTCACCAGACGATCGGCAACGTTGACAATGCCGACTAAGCAACCTCAAACGCTACGATGTCACGGACTCCTGCGATGGAGATCCTCTACTCTGGCCATTCGCTTTCTTGGTGGATGGATAGCTATTGGGAAAATGCGACTGCGAATCCGAGAACTTCAGATAGCGCTGCCCTGGAATATGTTGCCTCCGAAGCAATTTGCAAGCTGCGTGACTTGCCTGAGTGCAAACCAGCGATGGATGCCGCTTTGGCTTTGGTTCCCTGCACGGTGAAATATGTTCAATACATGCATGGATGGAGAGGCCGTCACTTAATTGGTAGTTGAATAGAAAGTTCAAAGTGCTCAAAGCCGTGTTCAAACGGTTTTCCATGCCACGCTTCAAAACAAGGTTGATCTGCGGGGACATATTTACTGCTTGGTAGCCAACTGCCGTACAACCATTGCAGCAGTCGTATTTCCAGATCGATATCCCCCTTCATGAAAACATCTGCGACCGTCATGGCGGGAAAGTGATAGAGTCCTACTTCGCCCATTGGTTTAAAATCACGTTTCACTTCTACGGCGACACAATAGTAGCAGGCTTCCAAATCCGTCACCCTGGGACTCTCAAATTGGTACCCCAACCATTGAGAGTTAGTGATTTGTCGAGCATCAGCCCACGCCATCAACCGATTGGCGGCTTGCACAACTCCATCGCCTTGGTAGGGATTGGCGACACGTATGTACGCAACATTCCTAGTCGGCAATTCATGGATGCGCACGCAAAATTGATCGTCATTGGTTCGCGAGCAAGTCTGTTCTAATTTAAAAGGAGAAGCGTTTGCTGATGCTTCTATGCGATCCCCATGCGCGGCTCGCCAAGCCGCCAAATCAAATTTGCTCGGAGGTACACCATATCGAAGTTTAAAACTACGGGTGAAATCGGACGAACTAGAAAAGCCAACGTCGAAGGCGATGTCTGTTAGCGACTTTGGTTTTCCAAAGCTCATCAAATAGAGCGATTTTTCCAGTCGCAAACGTTTTACAAACTCATTGGGCGTCTCGCCGACCATTGCCTGGAAAACGCGGTGAAAATGAAAAGGCGATAAGTCCGCCAATTCTGCTAACTCATTTAATCTCAAGGGCTGAGTCAAGTCTGAATAGATGCGATCGAGCACCCGATTGATTCGCTCGATGTAGCTTGCGTTCTGAGTTGACGAGGATTTGTTTGTGGATCGCAAGATTTGTCAAATGAGCTTTAGGGAGTTTGCTAAGATCATGTCCTAAGTCTATTCAGTTCTTCACAAGGAGTTTATTCATGCGAAATGCCATTTCGGGTTTAGCAATTTTCGTATTTGCCTGGGCGATTCACCCCGTGATGGGTTCACGACCCGATGAAACCTCCACTACCACAAGGGAAAACAAGATGCAGTTGGGGAATTTTTCGATCAGTTTGACCGTCAAGGACGTCAAAGTCTCGAAGGACTTTTATGAAAAATTAGGATTCAAAGTGAGTGGTGGAGATTTAAAGAAAAATTACATAATAATGCAAAACGACACCAGCACGATTGGATTGTACCAGGGAATGTTCGATAAAAACTCCTTGACATACAATCCAGGGTGGGACCGGGATTGTAACACTCTGGAAGATTTTCAGGATGTACGTGAAATCCAAAAAGAGTTGAAGAGTCGCGGCTTGAATCCGGTGGTCGCAGCCGACGAAGCGACCAGTGGGACCGCATATTTGGTGCTCGCCGACCCAGACGGTAACCCAATTCTCATTGACCAACACGTGCCTAAGCCGAAAAAGAATGAGTAGCGGAAAAGGTTGTGAAAGTCGCCTTTCGCTCCGCGAAAGTAGCGGACAACGCAGCGAATACAGACGCTACTTTCGCGGATAGGATGTGAATGTACTAATCGAAGGCAATAATAGTCGCCTTTCGCTCCGCGAAAGTTCTAAAAGCGCAGCGAATACAGACGCAACTTTCGCGGATAGGCTGTGAATGTACTAATCGAAGACAATAATAGTCGCCTTTCGCTCCGCGAAAGTTCTGAAAAAGCAGCGAATACTGACGCTACTTTCGCGGAGCGAAAGGCGACTATTCGCAGTGCTCAATCACCTTGTCCATCGTAACCAAGTGCTGAAAAGCGATTTCAGGGTTGGCGTGAGCCTTGTCCGATTGTATTGGTCACCCAGCTTTCGAATCGCTTCGGTGTGAGTCGGATATGGGTGAATGACAGAAGCGATTTTTCTGAGCCCTATTCGATGTTTCATCGCCATGACTATCTCGCCAATCATGTCACCAGCATGCGCAGCGACCACTGTTGCGCCCAGAATTTTATCGGTGCCCTTACGACAATGTACTCGAACAAAACCAACGTCATCGCCTTCGAGAATTGCGCGGTCGATGCCCGATAGAGGTTGAGTAAAAGTGTCCAATTGCAAACCCTGTTCGACGGCGTCGCCAGGGTAGATGCCAACGTGGGCGATTTCAGGAGACGTGTAGGTGCACCAAGGAATAATCAACTTGCTAACTTTGGATCTTCCCAAAAATAGGGAGTTCTGAATTACAATTCGTGCCGTGAAGTCAGCCGAATGTGTGAATTTGTATTTTGAGCAAACATCGCCTGCGGCAAAAACATTGTGATTGGAAGTTCGCAGGTGATCATTCACTTCAATACCAAGTTGGGGGTGAGAGGCAACCTTCACCGTCTCTAGGCCAAGACCCTCTACGTTGGGCGTGCGACCAATGCCAAGAAGAATGTGGTCACCCCCTACTCGCAATTCGCGACCATCCTGTGAAACTACCACAAACTTCTCCCCATCGTTGATCTCCACACGCAGTACCTTGGTAGACAATAGGATCTCGACTCCATCCTTTTGTAAGGCTTGCTGAACAACTAAGGCAGCGTCTTCTTCCTCACCAGCGAGAATGTGCGACGACTTCTCGACGAGGGTTACGAGAGAACCGAATCGAGCGAACGATTGAGCCATCTCACATCCGATTGGCCCTCCACCAATGACGATGAGTCGCTTGGGCAGTTCCGTCAAGCTGAATAGCGATTCATTGGTCAGGAAGCCCACATCCTTCAAGCCTGGGATAGGGAGTTCAGCAGCGCGAGCTCCAGTTGCAATCACTGACTTCTTAAACCTCAGGGTCTGCGCACCGACTTGGATTGTGTCGTTACCGGTAAATGTCCCTTGTCCAAAGAAGACATCAATACCGAGCTTGCTGAACCTCTCCGCAGAATCGTGGGGACTGATCGAAGCTCGCAGCCGACGCATACGCTCCATCACCTCAGCAAAAATGACATTAGGCGAAGTTGAATGGATACCAAATCCTTTTGCGCTCCGAATAGCAGCCGCCTGACGCGCCGCGGCAATCAGTGCTTTTGAAGGTACACAGCCCACATTCAGGCAGTCGCCTCCCATTAAGCCTCGTTCGATGAGCGCGACCTTCGCGCCGAACCCCGCAGCACCTGCGGCAGTAACTAGTCCTGCAGTTCCCGCACCGATAACGACGAGATTGTATCGACCACTTGGAACTGGATTTGCCCAATCGAGCGGATGCACGTTGGATTGCAACGCTCGGTTATGTTCATCGAGCGGTTCGAGTTGTTGAAGATAGCTCATGAATGACTTTCAGTGACGGAATTGGCCTCGGGTGATTCGTGAGCAAGTTGTTCGTTATTATTCGTATAACGCGGCAAGAAGCCAACAATGCGCTTGATGACAAGCGGCAGCAAACCAAGTAGTGCAAAGGCGAGTAATAGCTGCCAACTGAGTACCCTCCCGACTCCCTCATCAGCGAGCTGCTGCAGGCTGGGAACTTGTGAACCTGCATAGACATACGCGGCAGTCCCGGGCAACATGCCGAGCTGGCTAACCCACCAAAAAGTGGTGGCTCGAATTTTGGTCACTCCCATCACGGCGTTGATCACAAAGAATGGGACTGCTGGAATCAATCGCAATGTAAAAAGATAGAATGCTCCCTCCCGATCCAAGGCTGCGTTGATCGACACTAGTCGCTGAGAAAACCGTTGCTGCACCAAATTTTGAAAGAGATAACGCGTCATTAGGAAGGCGAGTGTCGCCCCGCCTGTGGAACCAAAACTGACGACCAACAGGCCATGCCAGAATCCAAAGTACCAGCCATATGCAAGTGTAATGACTGCCGCACCTGGCAAGGAGAACCCAGCGACAGCTACATAGAATGCTACAGCGATGACCGAAGCCCAAGCGGGGCGGTTCAGGCGAAACTCACGAAGTGCAGTCTCTTGCGATGCCAAATACGCAAAAGAAAGTCGGTCTTCTAACAGCCAGTAACCTCCTCCAGCTATTGAAGCCACGATCACTAGCATGCCAAGCTTACGAATGGCTCCGTGCTTTGACTTTGAAGTAGCCGATTTGATTGATCTGGATGAATCTGTTTGTTGTCTCATGAGGACATTACTGTAGATGAACTAAGGACGGAACGAAAGAAGTGACTCAATTCACTCGCTATTATTCGCGAAGATGCCGTTCGTTTATTACGTCGCTTCAAAGCAGCAGGCACGCTCCGTCGTGCCGTCCGCATCATCAGTCAGCTTTTTAATTTGCTCCCGTTTTGATGCTCTACAATCCCACTAGACTGTCCGTCTACCTACGCGGTAAAAGCTTGACTTGGACGATATACTCCGATTGAGGCGGTTAAAAAAAGAGGCATGCAAATTCAATCCAATCACCTAATAATCTTTGCCAGGTTTCCAGAACCAGGGCTCAATAAGACTAGGCTGATTCCGGCGATCGGAATGGAGAACGCTACTCTGTTCTACCGCATTCTTGTCGAACGAACCTTGGCTCGAGTTAGGCAATTGCTGATTGACAACAATTGCTTCGTAACAATTCATTTTACCGGAGGCGCTCTCAAGGACATTCAAGCGGAATTCGGCGTTGAATTTACTTATCGCGAACAGATTGGCTCGTCATTGGGTGATCGACTTCAGTTCGCGATTGCGTCTGCCCATACGGATGGGGCACAAAAAATAATTGTGATCGGTACGGATTGTCCTAGCTTGACGTCAAACGATTTGTCTAAGGCATTTAACGAACTGGACAAACATGATGTCGTAATTGGTCCGGCCTTCGACGGTGGCTACTACTTGATTGGACTCTCAGAAAAGCAACCGGGCTTATTTGCAGGAGTGGACTGGGGAACTGCCGCTGTTTTCGAACAAACCATACAGAAAGCACGCGTTTTGGAATTGAGTGTCGGCTTATTGCGTGATCTTCCCGATGTCGACTACCCAGAAAATATGCTGCCCATGAGGCGGAGCGAAGAAGATATAGATTTTCCAATTAAAACAGTTTCGGGCAGGGTTTCAGTTGTGATCCCAACACTGAATGAGGAAACGAACCTGCCTGCCACACTGCATGCTTTGGGCAAGCCACAGCATGATCTGGAGATAATCATTGTTGACGCTGGCAGCACCGACCGGACTCTTGCTATCGCCGAGCAACACGGTTGCAAGGCCTTCATCGGCAATCGTGGTCGTGCTCTGCAAATGAATGCTGGGGCTGCGATCGCAACTGGTGAATACCTGCTGTTCCTGCATGCGGATACTCTGGTGCCAGATGGCTATCGGAATGAGCTCAAACGGGTTCTCTCCACTGCGGTGCAGTGCGGAGCGTTTCCTTTGCAAATTGCTGCTCGTGGAATTGCCTTGCGTGTGATTGAGGCAGGCGTCGCATTTCGATCAAAGTTCTTACAAATGCCTTATGGAGACCAAGCCTTGTTTTTCAGAGCGTCCGATTTCTACGATCAAGATGGCTTCAAACCAATGGCGATAATGGAAGACTACGATTTAATCGCGAGGATGCGTAAATTGGGTCGGATTGGGTTGGCAGTTTCGCCAGTACAAACGTCCGCTCGACGATGGCTTAGGAAAGGAGTTTTGCGAACCACGATGCTCAATCAACTTTGCGTATTAGCGTATCGATGTGGATGCTCGGACAAGACAATCTGCAGGCTCTACCACGGTACTGGGGCCCTTTTTCATGGAGGTCTCCACTCGCAGAAAAAGTAATTTGTGTCCCTGTATACTAGACCGCCGGCATGCCGTTGGGCTATCTATCGTCCTTTAAGAACTGCAGACCATCAAATTAGCAGGATTGCCTTCCATCAACACCGATCGCCGCGCCAACATGATTGGGAGTTGCTGGATGGTTGCTGCGATGGCGGCGTTCTCCATTGAGGACGTTCTCATCAAAGCAACATCTGCCACGTTGCCGGCCGGACAAATATTGATCTTGTTTGGCTTGGGCGGTGCGTTAATATTTGCAACCATTGCCCGCCGTAATGACGAGCCATTGGTCACTGCTGGTGTGGTCTCTCGCCCCATGCGGTTACGAGTGTTTTTCGAAATACTTGGACGTCTGTTCTACGTCCTCGCAATAACGTTGACCCCATTATCGGCTGCGACGGTCATACTTCAAGCCACACCGATTTTTGTGGTTTCAGGAGCGGCGGTTTTCTTTCGAGAGAAGGTTGGTTGGCGTCGATGGCTTGCGATGCTCATTGGCCTTGCAGGTGTTGTGGTGATAGTTCGCCCAGGCGCTAGTAGCTTTAACACAAGTTCTGTCTTTGCGGTTCTCGGCATGCTTGGCTTTGCTGGTCGCGATCTTGCCAGCCGCGCCGCTCCCTCAAATTTGAGCACAACCGTACTGGGGTTCTACGGTTTTCTCTCGGTTTTTGTAGCCGGCATACTGATCGCGATATGGCAGAATAGTCGCTTGGAATGGCCGCTATGGGGAGATACGCTCTACTTGTTAGGGGCTGTACTGTCGGGAGTTGTCGCCTATTCGAGTTTGATGAAAGCGATGCGCACCGGTGAAGTTTCGGCAGTTACTCCCTTTCGCTATTCACGACTCCTTTACGGAATCGCGTTCGGGATTTTGTTGTTTGATGAACACATAGACGCGTCAACAATGATTGGATGCGGACTAATCGTTTTATCCGGAATTTGCATCATTTATAGACCACGGCGCATTACCTAAATTCATTAATAGTCGCCTTTCGCGCCGCGAAAGTAGCGTCGTCTTTCCGTACTTTTTTCGCTACTTTCGCGGAGCGAAAGGCGACTATCCAATCCTCGAAAATCGCATATTGGAAACTGCACAATCGGAAATGTCCACAACTGGCCGAGCGCCGACGACCAGATCAGCGCTATTAAACTGAAAAACGGCTGCCGATCTTCCGATTAGTCCCAGCAGCTAAGAATGAAACAGCAGTCGATTGAGTGCGGCTGATGACTCTTGATTATGACTTTTAAAGTACTGTGTTAAGAGTTGATTGGCTGCGACCCTTTTCTTGAGTGCACCGGAAACAATGAATATCAGGACGCTGAATTGTGAAGGGTTAAATTGCCCGATGCCCATTGTCGAGCTGACCAAAGCGGCGAGAGGCCTGGAAACTGGCGACAAGATTAAAGTGACTGCTACGGATCTAGCATTCAAACCTGACCTGGAGGCATGGTCTCGTCGGATGAACCATCGTATTGAGGCGTTCACGGAACTAGATGGTGTGATGCATGCAGAAATCACCCTTGGATAGTTTCTTAGCCCAAGCGATGTGCCATGTTTACACAGTCCGACAACTTACGCTAGCAATTTTCTTACTTGAAGCCTGATCCAGCATATCACATATGAATCAAGTCGAACCCAATGTCCTGGTCATCTTAACCACTGGAAAATCTGACAATGGAAAGTCTGCCACCATGGCCTTTTCTTGCGGAATGTCAGCGCTTGCGATGGGGCATCCTGCAACAATATTTTTGACCAGCGACGGTTCGGTGTGGGGTTATCAAGGAAGCGCCTTTGGCATGTGCGTGCAGGGCTTTCCACCGCTTGCTGATCTGATTCAGCAGTATTTCTTAGCTGGAGGAGAATTGATTGTCTGTTCAGTTTGTCACAAAACGTGCGGTCCGGGCGGCCCGGATGTGAATCCAACCGCCGAGATGCTGACGCAGGCGCGAATGGGTGGGTTCGCCACGATTATTGAATTGGGAATGGGTGGAATGTCCTTTACATTTTGATTTACAGCCCACTGCCCAAGACCGAACCAAATTCAAATTGATCCGCCGGTACCGGACGTCCAAACAGATGGCCTTGGAGGATATCACAGCCGAAGTCCGATAGTATTTGAGCTTGACGCGGTTCTTCTACCCCTTCTGCGACCACAATCAGTCCGAGACCATGCCCAAGCGAAATAATGGATTGCACGATGGCTTGAGAATGTGCGTCATCAACGACGTCGCGAACAAACGATATGTCGATCTTGAGCGTATCGATGTCAAAATGCTTGAGATAGCTTAACGATGAATATCCGGTTCCAAAGTCATCGATTGCGATCCGAAACCCAAGAGAAGACAATTCTCGAACCACGGCAACGGCATGGTGCACATCGTCCATCATTGCATGTTCGGTAATTTCTAGCTCGAACCACTCACCCAGTGCTTGGTTCTCGGAAAGCGTTCTAACGCAACGTTGTATGAAATGGGGATCGCGAATCTGGTGGGGTGATATGTTCACCGCTATTGATGGTTGGACACCGGTGGCAGCCCATTTGCATGCTTGCTTGACAGCCATTTCAAAAACTAAATCTCCCAGTGGGCCAATGAGGCCAGTTTGCTCAGCAATTGGAATGAATTCACTGGGAGTGACATAGTTTCCGTCTTCAGCTCGCCAACGGACCAGAGCTTCGCAACTCACAGTCCTTGTTGTCTTGCCATCAACTTTAGCCTGGTAGTGCAGAGTCAGTTCACCATTGGACAACGCGTTCTGAAGTCGCGATTTCACACGATGTCTTAAATCCACACTCTCTTGCATTTCTCTGGTAAATGTACGGACGCAATTTTTGCCTGCAGTCTTGGCGACATACATAGCAATATCTGCACTCTGCATCAGTGTTTCAACATCTCTGGATACATCAGAGTAATGGCATATCCCAATACTCAGTCCAACAGTTGCTTGGCTTTGCTCCAATACAAATGGCTCACGAAACAACAAAAGTAACTCATCCATTGCGTCGCTAACTCGAGCCGTCGGGCAACATTGTTCACTCAGGATAACGGCAAATTCATCCCCACCAAAGCGGGAAAGAAATGCATTGGGTGGAAGGCCCGCCAATAGCCGATCGGCAACCTGACACAACAAATCGTCTCCCGCTTTATGCCCCGCAGAATCATTGACATGTTTGAAGTCATCTAAGTCAAGGAAACAGATTGTGCCGGTTGAGCCAGGTACGGCAATTGAATCTCGAAGATATTCACGGAAATGAGCGCGATTTGATAGGCGAGTCAACGGATCGCAAAGCGCTCTCCGTTTGAGTTCGGCCTGACTACTGTCTAGCTGTGTAATGTCTGAGACCAACGCTATGATTCGCGTCTGGTCTTCCGCTTGAAGCGAACAGCTTAGCGAAACCCAGTAAGACGATACTACTGCGTCAGCTTGCATCACTGCCGATTTACCCGACCACGGCAGTCCGGAAGCTACCTTCGAGATCACTTCACTATAATGTTCGATGGGTGATGCTAAGACTACATCGAGAGACTGTCCGACTAACCGTGAAGCATCTTCGACGCCTGCCATCTTCGCAAATGCGGGATTTGCTTCAACGATGAAACCACCGCTGGTTAAAATAGCGATTCCCTCGGAAGCACTGCGAAATACGCTCGCTAATAGTTGTAGTTGCTGTTCTCGATTTCGAGCCTCCGTGATGTCGCGAGACGTCGACACAGTATAGTGTTCGGCGGATTCACGATCAGAAAAAACGGATGTCTTAATCGATGATACGCGTTCAACGCCAATCGAGTCTCGATAGCGTCTCTCGAATGAACCGGATAACGAGGATGAACGTTGGCTATTGAGTATCTCGCCGATCTCAGATACGTCGTCAAACGCTATAAGCCCGACAGCAGTCCTGCCAATCACTTCATTGCGATTTACACCAGCCGCCCGGCAAAAAGCATCATTCGCAATCACCAGAGTTTGATCAAGTCGTTTGACCGATAGCGGATCGGGTACAGCATTGATGATGTTGTCAAGGAAGTCCCGATGACGGCGTAACTCTGCTTCGAACCGCTTGCGTGATGACACATCACGAATAACAGCAAGCACATGCCCACCATCTTTAACACAGAAGGAACTCATAGTTACCTCGCCCCAGAATGTCTCCCCAGACGAACGGGACAGCATCGCTTCTACAGTACCCACAAATCCGTTGACGGCATTATTGTAGAGTTCATCAAAC
Source organism: Pirellulaceae bacterium (assembly GCA_041749395.1). Lineage (GTDB taxonomy): Bacteria > Planctomycetota > Planctomycetia > Pirellulales > Pirellulaceae > Laterigemmans. The sequence goes on from JBGTBJ010000100.1 coordinate 33,741, forward strand.
TTATGCGACAGATTGTCAGCAGTTTCGCTCTGGGCGGTATCAAAGGCGCGTGGCCAGCTTTGAATCAACTGCTCTCGTGATTGGTCTAATAACGATAATGCGTTGTCATTGCAGGTGATACTGTGCCGACACTCAAGCACGAGTACACCATCGTTCGTTCTCTCGAATATGGTATCCGCCAGTCGCTGAGTATCTGCAGCTGCCTCTTCCGCGGCATTTCTCGCTTCATTGAGGTAGTGTTTGGTCCGTTCTAGTTCATCGATGATCTCCACCGATGACACAATTGCTTCGGCCTGAGCTCTGGCCAACGCATCGGAGCGTTGCGACATCTCCAGCAGCTGCCGTTTCTGCGCAACAATTGTCTTTCTTGCTTCTTGGAGCAAACTAGCAAGGGCATCAATTTCCGAATACTTGGATGATTCATGCGTAGCGTTGATTTCTGACTTTGTGCATTCATCATCGCGGACACAGAGGGTCAGTAATGAATCAAGCGACTTCTCAACCCGTGTCGTGACGACTGGCGAGTCATCAAGCCCAACGATTGTTTTTTGTGATTGGTCAGACATAGGTAGCAGATCCATGGTCGCAAATGCATCTCATCCAAGGTTGACAACTGCGAAAATTGAACGTGAATGCGCAATAAAATCGTCGGACATATTATATGAACAGTGTCGTGTTTGAGTGTGCCGCATCGTCAACGAATGAAGCCACTCCGCAATAACTGAGCTCAGGATATTCTCTTAACTCTTCTCGACGAATACCCATTAGTCGCATGGACATCTCGCATACCTGGATCGATACCCCCAGGTCAGCTGCTGTATCAATCAATACTTCAAGGTCCGCTACGTTCTTCTTTCTCATTTCTGTCTTCATTAAATGGCGACCAATTCCTCCCATGTCCATTTGAGACAATTTGGTTCGACCAAGTGAGGCCGGCAACAACCAACCAAACGCACGCTCTACTATCGATTTCTTGCCGAATTGAGGTCCACCTCGTCGCAATGCTGCAGTGGCCCAAAAGGTAAAGAACATTTTGACTTCCATGCCGCAGGCAGCTCCCCCGGTTGCCATTACAAAAGCTGCTAGCAGTTTGTCGCGCGATCCACTAAAGACGACCAAGTTTAATTGGTTGGTATCGGGTGTTCGCTTATCTAAGCCGGCGAGCTTTGTTTCAAGGAGCTCAATCCGTGATTGCAGTTCACCGAATTCCCCGTACGACGCAATGGCGCTGACGTTGGAACATGGAGCGATGAGGTTTGATGATTCGGGCATGGAGGGCGTTTCGAGCAGGTGAGAATATCTTAACGCTACTTCTGTTTCCCAAGCCGAACCGAATTGTTGCAGTATTTTTTTCTGGAGGACCTAGTGCCTGATCAATTGTGAAGATATTACGCTTTGGTGGGGTTGTACGGGCTAGGTATCGTCGCCTTTCACTCCGTGAAAGTAGCGAATCGAGCGCAATCATAGTCTCCTTTCGCTCCGCGAAAGTTCTTAAAAAGCGATGAATACCAACGTTACTTTCGTGGAGAGGGTGTGAATATGTTGAGTGTAAGGCCGGTGGCTAGCGCCAAAACCGCTCATTTGTGTATGCGATGAAAACCAACGTTACTTTCGTGGATGGGCTGTGAGTATGTGGAGTGTAAGGCCGGTGGCTAGCGCCAAAACCGCTCATTTGTGTATGCGATGAAAACCAGCGTTACTTTCGTGGGGAGGGTGTGAATATGTGGAGTGTAAGGCCGGTGGCTAGCGCCAAAACCGCTCATTTGTGTATGCGATGAATACCAACGTTACTTTTTTGGGGAGGCTGTGAATATGTTGAGTGTAAGGCCGGTGGCTAGCGCCAAAACCGCTCATTTGTGTATGCGATGAAATCTAACGTTACTATCGTGGAGAGGGTGTGAATATGTGGAGTGTAAGGCCGGTGGCTAGCGCCAAAACCGCTCATTTGTGCAAGAGGCCTGATAGTCGCCTTTCGCTCCGCGAAAGTAGCGTCGCTTTTCCCTGCTTTCTTAGAACTTTCGCGGAGCTATAGGCGACCATTATTGCCAATTACCGAAATTCCATTGTTTGAGGACTTTTTTTTGGTGTTCACTTATTGGACGCACGCCCTCGCTGCCTATAAAGAGAGGCTCTGCAGAAGTCGTCGTGTGTTGATGGAAACCTGTTGGTCTTAAACATTCATGGGGATCAAGATGGCTTGGCGAATCGAACAGCTTGTGGTTGCTGGTGAGTTCGACAATACTCAAAAAGATTGGACGATCGGTTGGTTGGAGCTCGCTGGCTTTAAGGAGCGCCTGCAGTTGAAGCTTGCCGGAAACTGTCACATCGATCTTGCAGGTTGGAAATTTCGCGTCAAGCGGATCGAACCAGAAATAGAAGACTGTGACAGCAAAACGCTGATTAGCTTCAATGATATTAGACCAATCCAAGCTGGATTCGTTGGCGATATGACTGCCGACCAGGTCTTAAAGCACTTTGAAATTCCACTAAGTGAGTTGATGCAGCGTTTTGAGCGCGGAGAAAACCCTGCATTTACTTGGCGGAAGTGCTTGTACTTGGAGTGGCATGACAACTTCAATGGACGTGTTGTGATCCAGAGTACACGACTGGAAGTCGAACGACTGGGGGAACGCGCGTTTGAACTAACTGAAGAGGAGTTGGTTGAGCAACAGAAAAACAATGCAGAGGAAATGCGTCATTTTCTAACTCGAGCGTGTGACGCACTAGAGAATCAGCAAGACGAACCCTAGAGAATGGTCCATTAATAATAGTCGCCTTTCACTCCGTGAAAGTAGCGCTACCAAACACACGCTACGAAACACACGCTACTTTCGCGGAGCGAAAGGCGACTATGATTGCCTTGGGAGGTTGCTAGTTACTCGGGTGAACGCATGTCGTAGGGCTTTCGGCCGGTCGGAGCTGTGCGCCCGGCAGTGCCGACGAGTTCCTGCAGTACTTCTTGCATTTGTTTCTGCTTCTCGGATTCGACAAAATACAAGTTCTTGGTTTCGCCTGGGTCTTGCGAGAGGTCGTAGAGCTGTCCTTTGGCATCGGGCGCGTTTTCCGTCAACGCGTACTTCTTGAGTATTCCTTTGGAATAGTCGTTTCCGCCAGAGCCGCTGTGATTGAGAAGCTTCCAGTTGGCTTGCCGCAGTTGAAACTCACCGCGGAAGCTTTGAGTCAACATATAGGGGCGAATTGGCTTGGCTTCCTCTTGAATGCCCAGCAAAGCAGGAAGCATATCGTAACTGTCTACTGCAACATCGTCAGGCATCGTATAGCCCACAACCGAAGCCAATGTAGCAAAGATGTCGGTTATATTTATCAACTGGCTTGAAACGTGTGCGGCTGGAATTTTTCCAGGCCAGCGAGCAATGAGTGGGACGCGATGCCCACCTTCCCATCCATCGCGTTTCATACCCCGATATCCACCAGCCGCGTCATGATGGTAGTCGTCTCTCATCCAGACTGTGTGAAGCGTTTCGGGTCCATTGTCGGAGCTGAAGATAACCAGCGTATCGTCACCAATTCCCATTTTGTCAATAGTATCTAACAGCCGGCCAATCAGTGTATCGAGTTCACGGACGAAATCTCCTCGTGGGCCTGCCTGAGTCGCCCCATAAAACTCTGGAGCCGGCAGAACTGGAGCGTGCGAAATCTGTGTCGCGAGAACTGCGAAAAAAGGTCTGTCGGGAAACTGATTTCGATGGTTGGCGACAAACTTTATCGTCTTATCGTAGAACAGCAGATCGGCGTCGACAAATTGATACTCGGGTGCCACCCACCCTTCGTCATTGTCCCAACGCCATTTGCCACCTGGGTTGGGAAGAAGTTCTTGTTTGTGCCGCTTGCTTGCTGGCCGGGGAACCATTCCGTTTTCAATGTAGACATAAAGGGGATCTGTCGTTGGGCAATTTGGGGTGACGAACGATTCATCAAAACCGCGATTGTTGGGGCCGTCTTCCAATGGAGTACTTCGTTCATAGTCGATAAGCAGTGAATTCTCGAAACCGCCAGTTAGACGTTTACCTTCGCTGTCATACCAGGTGAGTCCTAGATGCCATTTTCCAAAGACTCCGGTTCGATAGCCTTGTTTCCTCAACATCTCGGCAAGTGTTAGTTGGCCAGGTGCAAGGTAACTTGGTCCCCCAGGGCCCTCGAACGCTGTTGTGCCTCTTCCAGTTCGACAGACAAGGTTTCCCGAGAATAATCCGTAACGTGATGGCGAACAGATCGTTGATGGGCTGTGAGCATCCAAGAACCGGATGCCCTCGGACGCCATTTGATCCAATCTGGGTGTCTTGTAGGCGGCATTGGAATTGTAGATGGATAGGTCGCCGTATCCGAGATCGTCAGCATAAACGATGATGATATTGGGAAGTTTGGTCGGCAATTCCGTAGCTACCGCAGCAGACGCCATTCCGATCCATGCGAACCCACCGAGTGCGAACTGCATGAGGTATCCAAATAAACCACTATCTCTCAATCGTGTCATCTTTCAAATTCCATCGGTCCGAAGCATTGTTCTGAGAGGCCGGCCCCGTTTTATCAGAAAGTAACGTTCCGTTACAAATAGAATGGAGCAGCATCCTTTGCCACAATCGCTCTGCTGAAACGATAGTCAGGTGAGAATTCGCTGTCCTTGTGTTTCTACCCGGTAGATGCTTTCATATATTTCCACGTAGCTGCGAGAACGCTGTGCTGCGAGAACGCTAAAAAAAGGAAACTTAAAATGAGATTGAGAAACTGCTTGTGCGTCATTTTGACGCTTGTGTCTTACGCCCTCGTGGGCTGCAACGCACCGACGGAACCGAAAGCCGCAGGCTCCACCAATGCAGAGACCTTGGGCGACCTCTCGCCAGAGCTGACCTCAAAATTGGTCGCTGCTGACCGATTAGATGGCGAAGAAGACCACGTTATTGGCAAATGCTATGTTTGCGGATTGGGAATGGACGGAAAAGCGGAGCATGCGGCTGAATTCGCTGGTTATACGGCACATCTCTGTAGCAACATGTGCAAACAGCATTTTGCTGAAAACGCCATAAAAGTTGTCGACGAGACAGACATCCCTGCAGAAAGCCAACCGCCAGCAACACCGAACTAGTTGTTCGCTGGCAACTTGAGTCTCACCCGTTCTTTTGGGACGTGGCCCAGTCTCTCGCATTGGCGTACCAGCTTCTGACAACACTATCGCTACCCAGCATAGAACAGTGCTCTATGGAAACGAGCGTTTTCCGTGGAGCAACCAGCCGAGTGGTGTGTACCGTACGAATACTAAATAAGTTGCCATACAAGGAACGGTGGTCCCTAACAGCACCGCCATTAATTTCAGCCAGTAGGGCATCGATAGTGGTATCAGAATAGTCTGCAAGAAGAGCACAATTGGCAAGTGCACCAAATAGACCCAGTAAGACGAGTCTGCGATAAAGCCAAGTAAGGAATTCCGGCTCGACAAATAGTGGCGTCCTAACAGCAGTGCGACAATGGTCAGTAACACTGACAAATACGCAGTGAGTAATGCCTCGACGCAACGAACCCCAATACTCTGCGTGGGAGTCTCAGTGACAATTATGTTCAAATCCAAGATGGGCATGAACATGTAATAGGGCACGAACAGGATCAGGGAAATCCCAGTGACGTGCCAAACATAAGGTCGCAACAATTCGAGTAAGTGCTCTCTTCCATGCATTTGCCAACCGGCCATAAAATACAAACCATAAAATGCAAACGGCCACCCATCGGGAATAAATGACTCTGGCGCAGGCATCGGGGTCCCGCTGGAGAGAGCGGCTGGGATCAAAATCAATGGCAAGAGCACCAGCCATTTGGGGTGACGAAAAAGAGCTTCGCAGTTTAGTCCTTTCACTTTGTGTGCAATTGCGCCAAGCGTGGAGAAGGCCATTAGGTAGTAAAGAAACCAAAGATGCATTAGTCCGGGTGAGCGTCTTTCTTGGGGAGCGGGGTTGTTCTTAGCCGACTCTGCAATGAGTCCCATCAATCCCTGTGGTTGGTCGAGATAAGACAAGGAAAAAACGAGCACAACTGTCATTGCCGCCAAAAGAAACGGAAAGAACAGGATGAAAGGAAACATTATTCGCAAGCACCGATTCCACATGAAGTGCGTTGCTCCCTTTCGTTCAATTACTAATTTGGCAAAATAGCCGGACAGCAGAAAAAACAATCCCATGCGAAACAGATGGATGAACCAAATGGCGATATCGACGGTGACGCTTGATTGTGAGTCTGTCGCTAACCAAATGGATTGAGCTGGTTGCGCATAGGCAAATGCAGCGTGTAGAAAAACTCCTAGCAACATCGCTAACGCACGTAAATTGTCTAAGTAATGAATTCTTTGCGGTTGGCTCACACCAGATCCCGTTTGCGAGTTTGAAACATAAAGGCTAACGCGATCGCAATCACGATTGTCACTAGTTCGACCGCAACGATTTGCAACACGATAGTGGGCCAAGATAAGACATCGCTCTTGACAACTGCTGCCACTTCTTCATTGGCATAGAGTTGCATCATGAACACATTTAAGCAGACGTTGCCACCGACCATCACGCAGATTGTCCAGCCAACCGATTCCGATATCACGGCTGTCACCAGTTGCAATGTAAAGCTTCCGAGCAGGAACAAAAAGATCGCGGGAAGTACCGCTACGTTTCCTGGTTTACCCAGCACGAAAGTTGCAATTACTAAAATAGCAAACATGGCAGACCACGGAATCAAATACGTCGTCAGTACCACGGAGATCTTGCCGATGGAATAGTCGAGCAGACTGACTGGTAAACTCATTACAAACAAGCGGGTCTGATCGATAGATTCTGCAAGCAAGAGCGTACCGATCAAGTGTATTCCCGCTGCAATCGCCACGGTAAGGACGAGGATGAATCCGACAAACGACAGGGTGCCCTGAGAGGAACAGGTGATTGCGGAAGCAAACAAGCCCGCCAGGAAATAAGCAAACAATTGACGACGGCTGAGAAACAGGTCTTTCAAAAACAATATCCGGATGGCATGTACATTCATTGCCGATGATCCTCGCGTCCACGTGTCACGGAGCTAATAAAAATTTCTTCCAGCGTCATTGATTCAACGGCTTCAATAACGACTCCCGGCGAAAGCAAGCGGGTTGTAAGCTGCTCGTCGAATTTGCTGTACGACAACACGTGGTGATTTCTGTGACTCGACTCGAGCACTAGACCATCGAGTTGAGGTGCTTGCCAGGATTCCGGGGCATGCACCTTGATGCGTTTCCACCTTTCCAAAAACTCGTCCCGATTGTTCGATGCAATGACTCGACCACGATCAATAAATGTGATGGTATCGCTGATCTGCTCTACGTCCTGTGTATTGTGCGAGGAATAGAGGATCGTGCGGCTTTCGTCTTCTACGATACGCATGAGTTCAGTCAAAACCTCATGTTTGGCAACCGGATCAAGGCCATTCGTTGGTTCGTCAAGAATTAGTAACTGAGGTCGTCGAGCGAGTATTAACAGCATCATCGCTTTGACGCGTTGGCCGTGTGACAGTCCCTTAACAGCTTGCTGCTGAATCAATCCAAATCGCTCGAGCAACTCATCCGCATAGATATCGTCCCAGGTTGGAAAAAGCGATCGAACGAATTGTATGTGCCAACCGATCGTTTCGGGCTTGTAGAGTCGCATATCATCCGCGAAGTAACCAATGTTCTGCTTTGCGGTCGCTTCGCTAGATGAGATGGCGTTCCCCAGCGCTGTGACCGTGCCAGAATCAGGTCGCACCAAGCCCATCAAGATTCGCATGATCGTTGACTTTCCTGCACCGTTCGGGCCGATCAAACCCGCGACAGTACCTCTTTCCACTGAAAAATGAATATCACTCAACTGAAAGTGCTTATAGGTCTTGCTCACCCCTGTTAAAGACAATGCCAGTTCGATTTCGATCGAGCTATTTGGTGTACTTGTCATTTGCTCCCCTTTTGCTTTTCTTCATACGCTTCAGCGATTCGCCGTTGCATTTCAGTTTTGGTCTTCCCCAGCAATAACCCGAGGCTCACCACCTGCTCAATGTGTTCGCGCAATTCCGCTTCCTGAATCGAGGCTTGCAGGCCAGGTCGATCTGCTATGACCGATCCTTTTCCTTGTCGAGTCATAATGACTCCGTCTCGTTCAAGCTCCAAATAGGCGCGCTTGATGGTGATGACGCTGATCTTAAGACTGGCTGCCAACTCACGAATCGATGGCAGCTCGGTCCCCGGCGGTAAATCGCCCACTGCCACGCGCCGCTTCACTTGCTCGATAACTTGCAAATACAGCGGGCGAGGGTCACTGAGCGAAATCGTGATCCAACTGTGCTTTGTCATATACACAGTATACACACTAGGTATTCGCTAGGAAAGAGCGGATATTGGAGAAATTTACAGCGCAGGGTTTAGCTTCAAATGCAGTTACTTTCGGCCAACGCCCTGACTGGAGTTTTACCTGGCACCTGCGGGTAAGTGATCGAGTAGGTATCGAATGATCAACATTCTTACGTGCACAAGCGTGCCGTTGCCTTCTTGCAAACCATGGTCTCGATTGGGATAGACCATGTAGTCGAATGGCTTGCCAAGTTCGATCAGCCGATCGATTAACCCTTCGATAATCTGAATATGGGTATTGGTCTCACCAGAGCCTGTTACTATTAAGAGATTGCCCTGTAGGCCCTCTGCGAAATGGATTGCTGCTGCTTGCTTGTAGCCTTCTGGATTGAGTTCACGCGTTTGCATGTAGATCTCTTGGAACCATGCGTTGTACAGGTGGGGCTGTGGCTTCGGGACGACGGCGATTCCCACATGATACGAATCTGGTTTACGAAATAGTGCATTCAATGTGTTAGACCCGCCTCCACTCCATCCCCAGATTCCAACACGAGACAGGTCAACATACGGCCGAGTCCTTGCTAATTCCTTCAGGCCCGCTTCTTGTTCCTCTGTGGAGAGTGGTCCAAGGCTGCCAAAGATTGCCCTTCGCCACGCAGCTCCTTTGGGTGCGGGCGTCCCGCGATTGTCAATTGATACAACCAAGTAGCCAAGGCTGGCAACGACGCGATGAAAGTCAATTTGCGCTGCGCCCCATTCGTCCAGCACTGTCTGTGCGTGGGGTTCACCATAGACGTAGACGAAAACTGGGTACTTCTTTGTTTCGTCGAAACCTGACGGTTTGATCATCCAAGCATCCATTGATATTCCGCCATCGATATCGAGACGGAGAAACTCGGTCGGGAGCGACGGATGGTCATTCAGCCGTGTTTGCAATGCGTGGTTGTCTTCCAGAACTTTTACCACCCTATGGCTGGGCAATTCAATGAGCTCGACGACTGGGGGTGAATCCATTCTCGACTTTGTATGAAATGCCCACTTGATATTGGGAGAAAAATCGTAGTGGTGCGTTCCCGGTTCATTTTCAGGAGTTACTCGCTCCATATGGCCAGAGCCATCGAGCGGTACACGGTACAGATACCGTTGTGTTGCGTTTTGCGGTGAGGCGTAGAAGTAATACCACCCCGCATCCTCATCGACGGCGGCGCGGTCGATGATGTCGTAAGTACCAGGAGTCAATAGCGATAACTTCTTTCCCTCGCGGGACCAAAGGAAAGCATGACGCCAGCCATCCATCTCGCTCACCACAATAAACTCTTTTCCATCACGAATCCAAGTAAGCCCCAGATTCTTACCTTGGCTCGACACGGCCCAAGCCTTATTGGTCTCTTGGTAAATGGGCTTTACCGTACCATCAATATTGATGAGCAGGAATTCACGCTTATTACGGAACCGACTTAACCGCTCTACCAGTACTTCTTGCGAGTTGCCTGCCCATTCGACCTGCCCTAAATAGTAACCCTCTTCCGGAGATTCAATCGCCAGCCATCGCATGTTTTTTCCATCGGCGTCAACTAAGCCAACACGCAATCGCGGGAGCTTCTCGCCAACTCGTGCAAAGCGGTGGTAGCTCACGGCCGGATAGCTCGGATCAGTAGCATCCAAAATCGGTCGTTGCCGTACCTCCGTCGAATCGGACTCGATAAAGATAATGTGACTTCCGTCAGGGCTCCACATCGGATCATGACTGCGTACGTCGCGCTCTGTCGAATAGTTTGTCAACGGAATTCGGCTCCCTTCGAGCGCATCACTGACGAACAGATTATTTTGAACAAACTCCAAACGCTTCGTACCGTTTGGTGAAAGGAGCCGTTCACGATCAGCGTGCTGAACTTCCCCGATACGCTTCTCAGCCACTTGGCCCGTGCGAACGTCATAAATTACATCCTTCAACCGATTCGTCAGCGGGTCTTTCTCTTGAACGATGTAACCGGAGCTGTCAGGAAGCCATTTTCCCTGAAATCGACGGGGTCGAAATTCACCACGCTCGTAGATCGCCTTTAGTTGTGACTCCGTTTCGCTCAGCCATTCGGAATCCTTTGAATACTGCGCTGGTAAGGGGCGCATCCCCATTGCCAAAAGCAATGCAAAAAACAGGAATTTGGAAGTGAAAGTCGGGACAGGATTCATTGTTGCTGCAATTTGTGTGATCATAAGTTCGCAATCTCTTCAGTTGCCGTATTCACCGCACATTCTAATGGTTGCCGGTCAATGGTGCTCATCTCTTGGCGAGTGTTGCTGTGGTCGGCCCCCTTCGTCACTGGAATTGGTTTATTCTGAGCGAAGAGTGCCCCAAATTATTTCGGTATCGTGGCGCAGGATATCGACGCGTTGATTTTGTTCCCCTGGGGGCCAGTCGTAAGGGTTGTTGATGATTTTACGGTGATTTTACGGTGATTTTCCCAGATGAGTTTTTTGAAAGAGTGACGATGATGAGACAGCTAAGCGTTCGTCCTGAATTAGCTCGTTTGACGCAAGAGGCAGACGAGATTTTGATCAAAATTCAATCGCAAAGGTCCGACGCGTTGATACAAGATCTTCCACAAACGCAGTTGGATAGCCTCAAAAAGGAGGACATTCGAGAATTACTTGCGCACGACTATGGTGTTGAATCATGGGCAAGGCTGGAATTGTCGTGTTCGCTGATTCGTGCTATCTGGGAAGACGACTTGCCCTCCCTAAAGATGTTGATCAGGCAGCATCCAAAGTTATTGCATGAGAATGCACGTGGTACCGCAGCATGTAACTGGGGCAAGGTGCTCTCTTATGCTGCCAATGTGGGACGAAACGAGATTGTCAGATGGCTTATTGAAGCTGGTGCTGAAGATGTCCAATTCGCTTTTGAACGAGCATGCCTGCAAGGAAAGCTAGATACAGCGCGATTGTTACATTCCTATGGTGCACGACCTGTTCCGGGCAGTGTGCTGGGGCCCTGCGAAACTCTAAACGCTCCCGGTTTGGCGCTACAAATTGAACTTGGCGCAAAGATTGAGGATGGATCCGGAGATCCCCTAGCGCCGATAGCACTTATTCTGGAAACCTATTCACGCAATCCAATAGGCAAGCATCATTGCTTAGAGCTTTGCGCTCAGCAGGGCTTTCGATTTCCAGATACTGCGGTGATGGCGGTCCACCGAGGTCGCCTGGACTTACTTCAGGATCACTACAAACGGGATCCAACCATCCTGCACAGAACTTTCTCTCATCATGAGATCTATCCCTTGGAACTTGGCTGCCATGCGGACCAATCGCTTGCCCTTTGTGGCACCCCACTCTCTGGTGGAACTCTGCTTCATATTGCAGTCGAAGACAACGCCTTGAGTATCGCCGACTGGCTTATAAAACAGGGCGCTCTGGTTAATGCTCAGGCCGCAGTGGACGGAGAGGGCTTTGGGGGGCATACCTCCATATTTGCATGTGTCGTATCGCAGTCGTATCGCTGTGGTTGGGACGTGACGCCAATGGCAAAGTTCTTACTTGCTAATGGTGCAAAGACTGATGTGCGAGTCAATCTCCGTAAGCGGTTGCGATTCGTTGAGGATGAGTCGGTGCACGTTTATGTCGGAGTGACACCTAAGACTTGGGGAGAGCAATTTCATGAGCAAGCTTGGGTAGATCAAAACGTTTTGGCATTGCTCGATTTTTGAAGATCAGTAACCGCATTTCACCATTTCTTCACAATTCGCGCACTGTTCTGCCTTTAAGGCATGTCAACTTTTTATAGCAAGAACGTACCAGTACTTACCTGGAGGTTAGTACTTGTCTATTGGAAAGTAAATATCTAGAGTTTGACCATGTTGAATTATTGACTCTCAATCACACTGAATTGTTCGTTTGCCGAGGAAGTGAAATGATCCTATTGACCGGTAGTACAGGCGCAGTTGGTTTGCAGACCGCCAAATTGCTCTCGAGCAAAGGCATCCGCTATCGAGCGATGGTGCGAGACGTCGAGAAGGCAACCGCAATCGGGATTGAGAATGTAGAGTGGGTCAGAGGCGACTTCAACGATGACAAAGCTCTACGCAGTGCTCTCGATGGAGTCGAGCGAGTTTTCCTGCTGGCTCCTGCGGTTGAGAATTTAGATCAAGTAGAGTCACGCTTCATTGAAGTTGCAAAATCTGTCGGCGTCCAACACATCGTGAACTTATCTGCAGTTGGTGCAGGTCTCGATGTGCCTCATCGCTTTGGCGTGTGGCACGGACGAACCGAAAAGCTGCTGCTAGAATCGGGTATCGGATTTACGGTCATTCGCCCAAATTTCTTCATGCAAAATTTGCTCGGCATGGCTGAAATGGTCAAAGGAGGCGGGCTTTATGCTCCTGCCGGAAATGGCAAAGCCCCCTTTGTTGACGTGCGAGACATCGCGGCCGTTGCAGCGAGTTGCTTAACTGAGCCCGGACACTCAGGCAACACCTACGAAGTATCAGGCCCCGAAGCCCTCAGTTACTCCGAAATCGCAGCGACCTTCACACGGATTCTTGGTCACGATGTTAATTACATCGACATACCATTAGATGTCGCTAGAGAATCGATGTTGAATCTAGGTATGCCTAAATGGTTGGTCGACGCGTTAAATGAGCTAAATACAGGGATGAAAGAAAATCGCTTTGCTGAAGTACACGACACCGTTCAACGCATTGGACATATCACTCCCACAACGCTCGAATCATTCTTGCTTAGCCACCTGACTCTCTTTCAATAAAGTCTGCGTTCGGACACGAAAAACGAAAATTGATTGGAGAAACAATCCCCGTTCCTGCCGCGATGCGCGGATAAAAGGCTAGCGATCGGTTACTTCCGCCTGGTTCGCAGGAATGTCGATACGATACACGTCGGTGCCGATGGCGTAGGCAACGGTTTGGCCCACAGATTTCAGTACTCGAATCTTATTGACGGCTCTTCCCATCTCGACAGCTTGCCACGTCAGCCCTCCGTCATTCGTCTGGTAGCCGCCGGGCATTGCGCCAACCCAGCCAATCTTATCATCCAGGAATGCAATACCGAATTCGCGCACCTTTGCGTCGTTAACGAGCAGTTGTTCGGTCCATGTTTTCCCGCCGTCAATCGTTTTGGCGATAAACCGGTCGGCCGCGTTCGGATCTGGATTGTAGGACTGGATGGTGACATAGCCCACTTTCCGGCTGGGGAAAGCAATCTTCCATGTCAGCTCATAAGGCCGATCTGATTGCCATGCTTTAACCCACGACTTGCCTCCATCATTGGTGGCCAAGATCAGCGCATTAGAGTCGGCAACTTGGTTGCTGGAGGCCGCCGCAATGATGCCCTCATTTCGATTGAAGAAGTGTACGTCAAAAGCCATTGCTGCATGTTGTTTGATATCTATCTGCTGCCACGTGGCGCCCTCGTCATCAGAAACGATCATGGCGGTCGGTCCACCAACGCGACCAACTCCGACAAGACGAATGCGATTGTCTAAATTGCCGGCGCTAATAAACTCTTCATTCAAAACCTGTAACCCACACAGCCCCACGATTGGTTCGCCCTCAATGGTCGTTACCGCTTTCCAAGTTTCCCCACCATCGAGTGTTTCATAAAGAGGAATCTCGTCCGACACATTCGGAAAGTAACCAGGCCCAATATTGCCTGCAAAACCATGTCGTTCGTCGATGAAAGCAACACACCGGAAATACGTACCCGGTTGGTTGAGTTGTAGTTCCCAGGTGTTTCCGCCATCGAGGGTACGGTAGATTTTTCCCGCACCATTGACATACCAACCGGTGTTTTCGTTAACGAAAAAAATGTCATCCTGTTTGCCCCGATACGGTTCCGTATCTAGCTTTCTCCACTGTTGCCCCCAGCCGGTATTGCCGTTAACCAAGAAGGCTATTGTAAAAAGCAATAAGAATTGTATTGGTCGAAACATTGTTTGTGGTTCCATGAAGTTGTCTAGCAGATAGGCAGTGATAGTCGCCTTTCGCTCCGCGAAAGTAGCGTCGATACTCGCAGTGATAGTCGCCTTTCGCTCCGCGAAAGTAGCGTCGAAATTCGCAGTGATAGTTGCCTTTCGCTCCGCGAAAGTAGCGTCGAAATTCGCAGTGATAGTCGCCTTTCGCTCCGCGAAAGTAGCGTCGATATTCGCAGTGATAGTTGCCTTTCGCTCCGCGAAAGTAGCGTCGAAATTCGCAGTGATAGTCGCCGTAGTTTTCGCTACTTTCGCGGAGCGAAAGGCGACTATGCGCTAGCTCGATATTCGTTGCCGATTTGCCAATGTACAGCCGCGTACGACAAGATAGCATCAAGCAGCAACGAGAATAGGCCGATGATTTGGTCCTTCAACTTGAAATTTCGTCCGAATTCCCAAGCGGCTACTGTGTAGGTCATGTTGTCGGGTGGTATTATCCCAAGGATCATCCGAACCAATGTCGATTTGCCAACTCCGTTGGGTCCAAGGAGTGCAAATATTTGTTGTTCGCGGACATCAAACGAAATACCATCCACGGCACGTACCCTCGCGAAGGATTTACCTACTTCGCGGAGCTGTATTACGTTTCTTTGCATCGAGTGCCCTAATAGGAGCGAGGGATTCGTGACTCGCGGCCATCGCGGGTTATTCGTCGATGGTAGCCTTCCGCTATCTATTAGCCGACGCCCAAAGAAAGTGTGGGCGCGAAAAGGAGATTTTTTTAAAGAAGGTTTCGTCCGGGTTCCCTGCGACGCTAGGGCACATCGCTGAGATGGGTCGCGCGGTACTCAATGCACCATAAGAATGGGTGTGTTAATTGTCACCGCTTTTGCTCACCCTTCGGTGTTTAGAGCATCTGACAAAGAATGGCTTCTTGAATTCAATTTTGAACATCGTTATTCAGCCTTGAAACGTCGGCTGATTTTTTAACACCGCCATCGTTTCCTCTTGGCGTTTACGGATGAATGCTCTTGCCGGCTCGATCTTTGCTTTGGCCGCCTCAAAGTCCTTTGCCATAGCCACAACGGCTTCAGCAACGCGAGATGCTTCAGCATCAATGTCGAGGTCAAAGAGCCAGTCTTCTAGTCCAATGTCTCGCCACATGAATCCTTTGCTGGTTTGCTCCTTGAAACGACACACGATTGCCGGTATGCCGTTTCCTACAGCCATGATCGGAGAATGCATCTCACTGCCAAACAATCCCGCGCTCTTTGCGTACACGCTGAGTGCCTCATCCGTTAGCCAGAAAGAGTCACGCCACACAACACGTGATTTAATCTTGTTGGGCAACGCGTCGTACAGCATTTCTTTGCCCACTGCCATTTGTGTCATGTCTTCCGGACACAACAAAATTTTTAAGTCGGTCTCTTGAACGACGCGAATAATGGCTTCTAAGAGGGGAGCATGATCGTGCACTTTCATTGCTTCGTTACGAGTCTCATACGATTCATTTCTTTGGCGTTTGTCGTTCGGGATTCTCCAGTAGGGCGTATGTCGTAGGCGCGACAGACAACATAGAAACTTACCCTCCTTCAGCTGGTTCCTTTCTAAAAAACTTGTGGCCAGCAAGTCGTTGCGTAAGTCGCAGCCAAAGGCGCCGTCGGGTGCAAATTCCATAATTGGTGATTGAACTCCTCGCTGTTTGGCGTATTCCAACGACACCGTATCACGGAAGAAAACAAATTCGGCCTTGCTGAGCAATACTGTTTCATCGTCCGCGCTGGGTGGCCCGAAGGTGATACCGTACACACCGAATGGCTTCCCTGTGTGCGTCGAAAATGCGGCAACGTCCTTCGCAGCCACCAATGAAGGGCCGGAACCATGTAAGAGAAAGTCAGCCCACTGCACAGCTTCTGTTAATTCTCTGTTCGACGCAGAACCATCGCTGCGAATCGTGCCTTTGACAATTCGTAGCTGTGGAAAGCGACGATGTTCCATCGCGGCAACCTCGTCTGTCAAATTGTTCGATGACCACAACACGACTTCTGCACCCGGGATATGCCGTTCTAACAGCGCTAGCACGCCGGGGGTATGAGCGATGTCACCAATATTGACGCATTGCCATGATGACCGCAGTAGAATTCGCGGCCGTCGTTCTCCGTCCATTCCCCATGCTCGATGGGTGAACGCTGCGGCGAGTGAAACCGCGGTGGCATGACTGATAAATGAGCGTCGATTCATTTTGGGGCTTTTTTGGGCGCTTTATGCCAAGCAGATTCCAATTCGTGGACATCAAAGTTTGAAAATACGACGTCCGTGCCTGAGCACGACACGCTCATACTTAGGTCCTGTTCATTTGCAATGAACGGCATCGGTAGATAACAAAGGCCATCGCTTGCGAAAACTTCCAGGCCAGTACGGTCGAATAGTATGGTCAATCGCTGTTTTCCCTGAATCAGCGGAGCTGGTGCTCTGTGACCATTCACTATTATTTCCTGATTACTCGAGTCATAAACAATGTTGGCGCCGCGAACGAACAAGGAAATTTCTCCTGCTTCGCCCGGTTCGAATTCCGCTTGGATTTCCAGTGTTTCACAATGTATGTCCTCTAGTGGATTGGGGGCTCCTGGCTTGAGTGTTCCGATGGAAAGGTGGTGAGAATTGTGCCTCAGCGACGCCAACTCGGTAACCGGCTGAAAGGTCAGTCGAGGTCCTTCAACGGTTTCTGTCAAACCAAGTTCGAGTGGTATAGACATCGATTGATTGAAAGGCATTCCCCGAGTTTCCGTTTGGAACCATCCGATAAATATGCGACGTCCGTCATGCTCAGGAATGTCACTGAAAGATTGTGCGGCATAAAAGCCCTTGCCTCGGTGGCCTGGCAGCTTGGGAGTTTCGGGAGTAAACGAAACGCCATCAAACGATCCCAGCATGTACTCACTGCTGGCACCAAGCAATACCCACTTTTTGTTCGTCCTATCGCCGTCAATCGGTAGTTCGAAGAAATCCGGACACTCAAAGAACCCATCCGTCTTACTGGCGAAGGTCCATTCTCTGAGGTTCGGTGACCTGAAGAAGTGGATCGTGTGAACACCCTCCAATTCCACATATAGAACCATCACCCATTGGTTCGTAGGTGCATGCCAAATTACTTTCGGATCGCGGTTACCGCCGGTGATTTCTGAAAGTACAGGATTGTTCTTATACTTCGTAAAGTTCCGACCATCTGTGCTGTAGGCGATTCCCTGAACCGTTGGGTTTCCCGCAGCCGTGTAAATCAAGATGAGTGGCGGCTGGTCGCCAGTTCCCAAACCACTTGTATTGTTCCAATCGACAACTGCACTACCGCTGAACATTGGCCCCATTTCATCCGGTAATAGTTCGTCTTTTAGTTCTTGCCAGTGAACCAAGTCTTTGCTTACCGCATGACCCCAGTGCATATTTCCCCAACCCCATCCATAGGGATTGTGTTGGAAGAAGAGATGATACTCGTTGTTGAAAAAGACCAGACCATTTGGATCATTATTCCAGCCTCGGCGAGGCGAGAAATGAAATTGCCCGCGTAACGATTCATGGTAATCGTCTTTGTCATTCTTGAGCGTATTGCTTTGATCGATCGAGGTCAGTGCGGTGGAATCATCTCGCAACTTGTCGACTTGAACTGTGAGAGTCTTACCTTGCCAGGCACTCACATCCATCGGCGCCCACCAATCCGGTTTGTCGTCTGCCAGTTCCATGTCATTGCGTACTGCGACCTTGCCATCCACCAATAACGTAACAACGCGTTTAGTTGCTCCGTTTTTGATTGGAAAATGAAGGTAGCGCGATGTGGCGGAGAACTGCCGTGCAACGTTATTTGAAAATCCCTTGGGCTTTGTGTCGGACTGTACTATTTGATCGACGTTAATATGGCCCCAACCACCTTGTGCATCATCAATAATCCGCAGCACACCCGTTTCCCCTAGAAACTCAGACACGTCCCACGATTCCTGTTGCAAAGTTTCGCTGCCCCCCGGTCGATTGTTCGGACCTGTGGCGAATCGAACTTTCTGGCCATTCACTAATAACTGGAGTGAGAGTTTGTCGTGATTCATACCACCGCCAATGAGGTATGAAATGTAATTGCGCTCGATAAGAAATTCTGGTGATGTGAGTACGCCAGTACTATCATCCCCACCCGTAAACGAGTTCACCAATTTCTTTCCAACAAACCCTTCCACCAACATTTGATTCGGCAAAGTACCATTTGCGGGTGTGTTTCCAAAAGCAGTTCCCGAAACTTGCCAATCACCGTAGGACTCCTGTTCAAAATCGGCGATGGTAATGTCGAGACGTTTTCCATTCTGAGCCAATGCTTGTGAAGCATCCAAAAGAAATAGTAGCGTAGCCACACACGCAACGTTTTTTCCAAAGAGTGTCAAATATCGTTTCATGGTGGGTCTTGAGCGTTGATGGGAAATAGATGCGGTTTGGGCAATCGATAGGCTAATTGGACGCGTGGAATTTTACTATAGCTCGATTGTCGCTAGCGATAGCCAGCCATCCACATCACGATCCTGCGTGGCATTGGCAAAGCGGAGCGGAAATCCATTGGGAAGTGGATTGGCGACTTTTATGCCTAAAACGTATTTGCCCTTTGGTAACCCAGTGAGATCAATGCTATCGTTCCATTGGCTTGCTTCGACACCGGGCAACAGTCCGGTTAACTTGCCTTTGGCAACAACGCTTTTTACGACTTTGTGATCGGTGATCAGTCCATATTCGGTTCTCCAATCGTAGTAGAACGGAGCAACGCCGCGGTTCTCCAGTTTTAGCGATAATTCCAGTGTTTCGCGCTCCGTTGAAACGGTAATTTCTGGCACATGAAACTCGTAGCCCATACGACTCACTTCTATTTCAGCTCGTTGTTTCCTTGCTTCGCTGGGGCTTTTTTCAAACATGCCCGTATCCATTAACCACGAAACGTGTGTTTGGTCTACGCAAGTTCTGAAGTCTTGAATATTGCTGTTTCCAGGGTTTGCATCAAAGACTTTGCCCCACGCTTCCGGTCGAATTTCGCCGCCGATCGGAAACGTTTTCCACTTCTCCGTTGCCCCATTCCCGGCTTCACGAAGAGCTGGAATGTAAAACCAATTGTCCTCTTCTTTCCCGGTATCTAAGGTGGCCCAGCAGAACGAATCATCATGATAGCCAAAGGGTCGATCTGCGTTCGACGCTTTCCCCCAGGTATCGCCACCCGCAGGATAGCGAAGCAAAATCGGGGTCACTTTGAACGCAGCAGTGTAGGCATCCATCACGTCCGCCTGAACGATTTTTGATGCAAAAAGGTCATCCCTGGGATACGTATGCCACTCTCCCCAGGTACCTAAAAGCCCAGCGGTGATGAAACCCATTCGCGCATCGCCATCGTATTTTTTGCCAAACGCGGCAATAAAATTCCTTAGTGACCTGCGAAGATTTTTATCTTCGTAGTTGGGTGTTTCCACTTTCGATGGGGGAAAGGGTTGTGTGTTTGTATTGAGGTACTTGTGAACTCGCAGACCATCATCGATAAGGAACTTTGGAATGATGTCGGTCTTTGCAGGATACTCTAGGTAGATCCTGATGACAGCCTGGTGGCCCCTTTCCGAAATATCGTTCAGCAGATCTTCCAATGGTTGCCAATCGAACTTGTCATACCCCTTGACTAACTCTGCATACCCGACGTAGTTGAATTCCATTGAATGAGGGAATTGAGTATTCGTATCACTAGCGTAGGGAACCAATCCTTTCAGAGGATTCGCGACTGGACTGGGGCGGTACTCCAGTTTAAAGGTGTCGGCGGCCCTTGAGGAAGTTGAGCTCAGTAGTAGGAAGAGTAGGAGAGGCAGACGAAGCATGCAAAAGCAATGGATACTCAGGAATGAGCAGTGATTCATGATCGATCTTTCACACACATCTTGGATAGTCGCCTTTCGCTCCGCGAAAGTAGCGTTGGTATTCGCTGCTTTTTCAGAACTTTCGCGGAGCGAAAGGCGACTATTATTGCCTTCGATTAATAAATTCACAGCCTATCTGCGAAAGTAGCGTTAGTATTAGTAGGTACTTTCTCGCTACTTTCGCGGAGCGAAAGGCGACTATGTTTCCTCAGAAAAGGTACCGCTTCAGTCTACTGGATTGTAGACTAAGTCGAAGCGATCAAGCTCCATTACTTTGCACCATGCGGCAACAAAGTCATCGATAAATTTCTGTTCTGCATCATCCGCTGCATAGACTTCAGCGATGGCACGCAGCTGCGAGTTTGACCCAAAGACGAGATCAACTCGGCTGCCGGTCCACTTCATTTTTCCCGTTGCGCGATCTCTTCCTTCGTAGAAATGCTCGCACACTTTAGACTTTTCCCAAGTTGTTTCCATGTCTAAGAGATTGACGAAGAAATCATTGCTGAGTACTCCTGGTCGGTCGGTGAATACCCCGAGCTGAGGAAAGTTGGTGTTGGTGTTGAGCACGCGCAAACCACCGACTAGCACCGTCATTTCAGGAGCAGTGAGTGTTAACAACTGTGCGCGGTCGATCAATAGCTCTTCCGCTGGTCTATCTTGTACTTTTCCAAAGTGGTTGCGAAAACCGTCTGATTTTGGTTCCAGGACTTCAAACGCTGCGACATCCGTTTGCTCGATCTTGGCATCTGTACGACCTGGTGAAAAGGGAACTCGAATCTTATGCCCAGCTTTTTGAGCGGCTGATTCAATTCCCGCGCAGCCACCTAAAACGATCAGATCCGCTAGAGATACTTTCTTACCACTCGTTTGCGCATTGTTGAATTTAAGTTGAATGCTTTCAAGTTTTTTCAGAATCACTGCCAGCTCTGCGGGATTATTGACTTCCCAGTCTTTTTGCGGTGCGAAGCGAATGCGAGCGCCGTTCGCGCCACCTCGATTATCTGACCCTCGAAAGGTTGAAGCAGATGCCCAGGCAGTTGACACTAATTGTGATTCAGATAGACCAGATGAAAGGAGCGCGTCCTTGAGTTTGACAATATCTGCCTCTTCGATCGGCAAGTAATCAGCAGCTGGTAATGGGTCCTGCCATATTTGTGCTTCTGGGACCCACGGACCAAGGCAGCGAGATCGAGGGCCCATGTCGCGGTGAGTCAGCTTGTACCACGCGTTGGCAAATGCTTCAGCAAATAATGTTGGGTTCTCATGATATCGCTTTGAAATGGGGCCGTAGACAGGGTCCATTTTAAGCGCGATGTCCGTTGTAAACATCATTGGCGCGTGGTGTTCCGATGGATCGTGTGCATCTGGAACTAATTCATTCGCACTCTCGTCTGTGGGCTTCCACTGCCAAGCACCGCCAGGACCCTTGATCAATTCCCATTCGTAGCCCATCAAATTATCGAAATATCCATTCGACCAAGTGGTCGGCGTGGCTGTCCACGCGCCTTCTAGACCGCTGGTAATCGTGTCGCCTGCATTTCCTTTTCCAAACTTATTCTTCCAACCGAATCCCTGTTCTTCAAGCGGAGCTGCTTCGGGTTCTGCACCTACGAATTTGCTTGCATCTGCAGCTCCATGCGCCTTGCCAAAGGTGTGTCCGCCGGCGATGAGTGCTACGGTTTCTTCATCGTTCATCGCCATGCGTGCGAAAGTTTCACGAATGTCGTGGGCTGCCGCAATTGGATCGGGCTTTCCATTGGGCCCTTCTGGGTTTACGTAGATCAGCCCCATTTGCACCGCTGCCAGGGGATTCTCCAATTGACGATCTTTCGAATACCGATTGTCACCTAGCCACACACTCTCTGGACCCCAGTAAATGTCTTCCTGAGGTTCCCATACGTCTTCTCGTCCCCCCGCGAATCCCTTGGTCTTGAAATCCATCGACTCGAGCGCACAATTGCCTGCCAGCACCATGAGATCGGCCCAAGATATCTTGTTGCCATACTTTTGTTTGATGGGCCAAAGGAGGCGACGCGCTTTATCGAGATTGGCATTATCGGGCCAGCTATTGAGCGGCGCAAATCGCTGGGTGCCATCCGACGCTCCACCACGCCCGTCTGCAACTCGATAAGTTCCCGCACTATGCCAAGCCATCCGAATAAAGAGTGGCCCATAATTTCCATAGTCGGCCGGCCACCAATCCTGCGATGTTGTCATGAGCGTGTTAAGGTCTTGTTTCACCGCCTCGAGATCCAGTTTTTTAAATTCCTCCGCATAGGAGAAATTGTCTCCCATTGGATTAGTTTTCGCAGAATTCTGACCCAGAATTCTTAGATTCAACTGGTTGGGCCACCAATTGTCATTCGACATTCCTCCAGCCGCCGTCGTTCGCTCCGAAACAGGACGTTCCACCCCACCGACAACGGGGCACTTAACGGTGCTGTCCGTCGCTGTTAATGCAGCCGCTGGTTGATGATCTTTGGTGTTGTCGGGTCGATCCTGGCCGCACAGGGGCGATGTACTGAACAGCACCGCGACTCCTGCTACGTGTCGAGTGAAACATTTGCTCAAAATCACGATTCACACCTAATGTTTGGGATATTCGTAACACCGGTTCAGAACTCCGATTCCATGAATCGGGGAGAAACATCTTTATAAGTTTGCACGAAATTGTACTATGCGTCCAATGCATAATGCGTATGTAATCTATGCAGTCAATGCATGGCTTGTCGCAAGCACTTCCGTCTGCTCGACGTGATGGAATGCTGAGAGCGGTCATCCATGCATTTCAGGGAATTTCTTGCTTGAGCGAAAAAATACTATGGAAATTGAACAACTGCGACACTTCCTCAAGGTAACCGAGCTAGGAACGTTCACTCGGGCCTCGGAGGAAGTTGGCTTATCTCAGCCCGCACTAAGTCGGTCCATTGCAAGGCTAGAAGAAGAGCTTGGGCAACCACTCTTTGAGCGGCAAACTCGGAGTGTGGCACTTACTGAAGCGGGCAGTCTGTTGCTCGGCAAAGCAAAGCAGATACTGACCTTGGTCGATGACGCTAAGGCTGAAATCTCCGATGACGGTGAAACAGGCCGCATTCGTGTCGCTGCAATCCCAACAGTGGCCCCCTATTTTCTTCCCAAAAGACTCAAAGTGTTTCAGGCAAAATACCCTCATTCAAAGCTTATTGTACACGAGGATACCACAGAAAATTTGCTAAAAAAGCTATCGGATGGAATGGTCGATCTCGTAATTGCAGCGATCCCTCTCATCGTGAAGTATCTTCAAATTGAACCATTATTTGTTGAAGAGCTATTATTGGTAACTGCAAGTGAAAACCCACTTGCCAAACAAAAGCACATTCAAGCAAGTGATCTTGAGTCGTTGCCGTTTGTGCTACTGGGTGAAGCTCATTGTCTCACCGGAAGTATCGTTTCGTACTGTCGAAATAAATCATTTCATCCTGTGTCCGTTGAGCGTACAAGCCAATTGGCGATGGTCCAGGAGTTAGTGGCTTTGAATCATGGAGTCAGCCTGGTTCCTGAGATGGCAAGTGCAATCGATAAAGACAAACGTCGTGTCTATCGATCTTTAGAGGGAACAAAACCCACTCGCACCATCGCAATGGTGACCAATCCCTATCGATACCAGAGTCAGTTGCAACGTAACTTCGAGGAGATCATTCGAGCATCTGTGTCAGCTATGAAGAAATCTTAATTCTCGCGGGGCTTTTTGGAACCTCAACTACTTCGCGTTCGGTTGCCTATTTGAAGGGAAAATTTGATTTTTTTTAACGACGCGAGTCCGATTTCGCAACGCTCTGGGATCCATTGTAGTGTAGTTTGTACTCCTTTCACGTAGATAGCTTTCCAATACTAACACTATGACTGCACCAATCACGAATCAACACGAACTGAAGTGTATGGAAATATGGAGCGGCCATCGCTCTGTAGAGAGTAACGCTGTTAGTCGCGGTCTTGAAGCATGGATCTGTAGTGAACCCTTTCATGGGGATTCGAATGGTGGCGATGTCCATTATTTCTCCCTGTGTGCGGGAGGCATTGTAACTCGATTAGTGCTTGCTGACGTTTCTGGACATGGTAGTGAAGTCACCGAAACTTCTGTTGCTTTACGTCGGCTCTTAAGGCGATTCATGAACTCTAAGAGCCAAGATCGTTTGGTCGCGGCAATCAATCGGGAATTCACTGCGCTCGAACAATACAAGCGGTTCGCAACTGCCGTGGTGGTGACCTATTTGAGCCATAAGCGGCGTCTGTTGGTAACTAATGCGGGTCATCCGCATCCATTGTTGTTCCGGAAAGCAACCGGAAAATGGTGTTTTCTAACCGCAGAGTCAGGTTTGGATAATGCCGACATCGAGGAGTTTCCCAGCAATCTACCGTTGGGTATCGAGGAATCGACACCCTACACAAATTTCACTCTTCCTATCGCGGAAGGGGATAAGCTCGTTCTGTATACGGATGCGTTTACTGAGGCAACGAATAAAGAAGATACACTACTCGGTGAACAAGGCTTGCTGAGTAAGGTTGAAGCGATATCGCCGGATCTTTCTTGCGAGGAATTTGGACGCTCGCTACGAAATTCAGTACGCAACTATTCTTCCGGACCCTCTGATGATGACGAGACGCTCATCGTATTGAAGTTTGGTAAAGGGCGCACCTCACCAGGTATCAAAGAGCGTCTTTCAGGTTACGCCTCGCTTTTGATGGGCGATAAATCTTCCGAAGCAGAATCGCCGCGTCACTAAAATTCTCGTTAAATCGATTACTGAGCCGTGATTCGCATTACTTGGTTTTCAGTTCGAATGATCAAGTCATTACCGATGACTGCGGGACTCGCAAGGATCGGTGCTTCCATGTCGGTAGTTGAAATAACCGTCAGCTCTGGATTCGCTTCCACAACAGTAATTATGCCCTCTCGGCTCAACAAATAGAGATGCTTGCGGGATAGTAATGGAGACGCCGAAAAATTTCCGCCGATCCTTTTCCGACTAACCTCTTTTCCGCTCGTGACATCGAACAGAGTCAAGATCCCCGAATCGGAGATTGCATACATCTGACCATCGCGAGCAACTGCACTTGGCATGGTTGGAACGCTGCGATTGTTTTTCCAAATGATATGTGTAGCAGTCACGTCACCGCTACCATCGGGACGAATGGCTACGAACTCCGGACGAGTGTACCCGGTGGAGATGACAACGAGACCATTTTCGTAGACTGGCATCGGCGTCGTTGAAAAACCATCGCCACAATCGGCTCGCCAAACTTCGTTGCCGTGAATGGGTTCATAAGCAACTGTCCATTGTGCACCGGGTATTACAAGCTGAGTTGTGCCGGCTACATCAATGACAAGGGGAGTGCAGTATGCCTTTTTAAACTCGCCAATGTTGGTCCGCAAAGGTGGTCTATTGGTCTTCCAGGCAAGTTCGCCGTCGGACATTCGAAGTGCGCAGATAAACTGCTGGTCAATCCCATCACAAACTAAAATCACTCGATCGTCTACAACGATTGGTGAACTACCAGGGCCAACGCTATGATCCACGACTTGCTTACTTGACCAAAGTTCTTTTCCAGAGTGGCAATCCAAACACCAAGTGCCGTAATTGCCAAAGTGACAAATGACCTTACCGTCAGCGATCACGGGGGTCGGAGAAGCGTAGGAATTTAATGGATTGATAGGTTCAGGTTTTGTTTCCTTTGCCAAGACAATGTCATAGATCCGTTCCCCCGTTTCGGAATCTAAGCAAATCGCATGGAATTCAACCGAACCGGCAAAGGTTTTGATGTCCGCCAATTGTAGTTTGGCGAGCCTTTCCTTCAGTTCTTCCGGGGATGCTTCCTGGGTAACTGCACTCGTAAACCAGACCTGACCATTTGCGGTAACTGGCGACGACCAACCTGCGCCCACCGTATCAACGGTCCAAACTCGGTTGTTCGCGCTATCAAAATCCGTCGGTAGGTCGATTGGTACGACACCTTGCCCGTTGGGACCTCGGAACTGTGGCCAGATTGTTTCACTCGCCAATGCGTTCTGTGAAACTACAGCAGTACCAGCGAGTGCAATGGCTAATACAACTGAGCAAACTTCAATACTTGCGATCGACAAACGCATATTCATTGGCCCAAAGACGCGCGACGCCGTCGCATAAGTTCGAATGATGAATGTTGGAAGTATACACTCGGGTTTCCGATTCCGACACGAGCGGCCTCCTAAATGGACTAAACAGCCAAGGTTTTCCGTTCGTCGTCCAATTGATGAAACCGATCTGTTGTGACGTGAAATTGTGGCTCGTCAGAGAATGAAACATCGACTAGATCACTTGCTTTTTCTAGCAAGCGTCGGCACTCGTCACTCAAATGCGTTAGGTGCAAACGTTTTCCCACTTGTTGGTATTTTGCGGCGATTGCGCGAATCGCTTCCAAACCGGAATGGTCGTAAACGCGTGTGTAATAAAAGTCAATTACGACCGTGTTGGGATCACTGTTTACATTGAAGAGTTCTTTGAACTGAGAGGTTGATGCAAAAAATAGTGGTCCATGCAGTTGATATATTTTTGCGCCACTCTCATTGATGCGTGTATCCGTATTGATGTTCTTCGCGTGCTTGAAGGCAAACGCTAAAGAGGAAACGATGACACCAATAATAACGGCGGATGCAAGGTCATGCATCACTGCGGTATAGGTTGTCACAATGACCATCACTAGAAAATCTGAAAATGGGATTTTGCGGTACAGACGTAACGAGGCCCATTCGAACGTGCCAATCACTACCATAAACATGACGCCGACAAGCGCGGCCATTGGAATCATCTCAATCCATGCTGAGAAAAACAGCACAAAAGTCAGCAGGCAGCCGGCCGCAAAAATTCCAGAGATGCGTCCACGACCACCCGATTCCGCATTAATGAGCGACTGGCCGATCATTGCGCATCCCCCCATGCCGCCAAACAAACCGCAAACCACATTGGCGACTCCTTGACCAATGCACTCGCGATTACCGTTGCCTTGCGTGTCGGTCATTTCATCAATGAGCGTCATCGTCATAAGCGATTCAATTAGACCGACTGCGGCCAAGATAGAAGCGAATGGGAAAATGATCCATAGTGTGGTAAACGATACAGGTGGCAGCGAAAACGAATCGAAGAAAAGCGTCGGAAGTCCAGCTCGAATACTTGTGCTCTCTTTATCTACGTTGGCCATCGCCGACGCTATTGCTTCTGAACGATCGGTCGTTAATTCAGATTGACTGCTTGCGCTGGCATCCTCGGCAAGCGCGTCCCGTACGTTAGTGGCCTTCACATTCGTTGCCAACATGTCTCCTACGGTCATCACAACGTTGGTTTGATTTTCCGCGGCTAGTTCTGTGGAAAACAACCGATTGGAAACTATCCCAATGCCGGAAATAACAAGAATTGCAACCAAAGATGCTGGTACTGCTTTTGTGTACTTGGGCAACAGCCAAATAATGGCCATGGTGAGTAAAACCAAAGACAACATAATCCATAGCGCGGGGCCCTGCAGGTAAGCCAGTTCCCCAAATGCATTGATGGTCTTGAAGCTTCCGAATTGCGCCATGCAGATCACGATCGCCAAGCCATTGACGAATCCCAGCATCACGGAGTGTGGGACCATGCGAATGAGTACACCGAGCCGCGCTGCACCGACAATCAATTGCAGCAGTCCGCAAAGAATTACCGTGGGAAACAAATATTCTATGCCATGAATGGCAACGAGCCCCACGACAACAACTGCCATTGCTCCGGTGGCACCCGAAATCATTCCGGGGCGACCTCCAAAAGCTGCGCAAATGAAGCCGATCATGATCGCGGAATAAAGCCCGATTATTGGCGAAACACCTGCGACAAACGCAAAAGCAATCGCCTCGGGGACCAGGGCCAAAGCGACTGTGAGGCCCGATAGCAACTCATTCTTGAGGTTCTTTGGTTGAGCACGGAATAGATCAAGCATGAATGTTGGAAACCCTGGTAGCTAAGAAATCGCACATGTAAATCGAGCGTACGGAATTCGGGGATTGAATTCCTGCGGACGAGCGTTCACCGCGAAAGTTGATACGTCCGAAAGACGGTCCGGTCTTTGTCGAAGCTACCTTTGCAACGGTACCTTGGCAACCTCGAATCGGCAGGGGGGCTGGCAGGATTCGAGCCCCTAAAACCAGGGCATTGAGTGTTTAATGGGGTAGATTGCAGCTATAGACGGTGCGCAGTGCACGGGACTAACGCCTTGCCTCGCGGGGCGAATCACCTAATTTGCTAAGAAAAACAGCTGTTTTCAGGTGCGTTATCAACCTAGGCGTTCGATCAGTGTGCATCGAACCGCAATAGAATGGGGTAGCAATTGGATATTAACTCAAGTGGCCGCAATGGTGCAGAATGAGAATCAAGCCGTCGGATTACCATTCGCCTAGCGTGCTACAATCCTTCTGCAATGCTAATTTTTTTTCTAAGCGAAGGATTCGTCGTGTCCCTGCGAATATCGTCGTGTCCCTGCGAATAAATAAACACAGCGAATTCCAACTAGCGTTTGCGCGTCGCCCAAAAACGCGGCCCCACAACGCCGCACTATTACCTTCTCTGGCCAAAGTTCTTCCTATGCCACCCTTGAATAATAGATTCGCGGTACTGATCCTTGGTCCGGCTTTTCTATTTCATTGGTTCCTGTTGCCGCGGGCAAGCGAAGCGCAGGACAACTTGCCCCAGCCAGTCATCTTTACGACCCAGCAGGATCACCAAGAAATGATGACTCGTTTGGGGATTTCAAGATTGCGACCCGGTAGGGATGGCAATGAAAATGCACCGAACGGCGCAAATTACGATGAAGCCCTGGCAAACCCGTATCCGATTATTCCCGAACTATTGAGGTTACAAAATGGTGACACCGTCGATATGCCTGAACAATGGTGGCAAAGTCGAAGGCCAGAAATCGTTGAACTACTTGAACGTGAAGTGTATGGCCGAGTACCTGCCAGCGTTCCCGAAGTGCGCTGGGAAGTCAGAGAGACACGCGACATAGAAGCTGGCGGAAAGGCTGCGATTCGAAAGCATATCGTTGGTGTCGTTGACAATTCGGCATGTCCTGAGATATCGGTCAACATTTCTATGTCTGTGACCCTGCCAAAAGACGCGACTGGACCCGTACCAGTGCTGATGAGTTTTGGCTGGACACCCTTTGAACCTTCGCCATTTGCTTTCGGTGGACGAGGAGGTCCAGGTGGCCCGCGTCCACCTTCCAAAGAGGATAAGCTGATCGCGGCCGGTTGGGGTTGTGTTGTCTTGAATCCGTCAACCGTCCAAGACGATGCAGGTGGTTTTCAACGCAATCCTTTTGCCAGAAATGTGGATCCCAACTCTCCACCGAGCGGTGCTGGTTTGACGCGGGGAATCATTGGACTCACAAACCTCGGTCGGCCCAGAAAAATCGACGACTGGGGAGCGCTTCGCGCTTGGGGATGGGGCGCTTCACGCGGCTTAGATTATCTTGAAACGGAACGGGCAGTCGATTCGAAACGGGTTGGTATTGCGGGTGTCTCTCGCTACGGTAAGGCAGCACTGGTGACAATGGCATTCGATCAGCGTTTTGCTATGGGGCTAATTGCTTCCAGTGGCGCCGGCGGCACGCGGTTGTTTCGTCGGAACTTTGGTGAAAGCCTAGAAAACCTTGCCTCCCCCGGAGAGTACCACTGGATGGCGGGCAACTATCTCAAGTACTCGTCAGAGGAGTCTGACTATGGGAAAATGACTGCAGATGATCTGCCGGTAGATTCCCACATGACCATTGCTCTCTGTGCTCCTCGCCTAACATTTATTAGTCACGGAATCCCCGAGAAAGGGGACGCCAATTGGCTCGATCACCAAGGTAGCTTTATGGCGGCGATTGCCAGCCAACCGGTATTTCGATTATTGAAAGCCAAAGATCTCGGACGCAGCGACGATTACCAGTCCGAACGGATGCCTGCCGTTAATGTCGATCTGCTTGAAGGTCGACTCGGCTGGCGACAACACGATGGCGGTCATACGGATGAGCCCAATGTTGAACATTTTATCCGTTGGGCAGATCGTAATTTTTCTGACAAGGAGAGTGGGAACTGATAGACGCTGGGACTCAAACACGTTCACCACACATTGCCATTCAACGCTCCGATTAGAATTCTCTTGCGTTGCAAAAAATCCCAACCATTTGCTTGCAAATTCGAAGGCAATAATAGTCGCCTTTCGCTCCGCGAAAGTAGCGTCTGTATTTGCTACGTTTTCCGCTACTTTCGCGGAGCGAAAGGCAACTATGATTGCCTTCGTCCGCTACTTTCGCAGAGCGAAAGGCGACTATCATCTATTGTGCTTGCCTCAGCTGCATTTTTGCATTGCTCCTAGCAAATCGCTCAATGCAATTGTCGCGAACGTCGTTGCGTAATCCGACATTGCATAGGGTAGGATAAGATGTTGGTGGTGTATCACGGCCCCACAACTATAGACCACATTGGGAACATAGCCTTCGCGCTCGTTTTCGTTTGGCTCCAAGAGGGGTTCTTGAAGTCTGGCGATGATTTTCGATGGGTCATCCAAATCCAAAAGGATTGCTCCAATCGAGTACTTGCGCATGGGACCGACACCATGAGTCAGCACCAACCAGCCGGCATCGGTCTCAATGGGGGACCCGCAGTTCCCAATTTGAACGAACTCCCAAGGATTGGTCGGTTTAATGATTATTTTTTTGGTATGCCAGAAATAGAGCATATCTGAGTACATCAAGTACAAGTGTTCTCCATCTTGGCGCGACAGCATGGCGTAGTGGCCATTTATTTTTCGAGGGAAAAGGGCAAATCCCTTGTCAGCGATCGCTGGGCCATTAAGCGTATGCATGCGAAATCGCAGAAAGTCTTTCGTCTCAAGCAATTGCGGCAAAGTCATGCGGCCATCATAGGCCGTGTAAGTTGCAAAATATCGTGTCGATCCGTCGTCGTCCCGGAAATGAACAAAGCGAGCGTCTTCGATTCCGTTAGACTCTGTCGGCCCAAATGGAAATATTAAGCGCTCCGACAGAACATGATCGGCCGTGTAATCGATCTCGTAGTTCGATTTTGCTAAAGCAATGACCTGCTCAGCCAATGGCAAGAACTCGCTCGGTCGAGCTCGATTCTTGCGTAGTACTCGTTGCAAAGAGTGTTCAAGCTGGTCTAGCGTAAATTCATGGTCGAGTTGCCCCAGGACTTCCTCTGTGTAGGAGTTGCTAATCCCCAACTCAATCAACTTCTGGCGAAATAAATCGCCTTGATAAAGAGAGTCAGGCACAATCTCAGGAGTGGTGACGAATCTGCTTGGTTCATCTACAGTGATTTTTAGATCGCTGGCAATCGTACCGCCACGAAAGGTTATCGATGAAATGTGGCCTTCGCCAACCGCTCTGAGGCTCAAGATGAAACGACGAGAGCCTGCAGGCATCCCGGATTGGTCTGGATGCCAAACAATCGAAGGATTGAAAAGCGCGGCTGACTCCAACGCATATTCTTGAGTGAAATAGGCACCTAGGAGCCAACGACGATTTTGACTGAGAGGTGCGTCCGTCGGCAGGAATTTTCGAATCGCATTGAAGCGTCGCTCGAAGAACTTGGTCGGCTTTTGATGGCGACCATGGAAGTCTCGCATGACACATGTCAATAGTGCCTCGACCTCTGTTTCGGCGAGTGTTAGAACTCTCGCAATGATGCGCAGTTTTCTTTCATCCGCTCTAGGCTCAAACGAACGTAAGACGACACGTTTTGAGCTGGGAGAAATTACGATTCCTGTACGTTCAATTTGCATGAAGGCTATCTACTACTTCCCTGGTTCGCGCGGGTGTCGTGAGTTGGTGATCGGATGGTAAAGCACTTAATGCAACAACTGAGTTTTCTAGACGTTGCATTTCGGCAAGCGAGAGCAGAAATGCCAGTGTTGATTCTGCACCTTGGTTTGCATTTACCTGATGAAGTTGCAATCCGTCGTAACATCCACCGGTCTGCGTGTCATAGATAGGTTTGCCAAGATCGTTGCGACCAAGGAACCAGTCGAAAGCTAAATGGGCTTGCTCGCGCCAAAATGAATCGCCTGTGATGGCATACGCTTCGATGGCTGCCGAAACCATCGAATGAGCTTCAATAGCTTGCTGGTCGTAAATTGCTGGCGGTTCCCCCTTGTTGCAAAAGCCATTGGACCCAATCGGCCGAAAACGATCTTCAGGACTTATTTGTTGTTCGCATAGCCACCGCAGGGACTCGAGACCCACGGTGACCGCTCGCTTGTGCTCTGCATGGTTACCACTAATGATGAGCGCGTGGCACATTTTTGCGTTATCGTAGGTAGCGAGTTTTTCAAACCATCGCCAATTGCCTGACGCATTTCGGTCATAGAGATCGATCAACTTTTTGCATAGTCTCTCGCTCATCTCATTGACCACACGCTCACCGCCAAGCCGTTTCAAATATTCATGAATACCGATCAACGCCAACGCCCAAGTACGTGGTGAAGTAGTGTTCTCGCACGTCGGTAGTGCTCGATGGAACAGGTTGATCGCCCATGCTTGCAAGC
Organism: Pirellulaceae bacterium; assembly: GCA_041749395.1. Lineage (GTDB taxonomy): Bacteria > Planctomycetota > Planctomycetia > Pirellulales > Pirellulaceae > Laterigemmans. Next base: position 66,519 of record JBGTBJ010000100.1, read on the forward strand.
CGTGTCTCTTGGATCTCCCGACGCAGGTCCCGAGAGCCCAAAGTGCTCGCCCTTGAGAATCATCCGAACCAACTTTCTCAAGCCAACGTCGGTCAAAGCTCATAAAGTTTCGAAAACGCCCTGTTTCATAGTCCAGTGCATAGTTCAAAAAAGCAGCATAGGTGGATGCGAGCGAATGGACTTCTGGTGAATCGCGACCAAGGTCTTCCAACAACACCGTCAAGATGAGCGCACGAGCGTTATCGTCGGTACAATAGCCGTGGAAATGGTCTGGAATTGTGAAAACAGCATGCTGAATGATTCCTGTCGAGTCACTCATGCGTTTGAGGTGATCAAGATTCATCCGTGGTAATGCCAGCGTTTGCTCTGCGAGCGTCCGTATGGCATGGGGCTTTAATTCACGACTTCGACAATCTCGCGCTTCGCGAAAAGTATTCAGGTACGAATGAGCAACATTATCCCAGGTCATCGAGCGACCCAATTCATAGGCCCGGGCCCGCATCGAGTTTCTACGCGCATCATCGCCGAGTAGTTCGCTAATTGCGATAGCCAATGAAGGTGAGTCTGCAAAAGGAACAAGGACCCCACGGTCATCGGCAAGCAATTCTTGTGCATGCCAGTAAGGCGTCGAAATAACCGCTTGGCCACATCCGAATGCGTAGGCAAGAGTGCCAGAAACTGCTTGCGCGACATTCGTGTAGGGCGTGATATAGAGGTCGGCCGCGCCGATGAACTCGGTCAGCTCTTCGAGCTCTACAAATCGATTGTAAAAACTAACATGCTTCGCAATCCCTAGCTCTTTAGCAATCCGTTCGAGTTCAGTTCGATAACGCTCCCCTTCGCTGCGAATCAGGCTTGGATGTGTCGCGCCAAGGACTAAATAAATGAAGTTGGGAAAGTTCTGAACGACTTCAGGGATCGCGCGCAGGACATATTCAATGCCCTTTCCCGGAGAAAGTAAGCCGAAAGTCAAAGCGACTGTTTTTCCACCGATTCCAAATTGCTCTTTCAGCTGCAGCGGATGAGTGGTCGGCGCATCGGGAATTCCATGCGCAATCAAAGAAACTTTCGACCGCGGAACCTCGTAGGTACTGCAAAGGGTATCGCAACACCGCTGCGTCATTACCACTAATTTGGAAGATCGATCCACTAACTGGTCCATCACACGACGTTGAATCGAGTTCGGCTCTGACAGTACAGTGTGCAAAGTCGTCACAACGGGAACTCTCACATCCTGCAAGAATGCCAGAATATGACTGCCGCCAATTCCTCCGTAGATACCAAATTCGTGCTGAAGTGAGACTACATCCACCCCGTTGTAGTTGAGGTAATCTGCCGCGCGACGATACGATTCGATTTCCTGTTCGACTATCTGAAATTTAACTTCGTCGCGATAGTCGTAACCTCCCTCAATATCATCAACCGGGACGACATTACAATCGGCACCCGATGCATGTGCAATGGACTTGCGGAGATCGTGAGTAAAGGTGGCGATGCCACACTTTCGAGGCAAATAATCTCCGACAAATGCAATACGTTTGAACTCATGCTGAGCCATGGGCTGGTCTCCTTTTGCTGAGAAAGATCCGTTCCATTACAAGCGTTTTGCAGTAACGGTATGCGTGCTGAAATACAACTTGAGCTAAGTTCCCAAAGCAAAGAGCGCAAAAAAAAGCCGATGTGGGGGAACATCCAACTAAATGTTCCCCCACATCGGCTTACTTTCAAACGAGCCTTCTGACTAAGCCCTAGAAAAGAGCCGGTCCGATTGCGCTTTATCTTGTCTTCCGAGACAAACGACCAGTCATTGACTAGTCCGTTTGTCAGCCATGAACATACAAAGATGGCGGAAAAATTACTAGACCGCGGAATATTGAGTTGCTTTGTCTGTCCGCTTTGAAGCAAATTGGATACACTTCCACAGTAGAACCACCAGCATTTTGCTCATTTCACCATTACTGTTGTTTTCATCCGTCCTGAATAGGTTGAATCCCTTGCAACCATCGGGACACGATTCATGAAAACCATTGGTGAAATCGAAGCTGCCGTCTGCCAGGCGATTTCTCGGTTCGAACTAGAATACATGGGGCGAGGTCCCAAGGATATTCGAGCTCATCTGATCGGCGATTTACTGGTCGTGCGTTTGAAGGGGGTTCTGACCGCCGCGGAACAGCATTTGGTTTCGACTCTGCCGGCAGAAAAAGGTCGCGACTTGTTGAAGCAAGTGCGCACTCAGTTAATCGAAACCGCGAGGCCCGCGTTGGAAGCGGTAATACTCCAGGTTACGGAGTCTAAACCACGCAGTTTACACCACGATATCAGCACGTTGACAGGTGAAGAGATCATCGTGTTTAGCTTTGATGAATCGCCGCTTGTACGGGAAGCGAATCGACGGTAGTGATTTCGTGGCTCTCATTTTACAGTGAATCTGGCGGGCTGGATTCGCTGTCACGACGCAACCGTGAAACCTCGGACCGATTCAATCAATCAAAATCGCTTGAGTTAGATACTCGTGTTCCGCCATGCCTATTACAATTGCAGTACTGGCGTTACACAGGGTGGACCAATTCCCTTGCGCTCACTATGAAGTCACGAGATTCGAGAGTTGTTCATGAGACCGCTAAGAGCATTGATGGTGATGGTATCACTGTTATTCCTGCAGCAATTAGCGGCAGCGGAGCCCTGTGGCATTCTCATAGTCGTGGGTCCTTCGGACCATCCGCCAGGCACACACGAAGTGGCAGCAAGTGGTCGCCTGCTAAAGCACTGTCTTGAGCATATGCCAAACCGCCCCCGTGTCTCGGCAGAGGTAGTTTACGAGTGGCCTAGTAAAGCACAGTTGGAATCCGCGTCGAGCATCGTGTTTCTCGGCGATACGTTTCCTGCGAACCGCTTTCCAGACTCCGAAAGGAATCTCGCTGAGCTGGATGTCATGATGCGGCGCGGCGGCGGTATCGTTTGCCTGCATTTCGCTACTGGCTTGCTGGGTAGCGAAGTAACACCTGAGGGAGACCATCCGCTGTTGCAATGGTTAGGCGGTTACTACGCGAATCGATCCTGCCCACATCATCAGTCCGTTGCCCGGCTCATCTCTGCTGCCACAATCGTTCCTAGCGCAGAGGGGCACCCTATCAATCGTGGCGCGAAGGAATTTACGATTCATGATGAACCCTATTTTAATAACTATTTTGGACCAAACGAGAATCTACCAGCAGAGAACGTCACTATCCTCGCTACGTCGCTGCTGCCCCCAGAAGCTCCTAAAAAAGAATCGGTAGCATGGTGCGTGGAACGTTCTGCGGGAGGAAGAGGCGTGGCGATTGTTATGCCCCATTTTTATCGGAATTGGCAGAACAAAGATTTACGCCGATTCATTCTGAATGGCATCGTTTGGAGTGCACAATTAGAGGTTCCTATGGAGGGCATTTCGACCACACTTCCCAGCTTGCTTGAGTTCCAACCCAATTCGGTGGAACCCCAATGAACCATTTACACAGGCAGCATCCCAGCACTAACGGCTAAACGAGTGCAAAAAAGGTGTCTGACACCTTTTCCAATCGCACTTCGAAAAGGTGTCTGACACCTTTTTTTAGGGAGTGGTGAGCGGAGCGTGATTAGCGAAATGTTTCGCTAATTGTACTTGCCGTAGCGAAAGCCTTCGCTATATTGAATAGCGAAAGGTTTCGCTAGGTACTGGCTCTTTTGAGACGGAGGGATTTTTTATGGTTACGCCTGGACAGTTTCAACCGACGGAAGTCGAGTTGCAGATGTTGCGGATTCTCTGGGAGCTGGGGCCGAGTCCTGTTCGGGAAATCCACTTGCGGCTCAATGCGGCGAAGGGGACTAATTACTCAACTACCGTGAAGATGCTCTCGGTAATGCTAGAAAAGCAGCTGGTTCGCCGCGACGAGAGTGATTCGCCACATGTCTATCGTGCTGCGGTGACGCGAGATTCTGCAGGAAAGCGACTTGTAAAGGATCTCGTAGACAAAGTGTATGACGGTGCAGCTATGAGCCTGGTAATGCATGCGCTCAAGAATAGTAAAGCGTCACCGGAGGAAGTCGCCCAAGTGCGCCTCTTGCTCGATCAGATGGAGGGCAAATGATGAACTTTAAATCTGGCGAATATTTCGAGTTGCTGAATTCATCCGGCATTGTCGAGGGGATTGGATGGACACTGGTGCATTCTTTGTGGCAGTTTACTTGCTTGGCAGTTGTAGCGTTATTCCTTGGACGAGCTATGCATCGCCAGGCTTCTTCACTGCGATATGTGGTTAATGCTGTATTCATGCTTTTGATGCTGGTCGCACCGATCGTCACTTGGTTCTCGTTGCCGCAGACAATGCGTGAGAATAGCGAGCGCGCATCGGTGCCAGAAAGTGCGTTGGTATCAGTTGCGCCTGGTGGGTCGTTTGCATTGCCGAGAACGACCGGAGCGTCCGACGCCCAACCGACATCTCCGCCGTCCGAACTGCTTGAGTTAACCAGCCTCCCGATGGAGGTAGTCGCCGCTGAACCTTTGCTAACTTCATTCCTGTGGACGCATGTCACGGAATCCATTGAACCATGGTTAGCCGGTTTGGTTGTGTCGTGGATTTGCGGTGTCGTTGCTTTTGCTTTTCGACCTGCGCTTAGTTGGTACACTGTTCGGCGACTGCGTACCGTGGGAGTCGTGAAAGTTGATGAATCTATTCAGCGAATGGTAGATAAATTGAAGCGGACTTTCGCAGTTCGTCAAAGTGTCGAGGTGCTTCAGTCGTCCTTGGTCCAGACTCCGGTCGTGGTCGGTTGTTTTCGTAGCGTGATCTTGTTACCGCTCGGGCTCATTTCGAACTTTCCCTTAGCGCAATTGGAGGCAATTCTTGCACATGAACTAGTGCATGTCAGGCGTTACGACTATCTAGTCAATTTAGTGCAGACAATGATGGAGACGATATTCTTCTATCACCCGGCTATTTGGTGGTTGTCGCGTCGAGTTCGCATTGAACGTGAGAATTGTTGCGATGATTTGGTTGTCACGGCTCTGGGTGATCGAGTGCAATACGGTAGAGCACTGTTGGCAGTCGAGGAACTGAAAGAGGCTCGTTCGATATTGGCGCTCGGGGCAGTCGATGGTTCGTTGCTTTCTCGTGTAGAACGAATCTTGGGGGTCAGAAAGAATGGGGCTGCACCATTATCTTTGGGACTTTCCAGTGCAGCACTGCTCGTTCTTGTGGTCATTGGAATTACTTGGTCGATAACAACCGTATCCGCAAAGACCGACAGCATTAGTGCCCCCGACTTTGGTGTTGAGTCTCATGGACTGCGTTGTCGTGTGGTGGGTCTTAAATCGACAGCGTTGAATGATTCGCCCGACCTTGCGGAATCAATTGATCAGTTCGCAAACTCTAAGGAAATGACATTTGCCGTCGAATTGAAAAATTTCAGCGATCGTTCGATAACTCTAGGCGGTGTTTCTCGTGGTGGTGCCAAATCCAATGGTGTGCCGGGGAAACCTGATTTCAACCTGTTTGCTCCACTTTGGTTTGAATTCGAGTTCATGGACAAGGGAGGCAAGCCGATATCTCGCACGCGACGTGATTTTTTCAATGCGGCGGTCATTGCATATTCGGCGTCGATTCACGAACTTGCACCAGGGGCATCGCTTGTGGTTGTTTGCCGTCCGGGCCAATTCATATCACCCATGAATTTCGAGCTTGCTGGGGGAGAATATCAAGTAAAAGTTCGATACCGCGGACTGGAAAACGATTGGCGCGAAGACATTCGACGTACATCGCCCGATAACCCGATACTTGGCACTTGGTCGCACGCGGTAGACTCGCCTCCGATCGCATTCTCACTTAAAGAAGATGTGACACAACCTGCCGATAAGAATCTCGTTTGGGGAGAGCCCAAGAATGGCTTGCAGGCAGCGATCGAATTCCGTGTACCGGACGATGTGCAGGGCGATCCAAAGTTAGCACCAGGTATCCCAGTTGGTACTTCTATTGGAATCGTCTTTCATGTGAAGAATATCAGTAACGAGCTGGTTACATTTGTAAGTGAGACAGGACGACAGGGAGACGAAGCACATGTCGTAAATGAGCTGGGTGAGAACATCAAAATTGATAATGTGTTTTTTACTGGATGGCCGATTGATGTTGCCTGGACGTTAAAGCCGGGTGAGATTGCGGAACTAAGTCTGCTCACACCCTCGCTGCAATCGCTGCAGCAGCCGGGCAAGTATAAGGTTCATTACACCATTCGTTTCAATAGTCGCCAAATGAATGATGATCTTGGCAATCCGATCTTTCCTCGTCCGGGCGACTATGACAAGGAACTTGATACCGGAGAATCGACTCTGATTCTGTTTGATGCAACAAACAAGGAATCGCTAATCGAAACAAAGAGCCAGGTTCCATTCCGGTTACCCGACCATTGGATTGTTGAAGACGCTCGATTTGTTAACCAAGATCGTGAGTTGAGGACCGTATCTATCCAAGGGGGAGTGAATGTTCGTCGATGGGATATGGTGAGCAGGGGGCTGATAAGTGAAATCAAACTGGCTGCCGACGTTCACGGTCATAGCTTTCGCCAAGAAACACTGCAATTGTCTGCGGACGGAAGTCGTGTACTTGCAGCGACTGACGACTACGTTGGCGTCTGGGATTCACTTACTGGCGAATTGCTGAAGCGGCTTCCGATTCCCAAACAACAATGGTCATACGATTGTGTGCGTTGTCTGGATTGTTCTGCGGACGGTTCGCTGGTTGTCGCTGGATTAGGGACTTCATTTAGCAGAACAACGCTGAGATATGATGGTTACGGCATCGTTTGGAATGTGGCAACAGAAGCGGTGATTAGCAGATCGACATTTAAAAACGGATTCTATTACGGCGATGTTGCATTGTCAGGAGATGGTTCACGCTATGCCTCATGCAGTGAGCTTGGCGGTGGCGTTTGTATATGGGAGACGGCAAGTGGCAAACTGCTGCACGATTTGACAGCAGAAATTGGAAAATGGCAAAGCCCTGACGCTGACTTCATTAAAAACAATCTTGTCAATACGATCGCCTTTACGCCTGACGATCAGGTGCTCGCCGTCAGTGGCACCTACGGATTGATGTTGTTCGACGTTGCCTCTGGTCGTCAGCTAAAAACAATTGACGTTCCCTACCGATATTCCAGTTTTCAAACAGAGATCTGTTTTTCGGCGGATGGAAGCCAAATAGCGAGAATTGGTGCTAGCAGTTCTGAAGATGGTTACTCAGTATTGATCAGTTCGCAAGATACTGGAGAAACGCTGTTTGAACTGGCGTCGTCTGCGAGTGCTGGTACTTTTTCGAATGACGGCAAGTTGTTTGCCGCGGCCGAATCGGATTTCTATGAAGCGATTTCAGTTTGGCCACTTGAAGGTGAAAAGATGAAGAGTCTTGCTGAGCCCGTCGCCTATTCGCGCATTAATAGGGTCGAGGAGAATACGCATGTCCGCGGTGACACAGCGGAAGAATTTGTCGACCAATGGCGTCCAACCTGGGGCCAAGCTCAGCAGGGCATTGAGTATGGTATTGCGTTAACGACCAACTCGCATTCATTCCATACGGGCGAACGCGTATTGATGGCCGCATTCGTACGAAATGTTAGCAACGAACCAAAGCACATCGCGCTGACTCCAGATATGTTTGGCAATCTGCCGTTGCTTACGAACTCGGCAGGTGAAACGGTACATTTGGAATCACGTCCCTTATTGGGAACGCCATCGCATTACCGCGACACGTTGCAACCGGGAGAGTGCTTCGGTCCTCTCTATTTGAATCTCGGTGTTGGTGCAAATCCACGGCCAGGAGCACAGGTATGGGAGCCCTTTTGGAGATCACCGTCACTCGGCAGCTTCAAGCTTGTTCACAAAACAGATATTCACATTGCTGAGCAAACTGTTGACACAAATTCGAGTCTCGATGGCCCTGGCTGGGTTACGGGAAAACTAACGTCAAATGCAGTTGAATTTGAGGTTTCAGAGAGAGAAAAATTCTGAGGAACCGACCGAGTCGCAAAGCAATGCGATCTTCGATGAGCGTGATCGCAAACTCGCCGAAACTCGCCAGAGACGTGCTGAAACACGAGCGGCAGCCCGAAACAAAGATAACTACAATTCGTCACCGCCAAGGGGCACGAGCTAAACTGACAGTGATGTTGCGGAGGATAGAGCTCTGCTGGGAAGCAACTCGAGCGCCGCAGCATTGCCGTTGACAGAGACAAGTAGTTTGCTGAGTGAGATCGCATCAAGCTCTGCAGCTATCCCCTCTTTGCCGTAGCCAATTTGTTAATGGCTACATGCGTAAAATCCCGGGGGTTTGGGGGCTAGCCCCCATCAATGAAAAACAGCTTCAGACCATCTCCATTACTAAGCTAAACGTAAACATCGTTTTCACAACTTACGCTGAACCAATACAGATGAATAGCTTGACGGTGTCCTGTGAAGTTCGGTATCCGCACGCCTCGCGGCTCGATGGCAGTGGATTGGTTCTGGCTACTTCGGCAGGCTCGATACCATTCTTTTCTGGTCAATTGGTGAAGCCGCGACGCACTGCTGGTTTGTTGCGCAGCTTGATGAACATTGTTCGCTCGCGGTTTCATATACCGGCCGCGATGCTGGCACGCATTCTGGCTGAATCGGATCCAGTGGTAACCAGCTCGGATGAGCGATTGAGATTTGAGGGTTTCTCTGCCTGCTGTGGAGCCTATGCTCGCATTGATTTGTTGCCAGGATCGGTTGAAGGTGAGATCTTTGGAAGGGGTACAACCAATGTTGACTTCAATCAACCGATGCTAACTGAATTGGCGAAAATTCGCGAGAATGACTGTGTCAAACTAGTTGTTGGAACGGACCAGTTTCACTTGTCTCGCAATACCGAATCGGTGATTGAAAAGAAAGTTGCGCTGCCCGTCCGTTGGATTAAAGGCTTTGTTGAAGTTCAGCAGTGCCAAAGTCGCATGACGTTGGTTCACGAGGTCAATGGACGCGAAGCAATGCGTTTTTTACGCTCACTTCCTCGGATGAAAACGAATCGACGGGAAGCGTATGTAGTAGCATCAGGGCAGGGACTGAGATTGAGCCAGATTGTCTCTCGCAATGCGGTTCGGGTTGGGGGGCTGGAGAGATTGCGCGTGCTGGAAGGTATCGTTGCAGACTCAGACAGTTTGCGAATTTACGCCGATGAAGCCACTGGTGCATCAGCATGGGAATTGGGTTTCAGCGATTGTCGTTTTTGTTTGGTTATCAGCCCAGAGGTGTGGCGAGGATTTTCGGGTGAAGGTCAAATTCTCAGTGCACTCGCATCTGAGCGTTGGGAGAAGCTACTTGATCTTGTGCGATCACAACTGAGGTGGACCCCAGTCATCGATGAAGAAGCGTTGCATCGAACCATTGTTAACGCTGCGGATCCAAACTTCATGGTTGATGCAAATTCGATTCGCGGTGCTTTATCAGCTCTAGGAACTCAGGGATTGGTTGGTTTCGATCTTGCAGAGGGGAGTTGGTTTCATCGCGAATTACCATTTGACTTAAACGCGGTTGAGAAGCAGCATCCGCGGCTGAAAAGTGCCCGCAAGCTGATTTCGGAAAATAGCGTACGCGTGGGAAAGCGGTCAGCTGCGTTAGTGGAAATGCTGGTGCAATCTGGTGGCGTAGAACATCGAGTGTGTCTAGCCTTGGATGATGCGAAGTGTACATGTCCTTGGCATGCCAAACACGGAACCTCGCGAGGACCATGTAAGCACATTTTGGCGGCACAAATCTATCTGGAGAACCAAGCGAATGGAGAGTGAGTTCGACAGAGTTGCGCTTGAAAACATGTTGGAATCGGGCACATTGCAGGAGTGCCTACAGTTTTTCCATGGCATGTCAGAAAAGCGGAGGAGAGAATGCTTCACGATTATTAAGCCTTTCTGGAGTCAAATTCGAAAGAACCGTTTTATCGAAGAAAAGACTGGAATTCTTCGAGAAAACTCACGTGCAGAGATCGCCGAGATTGCTTTCTTTGCAACCGCCAGTGGTGCCGAGATTATCAAAGCAAAACGCTTTGGATATCCGGTTGCCGAATATGCCTTTGCGATCATCGAAGATCGCAGACCGAACTGGGTGGATCAGTGGATAGCATCGTTGTTAGAAGAGAGCTATTTTTGGGGCCATTGGCATTTGATCCGCAAGTTGATCGCAGCGGGACATGCTCAGAAGCCTGATTCGCCGCGGTATTTCCTGTCCATGATTAGTGGACTGAATAGTCGGCGAAACGATGCGAATTTAGTTGACGCATTGCAAGAATCAGCCGACTTACTGCGGGAAGATGTGTGGAAGCTGTTTGAATACGACGGCGATGGCGAGAACAGTCTGGCCAACACGGAAAGGTTTGCAAACAGTTGGATCGATGCGTTCCTTGCTTTGATGAATCAAGGAAGGCTGCCGAGGGCTAAATTACTTGACGCGACCGTCGCGGCGCTAGAGCGTGACTTCAATCATTATCGCGCAAAATGGTTTGTAGAGTTTTTCGATCGGCTAGAACCGACGGATGAAGAATTGCGAAAATATGGTGATCGTATTTTGGGATTGCTAGGTGCGTCGGCACCGAATGTAGCATCTTGGGCTCTTGGACGTGTCGAGTTTATTCTGACTCTCGTTACGTTCGAAACAGCGACTCTCTGCAATGCCGTTGAACCTTTGTTGAGAGCGCGTGCCAAGAGAACTGTTGTCGCTGCGTTGAAAGTCTTAGCACGCCAAGCAAGTGTTTTTCCGGGTGATTCGACCGCAGTGGCGATGACAGTAACATCTGCATTGTCTCATGAATCAGCGGATGTGCAAAAAGCGGCTATTCAAATCCTCGCATCGATTTCGTCGCCTCAAGATGCCCGCGTCCGAGCAGTGGTTGAGGAGCTTTTGCCAACAGTGGCGGCGTCGGTTCGTGGCTCGGTAAACGATTGGCTTACCTCAGGAGCGGAAGACGCAGATACGTCTCAACTCTTGACAACACGAAGAACCGGAGTGTCGAGCCATCGGCAACCGAAATCGGCGGACATCTGGGAAGATGTGCCGAAGGTTTCCAAATCGATGGAGGCACTGTTTTCCATCGATTCATTGCGGGAAAGTCTGAAAGATGGAGAATTTTCGATTCCTGCTGCTGTTTTTGATGGTACCGAGATCGCCCGATTATCGATGCCGCGACATCTGACGCCAATTGAAACAATAGAAGACTTGATCGATGTTTGCGCTAGGGTGATCGAAGATGGCACACTTGTGGACGATGCAGAGCGCTGCATTGATGGACTTGTTCGCTTCTGCGGTAACAAACCGGATGATCTTGGTCAGAGGATTGCGCCGCTACTGAAGCGTGTTCGCCAACTATTGAAAAAAGGCTGCAGTCCATTCTGCGGTGTTGACCCGGCAAACGATGTAATGGGTCTGGTATACGCGTTCTGTATGGGAATTGCGATTGAGCCAGTGCTGAATGGTGATACGTATGAATATGTTTTCGAAGGCGATTCCTTACGAGAGTACGGTATCAATGCAAAGAAGCCTATTGAATTTTTGTCCGCACATTGCCTTGCGGTGGCGCGGCGCATTGCTGCAGAAAATCCGTGTCAATTGCTAAGCACTCCAACGCACTTAGGTGGCTGGATCAACCCTTGTGACTTAGCGCAGCGTGTGAATAAGTCGTCTTTTCTTGAACCCGATTTGCACGACGTCGTGCTTGCTCTGCTGCGACTCGCGCCTGATCAACGGCCAGCAGCGTTGAAGTTGATCGTCGAAATGCCAGGAGAATGGGTACAAGCCATTCGTTATGCATTGGGTGAAGATAACATCGCAATCGGCAAAACTCCCGCTTTATGGGCTGCCGCAGCAAGGGCTCGTTCACCCTGGGACGACGATTTGCGAGTGCTGAAAGAGCATCCTGGATTGGGGCCCGATACCGCACAAGTGGCGAACCTGAAATATCATTGCACGGTAAGAAAGTCAGGCCCTTTTACCTTTTTTGATCCTGAAATTGCGGTGGAGCCAGGCGTTCCCAGCAAGGTAGATCCCTTGTTGGTCACTGTGTTGATGTATTCAAGTCAAATATTGGGGAAAGAATATTCCTTCGAGATGGGTGGATTTGGTGGAAGCACGATCGGCGCAGTCCGATGGACCGCATCCATTTGGCCTCTTGGACGTGAGTCCTATTTTGCGGCCAGCGCCCACTTGTGTCATGCCAATATTGATTGGTCTGAGGCTCAGTGGCAAAACCGGACGATGTTGGAACCGCTGCTCGATTCTGGAACGCCCTTGCGGTATGCGGGCAACCTGTTCCTTGTTGGAATGTTGGCGGCCAAGGAGCCGGGAGAATCCGGAATGGCGACAGATATTGCAATTCGTGCTATCGAAGATGGGAGACTAGGTAGCGATAATTTGGGTGAATCACTCTCTTTGCTACTCTCCTGTGGCATTATCAAACCGGGGCGTTGGCAAAAGACACTCGCTGAAGTTGCGCGAACATCGCCTGTACATGCTGGCGTGATTCAACTGGCGTTGCAACGCTGCTTTGCTGGTCGAACGCGCGACCTACCAAAAGACTCGGCAAAGCTGCTGGAACTGCTGTATGAGCTCAGCGCTGAACTTGCCATACCGTTGACCAACGAGTTGTGCAAAACTTGGCTTGCATCAGGTAATTTGGTCGGTAAGGGAGCAAAGCTGGCAAAGAACTTGCTTGACCTAAAATACGATGACGAGTCGCGTAATTCAGTTCGATCGATACTTCTGCAGGCAATTAATCAACGAGTGATTGCTGCAAAAAATGCAAGTCAGTAGCCTTTCAATCAGTTTCTCGTCGTGATACAGAGATTTACTCTGAGCCACTGTCGGATAACCAACGGCCGCTAGAAGCCATATGCCTGTACGACTTCGTTCTATCGAATCGCTCCGAGATGAAATCCACAGTTTAGGTTGTGTGAAGCATCGAACTCGCGGGAATTGGTCGACAGGTCAGATTTACTTTCATTTGGCGGCAGCCTTTGAAGCGTCGATCGATGGTGCGTCACCTGGTTATCCTCGATGGGTCCGGTTGTTAATCCGACCGTTTCGATCGATTGTCACACAGATCTGTTTTCCCCCTTGGCTGCCAATTCCCAAAGCAATATCGTCAAAGCTGGCGCCGCCAGACTATGCCGACTGTACAGAGCAACACGGCAGATTGCTCTTAGCGATCGATCGGTTTGCAGAGCACGAGGGTGTTTTCCCGCCTCATCCAGTTTTGGGCCCGTTAACTCGCACAGAGTGGATTGGTTTTCATTTGCGGCACTCTCAGCATCACCTTTCATTCATTGAGCAGGCGCAGGTGCCCTAGTTAATTTTATTAGTGAAAATGGATTGCTGCGGTGTTTCGCTCAGGGTCGGTTTTCAAGCCGTATCCCAATTGTCGATTCATTTCCCCAGAAGCAGTCTTGCCGTATTTGTTGATTGTTTAAACTTGGTGAATCACGTACTTCAAGTTGCAGCCGCTTTTAGTTTATCGGATTGCGTGGCATACTTAGATCTCCCGTGCGCAGATAACTGGTTTGCAATGGGTCAGCCTTCCACTGCGGGTGTGATTGTTTCAACCCTGGGTGGGCGGCTACGCGTCATCAAATATTTGAACATTCGCGGAGGGATAATGGATAGTATTCAAATCGGATTGGTTCTGGTCGCTTGCCTGACGCTAATGGGATGTGCTGAGAGCAAGGTAGAAGTGGCAAAGGAAGGAGGTCTTACTTCAAAGATCGGTGAAGTCGACGTCGACCCGCCACGTGACACGGAGAAGCCCAGTGCAATTGACCATTTCGACGCCGCGCTCGCTGCCTATGAAGCCAACGATCTGCCGCTTGCCAATAAAGAATTTCTCGCTGCCGCTCGAGAAGGCCATTCGGATTCCCAATTCAATCTAGCGGTGATGTACGAGCACGGAATTGGCGTTGTAAAAGATGAGAAGGAAGCGGTTGTTTGGTATGACAAATCCGCTGCACAAGGGAATTCGGCTGCGCAGTTTAACCTTGGTGTGCTGTACGAAAATGGTCGCGGAACGGAGGTTGACTTTGTAAAAGCCAATGAGCTGTATCGAAAGGCGTCGATACAGAATGATGCGTTGGCCATAGGCAACTTAGGAATGCTGTATGTGCGTGGCCAGGGTGTGAAGGAAAACAAAGTTGCGGGCATGGCTCTGCTGCTCGTGTCTGCGACCCAAGATCCCTCACCCGAAAACTATGCCAAACAGAATCTATCTGCCACGCGCGGACTGAGCAGTGAAATGATCGCCCAAGCCCAGACTCTGGCCGAGAAATTAAGTAGCGCACAAAATCTGCTCGAGCCGCTTGATCAGTTTTTGAAGGAATCCGGGAATTGATTTATTGCGAGTGTGTTATCCGAAGTCTTGAGTACACAAAGGCATAGCTTTGTTTCTCATGATGGGTGAGTCCGTGTGCTGATTTTTCAGACGAATGCAGAGCAAGTCCGCACGGCTTGCCTGCTGAGTGGCCATCGACTCGCACAGCAACTCCTAAGCTGCGAGTACTGCACTCGATCGACGCACCTTATACAAAACGCCGAAACAGAATGCGTAAATGAGCAACTGTATCGCGATTTGTCCGTATCCGACCCAGTAATACGTCGCCACCTGCCACGTCGGCTCAACGAAGGTTGCTTGTAGTGCACGGGCCAGTGAGTTCACGAAGGGCAATGCGATCATTGCCGCAAACATTACCGCTAGCCAGGACGAAGAGAATCCGCCAGATACGAACGGTGCATTATCGACCCGGCAGGCAACTACAAGCATTGTTATCCAGAAAAGTACTTGAACAAGCGTCATAATAATACCGGTCGTCATTGCTCCTGCTCCGACGAATGCCATTCCCGCAGAGAGTGAAGAAACCAGTGCGGTTGAGAATATGCCACATAGCGATATCCCGAGATAACCGCTCAGCATCCAAACCAATCGATCACGATTCGCTCCTAAGAAACCATTTTTTTCGTATTCGGCAGCTAGCACACTCGCCTTTCCAAGTCGCTTCGTAGCGATCAGAAACCCTTCTTCATCATTAAGCCCCTTTCGACTGAGACCGACTATCGCCTCCCGTAAATGCGACTCGAGCTCTTCGATTCTCTCATCGGCCAGGGAACAACTTTGTTGAAACGAGCGTTTCCATACGATGATGGACTTCTCTAGGTCAAACATGTTTTTGCTCCCCAAATCGTTGACAGGGTATTGTGAATCGAGTTCCACTGCTGAAGATCTACTTCTAGGGCACGTGCGCCTGCGGCACTGAGTCGATAGTATTTACGCTTTCGACCATTCTCGCCCAGTTTCCAAGATGAAAGAACTAGCTTCTCTTTTTCGAGCCGATGAAGCACCGGATACAGCATTCCCTCTGACCATTCCAGTTCGCCACCTGATCGCGCACGAACTTGCTCGATGATTGAATATCCATAACTCTCACCTCGCGACAGGATTGCCAAAAGCAGCGGCCGCGTGGATGCAGCTACCAATTCCTTTGAGATCATTGCCGGTCTCCTTGCGAAATGTTGCCTAGCAGATCTAGGTATAGTGCCTAGAGATGCTAGGTATTGCAAGTAGGTCATTTTTGTTCAGCAGGAATGGCCGCGTTTTTTGTCTCGGAACTTGAAGTTTCAATAGGCTGATCCGTTGTGCGAGAGAAAGGCCATAAACTTGCGAGAAAATCTGGGATTTTGCAAACGGTGGAGTTCGTTTTGCGCCTTTTAGAACAAGCAACGTTGCGCAGTGTCGCGCTTGTTCCTCAGTGAAGGTCAAAAAACACAGGTCGAATTGGAAAACAGCATGAGATGGACTACAGATTTGGTTGTTCGAGTGTCGCTAGCGGTGGCGTTTATCGCGATCGCAATCCCTTCAAGAGCCGCGTTGGTTGTGTCGGGCGTAACTCAATACAATGTGCGTCCTATCCAGGACTTGATTTTGGCTCCGGGAACAGCCTTCAATTCTGGACCGGATGAAATTGTTTTCGCGGATGCCGAAGCGTTCGGTATGCTGATATTTGATCGCATGGCCCAGGTTGGCAGCGAGATTCAGCTCGTCAATGGGCGATTCTCTGGCACCGGTTTTAATGCCGCATTAGGCAATTTCACGCTCACTACCGGTGCTCCGAACTTCACCCCAATGACGATGTTGTTAAGTAATGTCGTACAGGACCCCAGTGATCCAGGATTCGCATCAGGAGATCCCTCCAGTATTATGTCAGCTGATGTTTTCTTGACAGTTTTCAACTTCGGTGTGCGTCTTGACGATTTGGGGATTGATCTAGAGATTCGCGATCCCTTCAGTTTCGCTGGTACCTTTGACGGTCTACCACCTTCCGAAGGTAACACGATTGCTGATGTGAATTTCGGCAACAATGACCGTCTGGAAGTCTATATCGCTGGTACCAATAGCCTAGTGGGCTGGAGCGCCAATCGTCGCTTAATATCCGCCGTACCAGAACCTTCATCCTTTGCAATTCTTGCCTTTGCTGCAGCCACGGGCGTATGCCGATGGAAGCGCCGCAAAGGCGCGGTTAGCGAGCCTGGGCTGGTATAAAGCGCACAATCGTCTAATTCGGCCCCAATTTTCGAGTTGGGGCGAGCCAGAGAAGATTCTCAACGAGCATTGCGGTGAATCATTCAGCTCGGACTGGCATCAATTTTTTGAGGCCAACTCCGCAGTCAGCGTTTTGAAATCGTCCCTTTCACGGAGTGGATCGAGTTCTGTATCGGACTTCAAGAGTTCAACGTCTTTCCAGCCAGATTCAATCGCCCGTGTTAGCAATTTCATGGCTCGATCAGAATATTCCTGATTATGAATCTCGTTCATCTTGCTGGCAATTGAATACACACAAGCGAGGTCATACCAATCATGCATATCCCAATGATCTCCGTTGACGATCTCGACAACCTGTGGATCGATTTCATTAATCTGCTCAAGTAATAGCTGAGCCTTTACTTGACCTCTCTGGCAACTGCGCAGAATCAGTTCTGCCGTCGTATCACGCTGGCCAGTCTTAAGTATCTTAGACTCGATTTCGATGCCCTTCATAAACCAGTCAAGGCTTTCCGCTGGACGGCCTTTTAACAGATAAAGGTCACCCAAGTTATAGTGGATGAAACCAAGCAGGATTTGATACCCAGTCACTTCAGCGTTTTCCGAAGTCAACTTTTCACTGTTTGCCAAGGCTTCTTGGAGAGACTTCAAGGCGTCTTCATAGTGGCCCATTTCTGCTTGAAGTGATCCGAGGTTGTTCTGGCTATACGACAAATCGTACAAGTACGAGGGCACTGCGGGATGCTCAGCGCGTAAGATGGCACGGATGGTCCTTGCGGTCTCATGATGCGTGACAGCTTCTTCTCTTCGACCAAGTTCGGTCAATAATGCTCCGAGATTATTGTGACCCGTGGCGACTTCCTGGCGGTACTGAATGTTTGCGGGGAATTTCTCAGCTAGACTTTCGAAGACCGCCAGCGAATGGACGAATTGATCGACTACTTCTGAGTGTCGTGCCATACCGTTCAGCACAATTCCCAGACTCCCGTAATTTCGGCCTAAGTCTTGTTGATAAACGGGATCCTCGGGGTATAGGTGAACCAGAATCTCGAGCAACTCAAGAGCTTTGTTACAGTGTTTCGCTGCTGGTTCGAATTGACCCATGCTTGCCAATAACTCTCCAAGCCCGGCGTGACCTTTGGCCAATTCGCGTCGATATTCGGGCATTGACGGAAAGTCAACTGCCAACCTTTCCCGATGAGAGATAGCCTTCAGGTAATGATCTACTGCGGATTCTTTTTGATCAAGAATCGAAACCATGAATCCCACATTGTTGTGTTTGATTGCCAATTCCTGGCGGTATTTTCGCTCCTCCGGATAGTCTTCCAAGAGTGCCTCGAACAGAGACAGCGAAATACGCATCTCAGCCAACGATTCGCGGAATTGCCCTGCTCCATTCAAGATGATCCCCAGGTTGCCATGACATCTTGCTAACTCATGTCTGTAATTGGGCGAGGCAGGATTAATGGTCGCAAGACGCTTCAGGATATCCAGTCCCTGATTGCATAATTGTCGTGCCTCTTCCCAGCGCCCTAATGGTAGAAGCACTAACGCAAACTTGTTGCGGGTGATGGCGAGTTCTAGGAGATATTCGCTATTGTCGTCGAGATCCTGTGTGAGCAATTCATGGATCTTCAGTGCCAGTCTGTATTTTTCGGCCCCCTCTTCCAATTTTCCCAGTTGGGTGAGGATCAGTCCCAAGTTGCTGTAACTCTTCGCCAATGCCTGGCGATACGCAGGTTGTGACGGAAATTCCTCCGAGAGCTTCGAGTACGTTCCAATTGCCATTCGAAACGCAACTGATGATTCTTCCTTCCGCCCCAGTCGACTCTCAATTTCACCAACTCGCGTGGCAGCTTCTGCGGAGCGAACACGAGCTTTCTCATCATCTGGATGTAAGGCGGTAAATTCTTGGTAGTAGGTGAGAACTTCCGAGAGGAACCTCTTTTGGTCCGAGCTGAGTTCATTCTGAGAGGTCAGTGCATCCCCGGTTGCGGCAGAGGTCATGGCATCCAGCGATCTTTGGGTTTGATCGCGAGCTTTTTCCGCCGCTGCTCGCTGCAGTGACTCGTTGTGTGCAGCTGTTTCTGCCCTCAACTGTGCCTCTTCCGCGTTGCGCTGGTTCACTTCCGCGATTTTTCTCTGCTTGAACTCATTTGCCAATGCGAGCTCAGCATTTCCTTCTGCCGTGGTTGCACGAACGGCCTGCCAAGTACTGACAACAATGCCTGCAATTAGCAAGACTACGAAAGCAACAGAAGTATTAATGGCGATACGGTGCTTTCGGATCAATTTTCGCAGCCGATAACTCGAACTAGGAGGGCTGGCTTCCACTGCTTCATCATGGAGAAACCGTTCCACGTCGCGTGCTAATCCGTTGGCCGTTTCATAGCGGCGACTGCGTTCCTTGTCGAGCGCCTTCATCACGATCCAGTCGAGATCACCCGACAGAGATTTGCTGAGCTGCTTCGGGTCGATACTGCGATGGGCTGCGATACTCGGCAACTTTGCGCTGCCGCTTAGTCGCGTGCTGGGTTTGGGAGGTTCAACATCCTTGATCAGCCGCAGGATTTCATTAAAGGCTGCGTCCATGAGTTGTTGTTTCTCAAGCGGAGTACCGCCAGTGAGCAATTCATAGAGGATTACACCCAATGAGTAGATATCGGTCCGTGTATCGACATCCAGGTTATTGTGCTCCGCCTGCTCGGGGCTCATATACAGTGGAGTGCCGACCATCATGCCAAATGCCGTGTGCAGGGTGTGCTCAGTCAGCGACTGGTGTATCGCCTTCGCCAGACCAAAGTCGATGACTTTCGGCACCGGCTTGCCGTCGTATAGACATATCAGGATATTGGAAGGTTTGAGGTCACGGTGAATGATGCCTTTCTGATGCGCGTGCTGTACCGCTTGGCAGACAGGAATGAACAAATTGAGGCGTTCCTTCAGCGACAATCTCGCCTGATCACAATATTCGGTGAGTGGTACGCCTTTCACAAATTCCATTGCAAAATATGGTCGGCCTTGTTCGGTCATGCCGCCGTCGAACACCTTGGCAATGTTAGGGTGATCCATCATGGCCAGCGCCTGACGTTCGGCTTCAAAACGGGCTAACACCTGCCGCGAGTCCATGCCGGCCTTGATCAGCTTGATGGCCACTTTGCGTTTAACGGGCTCCTTCTGTTCAGCCAGCCAGACAGTACCCATGCCCCCTTCGCCGATAGCTTCAATGAGCTTGTACCGTCCATCGACCATCGATCCGGAGTGCATACCGATGGAGGAGTCGATGGTGACTTCGAAAGCATCTCTCGATGCTTTGTCCCCGAACCCTTTAGCGGCGGCGTGCGCACCCAGCAAAGCAGTGACTCGCTGCCGCAAGGGATCGTCGCCCGCACATTCACGATCGAGTAATTCGCGGCGCGCCGTTGGCTCCGAAAGTTCGACGGCCGCTAGAAACAAAGCTTGAGCACGTTGTGGATCGATAGTCATCGTCGTTCACCTTTCTCTTTCATCGATCAGTGCGACGCGGCAGTGGCTTTTGGCGCGAAAATCCAGAAAACTTTGTCAGTTTTCTAGGGATAGACGCAGCCAGGCCCTTGCATAGGCCCATTTCTGGCGAATTTCGTGAACAGTGCAGCCGAGTGCACCCGCTATTTCCTCTCGCCCCAATCCCGCAAAGAACTTTAGTTTAACGACTTCCGCGGCCAGTGGATCTTCTGCTGCCAGACAAGTTAGCGCAGCATCCAGCGCGAGAAGATACCCATCGCTATCTGCAGCCGCCACGTCCTGCAGTTCAACTCTCTGCAACCCGCCACCGTGCTTGCCGCGTTCTTTGCGGCGCGCCTGTTCCACTAGAATTCGCCTCATCGCCTCTGCCGCAGCTCCAAAGAAATGCCCACGGTTGTTCCAGTGTGGTGACTTTTCTACGTCGACTAACCGCAGATAAGCGTCATGGACCAGAGCCGTTGCTTGCAGCGTTTGCCCGGGTTTCTCTTGGGCAAGCCTCGCTGCCGCCAGCTTCCGCAATTCGTCGTACACCAGCGGCAGCAGTTGCTCCGCAGCCGATGGATCGCCGGATTCGATCTGTGACAGGATGCGAGTAACTTCGGACATAAGAAATGGAATCGCTATCGGCAAGAACTTTTTTCACCCGCTATCAATTGTACGAAGGTATCGTCAATTCTGCGCTCCGCCCCATTGGTAAACAATAGAGGTCGCCTTAAACCAGCGCTTAGATAATATCAGATCTTAGACGAGAACTTCTTCTTCATTAAGTGCCAGCGTCAGTTTTCGAAGTAGCCTTAACAACGTATCGGCTTCATCTGTAGACAAGCACCCGTGCATCTCATCACGAATGGTCTGACCTGCATTCCAAAGCTTCTTCTGTGTCCGCTTACCAGCCGCAGTCAACGCGACAGTTTTGGCTCGAGAGTCCGTTGGATGGCTTTCTCTTTTGACCAGTCCATTGGCTTCCAGCAAAACTAGCATAGCTCGAACTGTACTAGGGTCCGACGAGATACGATCAGCCAATTCCCGTTGCGTCAATGCCTGCCCATCCGAAAGCGATGTCAACAGTACGAACTGGTCTGCCGTGACATGATGCTCTGCGAATCGGGCATCGGTTCTTCGATGTAGTGCGAGGTATGCCGCACGCAATGCCAGGGGAAGCTCTCGTTCGGTTTCCATCAAATCGGGTGTCCAGTCAAATATGGCGAGGGACTTCGCTGAGGAGCCAGTTTTGTCGCGCAGCGTCCCGGCAGCTTAACCGATTCCCTTAGGACTTTCTCCTGCAAATTCTTCGGCTTGTCAGTGCTGTTAGGCGGAATCGGCGTAATTTCAGGTGCTTTAAGACAAACTCGATAGGAACTGGATGGTTAATGCGTGCACGCACGAATAGGCCTTGCCTGTCATTTTCGCTCCCAGATGAATTACCTAAGACGATTTGTGCAATTTCTCATGGAATTGGTACGCGGTTTAGCGTTAGACTTAGGCTTCGAACTTTCGTTGTTTATATGCGATCATATTTTGCACCTCTAGAGCTACCTTGTCAGCGTGTTGAACCGAATCGCGCATTGGTTGATGGCACCATGTGATATCGAGTCGCACGTTTCATTGGATAAATCGATCATGACTTCTCTTCACAAACGCTTTGTTTTCGCAGGGTTTGTATTTGCCGGACTCTTATTTTCGCTTCCAGCTGTTGCACAAGAAGCAACGGTAAAAGTGCTGATGCTCGGTGACTCCGGGTTTCATAAGCCATCGGAATTCTATCGTCATATGGCTGAGTCGCTTGGCACTCAGTCGATTGATCTTCAATACACTGAAGACTTACGAGAAATCAACGCTGAGAATCTCGCCAAGTACGATGGGTTGATGATCTTCGCTAACATCGAGAAAATCACACCGCAAGCGGAGTCGGCATTGCTGAGTTTTGTCGAGCAGGGGGGAGGGCTAATTCCTGTTCACTGTGGATCATTCTGTTTCTTAAACTCTGACAAATATATTGATCTCGTCGGTGGCCAATTCAAGAGCCACGGCTTCACGCGATTTGAGACGAAAATTGTCGCGGCTGACCACGAAATCATGCAGGGTCTAAAACCGATCCAGTCGATGGACGAAAGTTATCGACACGGTCGGCTCAACGCAGACAAGACTGTACTGGAGACGCGAAGCAGTGAATCAGGCCCCGTTAGTGACCCAAATGGTGAGCCCTACACATGGGTTCGAACTAGCGGAAAAGGTCGAGTTTTCTACACGGCTTGGGGACACGATCATCGGACGTGGTCCAACGTCGATTTCCAAAATCTATTAGCGCGTGGTGTGCTTTGGGCTTGCGGCCAGACGCTTACTGCTGCGGTTTCCAGAACCGACGATACCGACGTAACGAAAGCCCGAGCAGTTGCTCAAGCCAATCGCGCCTTCGCGAAACCGGAGATGACGCCGCCATTGATGAACGAAAAGGATTTTACCTCAACTGACGTCGGTGCCAAAATTCCTAACTACACTCCGGGCGCTAGTTGGGGCACGCAAGAAGCTCCTCTGACACTAATGCAAGATCCGGTTCCCGCTGAAGAGTCCATCAAGGCGTACTCTGTTCCTCAAGACTTTCGTCTGTCGCTATGGGCTAAAGAGTCCAACAAGACTTGGCCAAACGAACCAGCAGGTGCTGAGAAATTTGCCGGCTTAACGGGCAAGCCGATTGCGATGAATTGGGACGAACGTGGTCGTTTGTGGGTCTGCGAAACAGTTGATTATCCCAACGAATTGCAATCGCAACCTGGTCAAGGTCGCGACCGCATCCGTGTTTGTGAAGACTCCGACAATGATGGTCAAGCTGATAAGTTTACGGTCTTTGCTCAGCATCTAAGCATTCCGTCGACGCTCGTTTGCTATCGCGGTGGCGTGATCGTCCAGAACGGTGCGAAAACGATTTATCTCAAGGATATTGACGGCGACGATGTTGCCGACTTCCGTCAAGAGCTGATCACCGGTTGGGCGATGGGCGATACGCACGGTGGCGTTAGTAATTTCCAGTATGGTCCAGACAATTGGATTTGGGGCATGCAGGGTTACAACAACTCCGAACCGATCATTAACGGCGAGCCACAAATGCGATTTCGTCAAGGCTTTTGGCGATTCAAAGTGCGCAGTGGTGCGGCAGACCAGACGGCACCCGCTTTTGCAATCGATCAGCAATCGGGGCTACCTGCGGAGCATTCATCGAGCGATTTCAATGAGCATACTGTTCGAGTCGACGCCTTGGAGTTTGTTCGCGCCACCAATAACAACACATGGGGACTTGGGTTCAGTGAAGAAGGCTATGTCTTTGGATCAACCGCCAATGGTTGCCCGAGCGTACACATGCCGATTCCCAATCGCTACTTCGATCAGGTTTCTGGATGGTCGCCTAGCTGGCTCCAAAAGATTTCGCCAACGGACAGGTTCAATGCACTGGACCAGAAGGTTCGCCAAGTTGATTATCACGGTGGTTATACAGCGGCCGCTGGCGGAGCGATCTACACGGCGCGGAACTACCCGACCGCATGGTGGAACAAGATTCAAATGGTGTGCGAGCCAACCGGTCACATCGTTGGCGGGTTTGTGCTTGAAAAAGAAGGCGCGGGCTACCGGAGCAATAATAGCTTCAACGTTGTGGCCAGTATCGACGATTGGGCTGCGCCAATTATGTCAGAAGTCGGTCCAGACGGAAACGTTTGGGTGCTCGATTGGTACAACTACATCATCCAACACAATCCAACACCAAACGGTTTTCAGACGGGTAAGGGTGCTGCCTACGAAAGCGATTTGCGAGACAAACGCTTTGGTCGAATCTACCGCTTGTTGTATCAACAGGAGTCTGCTCCTACACATGCGATCCAGTTAGTCGGTGCGTCTGATAGCGATTTGGTGGAGGCCCTGAAGAGCGACAATTTCTTCTGGCGTCGAACTGCGCAGCGATTGCTGGTTGAGCGACATGCGGTCAATCCGAAAACGCTCCGTGATCTAATTGCTTTGGTCGAAAATCAGGCAACTGACGAGATTGGCCTAAACACTGCTGCTCTGCATGCTATTTGGACGCTGTCAGGTTTAGCCGACGGCGGAAGCCCAGAAGCTAAATCGGCTTTGTCACTTGCCTGTGAGAAGGGTTTCACGCACCCATCCAGCCCCGTACGTAGCGCGGCCGTTGCGAATTGTTCCGCTAGCCAAGTTAACAACGCTGTGGAGAGCGGAGCATTGCAAGACGTCGATCCTCGTGTGCAATTAGCGGCGTTGTTGCGAATTGCTGATGGCGCTGGAACCGTTTCCGGCGAATCGTTGGCCACGATGGTAAGCGGTGCGAAATCGATCTCGTCCGATGGTATCTTGATGGATGCCTGGACGTCGGCCGCTGCGACGAAGGCTGTCGAAACTTTGGTCG
This sequence comes from Pirellulaceae bacterium, assembly GCA_041749395.1. Taxonomy (GTDB): domain Bacteria; phylum Planctomycetota; class Planctomycetia; order Pirellulales; family Pirellulaceae; genus Laterigemmans. The sequence continues at coordinate 91,020 of JBGTBJ010000100.1, forward strand.
CTTTGATCAACGCAAACTCTCCGCCGAACGCCCGTGAGTTGTCACCACGAATTGTTGTATTGGCGGAACATCTTGCACGTTCTCAACCAACAGCAGAGAAGATTGAATTGCTATTGGACGTCAAGCCAAATTCACCGCTCACGGTCGCACTTTGGGAAGGCTTGGCGAAGGGTTGGCCAAAAGAGTTGACGGTCACTTTGTCCGAAGCAGCGCAGACAAAGTTCCGTAGTGGCTTTCTAAGTGATGACACTAGTATTGAAAGTAAGGCGGCCGTTTTGGCGGTGGCGGACAAGTGGTCGATCAAGAATCTGGATGAAGCTGTTTCCTCAATTCAGAATCAACTCTTCGCGACAGCGTTGGATCCTCAAGCCGAAATTACGACACGTCTTACCGCGTGGGATCAAGCGATCAGGCTGGCTCCAACAAGCGATCGCATTTTGGTTACCATCGATACAGTGCTAACGCCTCAATTAGCTCCCGAGACGGGTGCAAAAGTGATTCAGTCGCTTGCGAACGCCCGCGTTCCAGGGTTGACCGAAAAGTTGATTTTGATTCGCGGAACGCTTGGTCCGAAGCTGGCAAGCGAAATTCTTACGCTGCTCTTGGCTCGCGCTGATACAACCACCGAGTTGCTACAAGCGATTGCCGATGGAAAGGCACAGTTTACAGAACTGCAGCTCGATCAGCGGCAAGCACTGTTGAATCACCCGACTCGCGAAATCGCCTCACGTGCTAAAGAACTGATGGAGATGAAAGGTGCGACAGTGGCTTCGAACCGTCAAGCCTTGGTTAACGAATGGATGCCCGTTACGGAGTTGAAGGGCGATGTTGAGAACGGTGTTGCAATGTACAAAAAACATTGCATGCTCTGTCATAAACACGGCGAGCTGGGTGTTTCGATCGGTCCGAATCTAACTGGAATGGCAGTTCATCCCAAAGAAGAGATTTTGGTCAATGTTCTCGATCCTAATCGCAGTGTTGAAAACAATTTTCGCACCTACCAAATTCTTACCGTTGATGGCGCAGTGCTCACCGGAATGCTGGCTGGCGAATCCGCCAATTCATTGCGATTGATCGACACCCAGGGCAAAGAAAAGCTAGTTCTGCGTGAGGATATTGAGCAAATGAGTGCGGGAGCCAAGTCGTTGATGCCGGAAGGTTTTGAAGGGCAGATTTCCAAGCAAGAGATGGCGGATCTATTGGCATTCTTGGCCAAACGTGGACGCTACACGCCATTGTCTCTTGCTGCCGCTGTAACGATCAGTGGGCCGAAAGGTCTTCCTGGCTTTCGTGGTAACGCGGGCGACAAGTTTGAGTTGACATCTTATGGAAACGTCGAAGTCGAAGGCATCCCCTTTGAACTGCAAGATCCTCAAGAGGGACGTGTCGCAAATATCATTGGCTTGCAATCCTCTGGCGGTCGATTCCCCAGCACTCTGCCGAGCTCGGCAACGATTCCTTGTTCAGGAAATGTTTCGGCAATTCATATGCTTGGCGGGGTTGCCGCTTTCGGATTCCCAATGAATCGTGATGAAACGGCCTCTTTGATCGTGAGATGTCAGTATGAAGACGGAACTTCCGTAGATCATGAGTTAGTCAACGGCATACATTCCGCCAACTACCAAGAGAAGACGGATGTTCCAGAGTCCAAATTCGCGATCAACGCCAATGGCAAGCAGATTCGATATCTAAAAATCCCAGTCGATGCTGGCAAGCCGTTGAAGAGCATTGAATTGATCAAAGGCGACAACCGCTCCACACCTCTTGTATTCGCCATCACGGTTGAATCCGCCGACAATGGTGCTGCGGAGCAAGCGGTCATGAACGTATCCAAGCCCGCCGCAGCACCACAGGATCCACCACGCCGCGCTCGCCGTGGATTCGGTGGGCCGATCCAACTCGGGCCCGATGATGTCGCTGCATACGATGCACCGCCAGAAGGGTTCAAGTCTGAGCGTGATGTGCCGCATGGTAAACTGGAAATGGTCGAATACGAATCGAAAACCGTTGGTAACATTCGTAAAATGCAGGTTTATACTCCGCCGGGATACGCCGCCGATGAGAAGTACCCCGTCCTTTATCTACTGCACGGGATCGGTGGCGACGAAACAGAGTGGCAACGGTTTTCATCGCCGAATCTGATTCTCGACAACTTAATCGCGGAAGGTAAAGCGGTCCCCATGATAGTCGTGATGCCCAACGGGCGGGCTCAAAAGAACGACCGCGCGGAAGGAAACGTCATGGCGAGTGCGCCTGCATTTGCCGTGTTTGAGCGAGACTTGATCGATGATGTCATTCCGGCGATAGAAGCGAAATACTCGGTGGACAGCAATCGTGAAATGCGTGGGATTGCTGGTCTTTCGATGGGGGGCGGACAGTCTTTCAATTTTGGTCTCGGAAATCTTGATACCTTCGCATGGGTGGGACCTTTCTCGGCAGCTCCCAACACGAAGCCAGCCGAAGAGCTTGTTCCAAACGTAGAAGAGGCTAAAGCGAAGCTCAAGCTTTTGTGGATCTCTTGCGGTAACAAAGATGGTTTGATTGGCATCAGCCAAAATGTCCATCAGTTCTTGAAGGAGAATGGTATTGAACACGTTTGGCATGTCGATGGACACGGTCATGATCCACAGCATTGGAGCAGCAGCTTGTATTGGTTTGTGCAAAGCGTTTTTCAAGACAAGGCCGCGAAGCATACGAACGCTGAGAATCCTGTAGTTGGCACATGGACGGGCACCGTCAACACGCAAATTGGTGATCAGGAATATGTATTCACTATTCAAAGTACGGATGGGAAGATTGAGGGATCCGCAGTGATGACTCTGAACGGTGCGACTCATAGCAGCAAGCTATCCAATGTGAAAGTCGTAGATGGCAAAATCGCGTTCGACGAATTGCTGAACTTTCAAGGCAATGACCTGTCGATCAGCTACTCGGGCGACTTAGCGGGCGATGAGATGAAGCTCACTCGCAAAGTTGGCGAGTTTGCGACCGAAGCGTTTACGGCAAAGAGAAGTAATTAGGACTCTTCTGGGCAAACGCTACAATCTCGCTCTGCCCGTTGCAGCGCTCATTGCCAATACTCAACTCGAAAGGCAACGTCTCTCGGAAAGACGAATTGCGCTTCTTTTTTCGCAGCTTTCGAAACCACCTTCGTTAAGGCACCACAGGGTCTAATTCGAGGCATTCGCTTAACGCTCGCTCAAAGGCAATGTCGATGCTGGGCGATGGAGCATCATGTGATGGCCGGAAGTTATGTTTGCCATTCTCGATTGGATATAGCACGATGTCTGAATTAAACTTTATCCCGTGAGTTACTAGTTTCTCACTGGACTCGAAATAAATTTTCTCATCGAGTGTTCCATGAATAATACGAACGGAACATTTCACGTATTCGAGGTATTCGTGGGTTGGTAGACGATAGCGAAAGAAAACGGGCATCAGTATAGGGGCTCTATTGCGCGCTGCATCTGTTATCGACCAGTAAGGTGTTTCCAAAACGAGTCTTTGGGGGGAGTTCTCCTTCGCTAGATATGTAGCGATGCAGCTTCCGAAGGAACGGCCCCAGACGATATCTATGTGTTCCGACTTTAGTATCTCCTTGTAAACCATTTGTGCGTCTGCAAGCAAATTGACTTCACTGATTACTCCTTTACTGTTGCCAAAACCTCGGTAGTCCATAGTCCAAACATCGTAGCCTGCTTGTAAGAATGGCAGAATTTCAAATCGGCAACTCTCCATGCTCCCCCGGTTTCCGTGAAGATAGAATAGGACACCTCGCTTAGGTTCAAGCGATTCATACTTTTGAAAATTGATTGCTATTGCCTCCTCGGGCCATTCCTTTTCTGCTATTGGCAGTAATGTGTTGGGGGGGCTTAAAAACCTATTATAGGACGGCTTCTTTTCAACTCTCACGTAACCAGTGGAAAGCCTTTGCGGTTCGATTAAGAAGTACTCTTGACACCAACCGAATACGGCATTGACCACTAACCACAATCCCAAGACACCAAGTGTGATGCGTTGGAGAATTAATCGCGGAGACCGCGTTCGAGTCGCAGCGTCGGTAAATATCTTTGCATTGCTCATTGTCCGGCGAACTCCTTTTAGCAAATTATAAATCAGTTCCATTTGCTGCGTTTTGTTTTAGTAGACAATTGTCTCAAGCATCGGCATTGTCGCGGGTTGTTGACAATGGCAGGAGTAGACGCCACCTTAAATTATGGAGCTCAGGAACACGGCATCTGGGCGTGATGCGATGCCCGTCAGATGTCTCAAGTGTTACTTGTATCATAGCTCGAGAACGCGGAACGATACTTATGGTTTCCGTATTGAGATCAAACGCACAGTGCAACTATGGACTACTGCTCACAATTGAAGCGTTTTTTGCATCGTCGCGTTTGTGTCGTAAGCGCCCGGCAGGACCATTATTCGGCGCGTGGCGATTCCTGACTGCGGCGCAGCCGCGCATCGATGCGGCGACGGGCTTTGACGTAGCGTGATCGCTCGCTTTGGTCAGCCTGTTCCTCGCGGCGGAACTGACGAA
>JBGTBJ010000101.1:0-59946 GCA_041749395.1 Pirellulaceae bacterium
ATTCGTGTTTGATCATTTCTGTTCCCCTGCGGTGAATACGCTACCCTTTCAAGCCCGTCATCCGAAGTAGTGTCGTGCTGGCGATAGTGGTGAGATGAGACAACCACGAATCACACGAATGACACGAATGAAAGAGCAATAGACGGCGGCGTAGTTGATTGGGGAATGATCACAAAGGCAAGCGACCGCGTACACCTGGTTCGATGCCTTAACATTCGTGATATTCGTGTTATTCGTGGTTGACCATTTCTGTTCCCCTGCGGTGAATACGCTACCCTTTCAAACCGGTCTTCCGCAGTTGTGTTGTGTTGGCGATTGTGGTGAGAGGAGACAACCACGAATAACACGAATAACACGAATGAAAGAGAAATAGACGGCGGGGTAGTTGATTGGGCAATGATCTCGAAGGCAAGCGACCGCGTACGCGCTGATTCGATGCCTTAACATTCGTGTTATTCGTGTAATTCGTGGTTGACCATTTCCGTTCCCCTGCGGTGAATACGCTACCCTTTCAAGCCCGTCATCCGAAGTAGTGTCGTGCTGGCGATAGTGATTTTCGCTTCACAGTTACCGACCACTAGTTTTGCCAACTTGTGGAATGGATCGGTGCTTCAGGTCACGGTAATTGAACGATCCTTTCACTGATGAAAGGATCGTAGATCTTCGGGTTGGCCTATTGGAATGGCAGTGTCTTGCCGTATCGAGATCGGAACTGATTGAAATCGGCAAGTGCCACACTCCCATCGCTGTTGTAATCGAATTCCAGACGGAATCCTGATTGACCGGTCGATTTACCGTAGGCTTGTCGGAATTGATTGAACTCTGCCAAGGTTATGGAGCGATCTCCGTTCACGTCACCGAAGTACGCAAAGAAATTGTCAGTTGATTGATTTCCGATCAGGTAATCATCACCCAATATGCCGTCGCTGTTTCCGTCAAAAGGATTGCTCAGTTTGGACGCGATAACGCGTAGATCATAGTTTCCATCGACCAACGCGCCGTCACGAGTGAACGAACCACTGAAGGATAGCGTTGCGATGGTATGACCGTTACCAGACGTCGTCGTAGTGAACTGGACTCCAACAGCACCACCACCAGCGCCACGTTTTGTGACCACAAAAGCGCCTTGATCAATAGTCACGCCCGCATCGAATTCCACCGTAATCGACTTAATGATGGATCGCTGGGCAGTACCGCTGCCGAATACAGGTGTACCAGCAATTTCGAGAATATTTTCGATCGTCAGGTCCAGCTGCTTGTCGACAAATGCACCTTCTGCATCGACCGCTCGAACGCGAATCGAGAAGGACGGATAAAGTTCGTAGTCCAGTATTTCGCCCTGCTTCAAGTAGATATTGTCTCCATTGATAACAAACCGACTGTTGTCATTATCGCCAGAGCCACTGATCAGTTGATACGTGTGCGAGTCTACTGGATCGTCATCAACAGCCGCCAAGGTACCAAACAGTAGATCAGTTGCGGTACTGGTATTTTCGTTGATCGTATTTTGATTCAGCAGAATATCCGTTGGCGACTGATTGAGAATGTTGACCGAACCATCTTCAAAGCTGAAGGTAAACGGCGGGACATTTTCAAAGCCATCGATCACCAACGGAGAGACACCCAAAGGAGCATCGGGTCTCACATTGAAGTTCACATCGGCAATCTCACCAACGGTTGAAATAGATGCATCGGTGCGATAGAGGGCAATACGAGCTTGTCCAGTCGCATCATCCACAAACGATTCCAAGGTCCAGTTACCTTCGGAACCAAACATGGCCCCTACGCTAATTCCTCCAGCATTCAAGCCGCTAGGAAGGTCCAGCACCGCTGTGTCGTACGAAATAAAGGTATCCACACCCCACAGCCCTGCGGCCGAATCAGTGATGCGAACAGGGACGTGAATGTCCTGTCCACGGTGGCCGGTGACTGACAGATCGGCTGCAATGGTTGGATCGATCCCTGCAGGGATGGGCAATGTGCCTGCCGGAATGTTTGGTATTTCTGGCTGCAAGCTGGCCGACAGGCTCTTACGAGCAATCCAAGAAGAATCGAGTCCATCGAGTGCGCCGTTTTGGTTCACATCGGAAATAATCGTTGGATCGGTCCAAGAGTAAGCGTCGTATCCGGTGTAGGCGTTGACTCGCACTCCAGCAATCCATGCTGCATCTTGTGCCGTGTACTGGCCATCGGCGTTGGTATCACCTACGAAGATCAGTTTATGAAGGCCATCATCGGAAACGGCTGGAACGGGAGTCGCGCCTCCAGCCTGGGTAAAGACCTTGAGATTTTCAATGCGGATCACTTCCGAAGCGCCGTAAGGTGCATTGGCAGGGATGTTGGCCAGTAATCTAGAAATCGTCTGAGGTCCGGCCGTCAGTGGCGTAGATCCGGAAAGGGTCAACCGCATACGGCCTGCTGAGACGAGATTAACGGTAGTGTTCCAGCCTGCGGGAAGCACCGCAAAGTAGGTGCTAGTGAAGTTGATCAGCGATGGGTCGAAGACCACATCAAAATCGACTGCCAGCACATCGTTTCCTTCACTAATTGTGACCGGGATACCAGGCGATCCATTATCAAACGAGAGGTTGACGTTTTGGCCATTCGTATCGGTAGCACCACGGGCAAAGTCGGGAATGGAGACCACTCGTGCAGAACTTGTTCCCACGTTGACCGTGGTAACAAAATCTCCACCGGGCACACCGTCCGCATCACCATCGAGAAGCTCCCCTGAATCGCTCTTAAATCCGTCCGCACGACTATGCAGGGTCAGCGTGTAAGCGTCCGGCAGCAACGGTCCGCCCGTCTTGATGAATTGCAACGTATTAGTCTGAGAATCCCACAACAGCGAGCCACTAACAGGACCCACGGTTGAACCAACCAACGTGACATCCGCCTCGTCAATGCTGGTATCGACACCGTCGTAAAGATTGAGCACTGAGAGATCCAGTGGCTTATTGAACGACATCGTCACACTGCTTGGACTCTGAACAACTCCGTTAACGCCAACGGTTGGAATCACCGAGCTGATAAGCACTGTGTAGGCTTGTTCGACCGTTGCGCCCGCCGCATCGGTCGTCAGAACTCGGACGATTCGCGTTTCACCAAGGACCAAAGTCGAGCGATCTACCACAACCAGATTGGAGCCCACGATTGCAAAGGCAGGATTGCTTTGAGGGGCAGGTATTTCCTCAAGAATCGTAAATGTATGCGTATCGTTATCATCGACATCGAGCGCCGTCAGTACTCCGATGAAGTCGGACGAGGCAATCACATTGGTGCTGCTGAGCAACGCGCCGGTCGGTGCGTCATTGCGTCCCATCACGGTAATGGTCACATCTGCCGTGGAGGTTGCTCCGGCCGAATCAGCGATTGTGTAATTGAATATTTCCGTTCCTACACCGCCCCCTTCCAGATGGTCAAACGCACCATTGGGATCGTACTGATAAGAGCCATCCGCCTGGACCGTCAATAGTCCACCGGAGGGAAGCTCGAATTGTTGACCCACTCGGACTGCAACTCCATTAACGGCAGTTACCGCACGAGTGTCACCGGAATCGATGTCATTGTCACCGGCGAGTAGACCAGCGGCAGCGAAGTGATTGCCAACTTGGGTCGGCGTGAGTGCTGCGTTGTACAGCGACACTTCGTCGATGGTCCCTGTGAAGCCAAACCCATTAACACCGGTTCCGTTGTGGAATCGAGTTGTCCTCGCCGCACCGATGGCCACTTCGGTTGTTTGATGCTTCGCAATACTGGCGAAGGGGGTAGCACCCGTTGCGACTTGCACGCCGTTTACATAGAGGCTGGCAGTGCTAGCACCGAATACTCCGACAACATGATACGTCGTATTGCTGGATATTCCGAACTTGACGATCGGACCAAAGACGTTTGCCGACCAAGTTCCAAAGTACAACTGGCCACCATCGATATAGATGTTTAGGCCAGCCGCTGTGTTGCCTTGTTCGTACAACACTTGACGCGACTGGACGCTCGAGGCATTGAACCACAGCTCGATCGACTTTGCGGTCGCTACAGAGGCATAGTTATTGATCAGGGCGGAGACAGGGATGGTGACATACTGCGTCCCATCAAATCCCAAGGCCGTGTCGGGCGAGTTTGGCAACAGGCCTGGTTGGTTATACAGGACCTCACCCACAATCGTTCCATCTGGAGTCGTCGGCGCCTTGCGGTTAGCAGCCACTGTTCCATCGACGTCGCTCAACCGCCAATAAGCAATCGGCGAATCCTGCAAAATGGCATCGTCGAAGGTACCCGACTCGATATTGATCACCGAATCGGCAAGGACGGTGTTCGAATTACTATGGGCAACAGGAGCATCATTGACACCATGGATTGCAATCGTCAACGACGATTCAACGGTCCCATCGCCATCGTTCAAGGTGTAGGCAAACGTCTCGGTCAGGCTTTGGCCGACTGCGAGTTGTTGCACTGCGACGTTGCCGTTGTCCAGCGTGTAGGTATAGGATCCATCTGCGTTCCACTGCAGCGATCCATACAGGCCAGGAATCGTCGGGGTGGTCAATAGATTGACTGCGGCGACGGTCAGAGTCGTGCCAGTATCCACATCTGAATCGTTGCTGAGCAAGTTGCCGGCAACGGTTGGTGGGTTGGCATCTTCGTTGATCGCAGCGTTGTCGACCTGTGCTTGAGGTAAATCGTTTTGACCATTGACAGTGATAAACACCGTCGCCGTGTCGGTGCCGCCGCCGTCATCGGTGACGACGTATGTAAACGTATCGACAACGGATACACCCAATCTCATTTCGTTCAGCTGTGTCGACGAATTAGGATCGTAGCTGATGGTGCCATCGGCGTTGAGGACGACTGTTGCACCGTAGGTAGAGCCTCCTGCGACACTGGCAACGCTCTTGACATCCAACGGACCAGCGTCTGTGTCGTTGGCAACCAGCAGGCTGCCAGGGAACGTTAGCAAACTGTTCTCATTGGTTGTCAGAACAGCCCCTACATCGTCCACGGCAACAGGCGCTGTATTACTGATCACGATCGTGATCGGTTCTTGGCGTGAGGAACCATTGTTGTCAGTGACGGTTAAGACCGCTTCGTAAGTGCCGTCTTGTGGGAAGACTTTGCTGACTGAGATCAGTCCACCGATCACATTGCCCGTGGAATTTGGTGAGCCATCACCCCAAACAATGGAGTAGGTATGCGTGTCGGTGGTGCCAGGATCCTTGACACTTGCAGTCAACAACACTGCGACATTTTCGGTACCAGCAAGATCGTCGGCAACAATATCGGCAGCGATGTTGGTGGCTGTCACAAGGGCTTGGTTGGCGGTACGCACAAAAGTGACAGGTGCAAATGCAGTCGGAGTCCCAATCACATCCAGTTCGCGGTAACCGACATAGCCAAATTCAACACCGACAAATTGGAACTGAACAAAGGCAACACTCGAAGCCAATACTCCACCGCCAAGCGTAGAGGATGCGTTGGCAGAACCGGATCCAATGTTTGGTATGAAATTCACCGTCGACAAGGTTTGGAAAAGGGTGGGATTCTGTACTGTGGAGTAACGGACCACATAGTTTTGGTTATCGCGGTTATTGTCACCCCAACCCGTTAGGGCTTGAATACCGGTGACGTCATAGCCGTTGGGATTCGCTGCGAGGTCCAGCGAGTACGTCAAGATTAAGTTTTCCGTGATGGCCACGGCATCTGGGTAGTTCGCGCCGGTTCTCGCCAAACCGAATGAGCCGTCGGTCAACGTCAAGAGGTTTGTCGAAGTACCTTCGGTGGAGGTGATCGGTCCGTTCGTGACAACTGGAATACGATTCGCAATCAAGTCATTGATGGCAACGGGTAATGCCGTTGCGCCCGCACTGGTCACCAACACCGGAGTTGCCAGTGTTCGCACACTGGTGATGTTGTCTGTGACCGTTGCCGACACCGTATAGGCACCATCGGCCGTGACACGGATCTGAAGCATTTCCGGGTCGTTACTGGGGAGCGTGACGTAGGTAGCTGGCGTAACGCCCCAAACAACGGCACGAGTGCCAAGTTCATGGACCTGTGGCAAGTTGTCTAGCGTGAACGTCAAGATGTCGCCTTCGCGAGCATCAACGTGATTCGCCCAGCTAAGACCGCCCGCGAAAGTGCCTGGGAAATTACCGATCGAGCTTTGTACCGTCGTGCCCGAACCTTCGTTGAGCGGCCAGAATGCGACAGGGTTGGTGCTGGCAGGATCGCCTGCCCGAACCTGATTCAATTCCGTCCCGTTCAGCGCTGTATTCCAGATGCCGACATCGCGGATCATACCACCGAAGTACTCTTGAACTTTCGATGAGCCGATTGAGAATTCATGAACGCCGCCAGCCATCGGTGTGGCGTTCGAGAAGAGTCCCACGGAAGCGCCGTTCATGAACAGTTCCACGCTGTTGTCGGCCTTCATGGTGACAGCGACGTGGGTCCACACTCCGGAAACCATATCGGTGGTCGCAACAAACTCACGATAACTTCCAAACACTTCCAGAACGAGGCGATTATTAACTAACGCCAATGCCCAGTTGCCCGAGTTGTAGGGTCCATCGCTAATGATGCTGCGATAACCGCCAAACGTATCGGGTTTAATCCAGGCAGCGGCAGTGAAGTTATTGGTGAAGTGTGGCAGTCCCGTCCCGAAGTTGATGCTGTCATTTACGCCATCGAAATCGGGCGCGGAGCCCGCATTTGGCATAGCAATGCTGAGTTGTTCCGCAGCGGTTACCACGACGTTGGTGGATACAGTATCAGACAAGGAATCTTGCAGTACGCCGTTGGCGAAGAATTCATCGAAGACCGTAACGGTCGCGGTATAGTTTCCAGCAGCCACCGGTACAAAGTCTGCCTTGGCGGATGTTCCTGTCGCAACTGTTGTTGCGCCATTCATAACCGTCCATTGGTAACGACGAGTTGCGGTTCGCAACGTACCATTCATGCCACCGGCAGGTGCTAGTATGCTCGACAAGTTGGCGTCGAGAGTTACCACTGTGCCCACTTGCGGAGCGACGGCTGGAGCGCTGATCACAGCGATTGGATCTACGTAAATTGCTTCGGTATAGGTGGAGACACCACCATCGGAGTCTGTGACTGTCAAGGTCACTACGTATTTGCCTGCAAACCGTGGCTCTAACGTAAAGGAGAATTGATCGGAGCTAAGAATCTGTTGTCCGTTATTGGCACTAACTTCCCACAGATAAACGTGCGTATCGAGAATACCACTGTCGGTTACGTTGGCGGCACTAAAATCGTATCGACCGAATGAAACGGGACTGGCGCTGCTGGCACCAATCGGTCCAACGCGGTTGAGGTCGGAGATAACGGGGGCGGCGTTCTGAACGGCGAAAGTACGCTTTGCATGAGAAACGCCACCATCCTTATCGGAAAGGGAAACCAGGATGGTGAACGTGCCGTTGTCGATCGCTGTAAAGTTGCTTGCGGTTGCTGCCGGAATATCGGAGGTTGGAGCCGCAAAGCCCGTATTGAAGTTACTTGCTTGCATGCGGGTGGCAACTTCGGCGGCTGTCAGCACTCGATCATAGATCGCGAACTCATCGATTCGACCAGTAAACTGACGTGAAGTCCCATCCCACGAAGCGATGTGGGCCGCGGTGAGATTGGGAACCACTGGCGTGCCAACTTTGCTGTCGAATAACACGCCATTCTTATAGACGCTCGCTACGCCCGTTACTGAATCGAAAGTGACAACCAAATGCATCCAGAAATTGAGTGGGAAATCTGCGGCACTTCCAAAGGAAAGATCGGGAGAGCCAGCCACGCTGACCAGCAATGCACCCGTATTGGTGAATTGAACGTGCAATGCTCCCGAGGCAAAACCATCAGTGTTGTAAATTGCAGATAGAGGAGTCGCATACGAAGTCGGTTGTACCCAAGCTTCTATCGATACTTCTGGAACGACTCCGATTGCTGGAACAGCAACTGTTCCGCCGGAGAATATATAACTGCGTCCCATGTTGGAATTGCTAGAGAGGTTCCCCCGCCCGTAACTTCCTGATCCAATCCCGGAACGACCATTGCCAGTCACGTCCATAACTTGGGAGCCAAAGTAGTCGTCAAATGGATAATAGACGACTGGTTGTCCACTGAGCATCGTATCCGAGTAGGACTTCTGGAACTTGCCGTCGAATCCACTGGTGCTGCGGTCTGCCACAGTGTCACCCGAAGGCTCGTTCATGGGCAACCAGAGTTTCAGTGAACTGTTGGTTTGGTCCACTACACCTTGTCGAAGTTGAGCAACCTCGGAAGCCGATAACGCTCGGTCCCAAAGCGTAATATCATCCATCTCACCCACAAACTCGAGGCCATTAACATACGAAGTCAAAGTATAAAAATATTTACCAAATGTTAATCCGTTTTCAGCGACGGAAAGTCGGTCAAAATTATTCGAGACATTTGTTCTGGTCTGCGCGACTCCGTCAACATAAAGCGTATACGTTTTCGCTTCAGCATTTCTTACCAATGTCAAATGGTGATAGGCGTTATCGGCCAAATTAGGAGTGGAAAAATTAAATCCGATTCCGTTTTCGTATACTAACACGCTCGTGGGGCTGGCTTGGTACCAATTCAGCACTGCGGTATTCGTCGTGTTTCTTGCTGACAAGAATGATTGATATCCCGTTTTCTGTGTTTTCATCCACAGGCTCACCGTCATGTTGGATGCGCCATCGAGCGCATCTCCAGAAACGTTAAGTGCAGAATGTGCAAATTGACGAGCTCTGGAGGTGAGGTCCGTTGTGGTGCCATCAGCAGCGACGATACTGACGATTGGATTCAGGCTTTCAGCATCATCCAATCCGGCCTCGTTAAAGACAAACTTATCAACTTCCGTGAACGTTGAACCTGAACCTAAGAGAATTGGCAACTCGACCCGTACGTTGGTCAGTGGCGTCCAAAGCCCGGACTGTGCTGGCGAGGATGGATCGATAACCGTCATGGTGGAGTAGTTCCCCACGGCAACCGTTCCTTGCTCAAACCGGGCTTCGATTTTCTCGCCACCGCCACCTTCGTAGAAGGCAATCGCAATGTTGTAGGCGCCCGCCGCCAGGGTACGGGTTCCCACAATGTCGATGTCACCATGGAATCCCTTGTTGTCGACGACGAGTTCGCTGTTTTCGAACACACCATTTTGATTCAAGTCGACAAAGAACACTGAACCATCATCGCTGCTGGTACCAAAGGTAATGGCGCCAGCGGTCAATGGTGCGCCGCTGCCCGGTGCGCCAATTACGACGCGTCCTATCCAGGCTCCGGCGAGCGTATCGGTTCCGACGATGCCACCGGAACGAAGATTCATCTGCGGACCAAGGAAGCTGAGTGCCGTATCGAGCACGTTTTCGGCCGCTGGGGCCAGCGCTAACAAGCTGGAATCATTACGGCTGGCCGAAATGGGATCAATGTTGGCATCACTAAACGAGCCATCGAACCAATACTCATTCAAACCATTGGTTGTGATTCGGGCAGGTCCAAGTTTGACCGTTTGCCCCTCGCTAACCAGCGTTCCCAATACAGGGACTTGGGTGATTGCCGGAGCAACGTTGCGAATCAGAACCGGGAAACTCTCGCCGCGAAGCGAAACGCGGGCAAGACCATTGTCGTCAGGCGAGAAGGCAATCGGCGTCGCCGAGCCGCTGGCCGACACATCGCCCGTCACGGTCCAGCCTGCTTCATTCATCCAAGTGGGGCCGTTGACCAACGTGCCATTGATCTTGGTTGGCCCCCGACTACCAACGGTTGCGCCGGAGCCTTCGTCAAGATTCCAGAAGGCTAACTGATTGGCAGCCGCTGACGTTAGATTGCTCGCGAATATGTCTGCAATTTGGGTGGCATTGAGTGCCGAGTTCCAAATCCCCACACCGCTAAGTCGGCCATTCCAAGCCTGTACCCCTACAGCAGCATTGTAGTAACGACTCAAGCCAAAAGGATCGCCATTATTGAGCCCCACATGATTATCAACAATCGTCTCGGCGAAGACGCCATTAATATAGAAATCAACTGACAGATCTGCCCTTTTTACTGCTGCCACGTGGGTCCATTTTCCGACCGGTATATTGATATTGGTCGAGGTTGGATAAGCAACATTCCTCGCATGGAGCACAACTTCGTCACCATTCAACATTAATGCAAAGCTTCCTCCACTGACAATTGTATGAAATCCGCTCAACACGTTTGGAGCGATCCATGCTGAAACTGTGAAATTGGAATCAAGCCCTTGCAAAGTTGGAGCAGAATCGAAGGCTACGTAATCGTTGACACCATCAAACTGCAGCGACGTGTTGATCTGTGAAGTGCTATTCTTCCAGGCAACGCCACCTTGCAATTGGCCATCGACCCCATTGGGACCGAAATCGCGAACCGTCGATCCACTTCCTTCGACGAATCGCCAATCTGCAGCCAAGCTGCTATCAGCCGGCAGCGAACCATTCATATTGGCTATGACTTCGGTGGACGTAAGGGCTCGTTTCCAAATGCGAATGTTATCGAGTTGGCCGTCGAAGAAATTGTTCCCTTCATCCCATTTACCAATATAAAGCGGACCGTTGCCCGTGAAGCCGCTCGTTGTGGTTCGCGACTCGTCTAAGACCCCGTTTACATATATCGATTGAACGCCATTGTTGTACTGCCAAGTGATGTGATACCAGACACCCGGATTCAATACGGTACTTCCATTCAAATCATTTCCGTAGAACGCCAAGACCACCCTTTGGTTACGAACTAACAGAACTAGGTTGGTATTCTGCCCGGCAACGCCAGCGCTGAAGATTGGTTGGTCGCTGGTACCTAGCGTGTCAGCCATGATCCAAGCGGATGCCGTAAAGTTGCCTTGGAAGCCGAGGCCGACGGAATCACCCGCAGTCATAAAGGCGTTGGAACCATTAAAATCAACCGACTGGAGATTGTAAGGAATCGCCAGTGATTGACCTTCCGAAACGACTAGATTCGTCCCGCCGTCGATCGCGTTGACATCCAGGTTCAGAGTCTCCAGTGCGTTCAACGATTGCAGCGTCGTAAGCGTTGACGCGGCATTGGAATCCACTCCGGTGGCCGCCAAGTCGAGACTTCGCAAATTGAACAGGTTGGCCAATTGCGAGACATCCTTAATGTCCTTATTGCCTGAGAGATCCAGTTCTAGCAAATTCTGCGCGCCCACAATCTCCCCAGCGAAGACGCCAGCGGTGAGGCGAGTCGGTACCAGTTTCGCCAGATCTAGATCGTCGAGGTTGTTATTAAATAAGTCCATCGAGCGAGCATTGACCAGGAATTCCGCACCATTCAAGTCCGAGAGGCCACGGTTCGCAGCATTGAATGTTGCAATCGAGGCGAATTGGCTGGCATACAAGTTTTGGCGAACGAGCGGCACCTGTTGGAATGTCTCCGTTGTCCAGACGGGAGCATTAAACAACGTTCCTGTATGCAATGTGCCAACTTGGTTCGCGATGGAGGTTCCGCTTCCGGCATCCATCTTCCAGTAGGCCTTTAAAGTTGCAGGCAAGGTGCTGAGCGTCGCGCGGTATTGGTCTTCAATCGTGGAATCGCTGAGCGCTGCATTCCAAACACGCACTTCATCGAGTTTGCCGTTGAAGTAGTAGTCAGGTGACCCTTCGGTACGACCAGCGGCAAGACGCAGCGGTCGAACCGAGTTGGGTTGATATCGCTGCGTTGTGGAAGATCCACCCTGAACGAGCTCGCCATTGACAAAGAGCTTCTTAGTACCCGCAAACGAACCGTCTCCAGCGGCCGCACCATTAGCCTCAAAAGTGACGGCAACATGAGTCCAGACATTCGGAGTGATGGTTGGTCCATTGATAACGTCCCAATTGGGTGCTGTTGTGCTCCCATTGCCGGTCCAGAACTGAATGTTCGATGAGGGTGAGACATAAACCGTATATCCTCGTAAATCGCCACTGTCGCGTGACGTGATTAAGGATTGAAAATTGCCATTCGTTCCTTCGAGACGAACCCACATTTCCACAGAGAAACTGGAGCCATTGAGTTCTGCCGAATAGGGCACCTGTGCGTACTGATTCGTACCATTGAAATCGAGAGAATAAGTACCTGGTTCGCTACGGGTGGTGGTGACTGGAACTCCAACGCTGGCCGCTACTGCAGCAAGCATTTCTGGAGAACCGTCGGTGCGGGTTACGCTGATGTCGTCAACAAACCAGTCGTCGTACAGAGTGGAACCAAAGCCAGTGCCACTGCTGCGGAAGCGGAATTGGAAGGAGCTGCGCAGTGCATCCAAAGGCAGCGCAATCGATCGCTTCGAAAAGGATGTCATGTTGGGGCTGCTGCCCAATTGTCGATCCAGTTCGCGCCATTGCCCGTTCAGCAAGTATTCGAGAACCAAGTCTTCTCCTGGATCGGGCGCTTCGCCCCCACCTTGCTTCTCGAACGAGTAATTCAACATGGCACTGGAGGCACCACGCAAATTGATCAGTTGAGAGTAAATGTAAGCGTTGTCGGTAGTGTTCTTGCCGTTGAGACGTGCAGCATAATTGCCTGGGACAAGATTCAACGAGCCATCGATGAGGGCATTGGTTGTTGTGGGCCACTTACCGGGAACGAAACTATTGGTTTGGAAATCATCACTGAACACCACGGATGTCGCATATCCGATGATCGGATCAAGGAGGGCTGGTGCATTCCCGTAGGTCGTTTCGGAAGTGGGCACAGGAATGTCTAACAAGTCAGCGATATCGCGATCGCTGATTTCAATGGGCTCGCCGGTAAAGCGATCCGCACCGCTCTGTCCGAAGAGTTTATCGAGACCATCGTTACCGACCAAGAAATCGTTTCCGTCGCCACCCATCAACAGGTCACGGTCGGGATACGACGAAGTCGAGTGATGTTGACCCGCGATCGGTGCGCTGAATTCCAGGCGGAAATCATTGGTCAAGCCAATCTCATCGTGTACTCGCAGGAAGTACGTACCGGCAACAACGGTGCGCAGGTCCACTGCCCCAAGATCGTGGGCAAGAACTCGTCCATCTGAGTCGATCAGGTCGATTTTCACCCCAGCCAATGCTCGAGGATTGTCGCTGACAAGGCGTATGGCATCACCCGACATACCGTCGCCGAGCGTCGTGAACTTGAACCAACGCTCATTGGTCCCCTGTCGGTCTGCCACTGCGGGAAGACTCGTAATGACCCGATCAGTCTGGTCATACCAATTATTGGATGGATTTTGTTCGCTGAAGTCGGCCGTGTCGACGAAGAACGCGATCTGAGAAACACTTGCAAGCCCTGATTCTCGCAGCGAAATCGAGAAGGAGATGGTGTTTCCGTCAATGCTTAGATCAGATTGTACGCCTAGTCCAAACGTCTCATAGCGACGACTACTATCGATGTTCACGAAACCGATAACATCACCACCTGTCTCATACGGTGCTACGGTTTTGGCCCACAAGCGATACTGGATTCCATCGAGTCGCGAGTCACCCTCGGGTAGGATATCACCACGGAAGACAAACGATACTCTCAGGTCATCAGGGCTTGTCAGGGTGACTTGGGTCGACACGATATCAATGTGGCTCGACAAGTTCGGCTCAACTGGATCCACAATGTCTGCGACTAAGATCCGCTCGAACTCGTAAGGTGTTCCTCCGTCATCAAACAGTATGGGACCTGCGGCTCGGTCTTTCACGAACGACCCGCTACCGGAGTAGGAGCTATTTTCGAGGGTTACAAATTGCTCTGGTAAGGCCACACGTGCATTGGCGCCATAACCAATGATCAATTGTCCGGCGCGCTTGGTGTCCAGCAGGTCATTGGCAAAAGGTGCGTTGATGACGAGATCATCAATCCGGTCACCGTTGAGGTCAATGTTGCTCAGTGACGAGCGATAATGCGCTTCGTCATAAAGACTTACCCGCGCTGGCATAGTAGCGGTAACGTTGTTATACCCGAGTGAGCCAGAGGCATTGCGGCCGGTCGAATCCTGCAACAGATTACCCGCTGGTTCATTCAAGCGGTACCAAGCAGTCAGTCCGGCTTCGTTACCCGCCAATCCATTATCGTGCAAGTTGGCGACTTCGCTGGCGCTTAACGTGCGGTTGAAGACGCTGAGGTCCGAAAGGACTCCCTGCATGATATACCCACCAGACTCCTGGTTCATCGCGCCGAAAGCGTACTGTCCTACAAAGATCTGTGTCGCTGTTACAGGAGCGATATTGAAGGCAGTCGTACCGAGGGAAATTCCATCGAGATACGCAGTCAGGGTGTCATTCTGAGCACTGACGGCCATGGCCAAATGGTGCATTTGACCATCGGCAACGACCGGCATGGGAAGATAGGCCCACGCGGTACCGCCACCTGATAGCTGGCTGCTGAGTACGACTAGCTGATTTCCTTCGAGCCGTACGGTAAAACGGTTGAAGTGCGGGGAGCCGTCTTCATTGGTGCCATTCGCATCGATTAAGGAAATGGGGCTGGTTCGGGACGTACTGAACCATAGCGACGTGGTGAACTCCGAAGCATTATTCAGCACGCTACCCGGCAGAGTTGCCACGTCATTCGTTCCATCAAACATAAGTCCTTGGAATTGCTGATCAATGCCAGTGGGATCGAATGTTGAGGCAACCGTTGGGAATTCGAGTATGGTGCCGCTGGGGAGGTTACCCACCGAGTTAAATACATGGGTTGTTCTTGCCGATTCCGATTGTGCAGAACCTACCTCGAGGCGGGCACCCGAAAATACACCATGGTCAAAGCTGTGATCGCTTGAAACACTTTGGGTAACCGCTAGAGAGAGATATCTCGCGCCGGTTGGCAAAGTAACGTCGAGCGACGCCAAATTGCCATCGAACGACATCGCAGGTGGAAGGGTGCCCGTAAAGCTCCACGTGCCCGCATTGTTGGCGACGGTTACTTGTTTGCCGTTCACGTATCCAGAAAGAACTCCACTAGCGTCGCTGACCAGCACAATGAGGTGCGCGGAAGAGGGTCCGTTAAAGCCTGTGTCATTGATGCCAAGTCGGTCCGCAACAAACCTCAGCGCGTCAGATGTAGAAAGCTGTGCTGCTGTACGAATCTCATTGAGATCGAAAGTTACCAATTGGTTTGCATGTATCCCGATTCCTTCTTCAATTTCAACAGGATTGGTTGTCGATTCCTGCAGGTGGGTACCCGAGGTTCTCAGGCCAACGTCACTGAGCCCGTTGCGGAACGCATCATTCGTCACATTGCCGCTGGCAGAACTCGTCCATCCCAAGTTGGTGAAATTGAAATTAACCGATCCGTTGATCGAGAAGGTCGTTGGTGACGAATATGCGACAACGTGCGATACGCCCAGGTCTGTCACTTGTGCCGTTGA
The DNA here is from genome assembly GCA_041749395.1 of Pirellulaceae bacterium. Classification (GTDB taxonomy): domain Bacteria; phylum Planctomycetota; class Planctomycetia; order Pirellulales; family Pirellulaceae; genus Laterigemmans. The sequence goes on from JBGTBJ010000101.1 coordinate 15,347, forward strand.
TTTTTGCGTGTCGGTGAATATCGCCGTAGCGATGTTGGTTCCTTTGGGATCATCAAACAAGTTACCCAGTGGAATGCTGTGGGTTGCACGACCGGTGACGGCAAGCTCGCCGCTTCCGTCGTTGTCGAAATCGCCGCTGGTTACGCTCAGCTCATTCCCCGCGATTGTCCAATCGACACCTCCAGAGGGACCGACAAAAATCGTATTCGCAAAGGCGTCCCCTCGGTAAACGGAGAGACCATTGGAACCGATGAGCCCAATTTCGTCATAACCATCGTTGTCCATGTCGCCCAAAGCGACTGGTGCCGCGGCTTGAACGTTGGTCGTTGTGATGGTGACACGTGTGGATTGGCTATCGCTCAAGCGAGTTAGCAGTGGCGCATTGAGAGAACTCGTTGGTTGGTAATTTTCGGATCCGAATACAGTAGTAATCGGTCGCGAAGTTACCGTGACCGACCAACTCTTGAGGGATCCTTCGTCTCCACCGATGCTATCGTTGAGCTCCAGAGTCCAGACTCCAGCGGCGGAACGGCCATTGAAGGCGGCAAGTGATCCGACGGGCCGGAACGATCCCGTGAATGGACCGGTACCCGATTGAATGGAAGTACTTGCCTGATCGTCAAACGTTGTATTCGTAAAGTTGTCAGAATTACTGCCGTTGCGATTCATCAAAGTTACGCGTGTGCCGTCCGGTCCGATGAGCCATCCAATCACATCTCCCGTGTAGGTGTGCGTCATGGTGAGATTTACATTGACGTCAGTAACGGTACCTACCAGGCTGATCTCACGTGTGCGGCGGATTGTTTGCGCGGGTGAATTCGTCCCGAATGGTATATTCAGTCCTGGTTCGCTTTGCGTTTGATTCTGCGTAGGCGCTGTGCTAGCAGTGAATCCAACTTGGGTTCCGTCGGTCCCGGGGTTGACCGTCAGGCCCACACTCGCACCGACATCAATGGAAACGATTTCCACTTTATCGAACGTCGCGTTCTTTCTGGCAAATACTTTTCCAGCGAGAGTAGTCCCGGCAAGTTGCACGTTAATCGCATTGGCAAACTCGGTCGCTCGCACCGCTGTGGTCACCGGTGTGGGAAGCGATTTTTCATCGAGACGTACGGTAACGAGTGCTCCGACACCATTGAGAGATATTGCTAGAGTAGCTGGCTTTTCCTGATTGCTTGGGGAATTCGTTGCGGTGAACACAGCAGGCAAGGCGGTATGGACCGTTACCTTCGCTTGTTGGTTACCAAACAGCAAATCACTCACACCATCGCCATTCACATCGCCAGCGACAACCGTGGCCAAGTCAATGGGATTTGTAACCTGTGCGAAGCTATAGTCAGGTCCAGTAGAAGTGTTTGCCGCAATTTCGGCTGCTGTTAGAACACGATTGTAGATTCGGAATTCGTTATATGTCGCATCGGCTGACGAATCGGTGGGATACTTCGAACGGCCGAGCCAATTATTCGACGGCGTTAATTGTGCCACTGTATTAGCGGTATCGAAGAAGCCATAATTTACGCCATCGCGGTAAACCGTTACTCGTGTCGTGCCGCCAGCACCTCCGCCGGCATCCAATGCGAATGCGAAGTGGTATTGTGTGCCATTCTGCATATTAGGAAGCAACGTTGTTGAAGAGTTGTAGACATTATCTGCCCAATCAACATTCCCCTGCGTACCATCAAGTGCTCGCGACCAAGTAGCTATCAGATACTCAGAAAAACTTGGTCCGAAATCAAATATCCGTGACCAATTCTGAATACTTTCGCGTGTTGCCCAAAACTCAAGTGTGGTGTCTGTCAAATTGGCAAGCAAATTATCGGGTAGCTGAACATAATCCGCTGTCGATTCTGAGCCACCGTACAGTCGCACTCCTGACCCGGTAAGCGAATAACCACCACCTCCACTCGACAAACCCGAGCCTGATAGATTCACTAGGACGGCCGGATCGTTTCCAACCGAATCGGAGAAAGTAGTCCCGCTTGTTTCATTGAAGCTGTACCGATGGGTCATCGCAGCGAAGATCGGATCGAGCTGTGCATACTGCAGCGTCGCGATATTGTTGCGCAAATCCAAGCTGGGTTGCGAAACGCTCGGAATGAATGAAGTAATGGCTTGGCCACCGAAGACAAAGCCAAGTTGCGACCGACCCGATACAACGGTTGCCGCGTCGTAGGTCGAGTCGCTGGAGATTACGATGTCGGCAAGGTGATCCCCGGTGAGATCGGCCATTTCAAGACGCAGGTCGCCAAATCTGCCCAATTGATTGGTGGGTACTTCAATTGTACGCGCATTGTTCCCGGCACCGGCGGTAACCAAAAATGCATCAGCAAAGGACTCGTTCCAATACCGAGGCCATGGGACGGTTGAACCCAAGGCCAAGCCGCCTGTTTCTCCGCCAAGGACAACCGTAATCACATAATTGCTCCCATCCTCACGCACGAATGCGAGGTCAGAGTAACCATCATTGTCAACGTCGCCAAACCGTGACGCAGGGACACCTAATGCGCTGTGATCGATAACAATATCAGCAATCTCAGCAATGTTATGGACATCGGACAAGTCCAGCGGTCCAAACAGTACGTAGCTGGTTGTTTGCTCGCTGGCGATAAAATCTTCGCGACCATCGCCGTTGAAATCTCCGACGGAGGTAATGCTGGAAAGTTGAGATTGATTGCCAGCGCCTGTCACCAGGAAAGCGTCATTTTGCAAATCGGCTTTCGCCCCAACAACTCCACCGTACAGCAAACGCACTTGGTCTGCATTCAGAGCTTGGTTGTACAAGGCGACATCATCGAGCTGGGCGGCAAATCGTTCCGATTGGCCATTGCGGTTTCCGATAACGGCAACTTGGCCATCCGCTTGAACAGCCACTTCGCCCACAAAGTCGCCATTCAAGTAGTACGAGGTTTTTCCTGTTTGTCCGACGGCAGTGATTTGATTCCAGCCGGTGAGTGAACCGGGGGCTAGGGTGAAACCGCTATCGGTAAAGCCAGGGGTGCGCGAACCAAGCTTGTTTGTCGTGTTTGTGGCAGTGGCGACGTTATCTGCCAACGAGGAGAAAAGGCTCTTGAATTGCGAAGCACTGTCTACAAGTCCTTGGAACCAAGCGGACATGGTCCACGAAGATCCCAGGTCGAGGCTAGGGATTGTGATTTGAGAGTTGGCATTGTTGTAACTGGCCGCGCTTCCTTGCACGCCTCCGGTAACAACTGAAACACCCGTCAGAGCAGTCGCATTATTACCAAATCCAGACGAGTCTTTTCCGGGGTTGGCAATATCATCAAACGTGTAGCGAACGATGGGTGCCGGGATGCTGATATCAATGCCGGGACGATCTTGCGCGACCGAATCGACATAGGGTTGTGCCAGGGTAAACACATACGCTTCGGGAAGTGCATCGGACGGGAAATTGACAGGTTTGGCAAAGGATGCAGGTGCGATTGCTATCGTGCTCCCTGCAGGGAGTGAATTGCCATAAAGGTAGTCAGAACCACCGCCACCCAGCAGCGTATCGTTACCCAGTCCGCCCACCAAATAATCGTTGCCATCACCACCGATCAGTGTGTCAGCCAGAGGCCCACCGAAGAGTGCGTCATTACCGGCTGCACCGTCGATGTGCAGCGAAGTGAGCGTCCCATTCTGTTCGAAATCGCCAAGGTCGATCCCCCAGGTCTCGTAACGCCCGGTTCCTAAGAAACCGATCTTTCCAGCATTGTAGATAGCCGATACACCGGTTGCTGACTTGGCCGAGTCATAGACGCGAACGTCGTCGATGAGACCATCGAAGAACTCGCTAGCGTTCGTTTTCCCGACCGCGAAGTTATTGGAGTTGGGCACGTTGTGGCCGGTGGGCGCATCGCTAGCAACTTGGAAGCCGTCTAAGAAGATGCGTCGAATGGTACCATCAAATGTTGCCGCGATATGGTGCCAACCTCCGACAAGCGATGCCGTGCTAGCGGCAAGATCGTTGCCTCCCCATGAATTCACTATGCCAGTGCTGCTCAGCCGTAGTGTGTTGACTTGGTTATTGACTCCAATGTTACCCCAACCGATGATTCCACCGATGTTCATTGCATCAGGTTTGATCCAAGCCGCCATGGTGTACGTGGAATTGCCCACGGGAACACTTGGTGATGTAGCGGAAACGTATTGCGTCGTGCCATTTAAGGACAGAACTTTTCCGAATACAAAGTTGTCATCGGCCGTCGTCGCTCCATTGACCAAGGTTCCACCATTGCTGTGGCCTGAGACATCCTTGGCGGTTCCACCAGCGAACGAATATTGCAGGTTTGCGGTAGTATCAGGCGCTATGCCCACAGGCAGGAATTGCGCCGTAGAATCGGCATGGAACACGTCGTTGCCAGCGCGAGTGCTGATCTCGGTATTCTCGACATCTCGGGCTTGGAAGTAGGCGTATTGTTGCTGGTAGACTTCCAGGCCATTTGCATCAGTCTTCGTTCGATACGATTGAGTGCCAATATCCCAGACGAGATTAGTGAACTCATAGCGATGCAGGGTCGTGTTGTATTGAATCGCGGAATAATCCGGGACGTCGAATCCACGTCGATCCTTATCACCACCGAGAAAGAGCACGCGGTCTGTGCCGGCACCGCCAAGGAACTGATCGCTGAAGGTTGGAAGGTACGTGCGGGTCGCTGGATCAAATTCAGTGTTGGATTGATTACCCAGCAAAGGCAAATCGTCAGGAATGATTTGGAACGTATCGTCGCCATTACCACCGATCAACAAATCGCTCGCTTGACGATCATAACCACCTGTTAGTACGTCATTGCCATCATTGCCGAAGATCCAGTCCTCTCCAGCACCACCACGCAAGATGTCATCCCCCGTTCCACCTAGGATTACATCCCGTCGACTGGCCGAATCGCCACGGATTCCAAGACTGTATTTTGGAATTTCTTTCAGCAAATTGTCATCCACTGTTCCAGTAACGTTGAATCGCAAACTGTATGGAGTGGGGACCAGATTTGGAGACGTGACGCGCAGCAAATAGGTCGTTGCCGCAGCGAGTCCGTTGAGCGAAATCTGACTGTGGTCACCCGTAGTCGAGAACGTCGTACTGTTGACTCGACTGTTTGCATCATCGAGATCGGCATTCGCTGGCCAAATATCCAATTGCAGTCGATCGATCGGTGAACCGCTCGCTAGTTGCAAGATGCTGGCGGCTGTTCCGGCGCTGGCTAACGTGAACTGATACCAATCGATATCGGCCGCGTTATCCATGGTGAGGCCATTGAATTCAATACCATTGGCCGACGATGCGCGACCATCGCCCGACTGCAGGAGTCCGTCAACCGCTTTGGTCAATGTGTAAGCCTGCGTTGGGATGTCATTGCGCCCACGCAAACCACCTCCAAAAGTGCTTTCCGTTTTGTCAACCATAATCGCATTTCCAGCCAGGATTTCGACGACGTCATCGCCAGCCCCTGCATCGATCCAAACCGATTTCTGCACCGTTGGGCCCACTGTGATCTTGTCATTGCCACCCAAGGCATCGATCAGGATAACTTGGAAATCACCTTCGGGAGGAATGATCGATGCGAGCAATTCCTCGTTGAGCAGATCGATCGTTGCCGTCGAGATCTTGGTAAGTTCGGCTTCCCGCGCGGCGGGATCCGTGTTCGCGAGTAATTCATCGACACGGAACTTCAGCCGATCGGCATCCCAGACTGGATTGCCATCGGAGTCGGTTGCTTCGAAGTCAAGTCGAATTTGCGCGGCGAAGCTGAAGTTGCCATTGTTGTTGGTGAGCCGCGTGATGAGATGGTGATCGGTCAGCAAACCAGGTTCGGTAACAAAGTTCACATCGATCTGATCTGAGGCATTGGTGCCCCCGACGTACCAGACCTGGTCTGATTCACGAGCATACTCTTTCCACTCGTCTCCTACCAATCCACCATCGAGTGTTTCGAAGGTGGATCCGTTGGATCGGTACATCACATCCGTACCGCCGTTTCCATACATAAAGTCAACGACCGTTCCACCGTAGAGGTTGTCGTTTTTCTCGCTACCGAGCATGCGATTCAAGCCGGTTTCTTCAAGGCTGCGCGTACCGCCCCCATCATTCGTGAAGAGTCGCCCTTGAGCATCCACGAAGACGCCAAACTGGCCTGCTCCGCCCAGAGTGGGATCCAAGCTCCAGGCGTAGAGACTGTTTGTACCTAAACCACCAATAAGATCGTCATTACCTTGGCCAGCGAAGAGGCGATCATTGTCGCTGGTCGCACCATTGCCGATATCGCCCCAAAGACGATCGTCGCCGTCAAAACCATAAAGTGAATCGCTGCCGCTGCCGCCATCCAATTGATCGCGACCTGCCGATCCAATGAGAGTGTCATTGCCGCTATTACCATCGAACACGCCCAGATAATCACGCGAGCGATTCGACAGAGCCATCATGTCTAGTGGAACTAAGTTAGCTGGTATCGTTGCGGGATTGATGAGCTGTGCATCAACGGCCGCAAGCGTGTAGAAGCCGATCGTGTCATTTCCAGCAAGACCCGCGATGCGGAATTGTTCGACAAGCAAGTCACCAGAATTGCTTCGCATCGTGACGGGCAGGTTAACGCCGTTGTAACGAACAAACGCTTGATTCACGTTATTCTGATTACCACCGATCAGAATAGTATCGTTCCCAGTCGTGCCATTGACCATCACAATGTCAGTGGCATCATCATCCTCCACAGGGAGCCAAGGATCATTTCCAAAGTGGCCGTCAATGGTATCGGTTGCTGCTGGTTCATCCGTACGAATCGTAAAGAGGTCGATGCCCTCTCCACCGTATTGCACGTCATTGCCTCGCTGGCCTTCGATCAAATCGCTGCCAGAACCGCCCCACATGGTATCGTTACCGCCACCACCGTAGAGCTGATCCTCGCCCGTTCCGCCATACATTACGTCATCAGCGCCGTTGAGGTCAGCGCGAGTACCTAACCCGACCAATTCGTGAGTTAGGTAATTCGGTCCAACGTAGATATCGCCTGCGATATAGTCATTGCCAGAATCACCATCATAGACTTCTTTCCTCGCGTTTCCGAAGAGCTTGTCTCCTCCGCCACCACCGAACAACTGATCGCCGGCCAGCAGATTCTGTGCATTGTAGGCGGCTAAGCTGAGCATTTCCGGAGCATACGCGAAGAGGCGATCGCTACCCTCGCCACCAAACAAGCGTTGTCCTGCTTGAACGCCGGTCGCTGACCCTGCGCCACCATAGAGTTGGTCGTCGCCGTTGTCGCCATACAGGTTGTCGATGCCGTTGCCGCCGTTGAGCACGTCATTTCCCGACCCGCCGCGGACGACGTCATCGCCATCGCCACCGTCAATATTCACGTCATGACCCGCGCCTGCATCGAGGTAATCGATTCCAGTACCACCTTCCAGCGTGTCACTTTCCGTTCCACCGTAGAGAACGTCATTGCCGTCCTGACCACGCAGGATATCGCGACCATCTTGGGCAACCCCATCGATCGAGAATCCGCCCACGATCGTGGGAGTGATCAACACGCTTGGGACGAATCCACCACTGGTAATTCCTGACAACCCAAAGTTCGCAATGCTGCTGGAATAACGGTTTTCCACATCTTCAGTTTGAGGAGGCACATCGAAGTCGCTGGTGCCGATGCGGTAATTACTACGAACGCCAACTGCGTTCCCGCCAAACATCACGTCGTTGCCCGAACCGCCATCGAGAATGTCATCGCCAAGTGAGCCAACAATAAAGTCATCGCCCCCCTGCCCTTGAATCGTATCGATCCCGATTCCACCCCAGACATCGTCCGCACCATTGCCTGCATAGACATAATTGTCACCGTTGCCGGTATAGATAATGTCGTTGCCACCGAGCGTCGTGATCGTGTCATTCCCTTCGTAGGACGTCGCAATAAGCGAGACGCTCGTCGGCGATCCATCGACAAAGCTGATGGATCCATCATCGCCCAGAATAAAGTTATTGCCAGCGCCAGCAAAGATGGGTTCCGCTTTGCCACCACCGATGATGATGTCGTTGCCGCTGCCGGTGTTGATAATGTCGCTGCCGCTTTGAACCGATGGGCTGCTGTAGACAGCAACAGGCAGGCCATTATTAAAGACCATCGTACCACGGTCGGCGATGATGATATTATTCCCACCCGCGTCATTGATCACATCATCGCCGTTGTCGGCCACGATTCTATCACTGCCGGTACCTGTGGTAATTTGATCATTGCCGACAACGGTCGAAAGCAAACTTTGCAATGACGTGACAACGTTGCCACTGATATTCATCAAGGCTAAGTCACCCGCAACATAATTATTGCCGTTACCCGTGACGACCGTATCGCTACCGAGACCAGGTAGGATCCAACTATTGCCATCGCCCGATGTGATTGAATCGTTGGCGTTGTAGGTGCTCAACAAACGGATCGATGTGATCGTCGTTCCATTCTTAGCGATCAATGCCGAATCACCGATCAGCACGTTGTCGCCATCGAGGCCAACGATCTGGTCAGCGCCACCCATGCCGATAATGCGGTTACCGACATTGCTACCAGTAAGGATGTCGCGCGCCGAGCCACCGGTGATATCTTCGACTCCAGCGACCGTACCCGTTTGGTTGACGCCAGTATTAAAGTTCACGTAGAGGCTGGACGACCATGCGGAATAATCAAGGAAGTCGCGGTCGCCAGCGCCACCGTCCGTTAAACCAGTGATGGCCGAGCCGGGTGTCATCCAGAATGTATCATCGCCCGACCCCGTGGTGACGTTCTCGATCGAGTCGAAATTGACCAACTGGGTCGTGCTGCGATTGACCGTACCCTTGTTGCGAGAGGCAACATTGACCAGCAAATTGGCAGTCTGTGGTGAAAGGTTGATCTTATCGGCATCTACTCGGCCCGGTGTAACCGTTCCTAGTAGCTTGCCTGTTAATCGCCCGGTTGATGTAACGACGTAGTTATCGTTGTCATTACCACCGGTTAGGTTTTCGAATCCGTAAAACTCGAACGGAGCAGCAGCGCCGGAATCGAGAATGTTACCCGAATTCAGTCCATCGAGGGTCCAGTCCGCATTGATATTGGCACCGATCAGCAAGTCATTGGGACTCGACCCCGCACGAACAATATCAATGTTCTCAAAACGACCAATATTGGTTGCTTGTTTTGTTTGGCGATTGACGGCAACAACCGACGTAGGACCAAAGGCCACATAGTTCAGCGTATCGGTTCCCTCACGACCGTCGATAACTCCACTGAGCCGGTCGAATGGGTCGAGGTAATAGCGGTCTTCCTGAGCACCACCCGTCAGGTTCTCAATACCATCGAATGCGAACGCATTGTTGATGACACCCTTGTTGTTTCCAGTGAGGGTCCATGTGTTGAGCGTATTGCTTCCAATGATGCCTTCGACCGTCAGGGTGTCATTGGAAGAGCCACCGATCACTTTTTCGATACCGGCAACTTGAACAATACTGTTGGACGAATTCTTTCCTCCGTTGATGGAGTTTAATCCACTAACGACGGACAACTCGCCATCGAGCCCGAATTGAATCGGTGTCGTCACACCACTGAGGTCGAATAGATCATTGGGGCCGCCATCCACTTTCGTTTCGGTGACGGAATCGATACCCCAGTTGTTAGTAAAGACGTAGCGATCGCTGCCAAGTCCACCGATGAGCGTGTCGTTTCCAGCACCACCAGCGAGGATGTCCGAACCGCTACCGCCGATGAGAATATCGTCACCATCGCCACCAAAGAGCTTGACTGGAATGGTGATATTCGGATCGATGGTGATCTTGTCGTTCCCCGATCCACCTGAGAAGAAGATCTGTTCAACACCGGTATAAACGCGGCTTGTCTTATCTGGTTTGTTATCGCGGTTGGTGTAATGGAAGATGACTTGCACCGCAGGCTCGTCATCGACGGTGGTGGACTTTACTTCGAATTCTTCATTGGGATTGGTCCCATAAAGGTCGCCACGGGGGCCCGCAAATTCGCCCGCGTTTAACAGCAGAGTCCCATCCTCAAATCCAGCGCGGCCGGACGTAACCTCACCCAATCCTGGAGCGATGCAATGATGGTTGAAGTCGAACAGATTAATGTCCGCAATGCCAATGCTTCCTCCCTTAGAGAAGAACAGGAAGTTGATCTTATAGTAGGCACGAATGAATGCATTAATGGAGCCGTGAGCATCAAATACGCAACTGCCAGGAATATCGCTGCTGGATGATGGAGTTGGTTTTAGCAGGAACAAATCGCGAAGCTCGTCGAGATAGATCTTGCCGTCGCCATCGAGATCGTTCCAGTTGAGTCCGATATCGCCCTTGACACCCCCTTCGATACCACCTTTCGCAAAGCCGATATCGATAACAGCACCGACGGTGGCCTCGAATCCCAAACCGAATTCGTCGATATCGTTTCCGGTCGTGACATTAGCCAAGTCACCGAAGTAGAAGCCGTCGATGAAGTTACCCGTGTTGGCAATACCGCGCGTGTCAAATCCGATGGACAGATCCATGAACGCACTGAGCTTGGCGCCGAGTGTTGCGTATAGCGGAATGGGTGGGAATGGAATCGGCCCAAATCGCATGCTAAAGGGCACGTCCAATTGGAGCTTAGGAATCTTCCACTGAATGATATCGGCCTTCTCACCCGTGAAGAGCTTGAAGATATTCGATGGATCGGAGAAGAGTGGAATCTTGATGCCTAGGCCACCCTTACCCTTGGCATCCGGAGCGCCAGAAAGTTTGCCCAGCAACGACTTGGTCTTTGCAGCACCAGCGGTACCGCCATTGGCCGTTTGATTAAGCACTCCAGAGGATATTCCGCCGTTGGGATCCGCGGTGATAGTGGAGTCGAGCGTGTTGGACTTGACTTGGACCGGAGTGTCCTTGTTGGTCAAGTCGGTAGTGCCGCCCTCAGTTGTGATGTAGCTGGCAGTGATGGTACCGGTAGGAGCCGTATTGAAGACAATCTTCGTTTTGCTAATACCGGCCTCTTTGTAGCGGACAACCTTGTAGGAGTTTTTTGGTACTTCCACATTGTCGGCGTAGACATGCACTTGCGTGCCAGCGCGAGGGTTGCTCGGCAGCAATCGTTCGGTCCCTGTCCCCGCGGTAGCTGTCTTATCGACATTGACGGGTTTCCCAGTGATATAGAAGGTTCCAAAGTTGATGATGATGCTCTCACCATCTTTGATTGCTTCTTCGAAAGTATCCATGAAGACGAAGACTTCCTGCATCAAGCCGACGACTTGCTGGGCTTTCTTGGCGAGAGCCACAGACTTGTCAGAACGGCTCGCGCCCATCATTCCCAACGTAATGAACGTTAGTTCTGGGCCCCCTACCATGCGGGAAAGGTCGCTGAGGCCAGGAACGGGTGAAGCGAGGAAATCAACCAATGGACGTATCGGACCCAAGTACTCATTGATCGATTCAAAGAGGGGGCGAATGACCGTTGTCAGGAAGCTGCCCATGTCCAGTTTGACATCGCGAATGGCAACATCGGGCAATCCACCACCAATCAAACCGTCGCGCGATGTCAGGCCAATGGCCCAATCGAGAGTTAAATCGGCTTGAATATCGGGTAACGACGAGCTGCCGACGTCCGCTTTCAGATGCAGGTCAACAAACGCTTCGGTAGTGATGCCCGCATTAAACAAATCCTTAAAGGATGTTTGCTTGATTTCGGCAAAGGTGAGTCGGTGTTGGTCTTCGTTACTGGGGTCGACAATATCGAGGAAAATCTTGCCTGAGAGTCCCGTTCCTTTAGAAAAACGTCCATTGGAATCGGAATCTGATTCGGAGAGGACGTCGTTAATATCACCGTCGCGGTTGTAATCAAATCGATCGACGGCTTCATTAAGCACAGGTCCGTGTCCGGCGGCAGTAGAGCCATCATTAATGATTCCATCGCGATTGTAATCTTCAATCGGATTGCTTGTTGCAGAGACATTCAGCACAAACAAAGAACCGCTGAGAGTGGTGCCCGGTTTGAGCCCAACGTCGACAGAGAGTTCAATTTCAGGAGTACCTGAAACAGGCAGGCCACCTGCATAAGTGACGTTTGGATTGACTTTGAAATAGAAGCCTTTTTGCAGGTTGATTGCAAAGCCAAAGTTCAGGTTGTAGCCAAGATTAATCTCAATGCCACCGCTAGTAGCCAACTCGAACGCCAACGCATCTACACCGAGATCGAAATCAACATCGATCTTGTCTTTTCCAGCCAGATTCAAATTGATACCGAACTCAAGATCGGCTGGGGGAGTGGTCAAAGGATTGGGGATGATCACTTCAACGTCGCGATAGTCGCCCACCTCTTCATCGTTGGGAACATCGGGATCGTCATGGAACAGTGGGTTGAGGCTGAGGATCTTTGCGCCATTGGGTCCAAGAGCGTCATAGATTGTCTGCTGTACTTGGCCGCGGAGCGCATCGACGGAACCTGCTGCTCCGTTGATAAGCGTTTCCAGTTCACCCACCATATTGTTGAGCTTACCGACAAAGCTGCTGCTGAAGTCCATTCCATCACCGATCAAGGGAAGCTGTTCCAATAGATCGGACTTCAGACCTGACTCGATCATCGACAATACGGAGCGCACGCCCGTGATGATTTGGGAGAGATTGATTTTGCTGAGGTCGGTGAAGTTCGAGAGATAATCTTTCAGGCCATCGAAGCTCAGATCAGGACTGCCTGGATGATTGAGACTTACAGCAACGGTGATTGCATCATCAACACTGACACCGGCCAAATTTCCATCCAGCGATGCAGTGGCCATGCCGTTGAGTTGGAAATCAAACTTGTCGGCGAGCGGAATGGACGACGAGAAGATTTGCGAGAATGGAATCCCACCGATTGTGTTGCCATCACTGGGAACCAAGTTCGGATCGATCGATACTCCGACGCTTGCTTCAACCGGCGAGTTGGCGCTGGAATACTCCACATGAGTGCCCGCAGTCGTCGCAATCTTGAACTGAATGGTAGGAGGCGATGCGGTGGTATTAAGGATGTAGTCCGTTCCCGGATCCGTAAGCAGCTTACCTCGCTTGAGTACTACCCCAGCCCGCGAAACGATCACTTGATTCGCGGTAGGCGCCTCAGCCAATGTGAAGCTATTCAGCCCGTTGCCAATGTTCTGAACCGTCGATCCCTTGAGATCCAAATTCCCTGTCAGAGTGCCAGAGATGCCGCCAATTCCCGCCATGACATTGATGGAAGAATCAATCGAAGCTGTCAGCGATACTTCCGTGGAATTCAGCAGGTAAGGTGTGAGTGTGCCAAAGCGGAAGCCAAAGTCCAGATCGAGGTGGCCGCCGACTGTGAAATCGATATCGCCGCCCGACGAAACGGTTACTGGACCTAGATCGGGCAGATTGAAATCAAAACCGACGGTTTGAGTGACGGTCTTGTCGATGTCCAGTTTGACAATCGCAGCGGCTTGGAATCCAACGACATTGGCGTCTGCGTCTTGAAAATCAATGATCAAGCTAAAGGCATCATCGGGCAATTCCAATTGTTCTTTGATGGCGTCGCCGATAATCTTGCCTAAGCTACTTCGCGACGCGACAAGGTCACTCAGCTCGGTGACCTTATCCAACAAGTCATCGCGTCCATCGGTATTAGCCGCGAGTGCTGCTGTGCTATTGCGTAGCTTGGTAGTTGCAGCAATGAGCTTTCCAGTGGATACAAACGTGAGCTTTTGAACTTCGGAGGTCAAATTGGCAACACCTTCGGTCACGGTGCGCGTTTGCACGGTCAGACCGGTTCGGCTCGTACCCTTAAGCTGCGACACATCGCCAAGCGTTTTGTTAAAGGTAACCGTATAGGGGCCTTTTCGAGTGCCTGTGACTGAGTCGACTACGCCAGGACCAAATACTCGCGTTAATTCGTCATAGAGGTCAGCCGGAGATGAATCGAGTGCGAAATCGGCAGGATCATCTACTGGAGGTGCTTCCGTCAGGCTCAGTTGATATTCGTGAGCTGGATTGATCGCAGCCTTAACTTTGGCGATTTCATTCTTGATCGCTTCGTTTTCGTCGGGAGTACCGGAGAGTTTAGTAAGCAATGTCTCCAGCTCAAGAACTTTCTCTTCCAGCAAGCTGAGGTCTGGGCCCTTGAGCAGATTTTCTGCCGCTTTGGCTAGGCTACCAACAACATTGAGTATGTCATTCGGTGTTTGATTGACGATCGGGATCGGTGTATTGAGTCCATCGATGTCGCTGTTCTGAAGCAGAGTCACGACTTGTTGAATTACAGCGATGAGATCATTGACCGAAAAATCCTTGAAGCTGGAGAGAGCTTCTTGGATATTGGAGACGTCGTACTGCAAATCGGGCTTCAGCGATCCTGGTTTGTTGGCCAAGGTCATCTGAATGCTGAGTGGATTGCTACCATCTTGATGGTAACGCGGAGGTAGGAAGGCAAGACTTGAGCCATCGATTGGCAGATTGGCCGAGCCGAAATAATTAAACGTAGGTGGATCGAGAATGTCTTTGAAACCGGCCGTGGTAAAATCGCTTAGCCGCAACTTCCCGTCGGTTCCTTCGTTCACGGAGGTTTCGGGATTGTCGAAGTCTTTAAGACCGACACTAGCATTCACATGGAACGTCATTGTGCCATCGACAATGCCCAGGTCGAGAATACCAAGTGATCCGATCAAATTGATATCGTTCGACGTGATCGTGGCATTGGCATAGATACTGCTCTCTGCAGCATTCGTAGCGACGAAGAACTGATCAGAGAGAGGCGCTTTGAAGAGCGAATCGCCGATCAGTACATTGCCATCATTGGTTTCGTCTTCGGAAGTTGTGGGATCATCGTCTCTCGCGGTGACTTCTCGAATGATCCCGAGAATCGAACCAATTTGGCTGACGCCGTTGTCGTCACTCATCGCAGTGACTTTGAATTTGTTATCACTAACTGCCGTCGTGTTATCCGTCAGCTTAATCTGGTCGTTGACGAAGCTGACTTCGAGATTGGCAACGCCACCAGCAGCCGCTTCAATCTTGGTCTTGATATCGCCAAGAGTCTCGCTGAAGTCCAGGTTGACTTCGAATATGGTTCCGTTGCGCAGGCTAACAGCAATATCCGGGAAGTTGCTAGTTTGGCCCGTTGTGAAGCCCAGGAACGCCGTAGTGCCGGAGGAAATAGTAAACCCGCTGACCTGTTTGGCATTTGCCAGCAGCATCAATTTGCCATCTACCGCTTGCACTTCGAATGGAGCGACGTCGTCTACGACGGGCAAACCAGGAATGGTGAGAGCTTTAATCGCTTTAGAAAGATCGGCAGCGAGATCCGTAAGGCTGGTGTTGTCGGCTACGTCGGCGGCTGGCACGGTTACTTGAACCGTAGTGTTCTGATTGCCATAAGTCCTGGCGACGAACTTGAGCGTCAAATTGGTCGCGGGATCATTCTTGCCACTGGAATTAACTGCCGTTCCAATACGACCCACTTTGACTTGTACCCCACGCCCTTTTTCCAAGGTCGTTAGCGGAGTCGCTGCGGTAATGACGCTCGTGGATCCAAGTCTCTCAAGGTCCAATCCAACCGTAAGTCGGAAGCCGGCGTCTGCAGTGAACGTTGCATTGCCGCCGCCAGCGATGCTGAGCTCTGTGAAGCCCAAGTCTAAGCCATCGCCAAACTCCAGCCCAACTGTCTTTGTAAACGTCGTTCCCAACGCAATATTGAACATCAGCGAACGAGGTTCAGGAATATATTGCAGGGTCGCGGTGAAGTTCTCGTTATTGACGTCTTGCTGAATCAGGCCATTGAGTACATGGACCAACGCTTGAATCGTTTTTGCGCGGAAGCGTGGATTGGCGAGCATGCCGTCATCGAAACGATCTGCGTCACCGGTCATTTCCACCTTGGTACCGAGTCCCAATTCGGACTTCGCCGTATTGTCATCTTTTGACTGAGAGGTTGTAAAGCCTAGCAGCGATGCGCCCAAGATCGTCAGTTCTTTCGTCTCGCTATCGACATTGACGATGCGAAGTTGTGAAGACTGTTCGCCTACCAGAACCGCGCGCAGTTTCGCATTGAGTTTGCCAGTACCTAAGGCAGTTTCAGCGAAGACGTTATTGATCGTAGCCAGCATGTCGGACGGTTGGCCATTGTTAACCGTCGACCCGGCCAAGACGTTCACATCGATAACCGTTCCGTCAATATCGACTTGGAACGATAGGTCGGAGGTGAGCGTTGAAGGAAGGTCGCCCGCAGCAGTTACTTGAACTGTACTCAATTCGAGCGAGATACCTGCTTTCGGATTGGTCGTACGGATAGCCAGTTTGTTGATGTCGTCCGTATTGAAGACATTGACACTTACTGGTTCATCGATCAATAGGCTTGGAACCTTTTGGTAGGGCTTGGCCTGAATCAATGGATCAAATTCGAACCGGAATGCTAGTGCATGGAGGCTGATTTCATCGACTGTTGCTTTTTGTATTTCTCCGGAGGTATTGGCGTATTCAATCTCATCACCTACGCCGACACCCAGATTGAATAAATTGACCGACGAATCAAAGGTGGTTCGATACCGTGCGTATCCATCTGGCAGTGGTTCAATGCTGTCGCCGAGAGCCTCGCCTGTGATCAATTCACTGGGAGTGATGTTCACGAGCGAAACAATATTAGATCCGGTGAAGGGTTTCTGTCGTTCGGCGACAAGTTGATCGCCATAGCCTTGTGCGACAAACGCATCATTAATGTCCTGATACAGGTCATCGATTGTCTCATTCGTTGCGGTGGATGCCGCGGGAATAGTCACAAAGAATGGTTCGCCACCTTCAATACGGATTGCAAAGGTTGCATCCTCGGTGAGGCGACCATTGGTGACCGCGATATCGTCAGCGCCAATGAGCTTTGGATTGAAATACAGTTGCCGAGCAAAGCTCTGAGTGGTTTGAGCGAAATCGACAATTCCGCTGACGGCTTCTTTGAGGAACGGAATCCCGTCAGGCACATCTAAGTTGCTGGCGATCGATTGAACCGACGTACCCAATTGCACGAACATGTTCGCGACAGATTCTGGCGTCAGCGAATCAAAGGAGCCAATCGTGTTATTGATTGAAATCTTGTCATACAGGGAACCCAGATTCGAGAGATCAAACGATGCGACGCCGGGAGTTGAGCCATTTGCGGTGGTGGTCGTGAAAATGGAAATCTGGCCAGGAATCACCGTGCCGGCGACTTCAGGACGAATCACCAGTCCATCGATGTCAAACGTACCAGCAAAGGAAAGATTGCTTGACGCAGCCAGATTGTTGCCGTCGATGAGCTCGGCAATCGTTGCCTTTCCAGCGGTGTTGGCTTCGGTACCCGGATCCTGAACATCGATCGCGAAGGTACTGGAGAATTTAATGCCTTCATTGGGTACTTGAGTGGCGTCTTCCGACAATACGGCATTCAAGAATCCAAGGGACGCGCGTGCTCTTGGATTGTCGAGTTGAGCAGTCACAGCGAGGCTGACTTCTGGCAATGCATCTTCCAGCAGGGCAACACGCGAAGTTGCATTCAGGTTGCCATCGGACGATAGATTGATTTCTAGCGGG
Organism: Pirellulaceae bacterium; assembly: GCA_041749395.1. Taxonomy (GTDB): domain Bacteria; phylum Planctomycetota; class Planctomycetia; order Pirellulales; family Pirellulaceae; genus Laterigemmans. The sequence continues at coordinate 32,886 of JBGTBJ010000101.1, forward strand.
AGCCGTATCGTGGGGGCCGCACTCACCAGAAAATCCCCAGTGGCGTTGAATTCGAGACCAGCGATCTCATTGCCAAAGTCAAGTTTGGAAACGTATCGAATTGGGGTGGGTGCAAAAGTGGGCGTCAGCGTCAGTAACTTGGTCGCATTGTCGTAAGAGATATCTTGGAAGCTGATTCCCAGTGGCTCGCCCAATTCATTGAAGAACTCCCCAAACGTTGGCGCAATTGCACCGGGGATGTTGTAATTGGTAATCGCGGCAAGCAGGTTGTCACCCAGCGTACCACCTATGGCAAACGTCAATGAAGGATTAATGAGGTCTGGCACATCGGTGCGACTTTCTGCATAGCGAATGGTGACTGATTCACCGTCGATACTGTCGACAATTCCTTCGTAGCGTTCGCCGTTGGAGGCAAGGAAACGCACGATCGCTTCGGGCTTGATTCCCACTGAGGCCGCAGTCTGCCCTTCCAAATTCAGCATGGTAGTGAAGCGATGGAACCCGCCCAAAGTAACAGGGCTGGTGATCGCTAAGACCGCGTAACGATCGAAAGTTCTGGATTCGGTAGGGCTGGAAAGTAGCTCGCCGATTGTTTTGTCAAGCAATGGAATCTTGACATTGACTGCACTACTGTTCGTCACATCGTTTAGCCAAGTGGCAACTTTTCGCAAGCCATCAATAATGGCTTCAGCGGAGAGTTCCAAAACGAGTGGTGCGACATCTAGCTCGACCGTTGGTACGGACGGACCAAAGAAATTCGAATCAGAGTATTGGATGCTTGGTAGTGCCGCTCCAGCAGAAAGTAGATCTGTTCCATAGAGGCTGGCATCGAAGTCAAAATCGAGGTCGATCGAGCCAAACGGATTGATGCTAATGCGATCGCGAATCGGTGCGGCGGTGTTAGCGAGTGCCACTGAGACACCCGCATCAATCAGCAAAGTGTTCGCAGTGATAGTGCCAGCGATGGTGCCATTTGCAATTGAAAAACCAAGCTCTGAACCTTGGCCGTCGACTGCCGCATTAAGATTGAAGTGATGGAGCGTAAAATATGGATTGACTCCCGTGGCTTGACTCAGCTCTACCCCAAATGCCATCGCTAAATCGACGGAGGCCGTAACGTCTGCTCGTGCATCTGCGGAGAATTCAATGCCAATATCGTTCCACTCAGGACCTAGCGTACGCAGATCGAGATTGACCGAGGACTCGTAATCGCCGTCGACAACAAGATCAAAATTGAGCTTGTTCGTTTCCAGATCGACGCCACCAGTAAAGGAGATTGGCGATGCACCGCCAGCGCTTGCAAATAGTCCCGCAGTGACTTCATCGATCTTGTTGGAGAGGGCATTACGCAATCCCAAGGCAGTTGGTTTCTTGCCGACATTGGAGCTGTCATAATCCAGGCTGGCTGGATCAAAGGTGCCAAAGTAAATTGCGGCTGCTTGTTCCAGCTTGATCAAATCGCCCCAGCGACGCTGAGTGCTGCTGCCGGCAGGATTGAGAATGCCATTGAGCGATTTGCCGATACCGGGAACTACTTGATTGAGTGCTGGCTTGCCGGAAATGTCATCTGCGGCTGCATCCAGAGAGGAGAGGAGGGTTAAGATTTGATCTTGAAGAGGCGCTGCCAGCTCAACGTCCACGATGATATCGGGAACACCTGCGAACAAGTTTTCCGAGGCCGCAGAGACGATCGGCTGACCAAAGTCGGAGAGCTTAAAGTTGGTAGTGCTACTAGAAAGATTCAGCGGGAGCTTGAGATCTAATGTCGCGGTTGGAGTGATTGTCACAAAGTCGGCAATGTGTGGAATTGCATCCACGATTTGACCGAGCGTAACTTGAGTGCCACCGTCTTCTGGATTCTTGATGGCGATGCGAGCCGATGCATCCAGATTAAACGATCCATCATCCACGCTCGCGACGAAATCGCCCAGGGTGAGTTGTGCGTTGATGTTGTTGAGTTCAGCAGATCCTCCCAGAACCAAGTCTAGATCGCGCACGAATAATGCTTGTTGGAAATCGTCCCCTTTCGTAAGGTCGATGCCGAGCACACCAGCAAAAGTCAATTCGCCCTGGAACGTAAAGCTTGTATTTGCACTACTAAGCGCATTAGAGCCACCTAGGTTTAAAGCGCCGACATTGACCGTAGGTTGTCCACCGGAGAAGTGGCTCGCATTGAAGGAGAAGCGGAGTGATTTTTCCGATGCGGTGTCGGCTTCTACCGTAATCCCGGATCCTAGTGCGGCAGCGATTTGCGCCATTGTTGCATTGGGATTCGCTGCCAAGAGGTTGGTCAGTGGAGTGACGACTTTTTGCTGCCACAAGGTTTGGATGGGGAGTAATGTTCCCAACTGCGCACCGACATAGGCGATGCTACCAGCGAGTGATCCCTGAGATCTAGCAGAATCGAGGAAATCGACTATACGGGTAGCCGCTTCTTGCAGAGCGTCGACAGGGCGAACGATGCCAACGCTCATTAGCTTGAAAGCGGATTCCGCTAGGGAATTGCTGAGAGTGGTTTCGATGTCGGTGGAGAGAAAATTCGTCGCGCCGACTGCCGTCAGGATTTGTGTTTGCGAGAAGACGTTGACGATTAATTCGGTATGGCTGACAGAGGTTACTCCAGCAGCAGCGCCCGTGATGGGGAGCAACTTTAGTTTCGAGCCGATCCGCTTGTCGTTCAAAAAGGGATCAATCGACGAGAAGCTCGGCACCGTTCCGTCACCACCATGACCTGAAGGGGTGTCTTCGTACCAAACTTCACCAGGAATAGGTCGTCGGCCAATGAAATTTGTGAAGGGGAGAATTTCGTCGGTGAAGAAACCGTCGGGCGAAGGTCCGGTTTGAAGAATGAGCTGATCGCGCGTGTCGACTTCGGTGCTGTAAACAACAGTGGTTTCACCCAATTTGTCTAACCACAGATTCTTGGTGCCACCATTCAAGTCGATTAGCAAATTGTTGACCACCGTATTGCCAGGTGGATTCGAAGTCGTGATCGGTTCAAAATTGCCATCACCGTCGGTATCGATGGAGTCGTAGGTGGGTAGGAGGTTTCGCAGCGAACCCACATAGCGTTGAACGAATTGTTCCGGTGTTAGATTCTCGCCCTTAGTAATATTGCCTGTCGGACCAACGATGGGAGTTCCCGCGCCGGCGTTCATGATTTCGTAAGCGCGGTTAACTGCCTGAGCGCCAGCGCGCGAAGCCGCTTTGGAACTCCAATCGTCCGTAGATAGATTCCATGGATCTGTCGTCCCTTCGTTAGGGACACCGACGAGGACAAGATCGTCAATAGTAGGTAAACCACCTTGGCCGTATGCAGCGCTCTGCGCATACGAACGCGCGACGAGTCCGCCCGTGCTGTGCGCAATAACGTCTACTTTCGTCACTGCTGGATAGAGTGCCTTGACATCCGCAAGGACTTTGCCGAAGTAATCCAGGCCCGTCTCGTAGACATTGTTGGAAATACTGGATGCGGTCACAGATGTCAGTACGCCATCGGGACTCGTCAGCGCATTAGCGTCGACTGGTGCAACGGGCAGACGCCAATCCCAATTCACGACAAACAGATTCTTGCCAACGCCATCGGTAACGTATCCCACATTTTCCAAGGACTGGATGGTGTTGAGATAGGCACTGCTAAAGGGCTCTAAAGCAAGTTGCTCAGGAGGCAAGCCGCGGTTGGTCAGCCAGTTATTCACACCCGCTTCGGATTCGTCAGCAGAGAAAGTTCCTCCAAATCCAGGAATGAAAACGACCGGTTCCAAACCGGCAGTCAGCATTTCTCGCTTCTCGAGCATCTGGAAGCAGTACTGACGAATCGCATTCCGCGCGGCGCGCGTCGACTGGTAACGATTCTTTCGATACTTACGGCGGAAAACCATGTTAGGACTCATGTCTTTATGGTGCGTGCTAGGGGTGCCAGCGAAACTGGCGCGATTTTTAAGTGTTCAATCAATGAGCCGGCTCAAACGCCCGCGGGCATTCGATTCCTAAGCTTCTTGGTCAGCCGTCATGGCGAGAGGGCATGCGTCCAACCTATTGACCGCGAGGTGCGGTCCTTAGGCTCAATGCCAGGAGAGAATTTGTGATTCCCCAACGCAATGCGAGGAGTAAGTTCAATAAGGGGGGGTGATGGGGTTGCGGATAGTTCCATAGAAATTTATGGACCTCCTTAGTTAACCACCGTATGGCAGGGGTCTGCGACAAGAAATGTCGCAAAGCTGAAGAAATTTGTACGGAAACGCCGGAAAACAACGCTTTCAACTAGCATGCTGCCCTGCATACGGGTGCGGCGCTCTCCCAACCGCTCATGCTGCACCGCTCGATACGCCCTTCTGGAGTGTTGGGTAAACCAGTGTAGGCGTTCCAGTTGATGCAGTCATTCCGTCGGGGCATGTCTGGCAATTCAAAGGCCCGCATGCCAATCATTGACAGACATCTTGAACAATTCTCTTGCGTCGATGAACATGCGAATACTTTATAGAAACGAGGCTACGATCGCATCGCTCACATACAGCCCTTTATCAGTTAACCGCACCAGCCCCAGCCCCGCGACTCGTTCCAGCAGCCCGTCGGCACAAAATTGATCGATCTGGCGGGCACAGTGATGGTCTAGGTCCCAACCGGTTTCTTGGGAAATGGCTTCAAGTGAGATTCCCTCCAGCATCCGCAAGCCGAAGGCAAGTCTTTCGCGGGACCAGGATTCTCGTGTCAGCAGATCGCTTTCCACTGTGGGTGACTCATGTCGCAATAGTCGTTGGATATAGGTCGTGGGGCTACGGTGATTGACCTCGCGTCGGCCGTTGACAAAACGTGCCGCGCTGGGACCTGCGGCGAACCAACCCCGCCCTTCCCAATAGGCTTGGTTGTGGGCGCAACGCTTGCCGGGGATCGCGAAATTGCTGATTTCATAATGCTCCATGCCTTGCGCCCGGCATGCACGAATTGCCTCCTTATACATAGACAATTCGGTCTCTTCATCGGCATGAAGCGTTGGATCGCGTTGGAGAAGGCCCCAGAATCGAGCCCCCTTTTCATAAGTCAAGCAATACGTCGAAATATGGGAGATCGGCAGGGAAAGGGCATGTTGTAAATCGCGTTCCCAATCGTCCATCGTTTCGTGCGGCGAGGCGAAAATCAAATCGATCGACACATTTTTGATGGTTGCTGCTGCCATTGTTGCCGCTTGAGTTGCGATTGCCCCACTATGATCGCGTTCCAGACTCATAAGTTTATTTGATTGAAAGGACTGCACCCCTAAGCTCATTCGATTTACTCCAGCACTATGAAGTACATCGAGTCGTTCGCTAGAAATATCAGACGGATTCGCCTCCACAGAAAACTCACCCGATTCCGATAGCGGGAACCAATAACGGACCAGTTCGAGGAGTCTTGATAACCACTGCGCGGATAGATGGGTTGGAGTTCCGCCGCCGATAAAAAGTGTGTCCACTGGTTGAGGAATTTGAAGTTGCTTCAACTCGTTTTCTAGTGCGATGAGAAAGCTGTCGCTGTAATCATCGTCCCTGCCTGTTAGTACGCTGAAGTTGCAGTAACCGCAGCGGTGACGACAGAAGGGAATGTGAATATACGCGGCTCGCGGAACAGGCCAAGCGATGGTATTGGAGGAGCAAATTGCAAAAGCCTTTCACGAACCCTGGACCGGAATTTACAACCACAACCGAAGTCGCGAACCAAGCATATCCGGTATGCGGCGTTGTACCCAGCGACGAATTTGTTGGTCGCTATATCGAGTACTGAAATGAGTCGCGATGATTAATTCATTTTTGAAACGATCTCGTCGTTCGACATAGTCATCCAAGTGCATGTGCCCATGTTTGTGGATCTTGTCCTTACGATGTTCGGGGGCCACGAACGTCATTTCAGTAATGAGTATCTTGGCATCGTATAGCACTGGATTTTCATCTAACCCTGGAGGCGAGGTATCGCCCGTGTAGCCCACGAGTGGAACGCGGATTTCATCGGTGATTTCCACGCCAGAGAGTTTTAATTCGCGAATTTCTGGACCACTGAGTGCATGAAACTCTGGCTTTAGCTTGTTGCGACGTTGGCTAATGAGAAAGGCGACCGAGGGAATGGTATGCCGCGTCGGCAGCACCGTTACCACTAGTTCGCGGCTCAATGAAATTTCATCCCCCGCTTCGACACCGATAATCTCACAGGGCATGGAGCCGCGATCGAGTTGTGAGAACACCTTTAACAGGCGATGGCAATTTTCCACCGCAGAGGTTGGCATGTAGATGACAGGAGGATCCATCTTCATCATGCGACGTCGCGAGACATAAACGGGCAAAGCTGCAATATGATCCAAGTGCGCATGACTGACTAGCGCAGTGGGTGTTCCCATGAAATCCCACGGCTGTACGCCTAAGTCCAGATTGACTTTGAGCTCAGAGATTCTCCAGCATGATTGAACGGCTGCACGTGAATAGCCCTCAATTGTTAGGTCACCATGCTTGTGGCTGAGCAAGGGAATATTCTCAACCGAGCGTTCTGCAGGTTGGTCGGATGGAGGGCAACTGAGGGAGGGATCGCTGGACAAGGGTCGGTCAATCGTGGTCAGTGATTTGGATGGAATGGCTTAACGGCCTTGGACAGGAAGATTGCTGGCGGCCATTTTCGCTGCATCGTAATTATCTACCTCGTTGACCTGCAATTGGTCAGTAAAGTTCGCCGCCTTAAGAATGCGAATATCGCCCGACTCGGGATCCTGTTCGGCGCGAATGCCGTGATGGCGCGTCAGTTCCAGCATTGCCAAGAAAATGCCTATTAGTGTTGTCTTGTGCATGCCGGCTTGAAACAGATCGTTAAATAACACCGAGTCTTCGTTACATACTCGCAAGTGGATACGCTGCATATGGACATGGATAGGCGTGTCATCTTGGATGACCTGAGCCGTTGTTGGCCCTTTGTTTTCTCGCAGAATCCGACCAAATGCGCTGACCAAATCCCACATTTCGAGGTCGCTGATCGGCTGATCGCCCAATTTGTTTTGTCGCGCTGGCAAGTCGTCGCTGAGTCGACTGTATCGCTTCTGCCACCGCTGCCCCATTTCATCCAAAACACTCGAGGCATCTCGCAAACGCTTGTATTCCAACAACCTTTGGACCAGGGAATCCTGTGGATCGATCACGATCTCCTCCGCCGACTCTTGCTCTTCGGGGCGAGGCAATACGGCTTGGCTCTTCAGTTCGACCAACGTGGAAGCCAAGTCAAGAAAGTCTCCCGCGGCGTCCACATCAATTTCTTGAAGTACCTCAAGGTACGAGAAAAATTGCTCTACTACTGTGGATAGCGAGAGGGTGGTCAGGTCCAATTCATGCCTGCGCACCAAATACAGCAACAGATCCATCGGTCCGCGATATGCGGGTAAGTCGACGCGAAAATTCATCGTTCGATCCCCTCCTTCACGGTTGCACGAACCTTCCTGGCTTTGAATCAGTCGTTACGCTGTCGTTTTTCAGTGAATGATTGCTCAACCATCCCAGGAAACGTTGCCAAATGCAAGGCAAAGAGCCGGAGTGACGGGAACCGTCAGCGGGGGGCCGTCCCTTGTTCTGATAGCAACTGACCACTATCATTCGCAGTTTTCCGCCCCTGTTTGAAAACCAGGCCGGGGGATCTCTTAGCCCCAATCGAACCATGCGCCACGTTTTGTCCGCCCTCGTCCAGAATGTTCCGGGTGTGCTTGCACACGTTTCGGGGATGCTTGCTTCACGAGGTTACAACATTGATTCCCTTGCGGTCGGCGAGACCGAAGACCCCAATCTTTCGCGGATGACATTTGTCGTAGTGGGAGACGAGCGGGTCTTGGACCAAGTTCGCAAGCAGCTTGAAAAAATTGTCACCATTGTCCGCGTCGACGATGTGAGCAAATTTGATTACGTCGAGCGTGATTTGATGCTGATGAAGGTCAAGGCTCCGGCCGGGGGCAATCGCAGCGAAGTCCGTGAGCTGGTGGACATTTTTCGAGGCCGAATTGTCGATGTCGGCCCGGATGAACTGATGATAGAAATCAGTGGTCGCGAAAATAAGGTGCAGGCGTTTATTGAACGAATGCGGCCCTATGGAATCACGGAATTAGTTCGAACTGGTCGGATCGCAATGGTTCGTGGAGCCGTCGATTTAGGAAGTCCACACGATCTGCCAGCAGAAATCGATTCGGCTAATCCATAGTAATAAGTTACGCAGCTACAAGTCGCTTCACAACTTGGTGGCGATTACTCAACACCTTCCCCGCTAATCTTTTTCATAACCCCCGCACGAACTTTAGGAGTATTACCCCGTGGCCGCAACGATTTATTACGAAGACGATGCCGATCTATCGCACTTAAAAGACAAAACGATTGCGATTTTGGGATACGGATCCCAAGGTCATGCCCAAGCACAGAACCTGCGCGATAGCGGGCTCAAAGTAATCATCGGACAGCGGCCGGGCGGTAAGAATTACGATTTGGCTAAAGAGCACGGCTTCGATCCAATGCCGGCGGACGAAGCGACTCGGGCGGCAGATGTCATCAACGTTTTGCTCCCCGATGAAGTCCAAGGTGATGTTTTCAAGTCGCAAATTCGGGACAATCTAAAGCCCGGAAACGTTTTAATGTGTTCGCACGGCTTCAATATTCACTTTGGGCAGATTGAGCCACCAAAGGGTGTTGATACGTTGCTAGTTGCGCCCAAGGGTCCTGGACACTTGGTGCGGAGCGAATTCGTCAAAGGGGGAGGCGTCCCCTGCTTGATCGCTGTAGGTCCGGAAGCGTCTGAGAAGACTAGGCAAATAGGCTTAGCTTATGCCAAGGGCATTGGCGGGACTCGGGGTGGCGTGATTGAGACAACGTTTGCCGAGGAAACAGAAACGGATTTGTTCGGCGAGCAGGTAGTGCTTTGCGGTGGTGTGAGCGAATTGGTGAAAGCCGGTTTCCAGACCTTAGTCGATGCTGGTTATCAACCTGAAATGGCCTACTTCGAGTTCATGCATGAATTGAAGTTGATTGTCGACTTGTTTTACCAAGGTGGACTCAGCTACATGCGCTACAGCATTTCAAACACAGCCGAATACGGGGATTACACCCGCGGACCCCGAATCATTACGGATGAAACCCGTGCCGAAATGAAGAAGATCCTGAACGAAATTCAAACCGGCCAATTTGCCCGGGATTGGATCTTGGAGAACCGCGCTGGGGCAGCATCGTTCAAAGCGATTCGCCGCCGCGAGCGAAAGCTCGAGATCGAACAAGTAGGCCGTCAATTACGTCGACTGATGACTTGGATTGACGAAAAAGAAGTCGATTGAATCGGCTAGTCGTTGCCTAGTTCTTCGTCGCGAAAATCATCTCTCGCTTCATCCCGGAATTCAACGGGGACTCCTTCGGGGTTCCCTTCAAACGGGAGGCCGATGTCTTCTTGTAGCCAGCGCCCCAGGTCGATTAGTTGACAGCGCTCGCAACAGAACGGAGGCGTCTTCGATTGTGCCAACTCGAATTTGCGATTGCAGGTCGGGCATGACAATTGCGATTTGGCGGATGCTTGATTCATTGTCTCACGTGCGTTGGGTTGGTTCGTCACAATTCGTGAAGTCTTTACTCCCGGTGTTCTGCCTCGCGTAACTCGAACAGATTTTTTTTCGAGCGCTACCGCAGCAATCCGCCCACTTGTTCATGAATATGGCTGCTGGCCCGTATCACTAGAGCTCGCCTCATCCAATCGTAGCGAATAACTCCAGGGCCACCCTGCGTTTCCCAATAGAGCGGCATTACTGTTCGCTGAATCAATTCTACCAGTTCCCAACCGTTATCGAGCAGCGGTCCAGGTGCAGCTCCGCCCTTGCCACGGTTGTCGTTGTCGGAACTGGGCGGGGTGCCGCCCAGTTCAGGATAATCATCAAAGGTAAATTCCCCGCTGGGGTCTGCCTCGATCGTCGTTGGGTCTTCGATGCGAGCCAATTTTTTTAAACGTTCATCAAGATCCGAAGGGCGCGAGATGCCATCTCGCTTTAGCTGGCTAGTCAAATCTTTGCCGAGCCCGATCAAACGACTGCGAGCGGTCGCGGCGACCCCTTGGAGAACGGGGCTATCAGCGAACCTCTTATCACTTCGAACCGCTGCATGGAGGTCGCAAATCTGCAAGACCACGATAGCGTGGCCTGGCGCATTTCGTTGGCTGACTTCTTCCTTGAGGAGGTCACTCAATTGCCTGCGAATCTCGGTGCCGCTGAGCTCGCCAATCTTTGGGAGCGGGGGCAAATCGTTACTAGGTTCTGCTGCCTTTCCAGGGCTCCAACAAAAGATGAATTCAAGGAAAAAAGTGGCCAGCACGAGTCTAACGCTATTCTTTAGCAACGACATCTGGTACCCCGTATCCAATAGTTCGAATTCGATCGGCGACAGCCATGATCACGAGCAACCATTGTTGCCCGTGATCCAATGGTAGGCCAGACCCAAGTAACCGTTTAGGGAGCGATCGTTTAGGCGACCGGGAAGCGATACTTGCCCGGTTGTGGCACAACTGCTTCAGGAGCGTCGCCCCATTCGTACTTGGCGGGACGTAGGTCTTGAGGGCTATTCATCACTTGGTCCCAAGTCAATTGTTGGCCCGAGTAACAGACTTCGCGTCCCAAGATGCCCATAAGTGTGCTATCGCACATGTATCCACCGTTGTTGATAGTCGGGCGGTTGCCAAGAATTGCATCGTACAGCTCAATATGTTCTTGAACGTACATCAAGACCTTGTCTCCTTTGAAGTTCCAAGGGTTTTTACCATCGATGGAGTGAGCGAGAACTTTGGCGATTCCATCGGTACCGAAGACGTAGTCCTCTGTCTCGGTTTTGCAACCAGTGAATTGGCGTGTATCCGCATAGGTACGAGTACCATCCGCCCATTCATAAACGATGCAGAAATGGTCATAGATCATACCCATTGTGAGATCATTACGCGTTTGGCGACCACCGGTACCATAAGCGCTTACTGGGGGCACATCGCCACGCATCCAAAGGGCTTTATCAAGACTGTGAATGAACTGTTCCAGTACATGATCGCCGCTCAACCAAGTGTAGTAATACCAATTGCGACATTGGTATTCCATTTCCGACTCGTTGGGCTTCTTGGCTTTGCTCCAAACGGTGCCCGTCAGATAGTTGGCTTGTGTAGTGACGAGACGACCAATGGCCCCATCTCGAATTCGGCCAATGGTTTCGCGGACCCCCGCATGGTAGCGCCAGCACAGTCCACTAACGATATTAAGACCTTTCTTTTCAGCAATTTCGCACGACGCGCGAACCCGACGCACCCCTACCGGATCCGTGGCAATCGGTTTTTCACAGAACACATGCTTGCCAGCGTTTACACATGCCTCCAAGTGGTCGGGGCGATAATGGGGTGGGGCCGTGAGAATCATCACGTCCACTTCGGTGTTTTGGAGTAATTTTTGGCAGCAATCGAAACCGTCAAAACAGTTCTCGCTGGTCGCTTCGAAACGATCAGAGAATTGTTTATTGTCCTTAAACAGCTGGATGGTTTCGGACATCCGTTCGGGAAATAAATCTGCTAAGGCAACAATGTGTACGTTGGGATTGGCTGTTAAGGCGTCACCCATGGCTCCTCCACCACGTCCACCACAGCCGACAACGCCAACACGGATTTTCTGGTCCACTGACGCGTGTGCACGCCCCACAATGGCGTTGGACGCAAGGACAGCAGACCCAGCCAATGCGCTGGATTTCAAAAAACTTCGACGGTCGGGACGAGAGGAGGCATCGTCTTGGGGCTTCATCAAACAACTCCGGCAAAATAGGTAGGGTTTCGGCGAGGCGGGATAGCGGTCCGCGATCGAACAACATAACAATGTAACTATGACTGATGTCCAGAACCAACAGCTAGGACGGTTCGTCCTGGAACATTCGCCCACCGCGCTCGATATTCGAGTGCGGCAACAGGCCATTTTCGACACCACGCTGCGACTTAGTCGCTGTATGGAGTCAGCCAATTTTACTCGGGTTGGCGCAGATGATTTGCAGCGAATGGCACTTTTGTACGACGAAATGTTTTTTGAATCGAGGCTAGTTTCCGGGGCCCGTCGGGAGGGTATTACATTTGGTTGGTCGGCTCGCATGACGAAGAACGCGGGGAAAACGGTAACCCATTACCCTGTTGGAAAGCGAGGCAAGCAGAGAAAATTTGAGATTATCTTGTCATCCACTCTGCTGTTTCAGACGTTTGACGACGTGAATCGTCCCGTCGAAGTGACAGGTTTGAGGTGTAAGAACCGCTTGGAAGCGATGCAACGAGTTGTCGAGCACGAACTTGTTCATCTGGCGGAAATGTTGGTTTGGGATACTAGTTCCTGTTCACGCACGAGATTTCATTCCGTTGCCAATCGTTTTTTTGGCCACCGTGAACACAAACATGACTTAATCACACAGGCGGAACGCGCAGCGCGGAAATTTCATTTGAAACCCGGGAGCCATGTCAGTTTCCGATTTGAAGGAAAAGTGCTGAAAGGGACAGTGAATCGAATTACCAGACGGGTGACCGTGCTGGTGGCAGATCCCAAAGGGGAGCGATTCAATGATGGCAAGCGATATCGGCGCTACTACGTCCCTTTGGAAAGCCTGATGCCGATAAATGCGACTCGAAAGTAAACCGCGATTTTCTCTCCAGTCTTTCTATCAGGCGATACTCTGCTGCCGGCGAGGCAAGCGATTCCGCATGTGCCGAAAAAATCTCCACTTGCACAAGTGCTCTTCCACCAAGGCGGCGGCGTTTGTTACAGGACGAGCCCAAGAGTCTACTGAGAGTAGATCGTAATTGCTTCGAATCCTCCGCAGGGAGTTTCCTAAATGTTCCACCACCGCGTTACCTTTGGTTCGAGCTTGCTGTGCTGTCTCGTGATGTCCAGCATCACATTACCCGTAGCGCACGCGGATGGTCCTGGGTTTTTGCGGCTGTTCGGTCGACAGAAAATCGAGGCGAATCCATCCAAAGACTACGAATTGACGGAGTTGGAAGGACCTTGGTTGATCCTTGCGCAAACTTTTTCCGGACCTGAGGGGAAATCACAAGCGCAAAAATTAGTCATCGAATTGCGCCGCGACTATAACTTGCCTGCGTTTGTTTACGACGAACAGTTTGACTTTACCCAGCCATTCGCGCAATTAGGTCCCAACCAAAGACCGCTACGCTATGCGAACGCTGCGCAGTATGACGCCTATGCGGTGTTGGTGGGAGAATTTGATTCAGTCGATCATCCCGATGTCAAAACAACCCTTGCTACCTTGAAAAAGATCCAACCCGTCATCTTCAATGAAGTCACACCGGAGTCGGAAGTAGGAGCCATGGCATCCATACGGCGCATTCACAATCAATTGAAAAAAGTTAACCCTAACAGCACGAAGGGGCCCATGTCCAATGCCTTCGTCACGCGTAATCCTTTGCTACCCGAATCGTTCACGCAAGCTCCAGAAGTCGATTCGTTTGTTCGCAATCTCAACAAGGATGTTGAATATGGTTTGTTGAAGTGTGAAGGCAAGTACACCGTGGTTGTGAGGACGTTTGAAGGACTATCGACGACGATGGTGGGCGGTTTTGTGAAGAATGATATTGAACCCAGCAGCGAACGGTTGGATCTCAGTGCAAATTTGGCGAATCAGATGGTTGTCGCATTGCGCAAGAAAGGGGTTGAGGCTTATGAGTTTCATGATCGAAGCAAAAGCCTTGTGACAATTGGTAGTTTTGCATCGCTCGGACGGATGGGACCCAACGGATTTGAATACGATCCCCTGATTCGACACGTCATGACGGAATATAGTGCGAGCGAACGATTCGGTACTGATCCTAACACGGGCGCTGTGGTTCGCTATTTTAACAATATCAACAAGATCCCTTTCGACGTGAAGCCACATCCGATTAGCGTACCTAAGGCGACGAAGCGAAGTCTGTACTCGGCTGCTTTGGGTCGTGAATAACGGGTCGTTGTTAGTGGATCGTCAATTATGATTGCGGAACTGGTGCTCGGCACACACAACCAGAAAAAGCTGCGAGAACTACAGCAACTGCTTGCTCATCATACGATTGTGGTCAGCTCGCTGGCCGAGTTTCCTGACGCTTTGGTGGTACCTGAAACGGGTACTACTTTCGTCGAAAACGCGAGGCTTAAAGCGACAGTGCAAGCAATGCATTTGCAGCGCTGGGTCTTAGCTGAAGATAGTGGATTATCTGTCGAGGCGTTGAATGGTAGGCCGGGGGTCTATTCAGCACGTTACTCAGGTGACGAGGCTACTGATGAAGCAAACAACATTTTGTTGTTGCAAGAGCTAGCCACCGTTCCTGAACAGAAACGGTCCGCCTGGTACACTTGCCAGATTTGCTTGTCGTCTCCGCAGGGCGAAGTTGTTTTTGAGGCAACCGGCCATTGCCATGGTCGCATCGCTCAATCTGCTCAAGGAAATCATGGCTTCGGTTACGATCCTCTTTTTGTGGTCGCGGAATACCATCGGACGTTTGCACAACTTGGGCCCTCGACGAAGCGAGCCATCAGCCATCGAGCACGGGCGATGCGATATTTGCAGTCCCAATTAACGCGGCTCTTGGCGCAGCACTAATCGACATTCGATCAACTCTCTCCTCTGGTCAGGGCTCGTTGAGAATGTTCTAGCCTGTTCTCTTTCGTTTTTAGGGCAAGCGCTCCATGTGGCTGCGGGATGCAGTACAATTCGCCGCAGCATCTTCCCGCACCCGCCTCCCCTGCCCCCTTCCCTTCGCATGATTATTACGTCTTTAGACTTTGATAAAAAAGGAAAACAGCAGGGCTTTCTGCAAGTGCCCTATTCACACAACTTGGGTGGCTGGGCCAATGTGATGATACCGATCACCTGCGTCGCCCAGGGGAATGGTCCTACGGCATTGGTGTTGGGAGGAAATCATGGCGATGAGTATCAGGGGCAGATTGCAGGGATGAAGTTGGCTCGGCAGGTTATGCCCGAAATGATGTCGGGCCGACTGATTATCATTCCCTCTCTCAATTTTCCGGCTGCCAAGCAGGCTACTCGCCTTTCGCCGCTTGATGGAATGAATTTGAATCGCGCATTTCCCGGTGAGCCCCATGGTTGTGTGACGAGTCAAATTGCCCATTACCTTACCACTGTGCTATTTCCGTTGAGCGATATCGTGATCGATATTCATTCAGGTGGAAGAAGCATGGAGTTTGTACCCTGTTCGCACATGCATTTGGTTGAAGATCGCGAGCAACGCCGCAAGATGTTGGCGGCCATGCTCGCGTGGAATACTGATTTTGCCTTCTTGTATGCTGATATTGCCGGTTCAGGATTACTACCTGTCGAAGCTGAAAATCAAGGGAAAATCGTTGTGACAACTGAGTTGGGTGGTAGCGAAGCGATACCAGCCAGCGTTCATCGAATAGCTGAGAGTGGCCTGCGCAATGTGCTGGTTCATGAAGGGGTTCTTCAGGGGGAATTGCAAACGCGAGAGAGCTTAGGCAAGCCACCTACGATCATAACTTCGGCACTTCATCGAGAGGATTACCTGCTAGCACCCGAGTCGGGCGTCTTTGAAATAACAAAAGATTTAGCGAGCGCGGTAGGCTGCGGTGAGACGATTGGCTTTATTCACCATCTGGAACGGCCGGACCGAGACCCGGAACCGATTATTGCCCAGAGCAATGGCTACCTGATGACGATGCGTGCGCCTTGCTTGACGCAGCAAGGGGATTGCGTTGCGGTTATTGCACAAGAAGTGGATCCACAAACACTCTAAGGCACCGCGGCGCAATGGCCAGTAATCACACATCGAACAGGCGACATGCGGCTCTTTTAGTAGCCTTCATGTGGGGCGCCTATTTTCTCAATTATGGCGATCGACAAGCTGTCTTTGCGATGTTCTCGGTGTTGAAAGAGGACCTGGCCCTTTCCGATACGACACTGGGCTTGCTGGGCAGTGTTTTTCTATGGACCTACGGGCTAGCTTGTCCGCTGGCAGGTTTTCTGGCTGACCGGTACTCCAAGCGATTGCTGGTTGTTTTGAGTTTAGCCGTCTGGAGTGCCGTCACGATCGCAACAGGATTCGCTGGCTCGGCCATTATTTTGGTTGGCTTGAGAGCAGCGATGGGATTGTCCGAAGCGCTTTATATGCCCGCTGCCATCGCACTCACAGCAAATGCACATCCGCCAGAAAGCCGGTCACGTGCTGTGTCCACTCTGACAACTGCGCAGATTGTTGGAACGGTTGGTGGCGGTTGGTTTGGGGGCTGGATGGCGCAACATGGATATTGGAGAGAAGCTTTTTTTGTTTTGGGGGCGATCGGATTGCTCTATGCAATACCCTACTTCATGTTCCTTCGCACGGTGCAAGAAGTTAGGCCAACTGACATAACCAAGAAGTCGCAATCACGCAGTTTCTTTACCTTGTTCCGTGTTCCCACTTTCAACATCCTCTGCATCGTATTTCCAATTTTTGTGTTTGGCCTATGGCTCCTTTACGGTTGGCTGCCATCGTTTTTTCGCGATAAGTTTTCTTTGGGACTAGCTGACGCCGCTTTTGCGGCCAACGCGCCGATGCAGTGCGGTACTCTCATTGGCTTGATCAGCGGCGGAGTTGTGGCAGACAAGCTTTTTTTGATTACCAAAGGTGCCAGGCTGTGGCTCATGACCGCAAGTCTACTGCTGTGTGCACCATGCATTTATATGATTGGGGCAGCCAGTACATTGAGCAGTGCTTGCACCGTGGCGGCGGGATTTGGGCTTTTTGGCGGATTCTTCATGGGGAACATTTTCCCTTCCAGTTTTGAAGTTGTCGCAGATAACTCACGCGCTTCGGCTGTCGGATTCTTGAATTTCTTCGGCGCTTTAGTCTCCGGGTTCGCGCCGTTAATGGGTGGGATGTGGAAAGAATCGTTGGGGATTGAAGGGCTGCTGGCCTATACTGCGCTCGCTTATATTCTGGCGGCTATCTTGCTCGTAATCTGTATTTCTAAATACTTTGCTCGTGACTATGCGAGCATTCATTGATGGCATGTCATGAAGCGCATATTGATTGCTGAATGCAAACAAGAAGTTTCAACCTTCAATCCCCACCTCAGTGGGTATGATGATTTTGGAATCCGACGTGGTAGCGAAATAACAAGCTATCACCGCACGGTCCGCAATGAGATCGGTGGCGCATTGAGCGTGCTGGATGATCGCAGTGATATTGAAGTTGTGCCAACTTATAGTGCGTTCTTTATTTCGTCGGGTGGTACTCTTGCTCGCCACGATTGGCAGAAAATTTCGCAGGAATTTCTTTCCGCAATTCGTGAAGCACCGCCCGTTAATGGCATCTATTTCTGTATGCATGGTGCCATGGCAAGCGAAGTTGAATTGGATCCCGAAGGATGGCTGCTGGCGGAAACTCGCAAACTAGTTGGCGAAGAATTACCAATTGTCGTGTCGCTTGACTTGCACGGTATCTGTACTCGTCAAATGCTTCAACACAGTGACGCGATCGTAGCCTATCACACTTATCCGCACGTTGATTTTTTTGAGACGGGTCAGCGAGCTGCGAGGTTGCTGGTGCGGATTATCGATGGAGAGGTATCCCCGGTGACAGCTCGGATCGCAATTCCTGCCCTCGTTCGCGGCGATGAATTGATTACGGAAACAGGTTTGTTCGGTAACTCTATCCGTGCGGCGAAAGAGTTCGAGCAAGATGCTGAAGGCTTGTCCGCAGGCATGTTTATTGGTAACCCATTCACGGATGTTCCCGAATTGCAGTGCTATAGCTTCGCAGTGAGCAATGGTGATGAAGCCTATGCTCGGGAGAAAGCAGAGCACTTGGCACAGTTGTTTTGGGAGCACCATGAGAAAATGCAAGTGCCGCTTGTTAGTCTCGATGCTTTGGGATGCGAAGTGCTGCGGCCCCATGCTGGAACTCTCGCCTTGGTCGATGCCGCAGATGCGACCAGTTCGGGCGCGTCGGGTGACAGCAATGCAATCCTTCGTAAATTGCTTGAGGTTGGTTATCGAGGCAGAACCTTGCTCCCCATCGTGGATGCGCCTGCTGTGAAGCGGGCGTTTGCGGCGGGAGTAGGCGCAAAAATACAAGTGACGTTGGGTGGAACGCTCGATCCCCAACGCTTTACACCTCTTCCAATTGAAGGATTGGTCCGGTTGTTGAGTGACGGTAATTTTCGGAGCGAGTCGTTTGGCGAATATTGGTGCTCTGGACCAACTGCCGTTCTAGAATTTGGCTCGTTTGTGATAGTTGCGGGAAGCAGACCCGTTAATCTATACGATCGATCCTTCTTTTATGCCAATGGTCAAAATCCTCGGGCCTATGACGCTGTGGTCGTCAAGTCGCCTCATTGCCAGCATCATATGTACGCGGCTTGGTGTGAAAAAATGATCAATGTTGATGCGCCAGGCTCGTCCAGCGCAAACCTTGCATACCTTGGACATACACGTTGTCCTCGTCCGATCTTCCCAATTGATGACAATGTATCATTTGATCCCGTAGTCGAAATTTTTCGTCGAAAGTAATTCTAATATGAAAATTCGAGAGATTCGCTCTGTTGGCCTCCGCGGTGCCACTCCTGAAGGCGGATGGAGCAACGAACTACACCCTGATGATTGCGTGCACACACTGATTGCGGTTCACACGGAGGAAGGTTTGATAGGATTGGGGAGTGTGTTTACAAATGATGCGCTCGTGCGAGCTTCATTGTCACTGCTAGCTCCCTTGTATATTGGTGAAAATGCGTTGGAGCCCGAGCGGGTTTCGGAGAAACTGCATCAGTATATGTTCTGGTTGGGGCGAGGTGGAGCAATAACGCACGCCATCAGCGGAATCGATATTGCTCTTTGGGATCTGTTGGGAAAAGCAACAGGTCAGCCTATCGGCCGATTGTTGGGAGGGCGATATCGCGAGCGAATTCAACCCTACGCGTCGTTGTTGATGGACGAACCTGAGCGCTTGACCGATCACTTATTAAAAGTGAAAAGTCAAGGATTTCGAGCTTTCAAAATTGGCTGGGGACCGTTTGGTCGTAAGAATGCGAAGACTGACCAGGCAATTGTGAGAGCTGCGCGCGATGCCGTGGGTAGTGATTCAAAATTGATGGTGGATGCTGGGGCTAGTGACGCTTATTGGTCCAATGGTTACAAGTGGGCTTTGCGTACTTCGCAGATGCTTGCAGAATATCAAGTAGATTGGTTCGAAGAGGCTCTTACTCCCGATGCGTTGCAAGACTTTGCTTTGCTTCGCGAGCACTCTCCAGTACCGATCGCTGGAGGTGAGGTGCTAACAAGGCGCCAAGCGTTTTTGCCTTGGCTGGAGGCACGTGCTTTCGATATCGTACAGCCCGATGTGACTAAGGTCGGCGGCATCAGCGAGGAACGAAGAATTGCATGGATGGCCCAAGATTATGGCGTGCGATTTATTCCGCACGGTTGGAATACTGCTATTGGGCTTGCTGCGGACTTACAATTGGCATCAGCAATATCAGGTACTGATTTAGTTGAATATTTAACAGGCTCGCCGTTTATCGATGATATCACCAGTGGTGGATGGTCATTGGATGGAGACGGTATGCTGGCCATTCCAAATAAGCCAGGCCTAGGGATTGAACTTGATCTCGATCGGCTTGCACAATACACAAGCGATCAGCCGCCACTGATTTAGTTCGAGCAATCGCAATACGCTTTGTTCTGATAGGTTGCGCTAGGTCGACGCTCAACAATAAAAGCAAGTAAATGACTGAAGCGTATCGATCCAGAAGTAGTCTTCTTGATGCTGAAATCTTTCCCTATTGGTCACAACAGGGTGAATTGCGTGAGCATTGGTACCCTGCATCATTGGTTCGGGACATGAGACGGAACCAAGTGAAACGCCAGATTATCATGGGAGTGCCCGTGTTAATTTGGCGGAATGCAGCGGGCGAGTCAAAAGGTTTTGTTGATATCTGCCCACACAGACAAGCGCAACTTAGTCTGGGAGCGGTGAGTAGCGAAGGGATAACATGTCCCTATCATGGCTGGCGTTTTGGGTTCGATGGTCGCTGTAATAATATCCCAGTAACGGCACCTGAAAAGATGCCGCGGGGGACGGTTTCGCTGACAGCTGTTCCCACCAGTGAAGCGGGCGGCATGATTTGGGTTTGGCTGGGGACCGGGGAGCCAACACCGTTGGTTGAGCCATTTGAATTTGCCGGAAAGGAATGGCGATATGTTCGGAGCAGCCAGATGTTTGACTATGATCTTGACGATCTGATCGAGAATTTTATGGACTTTGCTCATACGCCCGTTGTTCACCCGGGACTAATACGAGGCATGTCAAATGCTCAGGATCGTGAAGTAAATATCGTATCGGATGAGACATCTGTAAAAGCGATACACGATCCGGTGGATGAACAGGTAGGCTTTCTTTCGGGGCTGGTGGTGCCTCGAGGGAAAGTCCATCACAGTGATGAATTCTTATTGCCCGGAAACGTTCGAGTTGAATACGGGTTTGGCAGCGAAGTCCCCTCGTTTGTCGCGTTTTTGGGAATGACGCCGGTCGCTGAGAACAAGACACTTGTGTTGGTTACGTTGGGAATCAAATTTGGCTGGGCCAATCCACTCATTGCGATGGCCTTACCATTACTCATTCGCAAAGTATTGGCGCAGGACGACCAGATACTTAGACAACAGCGCGCGAATCTAGATTTGATAGGAAAGCGGGTTCGCAGATCACTCGAATCGGACTCCGTGGATGCGATAGTCCGAGCTCTGCGATCAAGTCGCCGGGATCCAAGCTTGCCAAGTCCAAAGCCCGGAAGTAGGCGAATGATAGTCCGGTTGTAAGTAGCGACGAACCGATTCTCGCTAACCTGACTTGCGGACGTTGGCGATGAGAAATGTGTAGACGACGGAACGGTCACTATGATCAAGTTCTTGCGCTAATAGGTCGTCGATCATTATGTTGCTTTTGATAGATTCTGGGATGTCGTGTCGAACCAAGAAGCGTCGTTCGCACAGTCTGGCCTTCTCGGTGGAATTGTTTAACAGAGCTTCCCACAAGTTGTTGTAAGTTGACTGATCGCAATAAGAAGAAAAATCTGATAAGGAAAACGCGTCGAATGGTGATTGGTTGGCGTGGAGATAGTCCAAAAGTGAATCGGTTACGATGGTTAGCGAATGGAGACGCGAGCGGAGCAGTTCATAGTTTTCTGGTTTGAGATGCTCTGGCAAGGGTCCATGTTGGTCGATTCGTCCTTTGAATAATGCCCAAATCCATGGGCTTTCACGAAAGAGAAAGCTGGAACTGGCTTGTTCAAATTGTTTGATTAGATAATGGGAAATGGAGAGGTCCTGAGGGATAAATTCCAACCCCGGTTCGCGAAGGACGTGTTGTACTAAGAAACGATTGGTCGCGACTGTTAGGAAAGTTCGCCAAAGTCTGTTGTCCCATTTTTCGATCCAGATTCGATGTTGGCTAGAGACATCCTTTGCGTTTAGAATTTCAGCGACTCGTCTTCGTCGTGTTAGCCGAGCCAGCCAGGATACCCTGCGTAAAAACTTCTCCCAGCGTCCATCAAAGAAAACTCCCGTGCGAATGGATGCGATATTTTGGTCCCAATACTCGTGCGCTGCCGTTGATAGTTCTTTGCGCAGAGTCGTATAAGTTTGTTCGCGTTGATTAGATGGTTGAAAGCCAAGAAAAGTTAGTCCTTGCTGGTAAGTGAGATGCCTAATGACAGCCACTTTAAGTTCGAGCAAATAGCTTTGAGCCGGGTTCCAATCGATAGCGACAACTTGTGCCGGTTGATCAAGTAGTAAGTCCAAAGGTCGTGCGCCACTTCCCGTCAGGCAAAGGACTCGTTCTTGATGCTGCAGTTTTAATGCGCGTCGCTCGGAATTACTATCTTCATGAAACGACGCATAATTAACCTTTTGGAAGAATGTTGTCGTCTTTTCGAATGTTTGCATAGCTGAGCGAGATTAAATGATTGGGGGAGCGAAGTTGCGGACGACTCGCCGGACTTTTTCGCGCGTGTTCGCTTTTGTCCATGGCTCGAAATGAATAACTGGCGGCCTACACTCCAGGCGAGCGAATAGATGAATCAGGGCGTTTTGGATGCTTTGTTGCGCATCGGTGTGTTGTATCGATTCAGTGTCAATGCGGATCGTGAGTTGATCGACTGACGATTGTGTCACTCGGTAATCGTGAACGACATCGGAAGCGAAGCTAATAGCATTACGGATGTAGTCTGGAAAAATTCGTTTGAGTTTGTTGTTTGTAGTGGTCGCGAATAGGACATCGTCTAGTCGACCTTCAATTTTTTTGAGAACGGTGAATGGCGAGCCGCATGCACAAGGGGCATTGGATTCAATGACTACGTCGTCAAGTCGATAACGAATGATTGGTTGAACTCTTCGCCGAAAATCAGTAATGATGGGTACAAATCGTTTCGATTCGATATCGATCCATTCTCGTTGCATAACGAGACAATCTTCGTTGACATGTAATGAACCATGCTGGCAAGTCGCAGCGATGAATCCTTCAGTAGCGATATATGCTTGGTCAAGCTGCAGTTGAAAATCTGCTTCAATATGCATTCGATCGCAATCTTCTAGCACTTCAGCGACTGACAGGATCGCTCTAGGGTTTACGGTGAGTTTCTGTCGTCTTCTTGCCTCGCCAAGGAGACGCAAGACGAATGGTGGTGCGATGATTTGAGTAGGCGAGAAATTTTGCAACGTGTCAAACTGAGCTTCAATGTCTTGGCTTAAATCAAAGAAACGTTGCTGAATCCTACCTGAATTCAAGCCCTGATAGAGATTACTGTGCGCGCGATGGAAAAACGCGATGCGATGTTGATCCGAGAGCCTGCCACGCAACAGCCTTGCTAGGGCAATTCCAATAAAAGTCGCATTTTCTCGGTTAGACGAAAGGAACAGTGAGTAGCTACCCGACGTGCCGGTCGATAAACCAACGGTGGCACCGCGAAGCGTTGGACGAAAATCACGGGTTTGTTCTGCTTTTCTTGCTATTGCCAACGCTTCTTCTCTGCGAACACCCAAAGTGTTGTATTGATCGAAGTTGGCCATCATGGCGTATTTGTCAGTGATTGGAAGAGATTTCCAAGCTGACAATGGAGTATCTTGGAGCAAGTTACAGTAATAGGGGGAACGCGAAACAACATAGCGTAGATGGGATTGGATTTGAGCATTTTGGAATCGTTCCAGAGACTCGCGGGAGGGAAATTTTCTTGTTTTTGCGAGTAGATAGGGTATGCCGATATTCAAGGTGGACATCAGACGATCGATCATTCGAGTTGCCTACATTGAGGTTTTGTGAGACACAGCGGGATGTGCATCGAACAGGATGGTTTGGGCTCTATCGCATTGGATAATTGCTGTCGTGACGCAAACCATCGTGGATGAAGGATCGTGGATCTGCTGTATTGCTTGCTTGAAACGACGCAGTTATAACACGTTGGTAATTCGGTTGGATTGGTGAATTTTGAAATGGGGCTGGTTGTTCAATGGGCCTGCGAATCGTTTCGTCGGCGTTAGCCGTCCCTGATCGAATACAGACAGCTGCTGAATTGGCGCCGTTAATATCGAAGACGGCCGAATGGATTGAGTCAAAGGCTGGCGTACCCAATCGACGTATCGGAAATGGGACAGTCGATTCGCATTTGCTAGCCGCGCAGGCCTCACGAGGTGCGCTTAAAGATGGGCCGCCGCCCGACTTGGTACTTTATGCTTGTGGAGTTCAGCGGCAGGCGATTCCTGATACGTCGGTTTTTGTATCCTCTGCCTTGGGTTTTGAAGGCATTCCATCTTTCAGTGTCAGCGCTAGCTGTTTATCTTTTTTAGTCGCACTCAAGACCGCCGATGCACTGTTATCGGACGGCAGTTATAGACGCATTTTGATTTGTGCGGCCGATCTCGCTTCGCTTGCACGGAACATGGATGAACCTGAGTCGGCGGCGCTTTTGGGGGACGGTGCGGCAGCGGTTGTAGTGGAGCGGGGGGAAGCATCGCAATGCATTCTACGATTCAAGATGAAGACATGGCCACGGGGTGCAGGATTAGCGGAGATTAGAGGTGGTGGTACAAGATCCAAATTAGATGGCACACTGCTGACGGGAGAAGCAAACTTGTTTTGGATGGATGGTCGAGGCCTGATGAAGTTGTTTAGGCCACGCTTGAAGGAGCTCATTCTGGAGTGTTGTCGGGAAGCCAATGTTGAACTCGATGAGATTGATTTGATCATTCCACATCAGACATCGAAGGCGGGATTTCAATTGCTGGAGCGTTTAGGAATTCCTACTGGAAAGACAGTGAACATAATCCACGATTATGGGAATTGTGTCGCTGCCGCGATGCCGATGGCATTAGCAACTGCGATGGCAGACGGAAGGGTTGGGCCTGGCAAGCTCTTGATGTTTGTTGGTACTTCCGCCGGTGCATCCGCTGCCGTGATGCTCATGCGATGGTAGACCAAAGATTACTTGACGAAACCCATCGAATACTCGGAGACCGTTCCCGTAAGATACTAATTACTGGGGGGACTGGGTTTGTCGGCTCTCAGTTAGCGAGATGCTTGGCAGAGGCTGGACATGATGTAACTGCCTTGGGGCGAAACAAGTACCGCACGCATCGTACTAACCATCCAAATATTCGGCTTATTCAGTGCGACATACGAGATACCGATTCGGTCGTTTCTGCATGTGAAAGGCAAGAGCTTGTCTATCATGCGGCTGCACTTACTTCGCCCTGGGGGAGTCGGAAATTATTTCAGCAGATAAATGTTGAAGGAACGCGGAATATTGTGCTGGGGTGCACTAGGCACGCGGTGCAGCGTCTCGTTCATGTCTCCTCGACTTCGATTTTTTTTGATTTCAAAGATATGCTTAGCCAGTCCGATGATGCACCTTATGCTTCACCGCAGGCTTGTGCTTACAGCGAGAGCAAGCGTGATGCAGAACGTGTCGTGTTCGAAGCAAACCGGAATGGACTATTTACTTTCACGGTCCGAGCTCGAGCGGTATTTGGCGTAGGTGATAGTTCGATGTTTCCAAGATTAATTGAAGCGGCGAAGAGTGGTCGACTGCGGCAGATTGGGAATGGAGATAACTATGTGGACCTCACTTATATTGATAACCTGGTGTTGGCGTTGGTGTTAGCAGCGGAGCGTGGGCGGACCGGTGGCATTTGTACGATTACAAATGGAGAGCCCGTTCTACTTTGGAAATTACTGCCGGAAGTTTTTGAAAGGCTTGGCATACGATACAGAGGCAAGCAAATTTCGTATCGTTTATTGCAATCGATCGTCTCTGTTAGCGAACGGATTCATCAATGGATTCCTATGTTGGCCGAGCCAAAGCTAACTCGATATACAGTTGGACTGCTCGCGAAAAATCAGGTATTCGATTTGACCGCTGCTAGGCGCGATTTGGCATATCGGCCGATCGTGACTATGAGGGAAGGCATTGAACGCACGATTGATGAAATGCGTCGATCGGAAATTGTACCCGCGATGAAAACGGTCAGCTTGCGTTGCTTTACGACGGGCTATGCGGAGGGGAATCGAAGGTTTGTTGAGCGAACTTCTGCAAACAAACAGACCAGATTTCACACTTTGGTTGGCCTTGTTGAACACCCGACAATGGGGCTGACCCTATTCGATACGGGGTATGCTCCGAGGCTTTTGGAGACTTCTAGTTTCAGTGGTGGAATCTATCGGCGTGTATTGCCGGTGGCAACGAACTACGCACTAGCGATTTCTAGCCAGCTTCGCGAATTGGGAATAGAACCTGGAGACATATCCCGGGTGCTGATTTCCCATTTTCATCCAGACCACATTGCTGGGTTGAAGGATTTTCCCAAGGCGGATTTCATTGCATCGCAGACCGCATGGAGATCGATTCGCAATCGTAAGGGTTTGCGGGCGTTGCGATATGCGTATCTGCCGGAGTTGTTGCCTGCGGATTTTGAAAAACGCTTGCACCTTATTGAGTCATTCGCCGACTCGCCTCGTGGAACGTTGGGAGGCAACCACGACCTGTTTGGCGATGGAAGCATAAGGTTGTTTGAGTTGCCTGGGCATGCAGCAGGTCAAATGGGTGCTCTGTTGCAAACCTCTGTGTTGACGAGAGATTTCTTGGTCGCTGATGCTGCTTGGACATCGTCTGCAATAAGAGAGCAAGTGATGCCACATGCGATTACCCGAAGCTTCGTGCATTCGTTTGTGGACATTCGCCAGACGCTTGGGAAGTTAAGCATGTTTAGCAAGCAATTTCCAGACGACAGGCTATTGCCGACTCATTGTCCTGAAGTTGCTTTTCGATATGAGTTTGATCAGTTGGCAAGTCGCCTTCTGAACGGCTGAAGTTGAGGAAATGTAGGAATGGTACCGCGTGTGCTTTTCGGAATGCTACAGGCCGGGGCAGCGGGATTGCCCTTTCGGCTTGCGTGAGTTTGTTTTGAATACTTCATGCGCAGCGAGATTTAAAATTATTTGTATATTAGTGGATTTTTAGTCATTGACTGATTTGTATAGGTGTTTATTCTGGTTGCTTTCAAGTCTTTTAGCATCGAGGCAAATCATGACTAGAACACTTCGATCGGAAATGTATGTTGCAGACGAGGTAGGGGTGTACCATTGCTGGAATAGGATCGTTAGGAGGAGTTTTTTGTGCGGATTTGATCCTGTTTCCCAGAAGGATTACTCGCATCGTCGTGGCTGGTTGCTTAAAAAAATGAAGCACTTGGCCAAGTACTTCGCGATCGACGTATTCGCATACGCCATTCTCTCAAATCACTACCATTTAGTTCTTCGCAACCGACCAGACCTCGTCACCGCCATGTCGGATCGTGAAGTTGTGATTGCCTGGTTGATGATTTGTACGTCGGGAAGAAAGAAGAGAATTGCTAAAGGGGATTCTCTTTCGCTGAAGGGTGGCTTATTGGACGAGGAGAATCGTAGGCCACTGACGGAGTCGCAGATTTTGCATGAGCTGAGTAAGGTAGATCGCGTTAAGGAGTTGCGATCGAGGCTTTCCAATCCA